>CAVRLX010000017.1:0-263336 GCA_963721725.1 uncultured Chloroflexia bacterium
CGGTGACGCATCTTGATAGTCGTAGAAGTTGACCTCCAGACCGGTTGCGGTGTCTGTCATCTGGATCCAACTCATGCGCCCGCCATCCCCTCGGTCGGGGCTAGCGACAACCGACAACCCGCTCTGTTGAGAGCCGGGAACTGTGGAGGCAAAATCCCACTGCGCCATAAAATAAGGTTGGCGTGTGCCACTCGGTGTATTGACGAAAGCATTTGTTTCTCCCGCTTCATCCGTCAACGGCTTCGAGAAAGTTTGGTCGCCAAAACTGCCACTCGTTACAGCATTCGATATGCGCAGGCTTTTTGTTCCAAACGTGGTATAGCCGTAACTTGTGCTATCTACGATTTGGTGATCGAAATTACCTGTCCGGCTCCACCCGTCTTGTCCATTCGGCGAGCCGATAGTAAATGCTTCAAAATCAGTGGCTACGTTATCAGCAAGTGCCACACGAACAGCTAGACCCAGAACCAACATAAGCACTGCTAGTGATAAGATGACCCAAAATCGTTGAAACTGTTTCAATTGCTTACTCATAATTGTTTCTTCCCCCTGTATTGTGGAAACCGATTAAAATCACAAACTTTCTTGATGAATTTGCAACATACTGACTTAATAAATAGACCTTGAACATCTGTGTTCTAGACTTTCCCCCTTTTACTACCCATTCACATGAATATTCCACCAACAGCCGTAGCAGTATGAGTGATGTATAAAGCAGACAGTGGATACAGTACCTCTACTGCTGTTGAAGTGCCCAGCTATATACTTCGATACTCTGTCCAAAATTCCCCGAAACCAACGCCAGATCTTGAATATTCACCCTCCCATCCCCATTTATATCGCCAGTCAGAGCCGCACCAGTGCTCCCGTACTGGCCGCCAATGATAGCTACATCGAAAATGTTAATACGGTTATCGTTGTTAAGATCCCCAGCGAACAAGGAAAGGGTAGGGAAGTTAACCTGTAAGGAAAGGTCATAGCTTGCAAGGTTCACTGTCGTCTTGGGCGCAAGATAGCCCGGTGCGATTACTTCAAGGGTGTAGCCGGCTGTATCCTGGCTGGCAATCGCAGGCACACCCGAAACGGCAAAGTACCCTGTGGTGTCGGTCATAGTCTTTAGATTTGAACCAGGCCACATTAACACCTGGATGCCACTATGGTCGCTACGCCCCTGACGGGTGAGCGTGCCGGAAACGGTTGTGCAACAGCGTTCAGGAGTGCTCAATCTGTTTTGAGGATTAGGTGTTGTCCTCAACACAAAGTCCTGACTGTTGTTATCGCTGTCATAGCTATTGCCGAAGCCAGTATGAGTGGCGCTCATGTCAGCAGCGTTGAGAAGTAAAAAGATTTGCGCTCAATGCTTTCAGAACTTGCTGGGTTTATAGCAAAAGCATGGTTTCATTCCTGGGAAAGTTGCCCCGCCGCCCAACTTTATCGACTATGTTACTGTCACCATCGATAACGAAGCATCGGGCTGTTAGTCAGAGGTCAAAAAAGACGAAGACTGAGTATCATCGGGCATCTGGTTGAAACGTGAATTTCGTCATAACCTTCATGTTCCGTTAGGCGTGATCAAAAAGTACCCAAAGGCTGGAATTGTCCCACTAAAGCTACTAGCCAGATTAGACTCGGTGATTCCAGATGTTCGCCGCCTCAGTTTCCAGTTAACCATTTCAATAGGTTGAGCAGTGGGATTATAAAGCTCCACAAATTCGTTTTTGTCTGAATTATTAGTCTTGACCTCACTGATCACCACGTGATCAGCAATGCTGTGCGTGGGGAGCAGCGCCTCTTCTTCGGCGTGAGCAGGCAAAACAGATAAGATGAACAAGCAAACGAGGACAAACAAGCGCAGAGACTGCTGAGGATGGCAAAGCAACCTCGCTAAGGTAAGTGAGGTTACACATCGATTTGCATCATTCCTCTTGAATAAGAGTGCAGGCAAAACCACGCGCAGCATCCGTGCTCGTTTCTCTCTAGAAGATTTGATTCCGTGTCTACTTGGCGGTGGAGCGGAACCAGATCGTGGTGACATCTGTATGCCATTCAGGCTTTCGCCTGAATGGTTTTTTCATGGAATCTTCAACAAGCAAAAAAGAGTGTACAAAGACAAAAGCTGTGTACACAACCCAAATCGAGCAAACACATTTTCACCATTGGAAAATGCAATGGACTAACAGGCAATCTAGTCAGTCTATTAATGGATAAACTGAGGCAATCCCCCGTGAAAGGGCTATATTAGGTTTTAGGAAGGAATTCCACTACACTCAAGAGGTGTCATAATTGACTGAGTGCGGTAATGTGGGCGGCGAAGTAGCTTAACGTAGTGGAGTTAAATTTTAGGGAAAAAGTACTATTTGAATGCTTCTCATCTCGCTGTATTATATAAGTTTCAAATTCCAACATGACAATAACCTAAATCTTTTCGGTTGTCAATTACAGCTTTCCTTACAAATCAACAAGAATACTTTATACCTTTATACAGGCCCTCCATCATTCTCCGTCAGTGTCAGTACCGCAGCCAAGGCACTCGCATCGGCATCAGGAAGATGGGGAAGTTCGCGCAGCGTGGTGAGGCCAAAGTGCTGCATGAAGAGATCCGTAACGCCATAGAGAATCGGTCGGCCCACGACTTCTAGGCGTCCTACGTCATCGATAAGTCCCTGGTGTTGCAACTTGCGCAATATCCCCGAACAATCCACCCCACGCACAGCTTCGATTTGCGACCGGGTGACGGGTTGCTGATAGGCGATGACGGCAAGCGCTTCCAGGGCAGGAGCGGTTAGGCGTGTGGTCAGATCCAGGTTGAGGAAAGTTTCTATGGCCTGTGCCGCCGCCGGATTGGTCACCAATTGAACACGACCACTGCGCCGCTGCAAGCGCACTCCACGGTTTTCCCGCTCATATCGCTCACCCAGCACCACCAGTCCGGCGTCTACTTCAGAGATAGTACGAGTCAATGCCTGGGCTAATTTCGCTGGTTCAACGGCTTCCTCAGCCACAAAGAGCAAGCTCTCCAGTAGCGAAACCAGCGGCGTCAAGGCAGGATCATCAAGGGCGCGGTCCTCATCAGCCGCAGTCAGTTGATGAGGATCATGGGTCGAAATTGGCTCAGGCAGAGGGTATGGCTCTACGATTTCCTGATTCTGCATCCATGTTCCTTAACGTTTCATGCGGGAGTTCTCTACACAAACTACACGGGAGAGACAGCGCAATCCTGTACAATCCGCGCTGTAGCCAGCATTCAGCTTTGCTCAATCAACGTGACAGAGCAGACCTTTGAGGTAGGCCCCTTCAGGAAAGGTAATGGCAACGGGATGATCCGGGGATTGGCGCAGCCATTCAAGAATTTGCACCGAACGACCGGCATCCACGGCTGCGCCAAAAACCACCTTTTGAAAGAGATCCGCCTCGACCAGCCCACTACAACTAAAGGTTGCCAACACACCGCCGGGACGCAACAGCCGCAACGCCAGCAGGTTAATGTCCTTATAGCCACGCAACGCCCCATCGACTTGACGCTTGTTGTTGGCAAACTTGGGCGGATCGAGGACGATCACATCGAAACGCTCTTCCTCAAATTCCCACCAATCGCGCAGCACTTCAAAGACATCGCCAGCGATGCTCTGGTGGGCATCGGGGTCGAAGCCGTTGAGCCGCATATTTTCTTCGCCCAACGAGAGCGCTTCAATGCTGCTGTCCAGATTAACCACTTCGCTTGCACCGGCGGTCAGGGCATGAACGGCAAATGCGCCTGTATACGAAAAAGCATTAAGTACACGCTTTCCCGCGCAATAGGTTGCCACCCGCGCCCGATTGACACGCTGATCCAAATAAAAGCCTGTCTTTTGCCCCTCTTCCAGATCAACGAGAAAACGCAGTCCCCCCTCGCGTATAATCACCGGATCCCCAGGCGCGTCCCCCACCAGCACGGCGGTGACCTCCCCCAGCCCTTCTTCACGGCGCACAGAGAGATCGCTGCGTTCGATAATGGCGCGGCAACCTGTAATCGCGTGTAAAATCTGGGCGATTTCCCCTTTGCGCTGGTCAATGCCCAGCGTGCCAGCCTGCAACACCAGATAGTCGCCAAACCGATCCACCACCAATCCCGGTAACCCATCATTCTCGGCGTTGACCAGCCGATAAGCATCTGTGTCTGCGCCGATGAGTCCCTGACGGCGCTGGACCGCACGCTGGAGACGGTGCTGCCAAAAGTCCTGATCAATGCTTTCGGCGCGATCCCAGGTGAGCAAACGCACTTGTATCTGGCTCTGCCGGTTAAGATAGCCGCGCGCCAACCAGTGACCGTCATGGCTAATCACGTCCACCACATCGCCATCGGCAGCTTGGGCGGGGATGTGACGAATCGCCCCGCTGAAAATCCAGGGATGACCTTGGCGCACAGGTTTTTCGCGCCCAGGGTTTAACTGCACAGCATCAAGGTTGGTCATTGCGTCTCTCTTTACGGCTCTTAAACTGAAAGGTTGTCTGCCCGGCCTGGTTGATTTCCCAGCCATGTTCGTCAAGGTGGACGGTACGTGTGGGCAGTTCAAGGCTACGCGCCGTCCGCTGATAGCGAAAAGCGACGTCACCGGCGGGCGTGCCAAAGGTTCCCGTGGCAATCTCATCCTCGCGCTGGGTATAGCGCAACGTCCAATGCTGAAAGGTGGCCCAACGCACCAGTGGTTTCAAACTCATTTTTGCCTCTCGTCGCGCGCCCATGATAGAAAGAGAACCTCTTGGGTCTGGGCGGTGATGCGGGCAAGGTGCGCTATTTGCACGCCACAAACCCACAACACGTTGCCACAGCCATCGGTGATCAGCGGCCAACTCCGGCGCAATGCCGGATGAATTTTGCGGTCAGTAAAAAAATCGCCCAGACTCTTATGCTGCCCGTTCATGCCCAAGGGTGCAAATTGCTGACCTGCTTGTGGTCTATTCAGGCAGAGTGCATCAACGGCCTCGGCGTCCAAATAGGCCGTCCAGGGATTAGGATTGGCGCGCCAGTCTGCGGGCAGATCTACCGCAGCCAGGCGTTCTATGCGCAGTTGCCAGTGGCCCACGGTCCACACGCCCGACGGCGGCAGCGGGATCGGATCATCGGTGGTTTGCAGCCAGGGATGATCGGGCAGAAAGGGCATCTCATCCTGACGGTGCAGGCTGAAATGCTGAAGGGTCATGCTCCATACGATGGCCGCGGCCAGGGGCGCAGGGCCAGCGTTGGCGGTTTCGGACAAGAGCGCAGCGCGTAGGGATTCCACCAAGTCAAAGGTGAGCGCTTCGGCGGGCTGGTCCAACTGTCTCCAAGCCAGCCGGATCACGCCACGCTGGGTGGCTGTATCATGATCGGCCACCCTTGCTCTTTGCAAAACCACCCGCTGTGGCGTGGGCGGCGCAACCAGCACCGCATTCAGCGCGGCTTGGTTAAGACGCTCGGCACGCTCCGCCTCGGCAGCGAGGAGTGTGGCTGTGCGGATGAGGGAGCGCGCTACCTGGGGTTGACGCTGGCGCAACTGGGGCAAAATCGCGTGGCGCAGCCAGTTGCGTGTAAAGCCAGGATCGGCATTCGTGGGGTCCTCACGCCACGCGATAGCATAGTCGTTGAGATAACGGAGGATCTGTGTACGCCCAATGCCCAACAACGGACGCACCAATGTTACAGAGGCGGCGCGATCCTCATCAAGCGGGAGTTGCCCCTGTGGGCGCATTCCGCGCAACCCATCCAGCCCGCTTCCGCGCAGCAAGTGCATGAGCAGCGTCTCTGCCTGATCATCGGCGGTGTGGGCGACGGCGATCTGGGGTGCGCCCACGGCCATTGCTACCTCGAGCAGGAAGGTATAGCGCGCCAGGCGCGCCGCGGCTTCGAGATTCTGCTGGCTTGTGTGTAGCGCCTGGGCAGGCAACCGCCGCACATGACAAGGAATCTGCCAATCCATGGCTATGCTTCGCACAAAATCGGCATCGTCGGCAGAATCATCACGCAGGGCATGGTCCAGGTGGGCAACGTGCAGCGTCAGCTGCCAGCGCTCTGCATGGGCAAGGAGCAAATGGAGCAGGCAAACGCTGTCCGCGCCACCACTGACCCCCACCACCAGCGGCGCGCCCGGCTGAAAAAGCGCTGCCGATTGGGCAAAAGCCAGAGAGAGAGGGATAGGGGGGAACGGCGTCGGGTGTGTCGGTGTGTTCATCACACAAAAGTATATCATAAGCGCACAGGGGTGCTTTTTTGCGTCCATCTGGCGTATGGTATACTGTGCTGTACGATGCAGCGGGTGCCGCTGCATTTTATTTACCGACCGACAACGAAACGTATGTCTTCGATACTGAGGGTAAAGGCAGATGTGTAGAGGCAACATTCGTCCCCCAGCGCCGGTTGATATTGCGCCATGATCTGGCTCTACAGAAGGGAGAATGCCAGGCGTGGCAAATCCATTAGATTGGCTACTAGGGCTCTTCTCGCTGGATATTGGCATTGACTTGGGGACGGCCAATACGCTTGTCCATGTCAAAGGCCGCGGCATCGTGATTGACGAGCCGTCGGTGGTTGCCATTGATAAATCCTCAAAGAGACGCATCTCCGTCAAGGCAATTGGGCGCGAGGCGAAAGAAATGGTAGGGCGCACTCCGGCTCATATTGTGGCGGTGCGCCCGCTGCAAGATGGGGTGATCTCCGATTTTGAGGTCACCGAGCGCATGATTCATCACTTTATCGGCAAAGTACACGGCAACCGGGCCTTTGGCACAGCCCGTCCGCGTGTGGTCATCGGCATCCCGTCCGGCGTCACAGAGGTGGAAAAGCGAGCGGTGCGCGATGCGGCGATTAGCGCAGGGGCACGCGAGGCTGGGCTGGTGGAAGAGCCAATGGCGGCGGCGATTGGGGCGGGGCTTCCGGTGACGGAATCCATCGGCTCGATGATCGTTGACATTGGCGGTGGCACCACCGAGGTGGCCGTCATTTCACTGGGCGGCATTGTGGTCTCGCGCTCGATTCGTGTGGCGGGCGACGAAATGAACGAAGACATTATGAACTATACGCGCCAGAAGTATAACCTGCTGATTGGCGAACGTATGGCTGAACGCTCGAAGATTGAAATTGGCTCAGCCTATCCGCTGGAGCAAGAACGCACCATGATCATACGTGGGCGCAACCTGATCACCGGGTTGCCAGAAGCCATTGAAGTTAGCTCCGTGGAGATCCGCGAGGCGCTGTCTGGCTCGGTGGATGTGATTGTGGATGCAGTGAAAGATACGCTGGACGAGACGCCGCCCGAGTTGGTGGCCGATCTGATGGAGCATGGGATTGTGCTGGCTGGTGGCGGGGCGCTCCTTCAGGGGCTGGCCCAACGCTTGCAAGATGAAACGCGGATGCATGTCTATGTGGCCGACAATCCATTGACCTCGGTGGTGATGGGCACGGGTATGATCCTGGAGAAGCCCGAATATTACCGTGAAACGCTCACGACGATGCAGCGCAAAAGTACGATTCGATAAGCATTGTGTCCCGGCACGCGGAAGCGGTCCGTGGCCCGGAGACCGTTCCCTTGAAATTCTATGCGAGATAGCCAACGACGAGCCTGGTCCAGTGCCGATATGTTAATCCGGCTGATCATTCTCACCCTGACTGCCTTTTTGCTCATGGCCCTGCAACAGACGGGCCGGTTGAATGGCATTGAAGGGGTAGTTTCGGCGGTAATGACGCCGGGACAGTTAACCTTGACCAGTCTGACCGACCGTGTGGCCGAAACATTCAGCACAATCAGCCAATTTCGCACGCTGCAACAGCGTGTGGCCGAATTGGAACGCATTAGCGATAGCGTGTTGGTGGAAAATCTGCGCCTGCAAGAGGTGGAGCGCGAAAACCAACGGCTGCGCGAACTATTGGAATTTGCCGAAACGCGCCCTGGGGTGCAATTCCGCGGCGGGCAAATTCTGGCCCGCCCGATTGGCTATGATAGCAACAACTTCCTCAGCTTTATCATGTTGGATCTGGGCCGTCGCCACGGGATCACCGTGGGGATGCCGGTTGTCACCGATCAAGGGCTAATCGGGCGCATCAGCGAGATCCACGAAGCGACATCCAAAGTTCTCCTCATCACCGATCCGTCCAGCACAGTCAACGCTATCCTCCAGAGTAGCCGCTTAACTGGCGTCATCACAGGTCGCCCAGGGAGCGATCCCGTTATGGGCTTCATTTCGCAGAACGGTGACCTGGCTGTGGGCGAAATTGTGCTCACATCGGGCATGGGGGGCAATTTCCCCAAGGGCATCCCCATCGGGCAGGTGACCGAGATCCGGCAGCGCGATTTTGAAACCTTCCAAGAAGCCGTGATCCGTCCCACTGTGGACTTTGCCCGCTTGGAGATGGTGATGGTGATCACCAACTTTGATCCGCTGGAGATGGTGCCAGAGTTGGACACGCCGCCAGTGGATGTACAGCCCCAAACTACGGAGACAGCAGCCCCAGAGGCCACCTCTGAGGCGACCTCTTCTCCCGCAACCCCATGAACGAACGTGTCAGTTATCTTTTTATGATCCCCTTTTTGGGGCTGCTTGCCATTGTACAGACCGTGGTAGGTCCCCGGCTTGCTATCTTTCATGTGCGCCCCGATCTAGTTTTGCTGGCGGTGATCGCGTGGTCACTTTTCCAGGGCAACCGTTCGGGGATCGTGTGGGGGTTTGTGGGAGGCCTCTGGATGGATCTGCTCAGTGGCGGGCCGATGGGTGGATCGAGCCTGGCGTTGATGGTGGCGGCGCTGATTACGGGCGTGGGGCATAATCGCTTTTTTCGCAGCAACCCGCTGGTCCCGGTGACGGCGGCTGTGCTGGGCACGGCGGGCTATTCTTTTGCCTATTTAGCCATTTTGACGTTGGTGGGCCATCGCTTTTCGTTTGTCGAGACCAGCGTAGCCCTGATCCCACCGGCGCTGCTCTACAATAGTCTGATCATGGTTTTGCTGACGCCGTGGCTGCGACGCTGGCGCAATCAGCATGAAGTCGAAACATTGGAGTAACCGATGGATTATCGACCAGAACGACACTCTAATTATGCGGCGATCTTTATTCGCTTGGGCATTTTGATTGCTTTTTTTATCCTTGTGGGCCGTCTCTACTTTTTACAAGTACTGGACGGCAACATCTATCAAGCTCAGGCCGACGATAACCGCTTTCGTATGATCGAGACCCAACCGCTGCGCGGGGTGATCTACGACCGCGATGGCGAGATTCTGGCGCGCAACCGTCCCAGCTTTATTGTAGCGGTGAGGCCAGAGGGGCTGCCTGATGACGATGCTGCAACGCCGCTGAATGAGGAAAAGTTGGCAGTGGAACGTCTCTTGCGTGTGCTCAAGGCAGATAGCGACCCGGAAGTGGCGTTGGGCATTGCCGAGGTGATGTTTCGACGGCTCGGTCGCTCTGACTTTAGCGATACCGTAAAAAATGCCGGTGTTAATTTGGACTTTCGCATGGTCTATTTGCCCGTCTTTGAACAGAGCGAGGACGGCCAAACTGAGACTGTCTCCGAATTGCCCACCATGATCCCTGATCTCTCCAAAGTGCTG
Source organism: uncultured Chloroflexia bacterium (assembly GCA_963721725.1). Lineage (GTDB taxonomy): Bacteria > Chloroflexota > Anaerolineae > Caldilineales > Caldilineaceae > RI-153. The sequence goes on from CAVRLX010000017.1 coordinate 9,558, forward strand.
CCAGTGGCTGGATTGGTGGCGTTGATTGAACGGGCTGTCCAGATCGGGGCGCAGGGTAGCTCGTTTGAAGCCATTCCAATTCTTGATCTTGTGGAGCAGGAATTGGCTTTTCGGGTGGCGGAAGAGGGCTATCAGTTGCCAGGGGTGGAGATTTTACAAGATCCCGTACGCGAATATCCCTATCGAGAGTATGCCAGCCATGTGCTTGGCTTCTTGGGTCCAATCCCGGCGCTGGCGCTGGAACGCTATCAGCAGCGCAACTATAACAACCCCAACGAGCGCGTGGGGCTAAACGGTCTTGAATACACTTATCAGGACATGGTGCGCGGTCGGCCTGGGCGCAAAGTGTTAGAAGTCGATATTCTGGGCCGCGAGAATCGCACGGCGGGCCGCGTCATTGAACCTGTGCCAGGTTTGAATCTCTACTTAAATTTGGATATTGAACTGCAAAAGGTGATGCAAGATATTTTGGCCGACATGATGAAAACGCGCGAGGCGCCCCATGCCGTCGCCATTGCCATGAACCCCAAAACCGGCGCGGTGCTGGGGCTGGTGAGTTTGCCCAGTTATGACAATAATATCTTCTCCGAAGGGCTAGGCGCCGAATATTTGGCGTTGGAAGAGGTGGCAAAGGATGATCCCAATCGCAACCCATTGATCAACTATGCGATTGGGGGGCTTTATCCGCCAGGGTCAACCTATAAGATGGTCACGGCGACGGCGGCGCTGGCCGAAGGGGTGATTGCGCCAAACACACGCATCAACGATACTGGCCCGCTCTATCTGCCCAACCGCTACTTTCCCAACGACGTGAGCCAAGCCCAGAAATTCGTGAGTTGGAATCACAAACTGGGGATTGTCCACGGACCGATGACAGTGGTGGATGCGCTGGCGCTCTCCAATGACATTTTCTTCTATTGGATTGGGGGCGGCTATCCCAACGCCATGCGCGGGTTGGATAACGCCGGTCAGTCCAAATGGATGCGGTTATTTGGGTTTGGCGAACAGACGGGGATTGATCTCCCCGGCGAACCCAGTGACGATGTCCTCTTCATCCCCGACGACCAGTGGAAGCGGCTGGTCTACGCTGAATCTTGGACGACAGGGGACAGCTACAACATGTCCATCGGCCAGGGCTATGTGCTGGCGACGCCGTTGCAAGTGCTGGTGGAAGCCGCGGCGATTGCCAATGGCGGCTACATTGTCAAGCCCCAATTGGTAAACCGAACTGTGGATGCGGAGGGCGGCTTGCAACAGGAATTCGAACCGGTGATCATCCGCGAATTGCCCATCTCCAAAGAGTTGCTCAGCTATGTCCAACAGGGCATGTGGTCCACCGTCAACGCCCCGCGTGGCACGGCGCGCGCCAGCCAGGTGGAAGGCGTTAGCGTCGCAGGCAAGACGGGAACCGCCGAGTTTTGCGCCTGGGATCCAGAGATTGAAGATTGTCTGGACCGGGACAAGGACGGCAACCTGCCTTTCCACGGCTGGTACACTGCCTATGCCCCCTATGAAGATCCTGAAATCGCCATTGTGGTCTTTGTCTATGATGGCGGTGAAGGATCGGCCGTGGGCGTGCCTGTGGCCCAAAAAGTCATGGACTACTACTTCAACGGTCGTCTGCCCGCTCCGCCCCCAGACGAGGAGAGCATAACGGAGGATTAATCGAGAGGCGATATGCCCTCCTTCAAGCCTCAAGGTTACAATGGCCCCAAGCCCTCTATTGCAATGAGTTGCTTACTTGGCGCGAATACAGTAAAGTTATGACAAATCGCGTGCTTGTTTCTCCCGAAGGCAGCGATGCAGCCAGATTCAATCCCGTTCCCTGGCGCGGGTCTAGTACCCAAGTTGCCAAGCAGTGACTGATCAATCTGTTGGTTCACCCTCAGATATCCCAGCCCCCAAAGCGGTTGTGTCCCCAAGCACAGCGCAAAAAGTGGCGCGCGCCCCGCAGGCCCAGCGGTGCGCATTATTGGCCGCGGCGATGGTGTAGTTATCCAAGTAGATAGCGCCCACGCCGGGTGGACGCAGGTAGTTGATATGCTCACGGCGCACTTGACCCACGCCAATGGCTTCTTTCGCGGCGAGCGGGTGACGCTGGATCTGGGCGAACGAGCTGTGGATCAGGGCCAATTACAACAAGTGCTGCACCTGCTCACGGAACAGGAAGTGGCCCTGAAAGCGTTACACACGGGTAATGCCGATGTGCAGCGCATGGCCCAGGCGTTGGGGGTGGCGGCGATCTTGCACATGTCCAGCGATGAAGCCCCCGTTGTGCCGTACAGCGCCGTTCAGTCTGGGGCCAATTGGGAAGTGATCCTAAGTGGCAAGGAAAGCCAGCGGCGACCTGATGTCGCTGATTTCCAAATGCCTACGGCCATCACCGATTCAATTGTGCAGGCGATTCAAGAGGATATTGTCACCCCGGCGGCGCGCCCGCTCCTGAATGACACCGACATTGCGCCGGCTGTGCAATCCTCGGTCATGGCCCACCCCACCGAGCCAGATCTAGTGCAACGCATCTCGGCCCCGCCCTATCTCTATCGGGGATCCTTACGGTCAGGGCAGGTCTTTCGCCATGCTGGGCATGTAATGGTGATGGGCGATGTCAACCCAGGGGCCCAAGTGGTGAGCGGCGGCGATGTCTATGTGTGGGGGAGGCTGCGCGGGATTGTCCATGCTGGGGCGATGGGCGACGAAAACGCCCTGATTGCAGCGCTGGATTTTGAACCCGTGCAGGTGCGGATTGCTGCCCAGATCGCTATGTCACCGCGCGGCAATGCTAATGATCCGGGCCGCTGGTTTTGGAAGCGCCAGTCCAATGGCAAGGCAGAGGTGGCCCGTGTACTCAAAGGTCGCATTGTGGTTGATCATTGGGATGCGCGCTGGCCTGTGCGTACCGTCCGCTTGCGATAATCATAGCATCATCAATTTACGCATTGTCAGAGGAGCAGCCCGTGGCTGGCGTTGTGATCACAGTGACATCGGGGAAAGGCGGCGTGGGCAAAACCACCACGACGGCCAACCTGGGCATGGCCCTGGCAATGGCGGATCAACGCGTGGTTGTCATTGACGGCGACATTGGCCTACGGAATCTGGACATCATCATGGGGCTGGAAAGCCGCGTCGTTTATAACCTTGTTGACGTGCTGGAAAAACGTTGCACGCTGAGCCAGGCGCTGATCCGCGACAAACGCGTAGATGAACTCTATTTGCTGCCAGCCTCGCAGACGCGCGACAAAAACGCAGTTACCACAGAGCAGATGGTGGCGATCTGCAAGGAATTGCGTGAGATAGCTGACTATATCTTGGTCGATTCGCCGGCAGGGATTGAACAAGGCTTTCAAAACGCCATGGCCCCTGCCGATGAAGTGATCATTGTCACCACGCCAGAAATCAGCGCGCTGCGCGATGCCGACAAGGTTATCTATATTATGGAGCGGGATATGACGATTGAGCCGCGGCTGATCATCAACCGCTACAACCCGCGGCTGGTGCGTCGGGGAGATATGCTCAATCGGCAGGATATTCTCGACATTTTGAGCATCGATCTGCTGGGAATTGTGCCAGATGATGACAGCATTATTGTCTCGACCAATCGCGGGCGACCGATTGCTCTGGAACGCAAAGCCTATGTCAGCACGGCCTATCATAACATTACACAGCGCATTCTGGGCTATAACGTGCCGCTGATGACCTTTCGAGAGCGCAGTTGGTGGGATCGATTTCGGCGCTGGCTCGGATTTTAGAGATCAAAGGGGTCTCGTTTACAATCAGCACCTATGTTTGCAGACCGCTCGCTTTGGCGACACTTTGACAAGCCGCTTTTTATCGCGGTGTTGGCGCTTTGTGGAATTGGGATTGCCATGACCTATAGCGCCACCAAAAATACCATCGATCTCAATGAATACTGGATCCGTCAACTACAGTTTGCGGGTCTGGGCATCCTCGTTATTCTTGCCATATCTGCCTTCGATTACCGTCACCTCGAACTCATCGCCCAACCTCTCTATATTGTTTTTCTGATCTCGCTGGTGCTTGTCTATTTCGTGGGGACCGTCAAGGGCGGCTCGCGCCGCTGGCTGGACATTGGCGTTACCGACATCCAACCCACCGAAATGGGCAAGTTTGTGCTGATCATCTTCTTCGCGTGGTATCTTAGCCGCTTTCAAGATCGGCTGCGTTCGATTGGTTACTTGATCGGTGCGCTGGTGCTGCTAATGTTGCCGCTGGTCCTGGTCTATTTGCAACCAGACTTGGGGATGACGATTGCGCTGGGCTTTATCAGCGGCAGCCTTGTGCTCATCAGTGGCATCCGTATCTGGCATCTGGTGGCGCTGGGAAGTCTATCGCTGCCGGCCATGCCCTTTCTCTATGGCACCATGCAAGGCTACATGTTGGAGCGCATCACCATGTTTCTCGATCCGGCCTCTAACCCAGACGCCTCTTTCAATGTGATCCAAGCGCTGATCAGCATTGGCAATGGCGGCTGGCTGGGCATGGGCTGGGGACATGGTAGCCAGAACCAGCTTCACTTCTTGCGGGTGCGCCACACAGATTTTGTTTTTAGCGTGATTGCCGAAGAGTTAGGCTTCGTGGGCACAACCATAATTCTAATGTTACTCTTCTTCGTAATCTGGCGACTTCTGCGTATTGCCGATCTGGCCCAGGATCAGTTTGGCCGATTAATCACCGTGGGTGTCGCGGCCCTGATCCTCTTCCAAACCTTTATCAATGTGGGCATGAACTTGAGTATTGCTCCCGTCACCGGCATTACACTGCCCTTTATCAGCTATGGCGGCAGCAGTCTGGTTTCCACCATGCTGGCGATTGGGCTGGCGCAAAGTGTGATCATGCGCCACCGCAAAATGGATTTTACATAACAACCGCTTCAGGACAAAACTACTCATGTTTTTATGCGTAGCCGTTCTGAGTTTATATATAATCGTGTCGATTCAAGGGTCATTTGTGAAGCATGAAATCTAAAAAATCTAGCCTCTCTCTCATCGACTTCGCCGCCTCCGTGGCCGCGATCCTCACACAATGGCCCTCATTCCTGTGGAAAGTTGAGAGAGACTATGTCTCGGTTTATTCATGTCATCTGTGTTGGCACCTTCCTGATTAGCTGTTTTACCACGGTGGCGCGGGCAGAAGAAGACGCACCCAAGGTGGCGCCAGAACCAGCCCAGTCTGAACAAAAAATTGCCACTGTCAACCCAGAGGGCGTTTATAGTTATCACGATCTGAAACCTGATTATTTTCAACCATCGCCCCTGCCCGTTCGGGGATTAGCCATGTACTATAACCCAGGCTTGATGCAACAGGTGCTACAAAGGCAGATTGGGTGGGGCGATGTAACCAAGTGTGATGAGTGCATTGGCATGGTTGCGCTGTTGCGCGAAGGCGATATGGATCGCCGAGTCTGGCTGCAACGCCCAGGCCACCCCGCCGAAGGTCCTTTCTGGGTGGTGGATCAAGCCGCCCCACACGATGTCCCTGGATTGGTGCGCCGTCAGTGGGTGGTGGATGTGGATTATGAAACCGCCATGCGCTGGCAGATGCGCGGACCTATCCCGATTCTTGTGTTGGACAATGCGTTACAGGCTGTAGAGTACGCACGCAAAGCGCCTACAGCAAAGGCATCTTCCTAAGCAGAACAATTAAATAATGACAACCCAATAGCAAGTTCGGTAGCTTCTTTTGAGAGAGAGGCACTCACCCCAGGACGAAACCATGATCTGGTTTCGTCCTTTTTTATATACAGACGCAATTTTTCTGGACGCAACGAGGACAGAGAGACAACTTTTTTATCGTCCTGGCGTAGTGTAGACTGTATTGGAGCAGGCAGCGTGAACTCTCACCATGCTTGCATTGATCAAATCCTTTAGAAAGGGGCGTATGGTATGGTTTCAATCGGGCGTAAGCAATCTACCCTGGTTATTTTTTTGGTGATTGTTCTGACAGTACTGATGGCAGGGGCAACTTTGGCCGCCGAATTTGGCAAGGGTGATCTGTATCGGCTTCCACAAAACGAGATTATTGACGATGATCTTTATGTTTCGGCTGGCGAAATTTACATTGATGGCGTTGTCAACGGTGATCTCTTTGCCGCGGGCGGCTACATAGAGATCAACGGCGAGGTCACCGGCGATATTGTCGTTGCAGGCGGCGGTATTGTGTTGAACGGGCTGGCCGGAGATGATGTGCGCGTGGCTGGGGGCGGCATCGATATTCGCGGTGTAGTGCAAGACGATCTCTTTGTGGCGGGCGGTGGTTCTGCCCCAGGCGGTTTTACTTTCCCCATCACCACAGGGACACGCTCGATTGAACAAGGCGTACGTGTGGATAGCAACGCCGAAATCGGCGGCAGTGCCTATATTGTGGGCGGAGCGGCTGAGCTGAACGGTGCGTTTGGCGGCGATCTCTTTGTCGGCATGGGCAGTGTGATCTTGGGCGGGCAGGTGGCGCGCAATGCCGATATCAACGCACAGCAATTTCGCACCGAAGCAGGGGCACGTGTCAACGGTCAGCTCACCTATTCCACGCCAGAACGCGTGACCGCCGCCGAAGGTGTGGCGCCCGATGTGGTTTACGAAGAGGCGGTTCAGGAAAGCACGGCTCCCAACGTGCTGGGCAATGTCTTTGGGTGGATTCTGCGCACGCTGCTTATGGTGCTGGGCTTTGCCGGCATCTGTTGGCTGTTGTTGCGCTTTGTGCCCAATGTACTCACTGCACCCGCCGACGCCATTGCCGCTCAACCCACGGAGACCGGCCTCTATGGATTGGTGGGGGCTGTGTTGCTAATGTTTATTCCGGTTGTCTCAGCCGTTTTGGTGATGCTTATGTGGTTCTTTTGGGGGCTTTTCCCGGCGCTGGTGATGTTTATCTTTCTTTTTGGTCTGCTGGCCTTGCTCTGGTTCTTTAGCCCGCTGGTCACGGGTCTTTGGCTGGGACGCCGCTTGCTAGGCAACAATCCCAGTACAAGCTTACTACTGATGACACTGGCCGGGGTTCTGATTGTGGTCATATTGGGGCGGATTCCCATTCTGGGCTGGCTGGTCTATATGCTCAGTTTTGTCTTTGCCCTGGGTGGCATGATACGGGCCAGCCGTCGCCAGCCCGATGTGAAGGCACTCAGCGCATAGGCCTGTCATTTTCTAAAGACAAATTTTTACATACAATAGGACCGGCGGAATCTACCGCCGGTCTTTGCGTGAAGGGAGCAACCCCATGTTGGAAATCAACGAAAAACTCTATGTGGGCGATGTGGTGCGCATGCGCAAAACCCACCCCTGTGGGGGAACCGACTGGGAGATCGTGCGTGTAGGCGCGGACATCGGCGTAATTTGCACCACCTGCGGACATCGTGTGCTGCTGCCCCGGCGCAAATTTGCCCACAGCGTCAAAGCGTTTATCCGCCGCGGCGCAGGGGATGGGGCGGCAGTGACAGGCAAAGAGTGAAATTTCTGCATTGCAAGTGCTTATTTATAACGTACGTAACGATACAGGTGCGACGCACTCACCACACAAGCTTTTCCCAACCAACCTACCCTTGGTGAGTGCGTCGCATCCTAAACCAGAATAAATACTAACTCCACTAATAGCCGAGGAGAAATCATGCAACGTAACGACCTTGTACGCTACCTAGACGACTATTTGAAAATTGCCGAAATCCGCGATTACGGCCCGCAGGGGCTACAAATTGAGGGGAAGGAAGAGGTTACTAAAATTGTCGGCATGGTCGACGCCCATCAGCCCTGTGTGGACGCCGCACTGGCCGCGGGGGCCGATCTATTGTTAGTGCATCACGGCATCTTTTGGGGAGATGCCAAAAAGCTCAGCGGCTCTTTTGGTCGGTTGGTTCGTACCTACATGAAGGCCAATCTTAATCTCTACGCTGCACATCTGGCACTGGATGCGCACCCGACTGTGGGCAACAATGCTGAACTTGCCCGCCGCCTGGGGCTATCTGTGCAACAGTGGTGGGCCAAGGTCAACGGCGTGCCGTTGGCCGTGCTGGCCGAGAGTGCCGAACCGCTGACGATTGATACATTGGTAGCGCGCTTTGAAGCCACGGTTGGCCCGACCAAACTGGTGATGGCCCACGGGCCACACCAGATCCGCCGTGTGGGGATTTTAAGCGGCTTTGGCGCAAAGTCCATTGAAGAGGCCGCGGCCCTGGGCTGCGACGCCTTTATTACTGGCGAAACCAGCCACGCCCAATATTATGATGCCCTCAACGCTGGGATTCACGTCATTTATGGCGGCCATTACACCTCAGAAATTGTGGGTGTCCAGGCACTGGGGCAGCATTTGGCCGCGCAATTTGGGGTTGAATTTACCTTTATTGATCTGCCCACAGGCCTATAAAAAAGACTCGGAATCGTGTGATTCCGAGTCTTTTTATTCCACAGCAGTATACAAGAGCATTTTCAAAGAGAAAAACTGTTCCTTTGTGGCACTGCTTAGGATAAACAGACGAAAGGTTTATTCTCGCGGCATGGGGTCAATCCCCATCTTCTCGTGAAAGCGCTTCAGAACTTCGCCTTCCTCAGCGTGACGACCCTCCGCCTTTTTGCTATAAACCAGGGTGTCGCCGACCATCACTTCAAATCGCCCGCCCGATGACGGAACCATCTTCAGATTTTCAATGACCGGTGTGTAATTGTTCAGCAAGTCTGCTGCCGCACGGACAGCACGAGGTGTGTAATTTCACTGAACGCAATATTCGATACTCACTTCATACTTCTGCATGGAAACCCTCCTACGGTTCTGACTAAAGGTTTGTGAAACAATATTCACAAACAAAACGTTTGCAACACGCACAGTCTAATAGAGGCAATAGATCAACAGCGGATAATAGCAGCTAGGGATTCTGCTTGCTGCACCCAAGGGTTCAGCAAGCAGCGCCCCTACCCATTCTGTGGCTTCTAGCTCATATCTCTATAAGCAACTGCACTATAAAAAGTATAGTAAATTTATTCCATTGTGACAAATCCCATCCCCCTCTCCCCATGCCAACAGCGTGGATAATTCAAAGTTTGGGTGACCTTTGCGGAGAGTGATATAGTAGACGCTATGAATGAAATTAGATCTTCCGATGAAATGCCAGAGCCTGCTGGGGTCGATATGCATCCCCAACCAGACCGCCGTGATGAACAAGTCACAACCCAAGATATCGTAGAAGACGGCCTTCTTCAGATCCAAGCGACCGCTCCGTCCTGGCAACGCCCAACGCAACTTAATCGTCGGCGCTTTCTAGGCAGCCTATTGGCCGGGGTAACACTGGCAGCCTGTGGCCGGGATGAAACGCCAACGCCGCAACCAGTGGCAATGGCGACAAATACCCGCTCACCGTTGCCATCCCCCACCACAGAGACACAACTCTATATGCCCCAAGTTTCCGTCGAGAGCGCGCCGCCCACGATGGAACCAACAATTGCACCAACGCCGCCCAAGGCCACGCCCACCCAGACACCCATCCCGCCCACGCCCACCCCCATAGCGACACCCTTTCCGGCGGGGCCGCCGAGCAAATTGGGTATCTTTATCTCGCGCAATGATCCGCAAATTTTTGCGCTTCTCAAAACACGCGGCCTGGCGGTTGTGAAAACGTTGGAACTAGACGCCAACTTCGCCGCGCAGATCAAATCCACATCGCCACACACAAAGGTAATCGGGCGCATTGATCTGCCCCAAATTGAACTGGCTACGCTTGATCCGTTGCCTGCGGCCCGCGCCTTTGTGAATCAAGTAGTGCCCTATGCCGATGACCCGGCGCGCAAGCCCTATTTTGACGGCTGGGAAGCCTATAACGAGCCGGTGGCGGGCAACATCGACGAGATGAAACGACTGGCCGATTTCGAGGCAGAGCGCACGCGGCTGCTGGCGCGCGCGGCATTCGCAGCGTCATCGGCAACTTTGGCACAGGCCAACCGCCGCTGGAGATGTGGGAACATTTTGTTCCCGCGCTGCAAGCCGCCAAAGAGCACGACGGCTGGCTGGGGCTACACGAGTATTCCGCGCCCACTATCTACTACCTCAGTACCCGTGAGACCGGCGGGCGCTATCCAGGAATTTCACCTGAGGATACAGGCTGGTTGACGCTACGCTATCGTCAGGTCTACAATCAATTTCTAATCCCGCGTGGGCTGGCCCTGCCCCTGGTGATGACAGAACTAGGCGTAGACGGGCTGGTGTCAAATCGACCTGGCCCGCCCGAGGCGCGCGGCTGGCAGCACTTCCAAGAGTATTGGGCACAGAATGGCTTTGGGCTGTGGGGGCCGGGCGCATACGTGGAGCAATTGGTCTGGTATGATCAGGCCATGCAGCAAAACGATTATGTCATCGGCGGCTGTATCTATGCGCTGGCCGCCAGTCAGGGCTGGCACAGCTACGAAATTGGCGGCCCGGTGGTGGGCGTGCTGGAGCAGTATCTGGGCGTCCATGCAGTGGCCTAAGAGAAAGATTGAAGAAAGGCGAAAATCGCCCGATCACAACGCCCTTACGCCTCAAATTACACAAACACACAGAAGACGTGATTTCTTGTGTGGAAACTATAGACAAAACGATGCGGTTTCAAGTACCATACTGCTATAGTTAATCCCATAAGCAATACCTTTAACTTGAGGATAATGTGAGTCTAAGCGAAGTACATGCGGGGCTATCCCGCACTGGTGTTTTCTTCTTTATTGCCCTGGGCGTATGGGCAATTATTCAACGCCTACGCTCGCAGCCCCTGGACGGCAACTGGTATGGCGGGGCAGCGGTGGGCGAACTCTTGATGATCGGGCAGTTTATTCTGGGCTTTGTGCTATACGGCCAGGGATTGGGCGATAACCTCGCCCGTGTGTTTGTGCATATTCTCTATGCCTGTGTGGCGGTGATCACTCTGCCTGCGGCCTATCTTTATCTCAGCCGGTTGGAAGACGAAAACGTGAAATCGATTTTAATGGCGATTGTCTGTTTCTTTTTAATGGAAGTTGTTATCCGTGCGGGTGTTGTTGCTGTAACGTAGTGGCGTCCCTTTCCTCTTTGGCCGGGAACGGGAACCAGAGGGTGTCTGCATGTCAAGAATGGTGCTTGTGCTCAATGCCACGTTTGAACCGCTCAGCCTCGTCTCTGTGCGACGGGCTGTCGTATTACTCTTGCGTGAAAAAGCCGAACTGCTGGAAGCAACGGAACGGATGCTTCACAGCAGCAGCCAGGCGCTGCCGGAACCGTTAGTCATCCGGCTGACCCGCTATGTGCGTCTGCCCCATCGTTCTGTCCCACCCACGCGCACGGCTATCATGCTGCGCGATGCCTATACTTGCCAATATTGTAACGACACACCCGGTCGCCATGATCTGACCGTGGATCACATCATCCCACGCAGCCGCGGGGGCAGCCATTCTTGGGATAATCTTGTGACGGCTTGTCAGACATGTAACCATAAAAAGGGCAGCCAGTTGGCCGAAGAAGCTGGAATGATCCTGCGCCGCAAGCCCTTTGAACCCAGCTACGTAGCGCTGGTGCTGCTGAGCAACCCGATGGCCGCCTCGCGCTGGGAAGCCCTCATGAACGGGCTGGTGCAAGACAAGGCATATCATGTGGCAGCGGTTCATGCCACGTAATTAATGAAGAAATTATTAATGAAGAGATTGGGCGACTGGGAGATTTCCAGAAGATGGATTGAAAATCTCCTAATCGCCCGATCTCCCAAGGACAAACTTTCCCGCTCATGCCCGATTTCGATCCACGCCAGGAAGTGCTCGACGCCGTGATTCGCCGGATTGGCGATCTCAACGAGCAATCGCTCCTGCAACTCTCCCAATACATTAGCTACCTCAAGTGGCAAGAAGAACTCTGGCATAGCCTGCTGGAAGACGAAGAAGAGAGCCACCCCGGGCAACAGCTTGTCTGGAAATACGACCTGCTCGACGCCTTTCCGCAGGCTCGCCAAGCCGCCACCCGCCGCCCCGATCTAATGGAGATCCGGGTGGGACCGGCCACCTGTGGCATGGTGCAACAAAACGCCCTGTGGGAACACCCCCCCGTCACTGGCAGCGCCGTGGTGGAATATCAACTGAGCGTGCCCAGCCACATTGAACGGCTGCGCATGAGCTTTGCCGTGGGCATCCGCGACGGCGCGCTGATGGAAGGCGACAACTTCTGCGCGTTTCGAATCTATGTCAATGGCATGAGGCTGTGGAGCAATACCAAACAGACTTCGCAGTGGGAACGTTCCATGCTTGATCTGCCCAACCTGGCCGGGCAAAGCGTGGTAATACAGTTGATGACCGACGGGTTGGGCGATGCCCGCTGGAATTGGGCAGTCTGGGCCGAGCCACAATTGCTGGGCTACGTCAGCGAATACGCCCATGCCAGCACTTGATCTGATGGCCTGGGGGTTGGTCGTTCTATGGACATTGGCCCTATGGGGTGGCTTCCTGTGGAGCCGTTGGCGCCATCTGCCCACAACCCCGCGCCCGCTGCGGATGCTCTCCTCGCTGATTCTCGTCTTGCTTGGCTGGTATGGCACACTGCTGGCCCTGCATCCCCCCATGAACCGCTACGCTGGACTCATCGCCCTGGGCATGACCGCCGGCTTTATCGGCGATCTCTTCATGGCTCGGCTGCTGCGTGCGCCCCATCGCGAGTTAATGGGCATGCTTGCCTTTGGCATGGGCCACGTCGCCTACATTGCTGCCATTGTCAGCTATGCCCCTGTGGGCTGGCTGGGGATAATACTGTGGATGGGAGTGGCGGCGGCTCTGGTCTACTGGCTCATTCTGCGCGGACATCGCCTTTCGGCGCTGCGGCTGGCCGGCCTGCTTTATGCCCTCTTTCTTGCCATCACCGTGGCGCGGCCACCGGGCTGGCAATCCAGTTTCCGCCATTCGTGGGCCTGGCGCTGGGGGCCGCGCTTTTTTTCGTCAGCGATCTGCTGATTGGCCTTGAACTCTTTACACCGCGCCGCTTTGCCTCGCAAGATACCCTCATTTGGCTGCTCTATGGCAGCGGTCAACTCTTGATCGTGCTTTCGATTTGGACCGCCTTGCAAGTTGGCCTGCCTTTGTAACCCCGTTTGTATCCAATCTCTGTTTCAATATCCATTCCCACGAGAACAACAGGAGCGTATACTAGCCATAGGCTCTCGGCGATCTGCGTCGAAGCGAAACAGCAGCACCAAAGGAGACCCTATGGCCGACCGACGATCCCCGCGCACCCCGAAACCGCTCCCGGCAGAAGATGCCACAGAAGAAGATGATTTCAACCCAGTTGTGGATGAAGATATAGTCATTCCCGGCATTGTGCCGCCCGAAGGCCACGAATTCGCGGACGAAGACGACGAGGCCACGGGGATTCACGAATCGCAGTTGGAAGAGTACCAAGAGGATATCGGCATTGACTATCTCTCTGACACCCAGCACACAGACGGCAGCACGTGGAATCCCACGATTGCCGACGAGCAGGGCCTTGTCTATACACCGCCCACCGACGCGCCGGTTGTACCAAGTGGGGATGGACAGAATGCGGCGATGGGCATTGGCTTTGCGCCCAGCATGGAGGAGAGCAATCCCGATGTGTTTGATCTGCCCGACCGTGTGGACAATAACGATCAGCGATCTGGAAGAAGATATCAGCGAAGCCTTGCGTCTCAACAGCGAAACCCAGCATCTCGATGATATTCATATCAGCGTGATTGAAGGCGTGGTCACCGTGCGCGGCACCGTGGAGACCGCGGACGATATAGGCCGCGCCGAGGCTATTATCGCCGACCTGCCCGGCGTGCGCGACGTAATCAGCGAAGTGGAGCTTTCCGACGATAGTTTGGATTAACAGAACGACGCCGAGTTTGGCTTCGTCACAAAGTACTCGCTGCCCTGTGAGGGCGGCGAGTTTTTTGTTATACTGCCTTTGCATTCCAACCGGCTGCTTTTCCACCCCGCCCCTACAAGGAGACCCACCAATGACTGCATGGACTGAGGCAACAATCAACGCCAACGGCATCGACATCCACTATCACCGCAGCGGCGGGGACAAGCCCCAGGTGGTCATGGCCCACGGGCTGACCGACAACGGCGCTTGTTGGAGCCGGCTAGCAAACGAACTGGCCGCCGACTATGATTGCATCATGCCCGACGCCCGCGGCCACGGGCAGACAAGCGCGCCTGAAGAGGGCTACGCTTTTGAGGAACAGGCCGACGATCTCATCGCCTTGATTCGAGGGTTGGAATTTGGAGCGCCCGGTGATCATGGGCCACTCGTTGGGCGGCGCAGTCAGCGCGATTGTGGCTGCCAAAGCCCCAGACCTGATCCGCGGTGCCATTCTTGAAGACCCGGCCTTTATTAGCGCCCAACCCAACCAACAACGCAGCGACTGGCCGGAGCGCCACCATGCCAACCTTGCCATGAGCCACAGCGAACTGGTGGCAAAAGGCCAGACCGAAAACCCGCTCTGGTCGGCAGATACCTTCGACAACTGGGCTACCGCCAAACACGAAACGAGGATGGAAGTCTTTAATGCGCTGAAAACGCCGCCCCCTGACTTCCGGCGCACCGTCGCCAATCTCGGCGTGCCCGTGCTCCTGATCACCGGCGACGAAGTGCGCGGCGTTGTGGTCTCTGCGGCCACGGCTGCCGAACTGCAAGCGCTCTCCCCGCATCTGCGCGTCGTTCACGTCCCCGGAGCCGGTCACTGCATCCGCTATGAACAGCCTGATCGTGTGGCGGCCATTGTCAAAGATTTTCTACGTAACTTGTTTTAACTCACCTCCCCGATCTCAGGAGCCAGCCGATGCCCGACAAAAACCAGAGTAAAACCTTCCCTTTTGGGCAAGAGATTGCCTGGCAGCCTAATCAGAAATGGATCAAAGCCAGCAACCTCCAACGCTTTATGGACCGCTACGGCATCGCCAGCTATGACGATCTGTTGGCCCGCTCTGTGGCGGACATTGGCTGGTTTTGGGATGCGGTGATGGCTGATCTTGATATTCAGTTTCAGCGCCCCTATACCAGCATCGTTGACATGAGCGCGGGGCCAGCCCTGCCGCGCTGGTGTGTGGACGGCGAAATGAACATCGTTCACAACTGCCTGGACAAGTGGCAAGGGACCATCCATGCCACGCAGCCCGCCCTGCGCTGGGAGGCCGAAGAGGGCTACAGCGAAAGCATGAGCTATGCCCAACTCCACGAGCAGGTCTGCCAGTGTGCCAACGCACTGCGCAGTTTGGGGCTGGGCAAGGGCGATGCCATCGGGCTGTACATGCCCATGATCTCGGAACTGGCAGTAGCTTTTCTCGCCATCGTCAAAATTGGCGGCATCGTACTGCCCCTGTTCAGCGGCTATGGACCGTCGGCGATTGCCAGCCGTCTGGCCGATGCCAACGCCAAAGCCGTCTTTGCGGCGGATGGCCTGATGCGCCGGGGCAAAGTTGTGCCTATGAAACAAGTATTGGACGAAGCGCTGCTTTCCGTGCCCAGTGTGGAACATGTCATCGTCGTCAATCGGGTGGCTCTGCCGCAGATCCCCTATACGACGCCCCGTGATGTTTGGTGGCACGAGCTTGTACCGCACCAATCCACCCAGGCAACCACCGAGCAGACAAGCGCCGAAGACACGCTGATGATCATTTATACCAGCGGCACAACCGGACGGCCCAAAGGCGCAGTGCATACTCATTGCGGTTTTCCCGTCAAAGCTGCACAGGACATGCGCCACGCCATGGATGTGAAAGCTGGCGACACCGTCTATTGGATGACCGACATGGGCTGGATGATGGGACCGTGGCTGATCTTTGGGGCGCTGCTTAACGGTGCGTCTATGCTCTTTTACGACGGCGCACCGGATCACCCCGCGCCGGATCGGGTGTGGGAGATGTGCGCCCGACACGGCGTCACGCTATTGGGGCTATCGCCTGTATTGGTACGGGCGCTCATGCCCCACGGCCCCGATCTCGTCGCCCGCCATACCCTCACCGCCCTGCGGGCGATCGGCTCCACCGGTAGCCCCTGGGATCCTGACTCGTGGCTGTGGATCTTTGAACATGTGCTGGGGCGCGCCAAACCTATCCTCAATTATACCGGCGGCACGGAGGTCAGCGGTGGTATTCTGGCGGGAAACTTCTTCAAACCGCTCAAGCCGGCGGCCTTTGGCGGTCCAATCCCCGGCATGGATGCCGATGTGGTGGACGATGCGGGCCAAGCTGTGCGCGGCACGGTTGGCGAATTGGTGATCCGCCAACCGTGGATTGGCATGACCCGCGGCTTTTGGAACGATCCCCAGCGCTATCTCGACACCTATTGGCAACGCTTCCCCAACGTGTGGCTGCATGGCGACTTTGCCGCCATCGACGACGATGGGCTGTGGTACATCCTGGGACGCAGTGATGATACAATCAAGGTGGCGGGCAAACGGCTGGGGCCAGCCGAAGTCGAGGCGATTCTCAATGCTCATCCCGAAGTGGCCGAATCAGCGGCGGTGGGCGTGCCCGATCCGATCAAGGACAATGCCGTGGTGGTCTTTTGTGTACTCAAGCCGGGATGCACCCCCAGCGAAGCGCTGCGGGCAGCCCTTGAAGAAGGGGTTGCCGCCGAGTTGGGGCGCCCGCTCAAGCCCAAAGCGATCAAGTTTTGCACGGCGCTGCCCAAAACGCGGAACGCCAAAGTTATGCGCCGCCTGATCCGGGCCGCCTATCTGGGCCATGGATCTGGGCGACATTAGCAGTTTGGAAGATCCAACGACTATTGAGGCAATCCAGACGGCAACGTAGATCCAAAGGAAATAGAATCATGGGGCGGATCGGCGACAAGTTAGACATAACTGCGTTTAGACGTACACCGGATTCAACAGTCGATGCTGTGGAAGCGCTTCGCCGTCGCCTAGGCGGATTCGATAAACAGCAAGTCGAGATCTGGCGGCAGATGACGCCGGCACGTAAGGGCGAATTGATTTTTCAGATGTATAAATTTGCCCTAGAAACCGTGCGCGCTCGTGTACTCCAAGAAGATCCCGATCTGTCACCAGAGGTGCTGAATTGGCGGGTGATACGACGAATGCAAAGTAATTTAAAGTTAGGTGGCCCCAGTGGGAGCGCTTGAAAGCGATGAGTTAAAAGGGTTTCTGGCTTATGTCGTCGCGGTGCTTGAGGATCTGAAGATTCCATACATGATTGTGGGTGGGTTTGCTGCGATTTTATATGGCGAACTACGCTTTACTGCTGACGTTGATATCGTGGTGGACATGCGATCTTCTCACATCCAACCTTTCGTAGAAGCGTTTCCCGTTCCCGCATATTATGCCAATGAACAGGCAATTCAGGATTCACTACAGCGTAAGTACCCGTTTAATGTGATCCAAATGGCAACTGGAGCCAAGGTAGACCTGGTCCCTCTACCTGATGATGTGTTTACGCGGATCGCTTTTCAACGTCGATTGCATCTTCAATACGATAGAAGAGGCGAATATGCCGATTTCATCACCCCAGAGGATGCGGTGTTGGCAAAATTAGTCGCCTTTCAAAACACTGATTCCGAAAAACATCTACGTGATGCTCTAGGTATTTTGGTTGTCCAATGGGGGAAATTAGATATGAATCGTATACGTCGAGGTGCGCAATCTGCAAATGTCACAGAAGACTTTGAGCAACTTCTAGAATTAGCACGACGAGAGGTAGAAGAGACGTAAATGCAGGGCAACTCTATTTACAGCAACCGAACTATCTTGATGGACCCAACCTTCGTCCTAACCTTGGTGCTTTTCTTACTCACCGGATGTCAGTCCATGTCTACACAACCCGCCGAACGTTCAGCATTTGTTCCGCCGGAGGGGAAGATTCTCTTCATCATGGGGCAGGATGCCGACACCGTCAACGACTATGTGTCTGCCACGGGCGACAGGCCCGGCGGTGTCACCAGCTATACATCGCTGGAGATGCTCTGGGGATCGGCCGATCCGGTGGATTATGGCGCGGGCAATATTCACCTGGGCGATCAGATCGAGGATGCTCTCTTTGCCACGCTGGGGTATGGGTCAAAATAAGCAATTGAAAGATGAGTATGTCTTTACTAATTCTTGAATCTGTCTCCAAACAATATTCCGAGCGGCTGCTCCTTGACAAGGTCAACTTGATGATCAGCGAGGGCGAGCGCATCGGCTTAATCGGCGTCAACGGCAGCGGCAAGTCGACGCTGCTGCGCCTGATCGCGGGCGAAGACGCTCCCGACACCGGCCACGTTAACGTGTGGGGCAACGTGCGCGTCGAGATGCTGCACCAGGAGCCAGCACTGGACGACAACGCCACTGTGCTAGATCAGCTCTTCCGCAGCGATTCGCCCCAGATGACGCTGCTGCGCGATCTACGAATCGACCAGCGCCCAGATCCAAAAAGCTCCCCATGATGCAGCCATGCAACAGCAACTACTCAGCCTCTCGGCCGAGATGGATCGCACCGGCGGCTGGGCGGCGGAGGCCAACGCCAAAGCGATTCTCACGCGGCTGGGCATTGATGATTTTGACGCCCTTGTGGGCACGCTCAGCGGTGGACAGCGCAAGCGCGTGGCGATGGCGCGGGCGCTGATCGACCGCGTGGATCTGCTTGTCCTCGACGAGCCGACCAACCACATTGACGCCGAAACCGTGGATTGGCTGGAGGAATATCTGGTGACCACGCCGGGCGCGCTGCTGATGGTCACCCATGATCGCTACTTTTTGGACCGCGTTGTCAACCGCATTCTTGAGCTAGACCGCCGCGAAATTGGTGAGCTATCCCGGCAACTACAGTCGCTATCTCGAACTCCACGACGAACGCCACGAGCGGATGGCGGCCGATGAACAGAAACGGCGGCAACTGCTTAAACGCGAGTTGGAATGGGTGCGGCGTGCGCCCATGGCGCGCGGCACCAAACAAAAGGCGCGCATTCAGCGTGTCGAGGAGTTGCAGAAGATCGCCTATGATTCAGGACAGGGTACGGTTTCCATTGCCCTGGCAACGCAGCGGTTGGGCACAAAAGTGCTGACGGCAACCGGCGTCACTAAATGTTTCGGCGACAATTGCGTGGTGGACGGCGTAGATTTCCACTTGGAACAGGGGGATCGGATCGGCATTCTTGGCCCCAACGGCGCGGGCAAAAGCACTTTTCTCGACATTTTGGCGGGCAAACAAGCCCCCGACGCCGGCACGCTGGATCGGGGCGAGACAGTGCAACGGGGCTACTACGATCAGCGCGCCGCGGATCTGGATGATCACAAGCGGCTGATCGAGTTCATCGAAGAGGAAGCGCCGCTGATCCGCACCCGGGACGGCGAGCGTGTGGAAGCTGCCCACATGTTGGAGTGGTTCCTCTTTCCGCGGGCCATGCAGTGGGGGCGCATCGGCAGCCTCAGCGGGGGCGAACGTCGCCGCCTTTATCTGCTGCGCACGCTAATCCACCGCCCCAACGTGCTGATTTTGGACGAGCCGACCAATGATCTTGACATTCAGACGCTCACGGTTTTGGAAGAATTTCTCGATCACTTTGGCGGCTGCTTGATTGTTGTCAGCCATGATCGCTACTTTCTGGATCGAACTGTGGATTTCATCGTGCCGTTTGAAGGGGGCAAACTCGGCCCGCGCTCATCCGTC
Organism: uncultured Chloroflexia bacterium; assembly: GCA_963721725.1. Classification (GTDB taxonomy): domain Bacteria; phylum Chloroflexota; class Anaerolineae; order Caldilineales; family Caldilineaceae; genus RI-153. The sequence goes on from CAVRLX010000017.1 coordinate 29,165, forward strand.
TCCCTATGAGACCTATCAGCGGCTGCGCCGGGCGGAAATGACAACCACGCGTGAGTCTGCGCCAGTTTCTCAAAACGGGCGCGACGATGGACGAAAGACAAAAGACGAAGCGCGTCCCGCCAAGCTCTCGTGGCGAGAAACCCGCGAGTTGGAGCAACTGGAAGGGCAGATCAGCGATTGGGAGAGCGAAAAAGCCAAAATCCAGGCGGCAATTAACGAAAGCGGCAGCGACTATACGCGCGTCCAAAGCCTGGCCGCGCAACTAGAAGCGCTTACCGCACGGCTGGAGGCAGCCATGGAACGCTGGGCCGAGTTGGCAGAGCGGGCAGAATGAGCCGCCGTCGCCGTCCAGAGCCAGATGGCCCCAAACAACCCTATCGACAAATTCTTATGCTGGCCGGGTTAACCCTGCTGGCCGTGATTGCCATTTCGCTGACCTCGCCGCAAACAATCGAGCAGATCAAGGCGTGGCAGGAGACAATTATGGGCTTCTTTGTGCCAGTGCCGACGCCATAGATATTACGTATTGGCGATTAGGATAACGCAATACCCAATATCTAATACCCACTCCCCACCCGAAAGGTCTATACCCATGACCAACTTTGCCCGCTATCTCAACATCCGCGCCACTACGGCTCCGGTGATCTCGCCCGATGGTCGCCGGGTCGCCTTTCTCAGCGACATCACCGGCAACGACCAAGTGTGGAGCGTTGGCACTGACGCCAAACCTGGGGAATGGCCGCGCCAGTTAACCTTTCTGTCCGACAAAGTGTGGGAGGTTCACGGCAACAGCGCCAACGAGCATCTGATTGCCGTGGGCGATGTGGGCGGCAACGAACTGCAACAGTTTTATTTGATTACAGGGTACGGCAGCGCCGACGGCCACGATGTGCGTCGGCTGACCACAGACGATGCGGCCATTCACCGCTTCGGAGCGTGGAGCCGCGACGGACAGCGGATTCTCTATGCCAGCAATGCCCGTAACGGCGTAGATTTCGATCTCTATCAGATGCAGGTTGACGGCGGTACACCCGAATTCCTGTGTGAGATGTTGGGCAATCGTAGCGTGATGGCATGGTCGCCCAACGAAAGCCAGGTCTTGGTGGGCGAAGATGTGGGTCCGCTGCAAACCGAACTCTATGGGATTGATGTGGCAACGGGCAACGAAGATCACCTGACCGCCGAGCAATCACCGGCTGTCTATCATGCGGCCACATGGACAAAACGGGGCGTCTATCTGCTCAGCGACCGCCCCCACGATGGCGGTGCAATCTGCCACTTGGATGTAGCCACGGGCAAGTTGAAGGCGCTGGCAACCGCCGAGGCGCACAGCGAAAATGGCGAATTCGAACTGTTGACCATCGACCACCAAAGTACCCACGCCGCCTACACCTATAATGCCGAGGGGTATAGCCAGCTTTGGGTGCTGACGTTGAATAGTAACAGCCGTCGTCGCATTGAGGGGTTGCCCCAGGGGCAAATCAGCCACATTACGTTTAGTGGCACAACGCTTGTCTGCGATCTGATGACGCCCACCACACCGTCAGACATCTGGGCGATTGATGTGCAAGAGGGCACACTGCGCCGGTTAACCCATAGCGATCTGGCGGGCATTGCACAGCGCTCGTTTGTGGCTCCTCAATTGATCACATATCCCAGCTTTGATGACCGTTTGATTCCCGCTTTTTATTATCTGCCCACGACGCCCCCGCCGCCGGGTGGCTATCCATGTATTCTCTATGTCCACGGTGGCCCCACCAGCCAGCTTCGCCCCGATTTCGATGTGCGCTTTCAATACTTTCTGAGCCGTGGCTATGCCATTTTGGGGACGAATGTGCGCGGCAGCACAGGCTATGGCCGTGAATATGCCGCGCTGGACGAACTGGAAAAGCGCCCCGATAGCGTCACCGATCTGAAATATGCTGTGCGCTGGCTGCAAACACAGGATGCCATCAACGAAAGCCGCATCGCCATCTATGGCCGCAGCTATGGCGGCTATATGGTGCTGGCCGCGCTCACCGAATTCCCCGAACTCTTCGCCGCCGGCATCAACACCGTGGGCATTGCCAACTGGGTCAGCTTTATGGAGCGCACCAGCGCCTGGCGACGCCATCACCGCGCCCAGGAGTATGGCAGCCTGGAGCATCACCGCGACCTGTTGGAACAGCTTTCGCCCATCCACAAAGCCGAGCGCATCACCGTGCCGCTCATGGTCATCGCCGGGGACAACGACCCACGCGTGCCGCTCTTTGAATCCGAGCAAATTGTGGAGCGGGTGCGCGCTGCGGGTGGAACCGTGAAATTTCTGCACTATGCCGACGAAGGCCACAAGATCAGCAAACTGGAAAACCGCATCGACAGTTTTACACAGATGGCCGAATTTCTGGAACGCTATTTGTAAATGCAGGTTTTAGGGTACAAACTCGATCTGCACGCCTACCCTACCCTTGCAATATCTGCCCCAATCGCCTAATCCCCTCAATAATGATCGCTTCGTCATAGTGGGCGAAACTCAGCCGTAGACAGTGGTTGAGTTCGCCCCGGCTGCTACACTTACTCCCCGGCAAGAAACCCACGCCGGCGGCTTGGGCCAGCGGCAGTAGATCAGCCGTGTTCACCGCTTCGTCAAAGGTCAGCCAGAAAAAGTAGCCGCCGTCGGGGATGCGCCACTGCGCCGAGAGACCTGTCTCGCGCAGCGCCGCGTCCATCACACGGATGCGCGCCCGAAAGGTCTGGCGCAGCGTTTCCAGATAGTCCCCCTGCCAGCCCTCTTCCAACACCACCCGCACAATATTCGACGTGAAATGGTTCAGCCCGCCGCCGCTATCCACAAGACCGCTCTCCACAAAGCGCGCCACGTGATTGGGCCGAGATTGCACCCAGCCCAGGCGCAACCCTGGCGCCAAAATCTTGGAAAAGGAGCCGATCGAAAGCACATGCCCGCTCTCAATCTGGGCGGCCAACGGCGCCGGCGGTGCATCGCCATAACTCAGCGGATGATAGACCTCGTCGGCCACGATCATAAAATTGTGTTGATCGGCCAACGCCACCAGCCGGTCGCGGCGCTCCGCGGGCAGGGTGCGCCCGGTGGGGTTCTGAAAAGTGGGAATCGTGTACAGCAGTTTGGGGCGATGTTGGCGCAATGCCGCTTCCAGGGCGTCTACATCCAGCCCATGCTCATCTGTGGGAATGGGCACGGCGTTGAGTTTGTGATCGTCCAAAAGGATGCGCAACACGATAAAATAGCTGGGTTCCTCCACAAAGATGGTATCGCCGGGCTGGGTATAGAGCGTGCAGATCTGGTCCAGCGCCTGCGACGCACCCGCTGTGATCATCAGCGTTTCGGCGTCCACGGGCAATCCATATTGGCTGCTCAAAAACCCGGCCAGGGCTAGCCGAAAGCGCTCGTCGCCCTGCTCGTAACCGTAGTTGAGAAATTCGTTGTCGCCCTCGGCAAAGCGCGCCGCCGCCGCCCGCCGCAGGATCTCATGTGGCAGCAGATCAAAGCCAGGCTGGCCGATGCCAAAGTTGATCAACGTGGCGCTACGGTCGATCTGGGTGGTGTGAAGGGTGGTCATGCGTCGTCTCCAGAAAATTTAAGGCAGAGAGCAGAATAGAACACGGATAAAGCGGATTGAGCGAATTTGAACGGATGACAAATTGCCGCTCAGATCTGCGGAAATCTGTAAAATCTGCGTCATCTGCGTTCCATTCTGGAAATCTCCACGCTCTCGGCAGCCTCTGCGGTGAACCTCTGCCTCAGTTGAAAAAGTCGATTTCATCCGCCACGGGCAACGGTGTGGGCAGGTCTGGTTCTTGATCTTGCAACACAGCCAGCAGCGAAAGGGTCAACTGTTTGGTTTGCAGCAGCGGGCGCGCCGTCTCTTCATGCAGCAGCACTGGCCCAACACAGGCCGGACAGCCGTGTTGACAGCCACAGCCGCGGATCAGCGATTCGGCGGCGGCCAGCAATTCGGCGTGGCGCTCATAGAGTTGCGCGCTAAAGCCCAGCCCGGCGGCGATGCGCTCGTAAATGTAGATGCGCGGCCCGTCCGAGCGCACCGCGCCTTCGCCCTCGCGCACTACAGCCACGCCCAGATCGCCCTGATCACACATGAGGTAGAGCGGGGCCAGATTTTGCAGCGCATAGGCCAGACCATCCAGCCCGCCGCGCGTACGCACGCCCGCCTCAATGCGACGATGACAACGACGACAAAGCAGGGTCAGATTGCTGAGTCGATTGGCAAGAGTATAATTTTCGTTGTGGCCGGGGGCATAGCCAAAGGTGCGAAACGGGATCAGATGGTGGACATCGTGCTGGTTGTTGGGCGATTCGGCCACGCCACACTCCTGACAGCGGAATTGATCACGCTCGCGCACTTTTTGGCGCTGTTCGGCCCAGTTTGGCCCGTAATTGTTGGGTGAATCGAACCACTGCCCCGCCCCGATCAGCCGTTCCTGGGCAGCGGATGTTACTTCAAACCAATAGCCGCTGGTCTCCAACGTCTGCGGCGGATAGTCCAGCGGATAGCTGCCCAACGTTTCGTGGGTATAGTGGCGCACACGTCGATAGCCTGTGATCTGCGCTGTGACGGCCAACTCACCCTGGGCCACCGTCGCCATTGGATCGGCGCGCTGATCGTGAATCGACAACACATCGATCTGCGTTTCGGCGCTGGCATCGGTATAAAAATCCACCGCCGCCGGGGTGACCTGCGCCAAGTGGTTCGCCAAATCCAGCGCATCCACCAAGTAGCTTTGGCCTTCATGGATATAGACTGCGCCGGCATGGACCAACATGGGCGCGCTGCCGACGTCGACCTCGCCCACCACGGTTTGCGTGCCGTTGGGGCCGCGGCGTTGAATCAGCACAGTATCACCGCCGCTGCTGCGCAGGCCGATGCGCTGCGCGGGGTAGCCCTCGCCCTGCCAGAGATAGCGCTCACCGTGCTGCCCCACTTCGCCCGCCTCGGCCAAAAGTGCCAGCACATCCGCCGTGACCGACGATTGTCCGAAGCTTTCGCCCACACGAAAAGGCAGTTCGAAAGCAGCACAGCGGATCTGATCCACCAGCAGCATCAAGTTGTCAGCGTTGATCAGCGCGTGTTCCGGGCTGCGCTCCAGCAAATATTCGGGGTGGCTAATAATGTACTGGTCCAGCGCGCCGCCAGTGGCAACCAGGATCGCCAGTGACGCGCCCAAGGTGCGCCCGGCCCGCCCCATCTGCTGCCAGGTGCTGGCAATGCTGCCGGGATAGCCACAGATCAGCGCGGCTTCAAGTTGGCCGATATCGATGCCCAGTTCCAGGGCATTGGTGGCGACCACGGCGCGCACATTTCCGGCGCGCAGCCCAGCCTCAATATCGCGGCGCTCGGCGGGCAGATAACCGCCACGATAGCCGCGCACAGCCATCTGCGGATCAAGATCAAGCCTATCCTCGCCGCGCAGCCGGGCCAGCCGTTCGCGCAGATAGGTGAGGATTACTTCCACAGTGAGGCGGGCGCGGCCAAAGACAATGCTCTGCACGCCGCCTTGTAAAAGGCGCGTCGCCAGATCCTGGCTTTCCAGCACACTGCTGCGGCGCAGGCCACGGGCAGCGTCATAGAGCGGCGGGTTGTAGAGGATAATGTGCTTTTCGCCACGCGGGGCGCCGTTCTCTTCGATCAGGGTTACCGGCGCTTCGATCAGGCTTTCGGCAAGCTGGCGCGGGTTGGCAATCGTGGCACTGGTGAGGATCACTTGGGGATGGCTGCCATAGAAGGCGGCAATCCGGCGCACCCGGCGCAACACGTTGGCAACATGGCTGCCAAAGACGCCGCGGTAAACGTGCATCTCGTCGATGACAATGACACGCAGCCCGGCCCAAAAGCGCGCCCACGTGCCATGATAGGGCAACATGCCCACATGCAGCATATCGGGGTTGGTGAGAAGCAAGCGGGCGTTGCGGCGAATCTGGCTGCGCGCAGACTGGGGCGTGTCGCCGTCATAGGTGGCAATGGGAAGGCCGCCGATTTGGGCGCTCCACCCCTCTAATTCCTCAAGTTGATCATGGGCCAGCGCTTTGGTGGGAAAGAGATAGAGCGCCGTGGCGTCGGGGTCCGCGAGTAGTCGTTGCAGCACGGGCAAGTTGTAGCAAAGGGTCTTGCCGCTGGCCGTGGGGGTGACTACGGCTACGTTCTCGCCAGCAGCGCTGCCATCCAGGGCGGCGCGTTGGTGGCTGTAGAGTTGGTGGATGCCCCTCTGCTTCAATCCCCCGCGCAAAGCAGGGTACAGCCAATCGGGAAAGTCTGCCACTTGCGCCGAGCGAGCGGGCAAGATCTGCCACGCCGCCACGTTGCTCATGAAGCCAATGTCACGGCGCAGGTCGGTGAGGATGTGTGAAAGGGTCATTGGCCTATTGTACGGGAGAGGGGAAAAGGTGGCAAAAGGGGGATACGAGAGGGGTAACATGATCATGTCACCCCTCTCGTTTTACATTGTTATCTCAGCCGCGCCATCAACTCGGCATTCTCCGCCACGTCCAAAAATTCGTCGAACTCCACAAAATGGCCTTCGGGGTCGAATCCGTAGAGGAAGCGCACACGGTCCTTGACCTCTTCCATTTCGATGGTGTGGGCCTCAAAGTGGGGATAGGTTTCCCAATGAGCCAGCCAGGCGTCGAGATCCGGCGTGAGGAAGGAGACGGTGACCAGTTTATCTTTGGTGTAGGGATGCAGTCCGTCGCCCGCTTTCACAGGGCCGAGAAAGCTGCCCCCGGCCACGGGATAAATTTTGGCAAAGCCCTGATCCGTGACCATTGCCAACCCCAGCCCATGTTCAATAAATTCCTGGGCTTTTGCCATATCGTTGTAATAGAGCCAAAGCACTGTGGCGCTGATGGGCAAGCGACCGTCCGGGCCAGCGGCCAGTGGTGGAATGGCCTGCAACATGGGCAGCAGATCCGCGTTTTCCGGGTGCGGGTTAAAACGCTCAAATTCCAAAAAGTAGCCTTCAGGGTCCAGCGCCACAAAGCCTTCGTGGGCTTTGGCGCGGTCAGATTTCAACTCGTGGTGGATGGGGACACCCTGCTCGCGCAGATGCGCATACCAGCCCTCCACCTCTTCGCTGACAAAGGCTGTGGTGACGGTCTTGGGTTCGTCGGGCTTGTGTTGGCTATAGGCCAGATCCATCAGCGTGAGGAATGATCCCGGCCCGGTTTGGATCATCTTGGCAAAGCCGAGATCCGCCACCAATGCCAGACCGAGGGTTTCTTGATAGAAACGCAGCGCGGCGGGCAGATCTCGATAATAGTAAAAGGTGTTGATTCCCTGTAATGGGGGTGTGGTCATGATGGTATCCTAGTTTTGCCAAAATAGTGTTCACGCTGCCACCCGTTGCTCATTGAGCATTTGAAGGCAGAGTGAATGCATTGTGTTGAGTTCGCGTTGGAATTCCTGCTGTGCCTGTTCCACAGGTAGAATTTCAAAAAGATCTGCCAATTGTACACCACGGCTCATCAACTCATCTGCAAGTTTCTCTTGAAAGCGCTTATGCACAAACAAGCAATTATCTGCATGAAAAAATTGTTGAAGTGCCTCAGTAGCATTCATAGCGCCACCCGCAAGCGATTCAGTAATCCCCAAACAGAGAAAAGCAAACGACGAGCGTTGTTGCTGATCCGATAAATTTGCCAACAAAACGTCTAGCTCAATTAAATTTTTCATGAGCCTCCCTCGCGAGCGAAAAACTTCACGCCAGCAACTTGGCCTGAAGCATGTTCAAAATAGTGGACTTCGCCGATATCTCCCTGTTTAACCACCTTTTGCCACTTACCGGGTAATAATTCTTGAAGATAACGGCGTACCTGTGGGTTGCGTACTGGATATTTAAGGGTACCGCCTCGCAGTGGATTCCAGCCGGTTGGCACAGAGCCTGATGCATAAAGGCTCAAATAAAGATGGAGAGGCATGGCACATCCTCGACTTCATGTCTATCACTTACGTGCTTACATAGTAAAAGATCTTCTTACTTTCCACAAAGAAGATGAAGCGCGCCGCCTCTTGGAACGCCTCCTTCTGGCATGGTATAATAAGGTTCGCAAACAAGGAACGTTTTTAACATTCAGAAAGGCGGTTGCTGCATGAGCAATCGCAGTCGTGTCAACCGTATCACAGGTGTGGTGTTGCGGCGGCGTGATCAAGGCGACGCTGACCGTGTGCTCACCGTCTTTACGCCCAACCAGGGTAAACTCGACCTCATCGCCAAAGGCATCCGCAAAACCACAAGCCGCAAGGCCGGTCATTTGGAGTTGTTCACCCACGTCTCGCTGTTGGTGGCCCAGGCGCGCACATGGGATATTATCACCGAGGCAGTGACGATTGAGAGCTTCCGTCATCTGCGCGAAAACCTAGAAGGCATCAGCCGCGCCAGCTATGTGGGCGAGTTGGTAGATGTCTTTGGTGAGGCCAGCGACGACAGCGCCCACCTGTGGGATCTGCTGCTGTTGGCGCTACGCGAGTTGGATCTGGGAGAGAGTAACCCGGACCTTCTGTTGCGTTGGTTTGAGCTGCATCTGCTTAGCCTGGCCGGGTTCCAGCCAGAGTTTTTCCACTGCCTTGGCTGCGGTGAGGATCTTCAGCCTGTGGAGAACTACTTGAGCCTGCACGCGGGTGGCGTCTATTGCTCTGCGTGTGCCGAGGGCATGACCGGCGTGGAAATGCTCTCCCCCGATATTCTCAAAATTTTGCGCCATCTCCAGCGCAGCAACTGGGGATCAGTACGACAACTGGAGATCCGCAGCCACATCTTACAAGCCGCAGAAAGCATCCTCTACCGCTATCTTGTTGTCGTGCTAGAACGGCAACTCAAATCCGCCGATTTTGTGCGGCGGTTGCAGCGCGTGACGGCGTTGGTATAGGACAGGTTATGCACATCCGCGACTATCAACGTTGGCTGGAAGCGTGGGACAAAGCACGCACCTGGGATCGGGTGCTGGTGAGCCATACGCTGCTGCACGCCGTGGAAGAGTTGGGTGAGATCAGCAAGTTGGTGCAGATGTTGGAAGGCTACCGTCCCCTCGACCCGGCGGACGAAAATGAGGTACGCGATCTGCTGGCGCTGGAACTCAGCGATCTGCAAGTAATGCTCTTCAAGATCGCCTATCAATCTGGCATCAACATGGAAGAGGCTATGACCCGCGGCCAACACAAAGCCGATCAACGCTTCCCCGATCCCAGCACTGGCCCCGCTGAGCAACAACGCTACTGGCAGCACTTCCGCCGCCACGTGGATGAGATTGAAGAGGTGGTCACCCCACCTGATGCTCACCAATCGCCATGAAAGTCATTCGCCCGGTGCCACACTGATTTTGACAGTGTTTGCGTCTACTGCGTCGAAGGAGCCTGTTGTGACCCAAGCCGATCTGTTGGCGGTGGCGCGGGGCGATCGCCCCGCCGACCTTCTCTTGCGCAATGGGCGCGTCCTCAACGTCTTTTCTGGCGAAATCGAAGAAGCCGACATCGCCATATTTGGGGATCGCATCGCCGGAATCGGCGCTGGCTACACCGCCCACACCGAGATCGACCTGGGCGGCGCTTACGTCGCCCCTGGACTGATCGACGCCCACGTTCACATTGAAAGCAGCCTTTGTGCATACCGGCCCAATTTGCGGCGGCGGTGTTGCCGCGTGGTGTCACCACAGTGATCACCGACCCCCACGAGATCGCCAATGTGGCCGGGCTGGCTGGCGTGCGCTTCATGGCCGAGAGCAGCCGAGATCTGCCGCTGCATGTGGTGATCATGGCGCCGTCCTGTGTGCCCGCCACAGGGATGGAAACCAACGGCGCAACGCTGACCGCCGACGATCTGGCGGCACTGTTGGCCGAAGGCACCGTCCACGGGCTGGCCGAGATGATGAACTTCCCCGGCGTGGTGGCGGGCGCAGATGATGTGATGGCAAAGATCACCGCCTTCCGCGGACGCCCGATTGACGGCCACGCCCCGGCGTTGCGCGGCAAAGCCCTTACTGCCTATGTAGCGGCGGGGATTGGCAGCGAACACGAATGCACCACGGTGGACGAAGCCGCCGAAAAGCTGGCACGCGGCCTCTATATTTTGATCCGCGAGGCCACCAACGCTCGCAACTTGCACACGCTGTTGCCGCTGATCAATGAGCGAAACCACCGCCGCATCTGTCTTTGCACCGACGACCGCATCCCTGGCGATCTCCTTGACGAGGGCAGCATTGACTATATGCTACGCGAAGCCATTGCCTTTGGCATCGATCCCATTACAGCGCTGCGCATGGCAACGCTTAACAGTGCCGAGTGGTTTGGGCTGCATGAGCGGGGCGCGATTGCACCGGGACGGGTGGCCGATTTGGTCATCTTTGATGATCTGTATAATTTCCACGCCCGCCAAGTTTACGCCGGTGGGCGATTGGTGGCCCAGGATGGAGCGTTAATCGAGGAGATCTCCGCCAAGACCGTCATCCCCCAAGCGGTGCGCGGCAGGGTCAACGTGGATTGGGCCGCGCTGGATTTTCGCATCCCCGCCCAGCCGGGACAGGTACGCGCGATTGTCTCACTGCCCGATCAACTGGTCACTGAGGAGCGGCGAGTTGATCCCACGGTCCAAAACGGGGAAGTGGTGGCCGACCCCACCCGTGATCTGCTCAAAATGGCCGTGATCGACCGGCACACAGGCAGCGGGGCAATGGGCCTTGGCCTGATTGCAGGCATCGGTCTGCGCCACGGCGCGATTGCCGGCACCGTGGCCCATGATCACCATAATTTGGTGGTGATTGGCGCGGATGATGCGTCCATGTTGGCGGCGGCCAAAGCCGTGGGCAGTGTGGGCGGCGGGCTGGCTGTGGCCCACGGCAACGAAATTGTGGCCTCGCTGCCGCTGCCCGTGGCCGGGCTGATGAGTGACCGCCCCATCGCCGCAGGTGCGCGCCGGCTATGATCGTCTGATTGCCGCCGCCCATGCGCTAGGCTCGCCGCTGCATGATCCCTTCATGGCGATGAGTTTCATGGCGCTGGAGGTGATCCCCAAGTTGAAGCTGACCGATCAGGGGTTGGTGGATGTAGAGCGGTTTGAGGTGGTTGAGTTGTTTGTGGATGGAAGCTGACGAGGGACCGAGGACGAAAGACGAACGTTCAGAATCTGATTTCACATCTGTTTCTCTACATTCGTCCATCGTCTTTGGTCTTTCGTCCTCTCTTTCCTCCTTCCCAAAATTGACGGATTACGCTCTACGCACTACGCTTGTTGCCGAACGTTTCAAGTGAACCCATTACGCACAAGGACCATCCCATGTTCGAGACCATTACTCCCGCCCCACCCGATGCCATTCTGGGGCTGACCGATGCATTTAAGAAAGACCCCAATCCCAAGAAGATTAACCTGGGTGTGGGCGTCTATAAAGATAGCAGCTGGACGCACGCCGGTGCTGCCTTCAGTGAAAGCAGCCGAGGAGCGCATTGAGCGCGACGAAACCACCAAAAGCTACCTGCCCATTGAAGGCTCGCCCGAATACAACGCCGCCACGGCGCGCATGGTTTTCGGCGCAGATCACGCCGTTATCCGCGCAGAGCGAACGGCCACGGCTCAGGCTCCCGGCGGCACGGGTGCGCTGCGCGTGGCCGGTGAATTCGTCGCTCGCTTTTACCCAGACGCCACAGTCTGGCTCAGCCAACCCACCTGGCCCAATCACCCCAATGTTTTTCAATCGGCGGGCTTGAAAGTGGACAGTTACCCCTACTTTGACGCCAGCACCAATGGCGTGGATTTTGAAGCCATGCTGGCAAAGATCCGCACCATTCCCCAGGGCGATGTCTTGCTGGTGCATGGCTGCTGCCACAACCCCACTGGCGCCGATCTTTCGGTGGCGCAGTGGCAACAGATTAGCCAGATCTGCCAAGAGCGGGGGATCCTGCCACTGTTGGATTTTGCCTATCAGGGCTTTGCCGACGGGTTGGACGAAGACGCCGCGGGTGTACGGCTGGTGGCGGAGCATTGCCCCGAAGTGCTGGTCGCCAGTTCGTTCTCGAAGAATTTTGGCCTCTACAACGAACGCGTGGGCGCGCTGACCCTGGTTGCCAAAGACAGCGACAGCGCCGCCGCCGCCCTCACGCACATTCAACAGTGCATCCGCACCAACTATTCCAGCCCGCCCGCACACGGAGCCAAGATCGTCGAGACCATTCTGGGCGATGATAGCCTGCGCCAGCAGTGGGAGGGCGAAGTGGCCGAGATGCGTCAGCGCATTAACACCATGCGCGATCTCTTTGTGGAGACGCTGAACGAAAAGGGTGTAGAGCGCGATTTCTCGTTTATCAAACGGCAGCGCGGCATGTTCTCGTTTAGCGGCCTCACCCCCGCCCATGTGAAGGCGCTGCGCGAAAAGTATTCGATTTACATTGTAGGTTCTGGGCGCATTAACGTGGCCGGGATGACCGAGGCAAATATGGATTATCTGTGTGAAGCGATTGCGGATGTGATCCGATAAGGAAGCACCCATCCGCGCTTCCTCCACCCATAAGGGAACAACCATGAAATCACTCTCCAAACTCGTCCAGTCCGTGCCAGCTTCGCCCACGGCAGCGATGATGCAAAAAGGCCGTGAACTTAAAGCTGCGGGCAAAGATGTCATTAACTTGGCCGGTGGCGAACCGGATTTTGACACGCCACGCCATATTCAGGAAGCAGCGTTTGACGCCATCCGCAGCGGGGACACGCACTATCCGCCCTCGTTTGGCACGCCCGAACTTCTGGATGCCATTGCCGCCAAGTTGGAGCGCGAAAACAACGTGCGTGTCTCACCCGATCAGATTTTGGTGACACCCGGCGCCAAGTGGTCGATCTACGCGGCGTTGGCCGCACTGCTCAACCCCGGCGACGAGGTAATGATCCTCGATCCCGCTTGGGTGAGCTATGCGCCTATGGTGCAACTCAACGGTGGCGTGCCGATCCATGTGCCGCTGCCCGCTGATGCCGATTTTCACGTTAGCGAAGCGCAGTTGCGCCAATACGCCAACGAGCGCACCAAGTTGATTATGGTGTGCAGCCCCAGCAACCCCACCGGGCGCGTCCTCCAACAGGACGAAATCGACGCCATTGTGACGGTTGCCAAAGCCGTGGACGCTTATGTCATGAGCGACGAAATCTACGAGCACATTCTTTATGACGGCAATGTGCATCGCTCGATTGCAGCGGAACCAGACATGGCCGAACGCACGATTATCATCAACGGCTTTAGCAAGGCCTATGCTATGACTGGCTGGCGGCTGGGCTGGCTGGCCGCGCCCAAGCCCGTGGCGAAGCTGGCGCGCACCTACCAGACCCAAAGTGTCACCTCGGCGGCCAGTTTTAGCATGGCGGCGGGTGTGGCCGCGCTCAACGGCCCACAGGACTGTGTGCGGGAGATGGTCGCGGACTATGCACGGCGGCGCAACTTTTTGCTCGATGCCCTGGACGAGATCCCCGGCATTGAAAGTAGCCCGATTGAAGGCGCGTTCTATCTTTTCGCCAAATTTACCGCCACCGAAAAGAACAGCCTGGCAATCTCGCAAACCCTGCTGGAAGATGCCCTCATCGCCACCACACCGGGCAGCGCTTTTGGGCAAGCTGGCGAAGGCTACGTGCGCTTCGCCTTTGCCGAGCGCATGACGGATCTGGAAAAGACAGTCGAGCGACTGGCGAAGGTTGTGCCAGGGCTGTAAACAGAAGGTATTAGATATTGGGATACCACTCCACAATACCCAATATCTAATACCCACTCACCCACTCACTCAGTTTGGACTCCTCATGGACATTACCTGGTTTCAATATCTCCTTGCCATCGGCGCGGGCGTTCTGGCCGGCATCATCAACACACTGGCGGGCAGCGGCTCGGCGGTGACACTACCCATGCTGGTCTTTTTGGGACTGGACCCCACAGTTGCCAACGCCACCAACCGGGTGGGCGTGGCTGTGCAGAACGTGGCCGGGATCGCTACCTTCCAGCGTAGCGGCGGCATGAATCTGCGCGGCGGCCTCTGGCTCACCGTCCCCGCCATGCTGGGATCGGTGGTGGGCGCGCTGATCGCCGTGGATCTGGACGAGCGCTACATGGAGATGGCAATTGGCGGCATGTTGCTTATCGTCCTCTTCACGATTCTGCTCAATCCAGAGAAGTGGCTGCGCAAACAGTCCGAAGTCGCCGAGGGTCGCCCCAGCATCTTGACGCTACTTATCTTTTTTGTGATTGGGATCTACGGTGGCTTCATTCAGGCCGGCGTGGGCGTCTTCATTTTGACGGCGATGGTCTTGGGGACAGGCTATAGCTTGGTCCACGCCAACGCTATCAAACTAATGATCGTATTGGCCTTGACCGTAGTGGCGCTAGTGGTCTTCATTTTTTCGCCGATTGAGATCAACTGGGGCATCGGCGCGGTGATGGCCGTGGGCCAGAGCATCGGCGCTTGGCTGGCCGCCCGCTTCGCTATACGCAACCCCAACGCCAATGTTTGGGTACGCCGCCTGCTCATCGTGGTGGTGGTCTATTCGATTTTGCGCTTCTTTGGAATTTTGGATTGGCTGATGGCCGTACTATAACGAGTAAGGAGTAGACGGTGGGCCATTACTCCTTACTCGTTACTCATTTCTCACCCCATCGTCCACACATTCTCCGGCTTGATCTTATAGATCACACGTACTTCGCCTTCGCTGAAGCGTCCATAGTTCTGCCCGGTATAGCGGCGCGAAAGTTCGTGGATGTGATCCACTGCGCCCTCTTCCGTATCCTCTACAGCCTGCCCTTGCAACCCCACATAGCGATAGGGATTTTCCGGATCCTGCACGCTAAGGGCAACTGTCGGATTGGCCTTGAGCTTGCGATCTTTGACGCGGCCGCGTGCGGTGTTCATCAATACATACTCGCCGTCAAAGTCGATCCAGACTGGCGTCACCTGTGGCACGCCATTTTCGCCCACGGTAGCAACATGAGCAAAGGCTTTTTTCTTAAAAATGTCCTGGTGAGATTCGGGAATTTGGTCCATAGGAGTCTCCTTGTTGAACGGAAGGTAAATATTCAATGGGTATCGTGATTCATTATAGACCCAGCGCTTTGCCCAGGCAGGTGGATCTATTACACTCTACGCCAAAGTTGTGTGTACAATAAAGGCTATGGAACGAAATCATCAAGCCATTGAACACGTCCTCATTCTCACCTTTCTTCTTAACCTGTTGGCAACCGCCGCCAAATTGGGCGTAGGCTTGTGGACGGGCGCGCTCTCGCTAATCGCCGACGGGCTGGACACGCTTTTCGATGGTCTTGCCAACGTGATCGGCGTGATCGCCGTGCGCTTGGGCAGCCGCCCCCCCGACGATGATCACCCCTATGGACATCGTAAATTTGAGACGGTGGCGGCGCTGCTTATGGCAACCCTTTTTTTTGTCACGGCTTGGGAGTTGGGCGTGGGTGCGGTGGAACGGCTGCTTAACCCACACCCCACGGTGGTCAACGGCTGGAGTATCGGCGCTCTGATTTTCGGCGGCACGGTGCAGGGCATCACCGGCTGGTGGGAGCTGCGCCAGGGCCACTGGCTGCAAAGCGAGGTATTGGTGGCCGATGCCCGCCACACGATTACCAGCCTCTATGTCAGCATCGCCGTGCTAATTGGCCTCACTCTCGTGGCGCTGGGCTTTCCCTGGGCCGATCCTGTGGTCACCATCTTTGTGGCCGTAGTGATTGCCCGCATTGGCGTAACTACCGTCTTGGAAAATGTACCCGCGCTGGTGGACCGCGCCCCGATTGAGGCCGAGATGATTGGCAATGTAGTGGCAGAGGTCGCCGGTGTCGAAAGCTTTCATCGCATCCGCAGTCGCGGCACCCAAGACAGCGTGGCCGTGGATCTGCATGTGCACGTCGATCCGCGCATCTCGATTGACGCCGCCAATGGCATTGCCGACGAGGTGCGCCGCCGCCTCCTCGCCATGACTGGCATCGAAGATGTCACCGTCCACTTGGAGGCCCAACGCAGCCCAGAAAGTGCGGCAGAACTGCGCCGATCCGTCAAACTGGCGGCGGGTGAACAGGGCGTGACTCTACACGAATTCTGGGTGCAACAGGTGGGCACACAAATTGGGCTTCATCTGCATGTGGGTGTTGATCCAAATCTGACCCTGGCCGAAGCCCACGTCGTCGTTGACCGCTTGGAGGGCACCATCGCAGAGCGACTGCCCCAGGTGGCCTCGATCTACACCCACATTGAAACCGCCACCGCCGACATTCTACCCTCGGCCAACGTCACCCGCGGGCTGCATGAACGTGTAGAGCGCGCTGTTGATGCTGCCGTGGCTGCCATTCCGGCGCTGACCAACCCTCACGATATTCAAGTACGACAGGTGGAAGGGCGGCTTTTTATCGCCGCTGAGGTCTTTGTGGACGGGCGGCTTTCGGTCAGCGAAGCCCACGATCTGAGCACACAGATGCAGGACAGCATCCGCATGGGCGTGGCTAACGTGGGCGAAATTATCATCCATTTGGAGCCGGTGGAAACCGCTATACCCTGAACGAGAGCCTTGCCCCCAGCCTGCTTCGCTGTAGCCAGCAGAACCCTTACCCTCTGTTGGGTTTCCCGATGCAATGCGTGTTAAATGGTCCAGCGGCCAGCATCTCTCTGGTGCGCTCTGCTACAAATACTTGTTCGCTTTCTGGGCAAAGAATGCTATAATGGCAGCCATGAATCAAGAAGGTGTATCCCCATCCCTTGCATCGGTGCGTCGTTGCCCCAATTGTGGCACACGGGTGGCGCAAAATGCCGAAACCTGCTACTTCTGTGGACACGATCTGACCAAAACAGATCGATCCCGGCGACGTATTACCTGGAGAGATTTGGTGTTGGTATTGGCGTTGCTGCTGGTTGTGGTCTTTTGGTGGCGTATGGCAAGCAATACGGGGAGTCTGCTGGGCGGGGGCGCCAACGCAGGCACGCAGTCGGGCGAAACCTCCGGGGATGCACTGCCGATTACAGAGCCAGACATGGTCACGGGTGAAGCCTCCGAAGCAGTGCCATTAGTGACAACGCCTGACAATGCAGGCCAAACCACTACTGAAACGTTTGCACTGCCCAATCCACTTGTAGTGAAGCATGAAGTCAAAAGCGGTGAAACCCTGTTTGGGATCGCTGGGCTTTATGGCATCACGGTTGAAGAGTTGCAACTTGCCAACAATCTGCAAAATGAACTCATCCGCCCCGGCGACGCACTCTTGATTCCCGTGGCCGAAGCCGTGGCGGCAGAACTCAACAACCAGACGGTGTCATCGATCTTTAAATATCGGGTCTTGCCCGGCGATACAGTGGTGTCCATTGCCATTCGCTTTGGAACCCAAGTAGAGACGATTCTCAAAGCCAACAATCTGATACCCACCGATTTCATCCGCCCGGCCCAAACGCTCTTGGTTCCGGTGGAACAGGTTCCTTCCGCGGTGCTTGCCTCTAGCGAATCGGCACGTGGGCTGGATCAAAGCGGGCAGACGCCCTACGCTGCGCCGCAACTGCTCGGTCCCCAGGCAGAAGAGACGCTGCCCAGGAGTGAGCAAATCCTCTTTCGTTGGATTAGCGTCGATCTGCTTGCGCCCAACGAGTGGTATGTGCTGCGGATCTGGCCGTTGGAGGGCACACAGGAATTGCCGCCCACAATCTGGACCAAATCCACCAGCTATCGGCTAGATACAGAGTGGGCTCCCCCCGCTGAACTGGTCGCCAAATATGGCTGGCAGGTGACTGTGGTTCGAATTTTGCCCGATCAAGGCAATGGAAGAGAGATCCAAGCGGCGAGCGCTCCCAGCCAAGTCCGCACCTTTATCTGGCGTTAACATACCCCATTTTTTCCACCCCTATCACAATTTTGGTACAAGGAGGCATCTATGGCACGACCAGTGACACTCTTCACAGGCCAGTGGGCGGATCTGCCCTTGAAAACGCTTGCCCAAAAGGTGAGCGAATGGGGCTTTGACGGCCTGGAGTTGGCCTGTTGGGGCGACCACTTCGAGGTTGACAAGGCGTTGGAATCCGATTCCTACGTGCGCGAAAAAGCGCGATCTGTTGGAGCAACATGGCCTGAACTGTTGGGCGATTAGCAATCATCTTGTGGGGCAAGCCGTGAGCGATCCGATTGATGCCCGCCACAAGACAATTTTGCCGCCGCGCCTGTGGGGCGATGGCAAGCCCGAGGGCGTGCAAGCGCGCGCCGCTGAGGAGATGAAAAACACCGCCCGTGCCGCCAAACTTTTCGGCGTGGACGTTGTCAACGGCTTCACAGGCAGCCCGGTCTGGCACAAGCTCTATTTCTTCCCGCCCACGGGCCAGGATGAAATCAATGAAGGCTACCAGAGCTTTGCTGCACAGTGGACGCCGATTATGGATCTCTTTGACGAACAGGGCATTAATTTCGGGCTAGAGGTCCACCCCACCGAGATCGCCTATGACATTTACACCTCGCAGCGCACGCTAGACGCGCTGGGCAACCATCCACGCTTTGGTTTCAACTTTGACCCCAGCCATCTGATCCATCAGTTCATCGATCCCGTGGAGTTTATCAATGCCTTCCCGGATCGGATCGTGCATGTGCATGTGAAAGATTCCAAAGTGCAACTTAACGGGCGCAACAGCATCCTTTCGTCGCACCTCAACTTTGGCGATCATCGCCGCGGCTGGGATTTTGTTTCGCCGGGGCATGGCGACGTGGAATGGGATCCGATTGTACGCGCGCTCAACCGCATTGGCTACAACGGCCCGCTGTCGATTGAGTGGGAAGACAGCGGCATGGACCGTGAATTCGGCGCACGCGAAGCCCTGGGTGTTGTGCGCGATGCCGACTTCTCGCCGTCGAATGTGGCGTTTGACGCCGCGTTTGAGAAGAAATAGACCGTAGTGCGTAGTGCGTATCTCAGAATACGCACTACGCACTACGGTAGCCCGAATTGATCGAATTTCCCTTTCAACACTTTCTACCAAGGAGCACACCCCATGGCTGCAGAATCCGGTGGCTTTACTTCAATGGCGGGTGCGCGCGCCGAAGGTGACGCGCCTGAAGTTGGCATTGGTATGCTGGGCTATGCCTTTATGGGCAAGGCCCACAGCAACGCGTTTAAGAAGATCCCCTACATGATGTATCCGCCTAAGGCGATTCCCCGCTTGGTGGCAATTGCCGGTCGCAACGAAGAGGCCGTGGCCGAGGCCGCCAAACGCTATGGCTATGAAGGCTACTATACGGACTGGCGAAAAATGTTGGAGAACGACGCCATCCAGCTTTTCGACAACGGTGGCCCCAACGATGCCCACGCTGAACCGTGTATTGCCGCCGCCGAAGCGGGCAAGCACGTTTTCTGTGAAAAGCCGCTGGCCCGCACAGCGGAAGAATCCAAGGCCATGCTGGACGCAGTGCAAAAGGCTGGCGTCAAACACATGGTCGCCTATAACTATCGCTTTGTGCCGGCCATCCGCCAGATCCGCAAACTGGTGGAATCGGGCGCGCTGGGGCAGATCTACCACTTTCGCGCCGTCTATCTGCAAGAGTGGATCATGCCGCACTATAACACGCCCATGATCTGGCGCTTGAAGAAAGAGAACGCTGGCAGCGGCGCCCTGGGCGATCTGGGATCGCACATTATCGACCTGGGCCGCTATCTCGTGGGCGAGATTACCAGTGTCAGCGCGCAGACCCGCACCTTTATCAAAGAGCGCCCGGATGGAGAAGGCGGTACCGGCAAGGTGACCGTCGACGACGCTTTCGCCGCCGTGGTAGAGTTCGATAATGGGGCGCTGGGCACGGTGGAGGCAAGCCGCTACGCCGCTGGTCGCAAGAACGGCCAGCGCATTGAGATCAACGCCGAGAAGGCTAGCATTGTCTTTAACCTGGAACGGCTGAACGAGTTAGAGGTCTTCTGGGTGGACGAGGAGCCGAAAGAGACACAGGGCTTCCACAACGTGCTTGTCTCCGAAGGCCATCATCCGTGGTGGGAAAACTGGTGGCCGCAGGGGCATATGATCGGCTGGGAACACAGCTTCGTGCATGAAGTCGATCACCTGCTCGACTGTATTGTCAACGACAAAGAAGTGTCGCCGATTGGGGCCGATTTTGAGGACGGCTATAAAAACGCCGTAATCTGCGATGCCATTCTCAAGTCTGCCGAGTCCAAACGGCAGGTGGATGTGAAGTATTAGGGTTAAACTACACCTGCCAGGTTTCCGAAACCTGGCAGGTTTTTTATGACCACGCTTCTGGCAATTGCTCCAAGGTCTTCGCCATCAGTTCGATGACATGTTTCAGATCACCCCGATCTAACAAGGCAGCGGGGGCGTGGATGTAGCGGCAGGGCACGGAAACCGCCACCGAGGGGATGCCTTCGCGGGCCAAATGAATCGTGCCAATGTCAGTGCCGCCCACGCCCGGCTGCTTGATCTGCCAGGGGATGTCGTTCTCTTTGGCCGTGCGGATCAGCAGATCCACCAGCCGCCGGTCGGCATAGGCGCTGCGATCCATGACTGAAATGGCCGGGCCTTTGCCCAATTCGGTCGTTGGGCTTTCGTCTTTGTCTTTGGGCAGATCGTCGGCGATGGTCCCCTCTAGGGCAAAGGCCACATTCGGATTGACTGCATAAGCCGCCACTTTCGCCCCGCGCAGCCCGATCTCCTCTTGCACGGTAAAGACGCCCACCACCTCGCACGGATACTCCCGCTTGAGCAGTTCCACCAAGACCAGACAACCCACACGATCATCAAACGACTTGCCCTTGAGCAGCCGCCCCACTTCGCCATAGCTACTTTCAAAGGTGACCATGTCACCGAGTTTGATGCCGTTGCCGCCGCCAATATCAACCACAAGGCTGTCAATCTCAGTGACGCTCGACCGGTCGCTGCTGCTCTGGAGATGGGCCGGCTTTTGTAAGATCACGCCGGGGATGGCCTTTTCGCCCACAAGTACACGCTTGCCGGGCAAGATGCGGGCGTCGATGCCGCCCACGCTGCGGATCTTGAGCGTGCCGTTGTCGTTAACTTTGACCACCATAAAGCCCACTTCGTCCATGTGGGCAGCGATCATCACCCGCAACGGCTTTTCCCCAGCGTTTTTGGGAGCCTTGCGCGCAATGAGGTTGCCCAGGTTGTCGGTTTCCACCGCATCCACATAGGGCATCACTGCCTCGCGCAGAATGCGCCGCACAGCGGCTTCTTGCCCGGCAATACCGCGCGCCATAGAAAGTTGTTCGAGAAGTTCAACCATGATTGCACACCCTGTGTAAGTAGGCTATGATAGCGTTAGTTTATGGTTCGGGAATGGAGAAAACTAGAATGTCCACACAAATATCATCTGCCTATCACAAAATTCTGAACGATGCGCTGCAACTGCCAACCAGCGAGAGGGTCGCTATCATCGCTGAGTTGACCGTTTCTGTGCAGCAAGAAAGAATGTCTCTATCTGAGGGTGAGATCAAATTATCGGCAGATAGCCTGGAAGCACTCCTGAAAGTAGAGCCACTTTCACCCAAAGAAATTCTTGAAAAAGGGCTACTTGGCACATGGAGCGAACAAGTTAGTCTGGACGGCGCAGACTGGGTCAACAAGCGAAAAGAGCAACGTAGGGCGAAACAGCAATGGTCATCGCTTTAATTGATACGTCCATTGTTGTCGATTTGCTACGTGGCTATGAACCCGCCCAAAGCTGGTTCGTCGAACAGCAAAGTCTTGGTATCAGTCAAGCAGTCTGGCTCGAAATTATTGAAGGGGCACAGAACCAACGGTCATTACAGGCTGCACTTCGATTGCTACGTCGGTTTGACCAGATCGAAATCACCTCAGATGATATGGCTTGGGCCATCAGAAATTTAACTCAATTCAAATTAAGCCATAATATTGATGCGTTTGACTGCTTGATTGCCGCAAGTTGCCAGCGGTTCAATCTACCACTCTACACACGAAACCTCAAACACTTTGCGCCGCTTATCCCCCCACTTGTGCGCCAGCCTTACTGAAATCGTTACTCTATCTGCAACGCCGCCATCGCTCCGTCATCCAGTCCAGCCACAAATGCGGTTAACAGCCGCGCTGTGCGCTCAATGTCATTGAGCACAAGCGTCTCTGCTGGGGTGTGCATGTTGCGCACCGGGATAGAGAGCAGCCCGGTGGCGATGCCCGCGCCGGTCACCTGCATGGCCCAGCCGTCTGTGCCCGAATTGCCGGGCAGCACTTCGATCAGATGGGGGATTTCACTCGCCTTGGCCGTTTCGACCAGCCGTTTGTGCAGCCCCGGGTGAAAGTTCGGCCCCAGCCCAATCGCTGGCCCTTTGTCCCATTCCACAGTCTCCTCGTCGCTTGCGCCAGGCTGCCGCGCAAAGGTCACGTCCAGGGCGATGCCCAACGTGGGCATGATGCCGAAGGTGCTGGTAATCGCCCCGCGCAGCCCCACCTCCTCTTGCACGGTGGCAACGGCGTAGAGATCCCACTTGTGCTGGACACTCTGAAGTTGGCGCAAGGTAAGGATCAAGGCCACCACGGATGCACGGTTGTCAAAGGCTTTGCCCGTGGCGAATTTGTCGCCCAGTGGCACGGTCTCGCGCTGAATCGAGATAAAATCGCCAATCTGCACGGCCGCGGCCAGATCATCGGCCAGCAATCCCACATCGACAAAAAGATGCTCTTTGCCCAGGGGCTTTTCCCGCTCTTCGGTGGAGAGTACATGCGGCGGACGGCTGCCCACCAGTCCCGGCAGATCGCGCCGCCCGTGGACGATGACCTCTTGGGAGGGCAGCGTCTTCCAATCAATGCCCCCCACGTTGGTGAAGCGCAGAAAGCCCCGATCCAGTGCGGTGACCATAAGGCCGATCTCGTCCATATGCGCGGCGATCATCACCCGCTGCGCACCGTCGCCGCTGCCACGCTTGCGGGCGATGACATTGCCCAACGCATCGGTGCGGATTTCATCCACCAACGGCGTCATGAGTTCGAGCACCAATGCCCGGATCGCCCTCTCGTTCCCGGCAATTCCCGGCGTTTCAGTTAGCTGTTTGAGCAGTTCAAAGGTCATAGTCGTTTGCTTTCTGTAAAAAGAGGACGAAAGACGATGGACAAAAGACGAACGGCAAGCAACGTAATCCATCAAAATGGCACTGTCGGCTTATGCCAAAGCACCCTTCTATCTGCGCCGCTGTGCATAGATTGAGCAAGGCTTAAACACTTCGGCTTTCGTCCATCGTCTTTCGTCCGCCCCTACGCCACATCCGCCGGAATGCCCTTGCCGCTGCGCAGAGCAGGTTCTGCCGAAAGCCAGATAAAGCCCACAATTCCGGCGAAGCGGCCAAAGGCGCTGAGGACGAAGATAAATTCATAGCCCATGACATCGGCCAGATAGCCGCCCAGGATCGGCCCCAACACCGCTGCCGCAAAGACCGACGTTTGATAGAGCGCCACGGCCCGCGCCCGCTGTGAATCTGGCGTCAGTTCCAAAAGCAGGCTAAAGTTGGAGAGGCCATACCCCGCCCACAAAAAGCCACCCAGAATGTTGATCAGCCCCACTTGCCACTCCGCTGTGACAAAAAGCCACAAAACAGGCATCACGGGAATGCCCAGCCCACTGATAATCTGCACCCAAATCGCCCCGCGCCGATCCATCGCTTTGCCGAAGAAGATCTGCCCCGCCAACGCCGCCGCACTGGAAACACTCGCCAGCACGCCAATCGTGGCGGCCGAGGTGTGAAACTCGTTGACAAGGTAGACGTTAAAGAATGGCCCAGCTACCTGAAGCGCCACATTCCACACAAAGCTGCTCACCACCAATCCCAAAAAACCGGGGCTGGCGCGCAAGACCTGTAAAAAACTTCCCTCTGTCTGGCCCACTTGGGTCTGCACAGGCGCATCGGGTTCGGGGATGCGGTGAAAGCTAATCGTGCTAATCATACCAGTGGCAAAGGCCAGCAAGAAGATCAGCTGATAGCCAAAGTAGTCCATCCCGGCCCACCCGTTGCCCAGACGGATCACGACACCGGCAATCGGCGCAACCGCCAGCGCCGCCATGCCCATCGCCAAGTTGCGGTTGCCAAAATAGCGCCCGCGCATGGCGTTGGGAACCAGATCAGCCACCATCGCCGTCCACGCCGGGTTGGCGAAATTGCTCATAAAGGCGCGCACGCCATTGAACAAGATAATCGCCCAGAGCGCCCACGAGGGATGTCCCAAGAAAAGCGGAATCAGCGCCAGCCCCAACAACATCAACCGGGAAAAGATGCCGCCAGCCCACACCACCAATGGTTTGCGCCGGTCCAGCCGGTCGAGCATCTGTGCGCCGGGGAAGAGCGCAATTGCGCCCAACAGATTGCCGATGGCAGTGAGCCAGCCCACATCGCCGTTGGTGGCGCCATAGGCCAGGGCGAAGAGCGGGATAAAGTTGATGTAAAAGTTCTCGCTCACCGCCGAAAAGAGGCCATCCAGCCAGAAGTAGCGCAGGCCGCGCACCTGTTGCACATCTATCGGAGCCGCCGCCTGCCGTTCCACAGCCCGGTCCAGCGGATAGACCAGCGCATACCAGTTCCAGCGTTGCGGGCGCAGATGATCGACGTTGCTGCTAATGCGTCGCTGTACCAGCGCCCGCCAACCTGCCTGTGGTTGTGCTGATTCCTCGTCAGGATTGCGCCACGGCCAGGGTATCCATTGTCTCATGCCCTGTGATTCTCCACGAATTGGTTAGTTCGGATGACAACGAAAACGCCAGCAATGAGCCATATAGCCACTTTGCTGGCGAAGAGTCGTTATAAAGATCCGCCCACAAGCACCCATTTGGGACCAGGGCAGCCAAAACAGAACTCCCTTACCCTGGCGGGGTTAAGGAGATACATTGCCCCAGCATCGGGGCCAAGAAGATCACCACCACCACCACCCAGGCCCATACTGGCAAGCCCATAAATACCATCGGCTTACGCTTCTCTTTGACCACAGGTCTAGGAAGCGTTTCCTGGCAACGCCAACAGACATCTTTATCTTCCGGGTTCCACGTACCACACTTGGGACAATCCATCGCATTTCCTTTCTAAGTCAAGGGGCAATCGTAGCACAGAAAAAAGGGGCAAGCAACCAGCCCAAGCCCTATTATTTCCCGCGCCACACAGGGGTGCGCTTTTCCACAAAGGCGCGCATCCCCTCTTTTTGGTCGTCTGTGCCAAAGAGCAGATAGAAATATTTTTGTTCCAGCGCCAACCCTTCGGTGAGGGTCATTTCATAGGCTTTGTTTACGGCCTCTTTGCCCAGTTGCACGGCCACCGGCGCACGCGCCGCAATCTGAGAGGCCAGTGTCAGCGCCTCGTCGAGATAGCTATCCAGCGGCGCAACCCGATTCACCAATCCAGCTTGCATCGCCTCGGCAGCCGTCAGGCGGCGGTCGTTGAGTACCATCTCCATCGCCAGCGCCTTGCCCACAATGCGGGTCAGCCGCTGTGTGCCTCCTGCGCCGGGGATGACGCCAATATTGATTTCCGGTTGGCCGAATTTGGCCGTTTCCGAGGCCACAATCATGTCACACGTAAGGGCCAGTTCACAGCCGCCGCCCAGGCAATGTCCACTGACAGCGGCGATAATGGGCTTGCGGATGGTGGCGATGCGATGCCAACGCGTGCTCATCGAGCGCGCCATGAGTTCCACGGGCGTGGCGTCGGCCATCTCTTTAATATCGGCCCCGGCAGAAAAAGCCTTCTCGTTGCCGGTGATCACGATTGCGCCGATGGCGTCGTCTCGGTCAAAGGCAGTGAGAGCCTCGAAAAGCTCGTCAAGCAAGTGTGCGCGCAGGGCATTGAGCGCTGCGGGGCGATTAAGTTGGATCAACCCGACGCGCTCGCGCCGTTCCACCACAATGTCGGTATAGTCAGCCATCTGGGTCTCCTGTGGGCTTCCAAAAATCTCTCCCCAGTGTACTCGATTCCAGCGATTGCGTACCAATTGGGTGCACACGGATCAAGCCGATTTCTGCGCCTACGCCAAGAGAACCCTTGATCCGCGCTATGCTATAATTCCCTCGCATACGATCTGCCTTTCACCTGTCTGGATGAACCCACTGTGCCCGTCCCCGATTTTACAAAGTTTACCGATCTTGCCTGGCTAGAAGACGTTGCGCGCCGAGATGGTTTTGCACAATTGCAAGAACGGGTACTTTCCCAGCGGCGGCAGGCAACAGACGCCGAGTCGGAACAACTGGATGCGCTGTTGGCGCTGCTGGCTGCCGAAGCGCCCCATCTCACACAGTGGCAGCCCGACCGGTTCCCCGCACTCTTTGCCCAACAAATTTTATTACGCGCCCATCTGATGGCGCTTCCCGCACTGGTGGACGCTGGCGCGAACTCGGTTGGCGGATCTCGGCCAGCCCTTCTGGCATCCGCGCTGGCAGCATACCCACACGGGATCGGCACAGCGACAACGGCTGACAGGCCACGCCGACACCGTTAACGCCGTTGCCCCATTGCCCGACAATCAACGTGTTCTCTCGGCGGCCAACGATGGCACACTGATGTTGTGGGATCTATTGAGCGGCGCGCCGCTGGCCGTGCTCACGGGTCATACCGATTGGGTGAGCGCGCTGGCCGTCTCGCCGGACGGCACGTGGGCGATCTCTGGCGGCAAGGATGGCACGCTGCGCCGCTGGAATCTGACTACATACCAATGTGAGGCGGTGCTGAGCGGGCATCATGATTGGGTGCGCGCCGTGGCGATCTCGCCGGATGGGGCGCGTATTTTGTCGGCATCGCATGATCGCACGCTGCGGTTATGGGCGGCGGACGGCGCGCTGATCGCCACCCTGCACGGTCATACCGATCGGGTCATGGCGGTGGCTTTTACGCCAGACGGCATGGGTGCGCTCTCTGCTGCGGATGACCGCACGCTGCGGCAATGGGATCTGGCAAGCGCCGAATCCACCCAGGTCATCGAAATGGAAGGTGGCTTCGTCAGCGATCTGGTGCTCAGCCCCGACGGCGCACAGGTGATCACGGCGGCGGATGATCGGATGGTGCGGATCTGGGATCTGGCATCAGGCACACTGCGGCAAACGCTGCGCGGCCACACGGCCAGCATCCGCTGTGTGGACATCTCCGCGAATGGGCAAGAGTTGCTCTCTGGCGACAACGACGGCATCCTCTTGCGCTGGGATCGGTCCACAGGCGAGATCCGCCAGCGTTTGCAGGGGCACGAAGGGCCGATTACCGGTGTGGCCTTTGGCACAGATGGCCGCAGCGCCCTCTCCGCCTCGGTGGATCGCAGCGTGATGGGCTGGCAGCTTTCTGACGAGAGCGGCGCGTCCTCGCCCCCCCACGAGGACGCCATCCACCGCATTGTTATAACGTCAATGGGCAGCGTGATCACAGCCTCGGAAGATGGCAGCATGAAGGTATGGGATGCCGAAAGTGGAGATACATTGGCGACCTTTTCCAATAATAGCCCTGTGTTGGATCTATCCTGGCAGCCTGCCACACAAACGCTGATCAGCGCTGACGAGGCAGGGCGGCTGCGACGTTGGCGCTTGGATGGCACAAGCGATGGCGAGATCATCGGCACGCACCGGGGGCCTGTGTTGGCGGTGGCCGCCGATGCGCAACGGGCCATTGCCGGAACGGAAACCTGGGCCATTAAAGTGTGGGATCTGGCAGCGGGCAAGGCCGAACGCACTATCATCGATCACCGCGGCGGGGTGCATGCGCTGATCATCACCGCCGACGGCACAGCACTGTTGTCGGCGTCTGAGGATGAAAGCATCCGCCTGTGGGATCTGGCAACGGGCGCGCTACTTCGGATCTTTCTCGGTCATGAAAACAGCGTCACAGCGCTGGCCCTACTGCCCGACGGCAGCGGCTTTGTCTCTGGATCGGACGATGGCACGGTGGCGATTTGGCGCTTTGACGTGGCGGAGCCGATAGCGATCCTGCGTGGGCATAGTGATTGGGTCAACACAGTGGCGGTGACAGTGGACGGGGCGTGTATTCTCTCTGGCAGCCAGGACGGTACACTGCGCCTGTGGGATCGGGTCAGTGGGCAGCCCGTTGCCATGCTGCAACTGGACGAACCCATCACAGCGCTGGCGATCACCGATCACACTGAGATGGTGTGGGTAGGCGACGAAGCGGGCAATTTGTATGCGCTGCACCTGCACCGCCCAGCGTAGAAAGTAGATTGCGCAAATGACCAATGATTTCTACTGTGATGAAGTTTTCAGCGGGCGCACACCTGTGAAAAAAGTGATGGAGACTGAACGTGTGCTGGCTTATCACCACACGCGCCCGTTCTATCCAGTGCATATTGTTGTGGTTCCCAAGCAGCATATTGATTCACTGCTAACGCTCAACGAGCCTACTTTACTGGCCGAAATGATGGATGTGATTCAACGTGTCGCACGTGATGTGGTGGAGAACCACGGCGCGTGTCGCATCCTCACGAATTTGGGCCAATATCAAGATTCCAAACACCTGCATTGGCATGTTTTTCATGGGGAGGCATTGACTATATGAGTGACATTCAAATTCGCCCCGCCACGCCCGACGATGCCCCCGCCATTGCGCGGGTGCATGTGCAAAGCTGGCGCGAGAGCTACACGGACATTGTGCCAGACTCGGTCTTTGCTGTGCGCACCGCAGAACAACGCACAACTGTCTGGCACAACATTCTGACCGAGAGCGACGAGCGTGTCGTAGTCTATGTGGCGGAAGACCCCAGGGTGGGTCTGGTTGGGTTTGCCTCGGGCTATGCTGATCAAAAAGATGTTCAAGGCTATGACGCCGAGGTTACATCGATCTATCTGTTGCGTTCGTATCAGGGCAAGGGAATTGGGCGCGCCCTCTTTTCTGCCGTGGTCCAAGCCCTCGCCGATAATGGCAGCCGATCTTTGTTGGTGTGGGCGCTGGCCGATAACCCTGCCCATCCATTTTACGCACACCTGGGCGGGCAACTCGTGGCGGAAAAGGACGTTGACATGGGCGGCAAACTCCTCCCTGAAGTAGGCTATGGCTGGGCTGATATTGCCGATGCGATTGCGTAGAGACGAAAAGTTTTCGTCTCTACGCGTCGTAGACCCCGATAGCAGCGAATCGTGAAGCGGTGATCCACCGGCGTCCAAAAAGTGAGGAGAACGCGCACATGGCCGGGCGCGGTTTCGGCATCGCGCATCTGCCACATGCCGTGGGCCGTTGCGCCGGGGCCAATCCGGATCACGTCGCTGCCATAACGCATTTCGCCGTAGCCATTTTTGAGAAAGATCACTTGCCCGGCACCAGGCTGCGTGCGCGTGTCGACGGTCTCCCAAGTGCCGCCCGGTGGGAAGTCAAAGGCGATCTGCGTTGCCACATGATCCAACCCATCCAGGTGATGAAAGCGCAGATCAAAGCCACCGTCCGCTTCGTCCACCACAAGTTCGCTGGTCAACGGTGGGATGGCGTAGAGATCGCGCTTGGCAAAAGCCGCGTTCCAATCCTCTGGCGGCACGGGTCGCCCCAGGGGCAGTTCATAGCCCGGCCGGCGCGGACGGCCCAGCCCTTCAGAACGCAACACGGCTTGATTGTCGGCCACGCGCAGATCGTCGCCAATGAAATGGCCGCACGCCGTGCCAAAATAGGTGTGGCTGATCTTGAGGCTGCTCAGTTCGGCCTTGCCATAGGTGAGACTGAGCAGGCGGGTGACGCCCTGGAAAAATGAGGCGCTCAGGTTGTTTCGGCGCACGCGCCAGAGACCGTTGAGCGGAAAGTGGCGGGCATAGCTCGTGGGCAACGCCGCCTCTGTGGGAGCCGGATCACCGCACTTGAGCAGCGCGTAGATTGTCCACACAAGGTGGGTGCGCAGATCATGATTTTCTGCCCACAGCCACTGCGCCGCCGCCGCAAAAAGAGGGTTGGGGGACGAGGTGATGGGCGTGCAGATAGCAAGCCACCAGCCCCAGGGCGACCTCGCGTGTGCCATAATCCTGGCGGCGCGAGAGGCCAGTCTCGGCTGTGCCGTCGGCGTGGAGCAGATAGAGATCGAAGTCAAGGCTACGCTGCACCGCGGGCAAGGCGTCCGGGCAATCCCAGTTTTCGTGAATGAAAAGCAGGGAACGGTTGTTGACGGCATCATAGACGCCCACGCTACGCTCGATAAACGCGCCCTCGGCGTCAATGTCAATGCCTTCGGCCAAGTAGCTTTCCACCACAGCGGTGATTTCCAGATCGGGAAAGAGCGTTTTGGCCTGGGTCAACGCCGAGACCATGACCCAACGATGGTTGGGCGTGTGAAAGCCGCCGAGCAACATGCCGTCCACGGCGCGGCGGATGAAGCGTTCCAGCGTGGCGAGGAGTTGTTGCCCGGCGGCCTCTGCGGCGAGACGATCACGGCCGAGTTCAAAGATGGTGCAAAGCTGCTGCACCGTAAAGCCTGTATCGGGCGCGGAATCGTAGTTCACCGAAAGCAGATCGATGTTGCCGCTGGGCCGTTGCGCCCGGATCAGATAATCCGCCGCGGGGAGCAGCCGCGCCAGCAGTTCAGCATTCAACCTTCCTTGCGCCAACATGGCATAGACAGCCGCCGTGATAAAATGGCTGGTAGCCTTGTTGTCGGCACAGCCATAGTCGGGGTTGTGGATAGCGCCGTGATCGGGGTGGGTTTCATCCCAGATCTGCCAATCAAGTTGATCGCGCACCAGCGCGGCCAACGGGGGCAGGGTGTTTTGCAGAGTCAATGCTGCCGACGGCGCGTGTACGTTGAGCATGAAAGACCTCCGGTGTAAATTTAAACCGCAAAGATCACAAAGAAACAGATATATTCTCTGTAATCTCTGTGGTTGCTTTTGAGTAAAGCGGCACTATAGCATAGGGGAAAGAGGATGACAACGAAACGAGCGATTCGGGCGATCTGTTTGGACTGTGGCGATACGTTGATAGATGAGGGAACCGAGGAGAAGAATGAGCATGGCGTCAGCCTGCGCGCCGAGTTGATCCCCGGCGCGGCGGAGCTAATGGCGGCGTTGAAAGCGACGGGCTATCCGCTGGCGCTGGTGGCGGACGGGCCATGTGACACTTTTACCAACAATTTGGGGCCGTATCAGCTCTATGAATTGTTCGACGTTTACGCCATTTCCGAAACGCTGGGCTGCGAAAAGCCCGATGCGCGCATGTTTCAAGCTGCGCTAGACGAACTGGGCATCTCGTCTGACGAGCATGAGCGGGTGCTTATGGTGGGTAACAATTTGGAGCGCGATATTGCCGGGGCCAACGCACTGGGCCTAACCACAGTCTGGCTGGATTGGGCGCCGCGCCGCTCGAAGATCCCAGCCAACGCGCTGGAAGTGCCGGACTACACGATCAAACTGCCGATGGAGTTGGTCAGCGTGATTGAGGAATTGGAACGAAAATTCACCGAGGAAAACAAGGGAGATAGGCAATGAATGCTGAGGAACTACGGGCCACGCAAGCGCCGCTCAAGACAAAGTACAAAGAGGAACCAGAGGCGGCGCTGATTACGCTGAAGGCAAAAGGCGAGCTGGGCGCGGGGATCACCTGCCGCGTAGAGACCGGGCGGGCGCTGGCCGAGGCCGGGCTGCACCCAGCCACAGGCGGGGATGGCCTTTCACTCTGTTCGGGTGATATGTTGTTGGAGGCACTGGTGGCCTGTGCCGGGGTGACGTTGCGGGCGGTAGCCACGGCGATTGGGGTCGATGTGCGGGGCGGCACGGTCCATGCCGAAGGGGATCTGGATTTCCGCGGCACGCTGGGGGTCTCGAAGGAAGCGCCGGTGGGCTTTGCGTCGATCCGTCTGCGCTTTGATCTGGACAGCGACGCCAGCGCAGAACAAAAAGCCACCCTGCTCAAACTCACCGAACGCTATTGTGTGGTCTATCAGACGCTGCGGAACAGCCCGCAGATGGAAGCGACGATAGAATGACCGCAGACGGCGGACCGCAGGTGAGTAACAACCACCAAGTCTTTGTCTTTTGGTAAACACAGATGGGGGAGTTCAGAGATCGATCTGCGCTCCCCCATCTGTGTTTGTCCTATCCGTGTTGACAAGACTAAGTTCGGCGGTCTGTGGTCGGTTGTCCGCCGTCCGCTAGCCATTCATCCACTGGCGCAGCACGTCGGCATGTTGCGGCAGCGCCACTTCCGGCTCTTCGATTTCAGGATGCCACTTCTTTTCCCACTCGGCGGAGAGATAGCCACGGTAGCCCTCGCGCATGAGCAGTTCCACCACCTCTTTATTGGGCACTTCGCCCTCGCCCAACAGCACCAATTGCCATCCGCCATCGGGTTTGCGGCGCGCATCTTTGATGTGCACGTGGGCCACGCGGTCGCCGATGAGATCCCATGTTTCCTCGATGGATTCGCCCATGCGATAGGGGTGATGCACATCCCACACGGCTTTCAGGCGCGGATGCTGCACCTGATCCAGCACGCGCGCCACCTCGGCCCCACGACAGAAAGCGTCATGCGTCTCCAACAGCACGGTCACACCTTCGGCCTCGGCATCGTCCATGACATCCTCCAAGCTGGACGCCACCCAGTCAATGGTCTCGTCAATGGTGTGACCGTCGGCCACGTTGCCGCCAAAAGTGCGCACATAGGGAATGCCCAGGGCACTGGCAAGACGCAGATATTGGCGCAGTTCGTCCTGTTGGGCCTGGCGCTCGGCGGCGTCGGGCGAGGAAAAGCGCGTCGATGCGCCGATGCCGACAATCTTCAGCCCGTGGCGATCCATAATTTCGCGCACTTCTTGTTGACCGGCTTCGTCCAGATCCGACGGGATGATCTGGCCGTTCAGCACACGCACTTCCAGCCCGACATAGCCATCTTTGACCGCTTCTTCGGCGGCGCGTTCCAAAGACCAGTCTGGGCAACCCAGCGTGCTAAAAACCAGCGGGAATCGATCTGCCATGTTTGTTTACTCCTTTGATTGAGAATTTCGTTCAGTTCACCTGAACGTTGCTATGCCGCGAATCGTTATGGCAACACATGGAGGTGGCGCAGAATTTCCAGCGCGTTGGGCAGCGGATCTTGCCAGAGCCAGCGCGCATCCAGCCAGAAACCATCCACACTGGTGCTGTTATAGATGCCATCGTGGGACATGGCCTGCTGATAGTGCCCATCTGCCCCCAGTTGATAAAACTCGGCCTGACGGCGCAGCGGATCAAGCAGCCAATATTCAGCCACCCCTTCGGCTTCATACTCCACATACTTGCGCCCGCGGTCGCGGCTGATGCTTTCCGGCGAGACAATTTCGATTAACAGATCGGCGGGGCCATCAAGATAGGTGTCGTGCAGACGCTCCAGGTTTTCGCTGCGAATGAAGATCAGGTCGGGTTCGCGGCCCTGGTCGGTCACCCGCAGGCGCACCATAAAGGGTGGCGTCAGTACCACACCTAGATGATGATGTTGTGTATAAAGTTTCAGAATGATATAGAGCCAGCCCATCAATTCTTGATGAATTCTTGCCGCAGGTGACATCAGCAATACCTCCCCATCTTCCCATTCAGCGCGCACATCTTCAGCGGCCCAAGCCATGAACTCATTAAATGAGAGCTTGCCCTCAGGAGGCGGGCGATGGTCGATCTCATAGAGTTGTCGGACTTCTTTCATGGCAGCCCCCTGTGTGGGTGAAGATAAGGCACGATGTAACTGGACAGACATAGGGTGGGCTTATTGTAACACAGAGGGTATTGGGGATTAGGTATTGGGTAGTACGACCCAATACCTAATCCCCAATACCCAATATCCTCTCCCCTCACACCGGCGACAACGCGTGACACTTCTCCTGAAGCCAGATCACCCGGCGCACGCTTTCCGGCGTGATGGTCAACGGCGCGCCGTGGCGGATGCTCTGATAGAGGTCGAGATAAAAGCCGGGTTCGCCGGGCGCGTCGGAATCTTCCAGACGCCAGCTATACTGCACCCAGGGAATCTCGTCGCGGTTGTAGCTGCGATCGGGCGTGGGCGCGGTATCCAGGGTGCGCGGCGGCAATTTTTCCTCATCCATCACCTGCCAACGCAGCTCTTTGGGCGTGCCTTGCAGACCGCCGCGTGTACCCAGAATATTCCATTTCTGGGCGGGAAAGGCGTCGCAACTGCTGATCTCAATGTCAATGGTAGGCTTGCCCGCGCCCTTGAAAACCACCTTCACATGATCGTCGGCATCGCCCAAGGTAAGTGTGCGATCCAGATGGCAAAAAACGTCGTCGGGCTGGCCGTCGCCGTAGAGTTGCAGCGCCTGGTCAAGATAGTGTGGGCCGGTGTTGTTGAGGCTACCGCCGCCATACTGTTTGAGCGTCTGCCAGTCCCAGCGGCGCGTGAACTTGGATTCGGTCATGCGGATCTGAACAATGCGGCCCAGCACGCCAGAGGCGATGATCTCCTGCACCTTGACAAAGTCGGGATCATAACGGCGATTCTGGAAGATGGAGAGTGTTTTGCCTGTGCGTTTGGCCGCTTCCACCATGCGGTCGGCATCGGCCAGTGAGGTCGCCATAGGCTTTTCGCTCACGGCATGTTTGCCCGCTTCCAGCGCCGCAATCGAAAGATCGGCGTGGAGAAAACTGGGCAGCGCCACCACTACCAGTTCCACAGCGTTGTCGGCCAGCAGATCGGCATAGCTGGTGTAGGCCATGCAATCAAAGCGTTCAACGGCTTCGTCTCGGCGTGTGGCGTCTTCATCCACCACCGCCACCACTTGAAACTTCTGGCGCAGCGGCTCCAGCAGGCGAGCGTGAATATTCCATCCACTGCGACCCAGGCCCGCAATCCCCACACGAATCGGTTGTTCTTGTGTCATAGACTCCTGCTTTCAAAGTTGGGAATAGAACGCGGATAACACGGATTGGGCGAATTAATCGGATTCTCAGCAATATCCGCTCTAATCTGCTTGATCCGCTTAATCGGCGTTCTATCTGATTTTCATTCTTGCCCGGCGCGGATGACCATGTAGCGCAGCGGACCATCGCCACTGTTGACCAGTCCGTGCAGTTTTTGAGCATCGAACGTAATGGTTTCGCCTGTGTTAATGAGTTGGGCGACGCCGTCGATCTCCAGCGTGCCCTGGCCTTCAAAAATATAGAACGCCTCAAAACCACCGTGGCGGTGCGGCGGGTGCGAACGTGCGCCGGGCTGCGCGACTTCTGAAATATGCATACGCAGATCTTGTTCGTGCAGATCGGCATCGCGCAGGGCACGGGCGATGCCTTTGGAGGGGAATTCGGTGAAAGTGGTCATGGGATAACTCCTTGCGAAGGGACGATAGACCCAGGGCGCTGGACGAACGTAAGAGAGCCTTTTACGTTCGTCCAGCGTCTTTCGTCAGGCTGAAATCATATGATAGGGCGCCACAACGCCGGGGATGGCGATGGGAATATCAAGCGTGGTTTGAGTCATGGTCGCCTCCAGAAAACCGGCGATAGGCGATTCCGGAGAGTTTCCTAATCGCCAATCGCGAATTATGCCAACTCCTTCGCCTGCCCCAGGAGCAGATCCTTCGCCCGCTCGTCATATTGGTAGTAAGCGGCCTTTTCGGCGTTGGCGGGCATCGCCATGTGATCTTCCAACACCGCCACGGCCTGATCATACGAATGGGTCTGGCCGGCCTCTAGCACGTTGTAGAGCAACATCGAGCGGTCGCCGGTTTTAAAGGCCAGCAGATCGCGCTCCATCTCCAGCCATTCGGGCAGGATCTGCTCCAACATGATCTTGGCGGGCAGCGGATGCACCCGCAGCGGCTGAATGCCCTTCTTGTTGACGATGGCGGGCAGTTCCACCACCACGTCGTCGGGGACGCCAGCCAGCGCGCCCTGGTTGGGAATGTTGACCTGGAACTGGCCTTCGTTGTCGTTGACCAGCCCGTCGATAATGGGGACCTGCTGCTCGCGGGTCTTGGTCGAGCCAAAGGCTTCGATAATACTGGCGTTGGGGTTTTGGATCAGTTCCTTAATCTGCGCCAGCCGCTTCTCCAGCCCATCCACATGCACAGGCCGCCCCAGGTGCGTATCTGGCCCGCCCCACGGTTCGCCAAACCAACGCTTCTTGGTCTCGATGTCGGTGTGATACCACCAGCCGCCGCGGCGTGGGGTATCGCCAATCGGCATCAGGCCAAACATGCGGTATTGGTGAATCGTGCCACGCGACATCTGAATGTCATGGGTGCGCTCGGCAATGTGGGTCTGCCAGTAGTGCTCGCCCTCTTCCTCGATCCACTGTCTCCAGCATGGGATAGACATCCTCGCCCTTGTAATAGAAGTGGGTGAGCCAGATGTTGTGGTTCAGCCCCGGCGCTTCCCAGGTGAGTCTTGTCTTCTGTCAGTCAAACCGAGGACACGGGCAATGTTATAGACGCCATAATGGCCGTGACAGAGGCCGCAGACCTTGATATTGGTCTCACGCGTCATGAGAGTGCAGCCTTCGTAGACCGGATTGCCCGACTGGATCAGCCAGGCATCGGGGCAGGTCTCTTCCATGTCGTGCGCTACGTCGAGCATGAGTTTCAGGTTGGAATTGTTGCCCGTGCGGAAGCGTCCGCCGTAGTAGTAGCCATGCTTGTCGGCCACTTCGCGCGCATCGCGCTGATGGTAGTGGCTCAACGCCGACGCCGTGTTGATCACAAAGTCGGCATCGGTGAGCGGCGGCGCGATCCGTGGTGTTCTCGATGTGCAGATCCGAGCCCAGTTCATCGGCGTAGCGTTCCGCCAGTTTGTGGATGGCGTGCAGCCGGTCGGCGTCAATGTCCATAAAGCTGATCAGGCTGCCGGTCAGGCCGGGCGTCAGACAGATGTCCTTGACCAGACCCAGTGAAAAGGTGGCGCTACCCGCGCCGATAACCGAAAGTTTGATGGGGGTTGACATGGGATGGTTGTCTCCTTGTGTGGGAAAATGAGTAATGAGTAATGAGTGTTGCCTGTTATGGCTAGAGAGTCAATGTCATTCATTCGCCAAATTCAGACAATAGACGATGATAAAAGGGTTCGCTTATCCACATGCCAGCCTCAACAAGACGATCAACTTCAACACGTAACGACTGAATCAGTGCTCTTGAGCGCGCCTCGAACCAGAACGCCTATTGTTCCCGTCACTTGGAGACCCACGGCTCTGGCTATCTGCCGCCCTTGTTGATCGTCCAAGATTACAAGATCTGCCGCAACTGCTAAGGCCGTGGCAATGGCTGCACGTTCACCAGCACCTAACGTATCTGGAATGCGGCGAAGGAGAGCAACGGGAGGAGGAGAGGGGTAGATACGTTTGGTCGCAAATTGTCGAATAGAGTCTGTTTCTAACCCAGGTTTTGCAGTCACTTCATCCCACACAGCTTGTGGAATTAGAACCTTGCTATAGATCTGTGCCATGAGGGAAAGGCGTTCAATTTTTGCCAGTAGAATCAGTGGGCTTGTATTGCAAACAACGGTCATGTGTGAGTCTCCGCACGCTCTTTCGCTGCACTGATCTCTTGTTCAAGTTCATCCAGTGAGTAGTTAAAGATGGAGATCTCTCTTTCACCGAGCTTCTCTAAAAATTCCACACGTCCAATCCCAGCCAGATCTGCGGCTCGCCCTGAAGAAATCCGCCCTATTTCATAGAGTTTGGCCGCCACTAAAAATCGCACCAGATCTTCAAACTCTTCAGGGGTTTCGCCGGATGATCCCAGCAGATCTTCGGGATAGGAAATTTCCAAAATGCGTGTGCCCATGTTGGCCTCCAAATCCTAGACTCGAAACACTCTCCTATTTTACCCTAATTCCGCAACCGCAATCCCATTCTCACCAGCCATCGAATAGAGCAAATAAGTTCGCCCATCCTCTTCGTAGATACCCAGATCGCGCAACGACGCGCCCACTTATGGATGGCTTAGCGCTGCGATAGCACAAACGGCAGATAGTACTCTTTGACCGCATTCCAAAAACCAAGTTTGACGACATAAGAGTGTGGCCCGCTAATTGGGATGTTGGAGTAAAAACCATCATTATCCAGTTGATCCTTGACTGCTATCCAACGTGCTACCCAGAAACCCTCTGCGCTATAGGGAGGCAGGGTAAAGCTTGTTTGATAAATTCCATCAAGAGCCGTGCCACTGATCCGATGTGTTTCAGTCAGAACGAGTGAGTACTCTTGTTGAGGTGCCCGTTCTGCGTATCCGTCAAGATAAACTTGTTTGAAACCGGAGAGTTCATCGGTAATATGTAGCGTGACGGTTATCATCTGTCCAGTATCAGCCGTGTTAACCGAACGCGGCGTAAACGTCAGGCTGACCAGGGTTGGGGGCACAATATCCTCTTGATATGGGGCGCTACTGGCCGAGAGGGCCACGATGAGCAAAATTGTACAGGCACTAACACAAGCAAACGCGAACAAAATTCCACGGTGCATAGTTTTCCTCCTTAATCAGTTGTTAAATTGAAACAGTTCCGCAATCGCCAATCCGCTCTCCCCCGCCACGGCGTAGAGCAAATAGGTGCGCCCGTCCTCCTCAAAGATCGCTGGATCGCGCAATTGACGCGCCCGCTCATGGATGGCACCGCGCTGCGACGGGAGCAGCGCCAGATCCGCGCCTTCGTATTCGGTTTCAGGGGCAATTACCGAGACGTGCGGCGACGGCTGCCAGTTCCCCCAATCCGGGCGCATATCAATTGTGGAAGCCACAATATGCTCTGGGCAATCACCTGCCATCGAATAGAAAACTGTGAGGGTGTCGCCGTCCACTTTCACGGCAGTGTGGCGTTGATCCCGGTTGAAAAGCGTTGGCCCGATTTCAAAATCGGTAAAACCATCGCGCGAGCGAAAGCAGATCCCCGGCATACCCGAGCGCGTAAATCCAACCCTCATAGCGGAAAACTCGGAAATAGCTTGGCCCCAACACCTCTGTCTGTGACACAAAGTTAATGCCATCCGTCGAAGTGGATACAAACGTTCGTTGCCCGCCCAGAAATGGATAACGCTGGGTGAGCGGGTCATTTTGCTGTGCCTCTTTGGAAAGTGCCGGGCCATGATAGTACATAACAATGCGCCGGTTGACCTCGTCCACATGTACATCGGGCGAGGCAATGTGTCCGTGACAAGGGGTCTGCTCCAGTTGTAGCGTGCCGGGCGAGTAGATCGTCCACGGCCCAGCCAGATCATCGGCGTAGGCGAGCCGAATAAATTCGCCTTGGTGATGGCCGAAGTAGAGATAGTAGCGTCCCAACAGATTGGGCAGCCAATCGGGCACACGGATCAGCGATGGCCCGTTGATGTTGCCGCCAATCGACGTGTCCATCTCCGGCGTGATAATGGGGTTGGTGGAGAAGCGATGAACGAACATAGTGGCTTTCTAGACCGGTTCAGTGACGCAAATTGGAAAATTGATAGGGTTAACTTGTGTATTTGCCCCATATTGCGTACGGCGTATTCCGTAATTATCGGATACGCAGTACGCATCACGGCTCACGCAAACTTGAGCCGCAGTACCAGATCCTGAAATGCAATCTGCATGACATCGGCTGAGAGTTCGGTTTGCGTGTATGGGTTCTCATAATGGCGGAAGCCAGCGATGGCCGTTTCCACACGATCCACACGCAACGGACCGGTCCAGCCAAAGGAGATCATCTGACCGCGCAGCGTTTCCATCTCCACGCGTAGCCCATCAAAGCTCACTTCTGAGGCCAGAATCTCTGCCTGGAATGCCTCGAAGCTGCCGTCCAGGGCCGCGCGGCCCATGTGCACAATCCAGGCCGTTTCGTGACCATAGGCGCGCAGTTCACGGAATGCGTTTTTGCCCCGCTCCATCAACTCAATTCCCGTCGAGGCCGTGATGGCGAGATAGCCGTCGCCGACACGCGCAAAAGCCCAGCCGTTGCGGATCGTGTATTCGTCAAAGGCATAGGTGGGGAAATAGGCGTGGGTGAAGCCCATCCAGTCGTCGGCGGGCAGGTTGTGAATGCTGATCAGCACATCTTTCCATTGGGCGGCGCGTGGCAGGGTCACGTTGCCGTGCCAGAAGTTGGGCCGGTGTGATCCTTCTTCGCTGACACAGGGCGGATGGGTGACAAAGACCACGGCTTCGGGGCTGAGCGTGGCCTGCCAGATATGCTGTTGATAGCCCGCTGCGCCCGGCTGATAATCCTGCGCCGCAGCCAGCATGAAATCAGGTGTTTTGTAGGTTACTTTGTTGACCTCCCACGCGCCTTCGGCCAGATCGCACCACTGTTCCAGTTCCCCGGCGTGGCGTTCCCGATTCCAGATTTCGGCGCTGGGGTCCAGGGCGATGGCCTCGATGACCGGCGGAAGTAAATAGCCCACGGCACAGGCTAGGCTCACCGTGCCCAAAATGCGCTCGTTGAAGATGCCCTTACCCCACAACAGCCGTGAGATACCCGACGTAGGTTCAAGATAGGCGCCTTTGATGTAGGGCGTATAGGTGCGGCCATGCGTAGAGCCAAAGACGCCATTGAACGAATTCACCGCCAGCGAGAAAAAGAGCTTGTCCAACACCACCGTTGCTAGTTCGCGCACATCGTCGTTCTCGGCCAAATCGGCCAAGTGCGAAAGCGCCAGCACATCTTCCTCGAAATAGGTGTTGGAATCCCACTCGCGAAAGCCACCCGCCGCGCGCTTGCGTAGCCAGGAAAGCGCCATGCGTTCGCCTTTGATCCGGTGTTCTTCGCCGGTCATGCCTGCATTGGAAAAGATTTCGTCGGGCAAAATTTGCCCGGCCAGCACTTGGCAGGTGTGGAAGAGGATCTGATGGTTTTCCGACCAGAAGCACATGGCATCGTTGCCCGGTTCGTCCATCCAATAGCGGAAGTTGAGAAAGCACCGTTTGAGCGGCTCGACCAGATCGTGCGGAAAGCCGGGATCGTCGATGTAACGGCCCACCATGCCCAGCAGCCCGACGAGATAGAAGTCGCTGCAATCGGCGCGGCGGTTGATGCTGTCGATGGTCTCTGCGATGACCGCCCGGTTGATCTGCGCCCACTCGCCCAGTTCCATTTTGGCAATCTCGGCAAAGACATTCACCGAGCGTTTGGCGGCATCGGTCAGGGCTTCGGCGCGCCGCTCGGCATAGCTGCCATAGCGCCCGGTGGAGTAGCGATTGCCGATGATGCGGCATTCCAGCCGCCGTTCCAGGCGCAGGTTATGGATATAATATTCGT
This sequence comes from uncultured Chloroflexia bacterium, assembly GCA_963721725.1. Classification (GTDB taxonomy): domain Bacteria; phylum Chloroflexota; class Anaerolineae; order Caldilineales; family Caldilineaceae; genus RI-153. The sequence continues at coordinate 70,274 of CAVRLX010000017.1, forward strand.
TGAGGCTGGGCAGGAGCACGACATCATACAGATCGGCGGAAAATTGGTGGCTTTTGCCCAGGGTAACGCTTGAAATCGGTTTGCCCTCCGCCTGATGCTCGCCATAAATGCGCCCATCTTTGCGTTGCATGCGCACAGTGAAATAGTCCTGTATTGGCGTTTGCCCAGGCCAGCGCACGACGACGCTCTCGTTGCGTGTGAACAGATCGCGGTCGAGGTAGGCGGCGTCAAAGATCGCCTCTAATTTCTGACGGCGCTCCATACGATCCAACGCCGTGGGGAGCAGCACGCGCAGAGAAGGTTCGTCCAGCCGCAATGCCATCACATAGGGACATTCACGCACGGCGACGCCTTCAAACCGCACCAATAGCGTGTTGCGGCCTGCCGTGAGCGGCAACGCACAGGCAGAATGACCGGGCAGTTGATGGTAAAAATGCTCGACACGGTGAAGCGGCTTGCCGTTGACCCAGATGTCAGCGGGGCCGTTGGTGGTTAACACAGCGGGGACGGTCTGGTTGGTGGCGCTATCCACCACACAAAAAGCCCAAGCCGAGAGGTGGTGGCAGGTGTGATGAAAGCGTGAAAGATCGACAAAGTGGTCGTCATCACAGCGCCACATACGCCACGTCAGCGGCTGGTCGCTCCCCGTGGGGGTAAATGACGCAAGCTCAATCGGCTCATCAGTCAGGCGCGACATTGCCTGATGCCGTTGCTGCGCAATTTGTAATTTGTAATTTGCCCCTACAAATTGTTCGAGATTCTCCACAGGCTCGGCCAGGGGACCAGCCACCAGCCAGTCGTGGATAAACCCCTGGGTCAGCGAGTGCGTGCGCCAGATTGGCGTTTGGGTGATTTCCGCCCTATTCATAGAGTACGCACCGCACCTTGTGGCCGCCTTCGAGTTCGAGGAAGGGCGGATCTTTTACATCGCAGACGCCGCGAATGGCGTTGCGGCAGCGCGGGTGGAAGGGGCAACCGTTGGGGATGGAATAGGGATCGGGCACGGTGCCGCGAATGGCGGTGAGTTTGCTGGTGACATTGTGGGCCGATTTGCGCCCCAACAACGGAATCGAACGTAGCAGTGCGCGGGTATAGGGATGCTTGGGATCATAGAAAAGCGTTTCGACGTCGGCCATCTCCACCACTTCGCCCAGGTACATCACCACCACATAATCGGCCATCTGTGCAATAACGCCGAGATCGTGGGTGATGAAAATAATCGCCATGCCCAGCTCGGCCTGGAGTTCTTTCATCAAAGAGAGGATCTGCGCCTGCGTCGTCACATCCAGCGCCGTGGTGGGTTCGTCGGCGATCAGGATCGAGGGCTGGCACGAGAGCGCCATGGCAATCATGGCACGCTGGCGCATGCCACCGCTCAATTGATAGGGATAGCGATCCACAGTGCGCTCAGGATAGGGCATCCCCACACGGTCGAGCATGTTGATTGCCAACTGACGCGCCTCGGTTTTGTTCACTTCTTGGTGTAGTAGAATGGCTTCCATGATCTGGTTGCCAATCGTATGCACCGGGCTGAGCGAGGTCATGGGTTCTTGAAAGACCATGCTGATCTCGGCTCCACGAATCGAGCGGGCCAACGGGCCTTTGGGATCAATTGCAGCCATGTCCACCACATCTTTGGTGATGCTGCCGTTTTTCTCGAGCTGGCGGTGAAAGAGGATTTGCCCCTCCACAATGTGGCCGGGCGTGGGCACAATCGACAGCACCGAACGGGCCATGACCGATTTGCCACAGCCGCTTTCGCCCACTACGCCCACGGTTTGGCCGCGCAACACGGTGAAATCTACATCTTCCACAGCGCGCACAATGCCTTGTTGAAGGAAAAAGTGGGTCTTTAGTCCCTTGACCTCAAGCGCAATTTCGTCTGGACGGGCAGTTTGCGGACGGATGGCGTCCGCGGGTTTTGGCACAGTTGCCATGCTTGTCTCCTCTAGAAAATCACTTGGCGTAGGGGTCCGCGGCATCGCGAATGCCATCACCCAGGAAGTTAAAAGCCAACACAGCAATCACCACAGCCAGCGCCGGGGTCAACACCCAGGGGGCCAGCGCCACCGAACGCAGATTTTGCGCCTCTTGCAGCAAGACACCCCAGCTAATCGCCGGCGCACGCAGCCCTAACCCGATAAAGCTCAGTCCGGTCTCGGCCAGGATGATGCCAGGAATCGAGAGGGTGAGCGAGGCGATAATGTGGCTGAGGAACGAGGGCAGCATGTGGCGCAGAATGATGCGCATTTCACCAGCCCCGGCAAAACGTGCGGCCATGACAAAGTCCTCTTCGCGCAGGCTGAGGAAGCGCCCACGCACCACAGCGTGCCAGCCCTGTCCAGCCCACAAAAGCCAACAGAATGGTGATGCCAAAATAGAGGCGCACGACGGGCCAGTCGGCGGGGAGGGCCGCCGCCAACGCCATGATCAGCGGAATTTCGGGGATCGAGCGGATAAACTCAATCACACGCTGGATGGCGTTGTCAATGGCGCCACCATAGAAGCCAGAGATGCCGCCCAGAATGATGCCGACCACAAGGCTAATGACCACGCTGACCAAGCCAATGGTGAGCGAGATGCGCGCCCCGTAGACTAACCGCGAAACAAGATCACGCCCCAGACGATCGGCGCCCAAGAGGAAGACGCCCTGCTCTTTCGCGGGGCATCCAGACCAAAGAGGTGCAGATTCGAATTGAATAGCCCCCACATTTTGTATTCTTGTCCCGGCACAAAGAAGCGAATCGGGTAAATAATCGATGTGTCTTCGGTATAGATGCTGCGCAGGGTTTCGGGATCGCGCTCACGCACGATTTTGTAGACAAAGGGGCGGCGCAGGTTGCCTTCAGAGTCAATCATGTGAATGGAAGAAGGGGTCGCCAGTTTGTATTGTACAAACGAATTTTCGGGATTGTAGGGGGCCACAAACTCGGCAAAGGCCGCCACAAAATAGAGCAACAAAACGATCACAGCGCTGATAACCGCCAATCGATGCTTGATGAAGCGCCACCACATGAGTTGAAGATAGGAGGCAACATAGACCTTCTTTTCGTTGATGACCTCCTCAATAATGCCATCCTCGGCGGTGGAATCCTCTTGTCCAATTCGATCCAACCAGGATTTTTCTGCAGTTTGCATGAACGGGTCTCCCGATAGTTCAGAATCCAATCAATCGACCAGCAGACAAGGGAGCCGGGCGGTGATTGGCCCGTACTCTCTGCCCCTGCCTGGTTAGCTTTCGAGACGAATGCGCGGGTCAACAATCGCCAGCAAAATATCGGAAATCAGAGTTCCCACCACAGTCAGCGCGCTTAATAAGAAGAGGAAACTCCCGGCCAGATACATATCCTGGGAGGTGAGGGCGCGCAACATCATGGGGCCGGTGGTTTGGAGGCTCAGCACCAATGAAACCAGCGTTGCGCCAGAGACGAGGCTGGCAAGTGACCAGCCCACTGTGCTGAAGAATGGATTCAAGGCCACACGCACGGGATATTTCCAGATTAGTTTGGTTTCCGAAACGCCTTTGGCACGCGCAGTTTCTACATAGGGCTTGTTGAGTTCATCAAGCAAATTGGCGCGAGTGATGCGGATGTTGCCGGCTGTGCTGCTGACGGCCACAATTAGCATGGGAACCCAGATGCGCGAGAGCATGTCCATGAACTTTGCCAAGCTCCACGGAGCCAGCATGTATTGCTCGGAAAAGAGACCGCTGACGTTGATCCCCAATTGTGCCTGCACCACAAAGAGCACAACCAATGCCAATCAGAAAGCCTGGCGTCCCCAGGCCGATAAAACTAAGCGTGGTGAGTATATAGTCCAGCCACGAATATTGGTGGGTGGCCGAATAGACGCCAATCGGAATGGCGACAAACCAACTGACCAACAGCGCCGAGAGCGACACCGCCACCGTCAGCCAGAGCCGCTCCCAGATCAATTCCTTGACAGGCTTTTGCCATTCAAATGACTGGCCCCAATCCCCACGGGTGACAATACCGGTGATCCATTTGAAATATTGCACATAAACGGGTTGGCCAAAGCCATAGCGTTCGCGCAGGGAATCCAGTTGGGTTTCGTCGATAATATCGCCTTGCTGACGTAACTGGGCAGCATAGGAGGTTAAGAAATCGCCGGGCGGGAGTTGGATAATCACAAATGACAGCATTGAAACTGCAAGTAGCGTGGGGATCATGTATAAAACACGCCGAACAATAAAGGCGGCCATTCACACCTCCAGGAATACGAAAACAGACGGGAGTATGGTCACAAAAGGGAAGGGGGAACGATTGCGTGATGCGTGAGGGGCAGAGACTCACTCCTGTGAACTTGAACGCTTCAGTGTTCAAGCCAAGCGAAAACTTTCTCTACTCTTCACGCATCACGCAATTCTCAATTACGTTGTGTGCGCCGCCGGATCTTCCCAGAAGTAGGTCTCGGTGTTGAGCAGATGCTCATCGCCGGTGGTATCGTCCATGGGCAAGCCGGGCAGATAGTTGCGGAAGCCATTCTTGACGATGATCAGGGCGGGCGATTCGCCCAGATAGCCGATCATGGGCAACTCTTCGGCCCATACATCGAGAATCTTGAAGAAGAGTTCGGTCTGCTTCGCCGGGTCTGGTTCCATTGCAATCTGATCCCAAGTGTTCCAGATCGTCCACATCCAGTGATCGGCAGGCGGTTCCTGGCCGTTGGGATCACTCTTATTCAGCTTCCAGAGCGCCCAGGCGACATTCCACGGGCGGTCGGGCTGTTCGCCAGTGAAGATAATCGGCGCGGCCAGCGGCAACACGGTGCGATCACCGCCCCACGAAGCGGCTTCGATCTCATTGGCCTGATAATGCTCAGTGAAAAGGGAACGCTCGAAGTACTTGTAGGCAGCGTTGACACCCACGGCTTTGTAGTATTCGATAATCTGCAACGAGAAATCTTCGCCTTGCGAGCCGGGCTGGTCGTGCATTTCAATCGTGAAGCTAATGGCCTCATCTGTGCCGGGCCAAACGCGGAAGCCTTCGGCGTTCTTTTCGGCATAACCAGCGCCATCCAGCAAGCTATTCGCCAGATCAGGATCGTACTCGATATGGGCATTGGCCTGTTTGGGATAGGATTGCGGGGATTTCTCCAGCGGGCTGTATTGGCGCGGTGTGAGCAGGCCATCAAAGACCAACTCGTTGAGCGCTACACGATCAACAGCCACCGAGAGGGCAATGCGTACATCACGTTGGTTGAAGAACTCGCGCAGCCGATCATTTTTGGTGGTCAGGTTCAATTGCACCGCCGGATGACCCGCACTGGTGCCAATGAAGACCTGATAGTCGCCAGCCTCCTCGCTCTCTTTGTAGAGCGTGAAGTTGCTCAACTGCACATGGCGAGCCTGGAAGTCAATCTCACCGTTAATGACACGCAGGCCAAAGACTTCGGGGTTCTCGAAAAGCCGATGGTTTACAGTGTCAATGTAGGGTAGTTGATTCCCCTCTGGATCGACGGCGAAGAAGTAGGGGTTGCGCTCCATGAGGAAGAGTTCGCTGGAAAGCTGATTCTTGGCGATCCAGGGCGCAACGCTGGGGCGTTCTGGGTTGAGATACCAATAGTTGCGGTCGACATAGTACTCGAACCAACTGTTAAAGCCCGCCGCGGTGGCATCGGCCTGGAGTTTGTCTTTGTCTTCGGTCAGTTCCATGTGGAACTGGGCCATGTAGTGGCCGGGGACTGGCATCTGATCGAAATAGCGGCCCACGCGGAAGATGAAGAGCGGGTTGGGATGGGCAAAGCTCAGTTTGAGCGTGTAGTCATCCACCGCTTCCATCTGCATGGGTGTGCGCTCGGTACCGGTGACAAAGGCAACCGGGATGGCCGGAGTAATGTCCGTGTTTTGGGCTGCATTTTCCCACCACCAAGTGAAAGCGCTGGTGTCGAAGGCTGTGCCGTCGGACCATTTCATGCCTTCGCGCAGGTGGAAGATCCATTCGCTGGCGTCCTCGTTGATCTCCCAGGATTCGGCCATGCGCGGCTGCATGGTTAAATTCTGGTCATACCAGGCCAAGAAGCGATCCTGCACTTTGGTGGGGCCAAAGCGATCCGAAACGCCGCTGAAGCCACGGCGCATGGTGCCGCCATAGTTGCCGATGGTCTCGGCCACCGGCATCACGAGGGGGTTGCTGGGCAACCGCTCATCAACCGGAGGAAGTTCGCCCGCGGCCACCAGATCGGCAAGCATGGGCGCTTCGTTGTACTGCGAGGGGGGGCCTGCGGGGGCAGCGGCTTCGGAAGCCGGGGCCGTGGTTGCGGCCGCTTCAGGCGCGCTGGGGGCCGGCTCACCACTGGCACCACAGGCGACTGTGACAACGCCTGCCGTAGCCAGGGCAGACAGGCGTAGGAATTCGCGTCGCGAGACGCCTCGATTCACGAGTTTTCTCATCCTCAAACCTCCTTTGTGTAAGAAACCATCAAGACAGTTGCTGTATCGTGTGCGTGCTCCGTGTTCGGCCACCCGCAATTCCGCCGCAACACACAGCCCGGTACAACCAAGATTTTAGACGGCAGTTGCCATTTGGGGGGCAAGCCAGGGCGGCAGAGGGGCATCCTGCTCGCCTAGATAGGTAGCATACAAAAATCGATAGACGTCGCTGACATAAAACTGGGGATAGGGTTTCTTGGGCAACGTTTCCAGAAAGCGATCATGCACAAGCTCGGCCAGTCGCTCGTCCATGCCAGAAACCGGTTCATAATCAAAATAAATGGCAAGATCCTTGTCCGGATCTTCAATAACCTGCTTAACGCCAAACGAATCAGGGTAGCGGTGGGCCGGGGAATAGCGTTCCAGCAGAAAGGTTCCCGTGGCCGCCGAGTTGATGTAGGGTTTGTGGGCGTAGAGGAAATTCACCGTATCCTGGGCATTGGCAATGGTTTCGCCGGGAAAGCCAAAGAAGAAGAAGGTGTGATTCCAGATGCCGGCTTCGCTGCTCTCGCGCAAGATGCGGCTCATGTCGGGAAGTTTCGTGCCTTTGACCATGAACTCAACAATGGCCTCCGAGGCACTTTCCAGGCCGATCAGGACCATGCGACAGCCACCAGCGTACATATTCTCTAACAACTCTTTGCTGATCACCTTCTCAAAGCGCATACAGCCACACCAGCTTACTGGGGAGCCTTGCTCTTGCAAGATGCGTGAAAGATCGCGCAGGTTGCGCGGGGTGACGGCTTCGTCGGCAAAGAAGATGTGATTTGTGCCATATTTTTCGTGCAGGGCCAGCATCTGCTCGGCCAGTCGATTGGCGCGCAGTTGGCTGAACGATTCGGCCTCGCCGTAGCCCACATTGCAAAAGGCACATTTCCCAAAATAGCACCCGCGGGCGGTGAGCAGCGGCAAAACCAAGTGCGGCGACAAGTAGCGGTCCAGCGGCAGATCGTCAAAATCGGGAATGGGCAAGTTGCTAATTTTCTCCGGCTCTTTGCGGGCGGTCACCCGAATCGTATCGCCAGATTTATAGACCAAATTAGGGACCAGATCCAGATTACCGCCATCCACAACCGCTTCCACCAGACGCAACAGCGAGACTTCGCCATCAAAAACTACAGCGCTATCAATAAGATGGAAAATGTTGGCGTTTTTGGGCAATTCCTCGCGCAACATGCTAATGTGCGGGCCACCCACGGTTACATGGCAGTTCAGGCCAGCCGATTTAATCAGGTGGGCAGCTGTCAAACCGGGCAACATTTGGAGCATGGAGGGGATCGAAATGCCAACCACATCAGGCTGTTCGCGCAGAATGTCGGGCATCAGAATCCGCTGGTAGATCTCCAGGAACATATTGTGCTGCTCATCCTTCACGCCTTGCAGCAAAAACCGGCTGCTATCCACCGGACCGGCAGCCACATAGTTTTGTAGATTAAGATTGGCGGGAAAGAAAGGCAGTGAGGCAAGTTCGAGAGATTCAATAATGATTTGGAAATTACGCAACCCAATTGGGCCATCAAAAAAGGCCTCGCTGCGCATCACATCCACGGCACGTTCCACCTCTTGGGCCAGCATCGGCCCCGACTGAAGCGCCCACTGTATCAGATTGGGCGGAGGCAGGGGACCGCGGCGCGCTCGTTTGGCGCGCGGGCCAAATTCATGGTGGATGCGCTCCACTGCTTCCAAGAGATAGTCGCGGCGTAAGATGGTGTTGAAAACCTCAATATTCAGATCACGCTGAATCACCTCAACGCCGTGGCTGCGCAGATAGGCCGTCAACGTGGGGAGTGCCAGATGGGGCATGGTTGGCGTCCAGTTGGGCGGAAAGAGCAACATCACTTTCAGCGGTTTTGGACGCGAGTGTTGAGAATGCGGAACCAGATCGACCCATGGAATTAGATTTCCATTGGGTGAAAGCGTGGGCAAAATGGGCAACTCAGTCGTCATGGCAATCTATCTTTCCCTCGCGGCGACACTTAGGCCACTACGCCGCTTAGCTCCAACTCCCCGGCATAGTGGCAGCGGGCGGTATGGCCGGGCTTAACCTCACGCAGTTCGGGCGTCTCTTTCACACAGCGATCCTGATCATTGTAGCGGCAGCGCGGGTGAAAATAGCAACCGCTGGGCGGGTTGGCCGGGTCGGCCACATCGCCCTCTAGTACAATCGGCTCGCCCCGGTTCAGCGGATCGGGTTTGGGCACGGCAGAAAGCAGCGCCTCGGTATAGGGGTGCAGCGGCTTGGTGTAGAGGTCGGCGGTGGGCGCGCTTTCGACTAACTGCCCCACATACATCACGGCCACACGGTCGCTAATATGTTCGACAACGCTTAGATCATGGGCGATGAAAAGATAGGTCAGGCCAAATTGGGCCTGGAGATCTTGCAGCAAGTTCAAGATCTGCGCCTGCACCGATACATCCAGCGCAGAGACCGGCTCATCCAGCACGATCAATTGGGGGTTGAGCGCCAAAGCCCGCGCAATGCCAATGCGCTGACGTTGTCCACCGCTAAAGGCATGGGGATAGCGGTTCATATATTCGGGACGCAACCCCACCACCCGCAACAACTCCGCCACGCGCTCTTCTAACTCTTTGCCGCTGGAAATGCCGTGAACCAGTAACGGCTCGCCTACATTTTGCAGCAAGTTCATGCGCGGGTTGAGCGAAGAGTAGGGATCTTGAAAGACCATCTGTAAATTGCGGCGTACATGTTTGAGTTGGTGTGCGTTTACCTTGGCCAGGTTGACGCGGCCCTCGTTGGCATCATCCAGCCATATTTCGCCGCCTGTGGGGACGTACGCACGCATGATCACACGTCCGGTGGTGGTTTTCCCACAACCACTTTCCCCCACCAGCCCCAGGGTTTCACCAGGGTTTACGTGAAAGGTGACCCCGTCTACCGCTTTCACATGGCCGACAGTACGCGAGAAGAAGCCGCGCTTAATCGGGAACCACTTCTTTAAATCTTTCACTTCAAGGAGGGGCAGTTGATTTACTGGATTAGAGGATCGCATCTGGCTAGGTTTGACAGCTACATCAGTCTGAGTCAACAGCGGATCTCCTCAATGTGGGATAGGTCGGCTCTGTCCGGGACAATCATACCGGCACGCATCATTGAATGATTTCATGTGTCGGGCAGAGAGGCCCGGACAGAGTCTAAGAATGGCAAGATGGGGATGCCTGAGGGCAGGCTGTAACAGATAGTCGCATTGCGCTTCAGAAAGCTTGCAGCAGAAACAAAAGCGCAATTAAAACGACTTCACCTTATCAAACACGGCTGGCATTTCGCAGAAACGGGCCAGGGTCCAGAGATTGACGCAGGTAGCCTTTAACTACAAAGGTTGATATGCAATTTAGACTGAGCAGCGCCACAAAGGAAGATTTTCTGCTCTTTAAACAATGTCATTGTGCTGCTGCGGAGTATAGGAAACGGCTGTCTCTGACAATCAGTGGCAAGAGGGGGTGCAAACTGATTGTTGGCAGATTATACATACGCTTTTGGGCAGTGTCAAACCCGTTTCAGATAAACCGGTTAACCCTGATTCATCTTGGCCGCTGCCCGAAGATCAGCCTCCTGCCCCGGGTGAAGAACATCTTGCCCCACACGCCAGGCGATAAGTCGTTCCATCTCTACGGCGGGCAGCAGCGCGCCCCCCCCCAACTGCATCACCGTCTTGGTGATCTGTGCCACTTGCTCTAATTTCTCTAGGCGCAGATAGGCTTCCAACGGGGTCAGCCCCACGGTGACGCTGCCATGTCGGCGCAAGACCAGGGCATCACATCGTTTGATCAACTCGCTGATCACCTGCGCGCCCTCGGCGCTGGATGGTGTGGCGTAATCGCTGGTGGGAACAATCCCCAGCCCCAGCACAACATCAGGCAGGTAGCAGGGCGCAATTTCCGCGCCCAGAATGCTCAGGGCCACCGCCGTGGGCGGGTGGGCATGGACCACAGCGCCAATGCCGGGGCGCTGTTTGTAGGCTTCCAAATGGAGCAAGACCTCGCTGCTGGGGCGCAGATTTTGATTGGCCGCTGTGCGCGGGCCTACAGGCTCCGCGTCCCAATCGACGACAATCAACTGATCAGCATGGAGCAGCCCTTTGCTAAAGCCCGACGGCGTACACAGGAAGCGATCTTCGCCCAGCCGTGCGCTGACGTTGCCATCCATTGCCACCACCAGCCCCTGTTTCCAGAGCATGTGGCAGACCTGAATAATCTCTTGGCGGACTTCGTCTTCGCTGCGCTGGGGCACAGTGCGCTTCTCAACTTTATATCGAATGGGTGCATTCGTCACAACAGTTCTCCTGAGGTGTGGGATGTGGACAATGGTGTGAGTATAGCACAACTGGAACGGATGCTTTCACTTCACCGTTCGCCTATGGTAGACTTTCCGCCATGGGGCAGGTATAGCCGGAGGGGCAGCATTCCTCGCCTTTCAAACAGGAGGTACGGTTGGAAAAGCTTATTGTCGCCTGTGTGCAACAGCGGATGCGGTTACCGGCTACCACCGAAGAGTATCAAGAAGATCTGCGCCGATTCCTGCGGGCGGCGGTCAACAAGCGGGCGCGGCTGGTGATCTTCCCGGAACTGGGGGGGACGATGTTGATCCCGCCTTTGTTGCGCGGCACGCAGGCCAACCTCTTCAAACAGGCTGATCAAGCACGCCGTCGCCAAGCCTCGCTTTGGCAAAAGACGCGCGGCGGGATGGCAAACGCAGCGCTGCGCCTGCTCAAAGTCGATCTGCGCGGGCTAATGGCTGGGCTGTTAGAGGTGGCATCTCCGCAATTGTGGCAAACCTATTTGGACGTTTTCGGCGGCGTGGCGCGGGAGTTTGATCTCACACTGGTGGCGCCCAGCGGCTATTTTCCTGATCCATTGGACGGCGTGATCCGCAATCTTGCCGCCATCTTTGGCCCCGACGGCGCGCTGATGGGCTATCAAACCAAAGGCGTGCTCCACCCTGAAGATGGCGATTTGGCGCAGCCGGGCAGCGAATGGCATGTGATCAACACAGACGTGGGACGATTGGGGTTGATGATTGGCGGCGATATGCTCTACCCAGAGGTGGGCCGTCTGCTCTCGTATCAAGGCGCGGAGATGTTAATCGGGCAGGCTGCGGCCACCGACCGTGTTCTCTACGAAAAGCTGCGGGCGGGCATGTTGGCGCGGATGCAAGAAAACCAGCTTTTTGGCGTGCTCAGTTTTCTGGTTGGCCCCAACGAATTTGGACGCCGCGCCCAACGGCATCCCTTTATGGGCAAATCGGCCATCTTTGCGCCCCAGGAATTGACCCCCCAATCCAGTGGCATTTTGGTGGAGATGTCCAACGTGCGCAGTGAAAGTGTGTTGGCCGCCGTGTGGGATTTTCCAGCGTTGCAAGCGCTCTGGCAAAGTTCGGACACGCCCCTGCGCAAAGGCATTCCCGTCGAGATCATGGCCCCGCTGCTGGCCGAACTTTATCAACAGATCAAACATCTGCCCCCGCCCACCAATCCCAATATGCTGCCCAGACCCAGCGACCCAGCCCAAGAGAGCGCCATCCATCTTGACGAATTGCCCGTGTTGGCCTCGGTCACGGCGCGTTGGCCGTTGCTGGCGGCAGTCGATGAGTTTGACGATCTCACAGACGATGCCAATCCACTGGACAGCGAGACCGAAGCCGCCTTTTTACGCTCGGCGCGTAATCAGCCCGGCTCGGATGGGCCGTTGGTGGTGGAAGAAGAAACCCAAGAGATGGATGCCCTTTTGGAGCCGCCAAACGATGATGCCGGCAAGGCGAAAGATTCCCAAAGCGAGCTGTGATATGCGGTGCGGAAATCAGAGCACAAATAGAATGTTCAACCACCCCAAGACATAATAGGGCGTCTCGTCACCCTCTCACCTTGTCAATTTACCCATGAATATCCACCCGATTACACTAACCGGCCATCTGGTGCGCCTGGAACCGCTAAGCCACGCGCATCTGTCCGACCTTGCCTTGGCGGGCGCGGAGCCTACGATCTGGCGCTACATGCTCTATGGCGATCTCACCACGCCCGACGCCATGCGCGGGTTTATCGATCTCTTGCTGGCGCGACAGGCCGCCGGTACGGATCTGCCCTTCGCCGTGATCCACCGGGAAACAAACCGCGCGATTGGCAGCACGCGCTACATGGAAATTCGCGCCGCGCATCGGGGAATGGAGATCGGCGGAAGTTGGTATGCGCCTGAATTTCAGCGCACCGGGATCAACACCGAATCAAAATTTCTGCTCTTGGAACATGCCTTTGAAACATTGGGCGCGCTGCGTGTACAGTTCAAAACCGACATACGCAACCAACGATCACGGCGGGCAATTGAGCGGCTGGGGGCAGTGCAAGAAGGCATCTTTCGCAATCACATGATCACGCCGGGCGGAGAGGTCCGCGACTCAGTTTATTACAGCATCATCGCCTGCGAATGGTCGGCTGTGAAAGCGCGACTGTTAGAGATGATGGGGCGGGGATAGTGTATTGCGTATCCCAGAAAAGGTAGCGTGAGCATGTCACACATACGCAATATGTAGCACGCAACCCATAGCGTCACACGCTCGAATTTGCGGCGTGTTGCTCAAACTGCAAATGGTCAATCGAGACCCGCGCCACATGGGGGACGGCGAAACCCAAAAATTGCTCGGCAATCGTGGCAAAGGTGGGGGGGATGTCTGTCAGAGCAAACTGTACATTGGGCGCAGCGGGGCGACTGTGGGCAGGGGCCAGCCGATCCTGGGCGGCCAGCGTGCGCTGGGCAACGTGTGCAGCGTGTTCGCCACAGTCGATGAGCGAGACCTGCGGGCGCAGATCTTGCAACAGTGATTTCAGCAGTGGATAGTGCGTGCAGCCCAACACCAGTGTATCAATGGGTGCAGTGCCATTCTCTTCAAAGAGCGCAGTTAAATATTCGTCTGCCACCAGCCGAGTGGCCGGATGATCGATCCAGCCTTCTTCCACCAACGGCACAAAAAGCGGACAGGCCAAACTGTGGACATGGACAGTGCCTAGATCGGGGCGATTGAGGCGTTGGATAGCGTGGGGATAAGCTGTGCTGTTGACGGTGGCGCGGGTTCCGATCACCCCCACATGACCGCTGCGCGTGGCACGCACTGCTGCCCCGGCGGCGGGTTCGATCATGCCGATCACCGGCACATCCACGGCGGCGGCAATCCCTGCCAGCGCCACGGCAGAGACTGTGTTACAGGCCACGACAATTAACTTGACGCCCTGATCCAACAAAAAGCGCGTACATTGTTCGCCAAAAAGTTGCACAGTTTCGACAGATTTATTGCCATAGGGTACGCGTGCCGAATCACCCAGATAGACATACCTTTCGGCGGGCATGAGCCGGATCAACTCGCGCAGAACGCTCAGCCCGCCCACGCCAGAATCAAAAACACCAATGGGAGAAGAATTAGTTATCAAACGATTAGGGCCGTGTGTGCATATCGCCAATAGCGATCCATTTGTAGGTTGTCAATTCTTCTAGCCCCATAGGGCCACGGGCGTGTAACTTTTGTGTGCTTACAGCCACCTCGGCCCCCAGACCAAACTGCCCGCCATCGTTGAAACGCGTGCTGGCATTGACAAAAACTGCTGATGAGTTCACCGCTTCCACAAAGCGCGAAATGTTGTGCCAATCGTTGCTGAGGATGCCGTCGGAGTGGTCGAGGCTATGCTCTTGAATGTGGTCAATGGCCTCGTCCAGTGTATCTACAATTTTGACGCCCAGAATCAACGCCATCCACTCGGTATCAAAATCCTCGGGACCCGCTGCCACCACAGTTGCGCCCTGATTTTGCAACATGGGCAGCGCATCCGGTGTGGCGCGCAGTTCGACATCCTTCATGCCCATGCGATTAGCCAACCAGGGCAGGAAATCATCTGCAATCGCCCGATTCACGAGCACGGTGTCCAGCGCGTTGCAAACGCTGGGGCGCTGAATTTTGGCATTTTCAATCACCTCTAGCGATTTGGCCTGATCAGCACTCTGATCAACATAAAGGTGGCAGATGCCCACACCGCCGGTAATCACCGGGATGGTGCTTTCGTCGCGACAGAGACGATGCAAGGCTGCGCCGCCGCGGGGGATGATCATGTCCACAAATTCATCCAGCCGTAGCAGTTCAGTGACCAGGGCACGGTCAGGATTGGCAATATATTGTACAGCCGTGGCGGGGATCTCCACGCTTTCCAGGGCGCGCCCGATGACTTCGACGAGCGCGATGTTGCTGCGTAGTGTCTCTTTGCCACCGCGCAAAATCACGGCATTGCCAGTCTTGATACAGAGTGTAGCAATGTCGATGGTGACGTTGGGCCGCGCTTCGTAGATGACGCCCAGCACGCCAATGGGAATGCGACGGCGGCGCAACATAATCCCGTTGGGCAAGAGGCGGCTGGAGAGTTCGCTGCCCACAGGATCAGGCAGGTCAGCCACTTTCGCGCGCATCCGCCGCCAGGGCCGCCACCCGTTCCGGGGTCAAGAGCAGACGGTCAATCAGGGCATCGCCCAGGCCAGCGGCACACGCATCGGCAATATCCAATGCGTTTTGAGCTATCACCACTTCGGCGTTGGCCTCCAATTCATCGGCAATCGCCAACAGGGCATCGTTCTTTTTGGCCGTGGTCAATGTTGCCAGTTTACGGCTCACCACACGCGCTGCACGGCCCATCGCTCGCAGGTCAACCTGTGTCATCGTTATCACTAGTACTTCCTTCCAAAAAAATTGGGGTAGCGATTGGGGATTGGCAAGCGAGACGAATATCTCTACGATCCACTCCCTACGATCCAATCGCTTTACTCCAAAAGAATCAAATCGTTACGGTGGATGGCAACCGGCCCATAGCCATAGCCCAGTTTTTTGTCGATCTCATTGGATTGGCAACCGCGAATCTGCGTGAGATCATCGCTGTTGTAGCGGGCAATGCCACGCCCCAGGGTGCGGGCGTCAGCATCGCGCACAAAGACCGTATCACCGCGCTCGAAGTTGCCATCTACGGCGGTGATGCCCGCCGGCAAAAGGCTGCGCCCATTTTGGCGCAAAGCCACGGCCGCGCCAGCGTCCACACGGAGCGATCCCAGAGGCGCAGGTCCGGCCAGAATCCAGCGTTTGCGGTTCTCCAGGGGTGTATCCAACGCGGGGAAGCGCGTGCCCACGGTTTCGCCAGCCACTGCGCGCAGGATCACATCCGGCGCGCTGCCCGCCACGATCATCACATCGGCCCCGGCGCGGCGCGCCGTGTCGGCGGCCTGCAATTTGGTGGTCATGCCGCCCACGCCCAGCCCGCTTTTGCTGCCGCTTGCCAGCCGCTTGAGAGATTCATCAATCGTACGCACTTCGGGGATCAAGGTGGCGTCGGGGTTCTCGCGCGGGTCTGCCGTGAACAATCCCGGCTGATCGGTAATGAGCAATAAGAGATCAGCATCGGCCAGCACAGCCACCAGCGCCGACAAATTGTCGTTGTCGCCCACTTTGATCTCTTCGGTGGCGACCGCATCGTTCTCATTTACTATTGGCACGATTCGTTGACTCAGCAGGGCGTAAATAGTATCGCGGGCGTTGAGGAAGCGATGGCGATTCTCGGCGTCGGCACGTGTGAGCAAAATTTGGCCGACATGGATGCCGTAGATATCGAAAAATTGTGCCCAGGTAAACATTAACCGGCTCTGCCCCACGGCAGCGAGCATCTGTTTGCTGGCAACGGTGGGCGGCAGATCGGGGAAGCCCAACTCGGCCCGCCCGGCCGCTACCGCGCCCGAAGTGCAGATTAAAATATCATGGCCGCGCCGATGCAGATCGGCACATTGACGGGCCAATTCCACCATCTGCGGCTTGTGCAAATGGCGCGATCCCCCGGTCAATACACTGGTCCCAAGCTTGACGACGACACGTTTATACATGGCAAAAGTATAGCGCAGGGCTTGGCTTTTAACCAACTGACGGGGCTAAATTGTAGAGGACGGCGACGGGGATAGAACACGGATGACACAGGGTGGGCAGATTTGATAGAGATTTATAGAAGTCTGGTATCTATACCGGTCGAGGGTGCGACGCATCTGGATGGCTACGAAGTCTGTTCCATTGGTTCATTCCCGCTGGCGCATGGATGAACGGACCATGAGGTGCAGGCTGATGCCGACGTAGTAGATCACAAAAAGGAGCGAGGCCCAGATTAAGAGCGAGTTGTGGTGCGGATAGGTTGCCAATGTGACTGAGCAGAGTGCGCCCCAGACTCCAGCGAGAGCCAATGTCAGGAATTGGTACTGCGGTGAACGGGATGGGTAGACATATTTAATCGGAATAAACACCAACGCACACAAAGAGAGCATCAGGGCCAGATTGACCCAAACGTTCATCTCAAGCAGGAATAGATAAAAGACGGCAATATTCCAATAGGATGGAAAGCCTTTGAAATAATGATCTTCGGTTTTGGCGTCAGATCGGCAGAACTGATAGCCCGAGGTGAGGATGACCAACGCCGCCGTGATAATGGCAAAGATTCCAGGCAGCAGATCGGCTTCGTAAAGGAAAAAAGCGGGGACGATGACATAGGTGAAGTAGTCCACCATATTGTCCAACAATCCGCCATCAAAGCCCGGCAAGACCGCTTTCACGCGGAAAAGTCGGGCCAATGTGCCATCCACCGAATCAATCGCCAGACAGGCCGCCATCCACACAAAGGCCAAAACCCATTGGTGTTCAACAACGGCAATCAGGGAGAGCAGTCCAAAAATTGCCCCACTTGCGGTTACAAAGTGGACAAACCAAGCCAGAATCGTTTCGGTGTAGGAGTGCGTCTCTTCAGTCATGGCGGCAAGTATAGCGCACCGTCCAAATTTCGCAAAAGGAGGCGTGATGCGTGCTCCGTATTTCAGATCACAGGATTTCAGATCACAGGGCACGCATCACGCAATTACGCTATTCCACGAAAATCTCCACCAACTCGCCGCCGTCGTCTTTCACTTCCAGCACTTTGCCCCGCGCGCCAGAGCGCAAGGCATCATGGATTTCGTCAACGTTGAGGTTTGCCATATCGGGCACAAAGCGTGCGCCCACCGCCAGCCCCATGTTCACCAAGGCCAAGGGCAGTTGCATGTTGACGCGCGTCTTGCCGCTGTGTGTATCCGAAACCCGCACCCGAATCCAGCGACCATCGCCAGCACGGGCTTCACTTTCCGCCCGATGAACACGCCGTGAGCGACCGCGGCTTTTGTCTAATGCCGCCAACAGGCGTGCCCCCTCTTCGGCACTGACTTTGCCATCTTCAATTAGTTTGAGTACTTTCATGCGCTCTTCAACCGTTGCCATACGCTCTCCTTGCGGGACACGCCCACTTATTCAGGGTATTCGCCCTCCAGCGCAGCCAACAGTTTTTCGGCCTCGCTGGCGCTGATCTTGCCATTCTCCAACATGCGCAGGATCATCATGCGCTCCCCTTCGCTCACCGGCTCGCGGCGGCCGTCGCCGGAGAGTGCGCGGCGGCACGGGCGGCACGGGTGGAACAGGCGGCTCTGGCATGGAAAAGCCAAACGCAAAACTGCCGGACTTACCCGCTTTGGCCTCGGCCTGGCGCATGGTACGCTCCACTTTGCTTTGCACCTTGCGGTTGATCTTCTCGGCAATGCGGCTGCCCAACGAGCCGAACTCGCGGCCCATTTCTTCGCCAAAGCGCCCCATCTCTTCGCCGAAACGGCTCATGTCTCGGTTAAACGCCTCATGGACGCTGTGCAATTCGCTGATCTCGGCGGCCCCATCCATATGGACATCGCCACCGGCTACTAACGAAATCTCGTGTTCGCCGCCGCCCAGGGTGAATAAATGGACGCCATGCCCACGCGCCCGCGATTGGCTGTGTGCCCCGGAAACTCGCAGTTCGCCGCCGCAAATCGCCCGCACATGAGCGCTCACCCCTTCGGCGATCTCACAGTGAATATCGCCCCCGGCGCGAGCCTGGACACGAGTGGAACCAGCACTAATCTGGCAGTGAATATCGCCGCCAGCATTGGCCGCCAGTTCCGTGCCATTCTCCACATGCAAATCGCCCCCCGCATCGGCCACCACTCGCCCCTTGACGTTGGCAATAAAGACATTGCCGCCCGCTCGCCCACACAAAACATGGTCGGCCTCATTAATATGGAGATCACCGGCTACACCCCGTATTTCCACATCCCCGGCTCGGTCAACTACCAAATTGCCGCTCACCTTCTCCACCATGAGCCGGGCCTGCGGGACATCCACCACGGTGTCGCCGCTTGCGCGAAGCGAAAGTGCGCTTTTCACCGGCACATGCACGATGAGATCGACGCCGCTTTTGATCACAATTTCATCTTCTTCAATCACGACTTGTGGATCTTCATCTTCACTATCAATCTCCAGATAGCGCCCTTCGCTGGCATGAACGCTCAGGTTTCCGTGGGTTTTGATGTGAATGGTGGGAATGGTTTCCCATTCGCTCAGATCAGAATGACTGTGCATGGTTTGCTCCTTTTTTGTTGTCTACCCTTGTAAAATACGCATCGCTTCGTCATAACCAATATTACCTGCTTCTAGCGCTTCCAACACCCGCCGCCGCTCCCGATCTGAGAGTGTGGGCGCTTCTTCCTTGCCCGGCTCGTGGCCCAACGCACGGATCACTTCATGCAAACGCCCCCGGATCGTGGGGTACGAAATGCCCAGTTCAGTTTCCATGCGGGTAAATTTCCCCTCACAGCGCACGAAAGTCTCAATAAAGGCCAGTTGCTCGGCGTCCAACTGGGCAAAGGGCGTACTCACCGCAAAGCGCCCCTCGACACGCGTGTCACATTCTCGGCAGTAAAAGCCCGTGACCGTTAAATCCTTGTTCTGGCAGATGGGGCATTGGGTGGGTAATTTATTCATAGAGCCTGCCCCAGGCCGCGTCCCTGCCTGTCCACCCTGCCCGCATCTCTGCCGGGCGCTGAAGGGCGGTTCCCCAAGCCACCAACAACTTGCCCATCCCCACACGCAGCCGTAAGGAAAGAGGCGTTGCCTGTGGCATTCCAATACGCCGTGACCAGTTTGGATGGCGCATCTCCTCGTAGTGAATTTGGGCAATCGCAAATGCCTTTGGATCCAACATTTGACACCTCGCTCTTTTGTGAATCCCGTTGGTTTCTCGTCAAAATTCAAAGCAGATTTCAACTTTCAAAAGAAATATTATCACAAATATTGATTTTGTCAACACGTATTTTTAATATTTACGTTAAATTTATACAGATTCCTAAAATCCATCTTTGAATTATTGATTTCTCGAAAATAAAATAACTATTCAGGTACGACGCACTCGCCAGGACAAGATCGGGCTAGACATTGTGTGGGGCGAGTGCGCCGCATCCTGGACCTGCATAGATGCGAAATAAAAAAGATCCCCACCCGTTTGGATGGAGATCTTTCTGGTCGCTAATCAACTGTTGGCTAGATCCAGCCCTGATCCTTGAGGAAGCTGGTCAAACCGGGGATGGCAAAGCGTTTGCCCTGATAGCCTTGATAGCCATAATAGGCCAGCGCCCCCCACGCCATCAACACCGCAATCGGGCTGAGGCAACCCACTGCAATGGCGACCAACCAGCCCACCACCGGCACAATGCTGACAATCGCTGTGCCCACGCCCACAAAGATCGCCACCACAATCAGCGCCGTCATCAGGGCGATGCTCTGCACCGCATGGAAACGCTGGAAGGGACGTTTTTTGCTGCTCTCGCTCATGAGCACCAACGCCGGCATCACAAACGGGATCAAAATCTGTGTGGCATAGCTAAGCAATGCAATTAAGCGGTCGTCGCCATCGGCGGCGGCATCCACAGAAGCATCGCGCATAAATTCGCCTCGGCGGAAGGCTTCAGCAGCAACCGTCGCCCCGGTGCGGGCATTTTGGGCCATGCGTTCCGTGGGCGTTGCCATCTCTTCATCAATCATATTTTCCACCCCCACCGACCGTCCCGCCGTCACCTCCGGCTGAACTACTGTGCGGGCGTCGGCATCGGTAAATGCCATTGGATCAAGCGGCTGTGTAGCCACGGGCTGCACCACCAGATCCGACTCCCCCACGTCAAAGACAGGCTGTGGGGTACTCTCCTGTGGGGTCAAATCACGCCGTTGCAGTTCCTTGTCTGAAACCGGGGCATCGCCTGCGGTCAATCCGCTCTTTTCGTTGTTCATCTCTTGTTCGCTCATTTTTTTCTCCTCTTAAAACCGTTGATTCACGGTTGGATTTTGTTAAACAGAGCGGGGAGATGCTCTCGCCGCTCATCGTACAATACGCAAAAGCGGTCAAGAAGTTGCAGCGAGAGGAGAGTTGCAAATTGCCAATTACAACTGGAACGATACAGGCGCGACGCACTCGCCAGAGGTAGCTTGGGTTGTGGAAACTTTGGGCGGCGCGTGCGTCGCGCCCTAAGATCTGCACAAATACTTACAAATTACGTGACCTGCGGTCTACCCACTTCGCAGCATAGCCGCTGCCTATGCTATCATCTCTCCATGAAAAACAACCGTATTCTCTTCATGGGAACCCCTGAATTTGCCGTCCCTGCGCTACGAATACTGCACGAAACGCGTCATCGTCAGGGCTGGACAGTGGTGGGCGTGGTCACGCAGCCGGATCGCCCGGCGGGCCGGGGCAAAAAGTTAGCCGCCAGCCCGGTGAAAGAATACGCCCTGGCCCACGATCTGCCCGTGTTGCAACCCGGGCGTTTGCGTCGCGATGCCGCCGCCCAAGAAGCATTGCGCGCCCTAGCACCTGATCTCATGGTGGTGGCCGCCTATGGACAGATTTTACCCACTAGTGTGCTCGAAATTCCAGAGTACGGCTGCCTCAACATCCACGCCAGCCTGCTGCCCGCCTATCGCGGGGCCTCGCCTATTACCGCAGCCATTTTGGATGGCCTCTCTGAGACGGGTGTGACTATGATGTTAATGGACGCGGGCATGGACACTGGCCCCATGTTGGCCCAGGCCACCCAGCCCATTTACGCCGACGACAGCACTGATAGCCTGAGCGAACGGCTGGCAGAGCAGGGCGCGCAGTTATTGGTCGAGACGTTGCCGCGCTGGCTGGCCGGGGAGATTGCGCCGGTGGATCAAAGCGAACTGCCCGGCGAAGCCAGCGCCTGTTCGCTTGTGAAGAAAGAGGACGGTCGCATTGACTGGACGCGCCCCGCCGCCCACATCGAACGCATGATCCGGGCGTACACGCCCTGGCCCTCGGCGCACACCACATGGAAGGGCGAAAACTTCAAACTTTGGCGCGCCGCGGTGATCGCAGGCCGGGCAGAACCGGGACGCGTGGTTGATACTGAAACTGGCCCTGCCGTGGGCACAGGTGACGGACTGCTGCAATTAGAGATTGTGCAGCCCGCCGGCAAGCGCGCCATGGAGATCCGCAGCCTGCTCAACGGCGCGCCGGATTTCATCGGCAGCCGATTGGGTGAGTGAACCATTACAAATCTCTTAATCGCCCAATCTCTTCCTTCCCCAAATTTGCCAGTCCTCCCTCCCCATGCTATACTAAATTTCGTCGTCGGGGCGTAGCGCAGCTCGGTAGCGCGCTTCAATGGGGTTGAAGAAGTCGGAGGTTCAAATCCTCTCGCCCCGACCAGACAAAGCGAAGACCGCATCAACAGGCGAAAGCCCTCGTTGATGCGGTCTTTTGTTTTAGCCAGAAGTTATTTATTCCGCATCCACCCGAGCATGGATACGGCTCCTGAGTCGCAGCCAGCCAATCGACCCATCCGGTTTGCGAATAACATCCACCTTGCTATCCCGTAGCGGACCATCCAGGATCACCAGCCGTTCTGCCTGGGGGAGTTGCTCACTCGATTTCAACAGCGCCAATCGGAACGGTGGCGGGGCGGGGATGGGGGCACGTTTTCATTGGGGAATCCCTTTTTGTTGGTGAGTTGCCCCACCAGCGTGCCCGCCAGAATACCCAGTTCAATTTCGGCAAAGGGGCGGCTGTAGCGTCCCACATAGTGTGCCAAATCGGCTTCCGAGGCTTCGGCTGGCGTTGGTTTCGGCAACACCACCCCCAGATACGCTTGCAACACCCACCGCCGCACAGCTTCCGTCACCTGGCCGCCCATGTCGGCGTTGGTAACCACAGCCAGCGCAAACTTGCGCTCTGGGATCAAGGCCAGTAGTGAAATTTGCCCAACCGTGCCGCCGCTGTGCGAGATTTGCCGAACGCCGCCAATATCATCGACAAACCAGGTCAGGCCGATCTGCTCGTGGTCGCCCCATCTAGACGCCTGTGGCGACTGCATCTGGCGTATCGACAGGGCGTCAAGCAACCGCTCACCGTCTGGGGCGCGGCCATCGCCCATGTGAAACTGAGCGTAACGCAGCAGGTCTTTGACGTGACAGGCGATGCCGCCCATCGGCCAGGCATAGCGCCCCAACGGCCACGGCTGTGCCACAGTGGGGCCATCTTCACCTCCATTGTGTCCCACAGCGAAGCGGTGGATCATCACATCGCCAGGGTCCAAAAAAGCGCTCTTTAGTCCCAGCGGCTCCAGAATTCGCTCGCGCAGCGCCACAGCATAGGGCTGCCCGGTCATCATTTCAATGATGCGCCCCAACACCGTGAAACCACCATTGTTATAAGACCAGACACTGCCAATGGGCGCAAGTTGCTCCAGGCTCTGCATATCAGCGACATAGCGGGAAAGGGCATCTTCCCCATTGCCCGTGTCGTGAAAGACATCGCCTTCCCAGCCAGACATGTGCGTGAGCAGATGGCGAACGGTGACTTGTTGAGAAGTTTCCTCATCCGCTACCCGAAAGCCGGGGATATAGGTGCGCACGCTGGCATCCAGATCGACCTTGCCTGCCTCCACCAGCCGCATCACCAATGTGCCAGTCAAGGTTTTGGTAATCGAGCCGATCTGAAACAGCGTCTCATCGGTGACCGGCAGTGGATGGTCCACATTGGTGACGCCAAATCCAGCCGTCTGCATCTCACCCTCATGCAAAATGCCCACAGCCACGCCGGGAATTTCATATTTCTTCATCAGTTGGGTAACAACTTCGCCTAAGCGCCCCCAGCTTTCTTGTGAATTCGGTTTCATCGGATTTCCCTTCCTGTGATGGCAAGTTGCGCTGTTTGGGATAGAGAGGGAATTGGGATAGAAAGGAAAGCATCAACCAGAAAGACGAGACAAGCCGAAACATTTGTCTCGCCTTTTTTCATTGTGATAAAGGCTTAATGATCGCTTTCGTCCGCAAACGTTTTGTATTCGTCGGCGCTCATCAAATCGTCCAGTTCACCAGACAGGGCATCGCTAGGCTGAATCTTGAAAAACCAAGCGCTGTACGGGGATTCATTGACTAGTTCTGGTGTCTCTTCCAGCGCGCTGTTGACCTCGGTCACAGTGCCGCTGATGGGGGCCAGCACTTCTTCCGAGGCTTTCACCGATTCTACTGTAGCGGCTCTATCGCCAGCGCTCACCTCGTCGCCCACCTTGGGCAATTCCACAAAGACCACATCGCTGAGCATATCCTGGGCGGCGTCGCTGATCCCAACCACGGCAATATCGCCTTCGATGCGCACCCACTCGTGGGTCTCGGCATATTTGGCATTGGCATCTACTTTATAATTAGCCATCGTTCTATCCTTTCTGGAAAAGAAGTTTGTTTTTATACGAAGCAGCGCCACAAAGGACCGTTTTCTGCTCTTTGAAAAATGTCCTTGTGTGCTGCTGCGCAGTATAGAAAAAGTGTAACGATACAGGTCTAGGGTGCGACGCACCTGTATCGTTACGAAAAAGTTACGCTTTGTAGCGGGGTTGATAAAAAGGCCGTTTAACCACACGCGCTTTGCGCGGTGTGTCGCGGATGATAATCTCGATCTCGCTGCCGATCTTGTGGTGTCCATACGGCACATAGCCCAGGCCGAGAAATTGGGTTAACGTGGGGCTTTTCATGCCGGTGGAAACGTGACCGACGACGGATCCGTCAATGGCAATGGCATAGCCTTCGCGGGACGGCCCGTTCGACCATTTCAAAACCAATGAGGATGCGGCGCTGTGGTTCCAACTTGGCTTTGAGTAAGCTGTTACGACCGATAAAGTCGGGCTTGTCCAGCGAGACGACCCAGCCCAGCCGCGCTTCATACGGATCGGTGCTGGCGTTGATCTCGTGGCCGTAGAGCGGCATGGCGGCTTCAAAGCGCAGGCTATCCCGCGCGGCCAGGCCACACGGCAACAGGCCATCTTCTTTGCCCGCGGCCAGCAGCGCGTCCCAAAACGCCACGGCAGCATCGGCGGGCAGGTAGAGTTCGTAGCCATCTTCGCCGGTGTAGCCTGTGCGCCCCAACAACATGCCGACACCGCCCACCGTGGCTTCAATCGCCGTACGCGCCGGCACACTTTCCAGATCGGCGTCGCTCATCCGGTCCAAAATCGCCACGGCTTTTGGCCCCTGCACCGCCAACATGTACAACTCGTCGGAAACGTCGCGCAGGTGAATATCATAGCCGGCAGCGTGGGCCTGGAGCCAAGCCAGATCTTTGGCACGGTTGCCCGCATTAACCACAATCAGCCAGCGGTCGGGCAGCCGATAAAGAAAGATGTCGTCTATGATGCTGCCATCTTCATAGACGAGCAGGCTGTAATGGGCGTCCCAAACCGCCATCTCCGCCACGTCATAGACCTGCACAAACTGGAGAAAGTCCACAGCCTCGCGCCCGCGCAGTTCAAACTGCCCCATGTGATCAATGTCAAAAACGCCCGCCGCTTCGCGCACAGCCTGGTGCTCGACCAGGGGGCCAGTGGGATATTGCACCGGCAGTTCCCAACCGGCAAAAGGAACCATACGCCCACCCAGGGCGACGTGTGAATCGTAAAGCCGGGTCCGTTGCATGGTAAACGCTCCTCAAAGTCGTGCATGGTCCGCTGACAAGCAGCGGAAATCGATAATGGCGGTACGCTTCTTGCGTGCGCCTAATGCCAGTGATAGGATGCGTTCATGTCCCGTCTTTCTCCTTTGCCATTGGCAATTCGCAACTCGCAACGCAAGCGCACCTGGCGAATCCATCTCCTCGTCATCCTATTGTATACCCTATTGGCCCTTCTGCTCACATGGCCGTTGATCACGCACATTGGCAGCCACGTGCCAGGGGATGGCATTGATGATCCCTCGCTGGCGTGGAATCTATGGTGGATTAAAGCACGGCTAATCGATCAGGGCAACATCGACATCTTCCACGCGGATCTGGATGTTCTTCCCCATTACGATTAATCTGGGCTTTTATACCCTCACCCCGTTGAATGGGCTGCTGAGTGTGCCGCTGCAAACGGCTTTTGCGTTGCTGCTCGCCTCAAATTTGACGCTGCTCTTTTCCTTTGTGGCGGCGGGCTATGGCAGTTATCTGCTCCTGCGCCATGTGGGTGAATCACAGGCGCGGGTGGGGCAAATGGCGGCACTCTTCGGCGGCATTGTCTACGCCTTCACTTCGTCCAAGCTTTTCTATGCCAGTTTGGGCCAGTTTAACATTGCCAGCAGCCAATGGATCCCGTTTACACTGCTCTATGTGCTGCGCGCCGGGGAACGCCGCCGTTTGCGCGATGGACTCCTGGCTGGACTCTTTCTGAGCTTTCAGGCCTGGTCCGAATTGACCTATGCTTCCTTTTTGCTGATCTTCATTACGCTTTATTTTGGCTGGCAACTGCTGGGGGGGAATGGGACCAAAGAGAGCCTAGTTGCCAGACTCGCGGCATGCTGCCGCCTTTTGTGGCAATGGGGCTTCTTTTTGGCGCGGCGCTGGGACCGTTTCTGTGGGCCATGCTGCCGGACATGCGCAGCGAGGGCGATTTCTTTGGCAGTGGCGGTGGCTTTGCCGATGTCTTCAGCGCCGATCTACTGGGCTATCTGCTGCCCACCCGCCTGCACCCGCTGGTGGGGGATTGGATCGCCACATTGCCCTTCCCCAACGACAAGGGACAGCACATTTTCATCGGCTACACAGCCATGGCGCTGGCCGCGGCGGGGAGCAGATGGCTGATCCGCCGACACGGCTGGCGCGGGCTGTTCTGGCCGGGCGATGGCGCTCTGGTTTGGCTGGCTCACCTTGGGCGAAAGTGTGCGCTGGCATGGCGTCGCCACGGGGCTGGGCGGCCCCTTCGGCCTGATCAGCCAACTGCCCTTTTTTAGCGGCAACCGCTATCCCAGCCGCTACAGCGTCATGTTGATGATTGTCGTGGCCGTGTTGGCCGCGCAGGGGGTACAGTGGCTTTGGCAGCGCTTCTCCCGCCGGGCCGGGTGGATGTCGGGCCTGTTGGTGGCGCTCTTTCTCTTGGAGCATCTATCCATTCCGCTGCCCCTCAACGACTTCCGCGTGCCGTCGCTCTATCGCACCGTTGCCGCCACCCCCGGCGATTTCACACTGTTGGAGCTGCCCACAGGCTGGCGCAACGGGGCGCGTGTGCTGGGCAAGGCCGATGTGCTGATTATGATGCAGCAGTGGTATCAGACTGTACACGGCAAGCGCCGTCTGGGCGGCAACACCAGTCGCAACCCCGATTATAAGTTTCAATACTTTTCCAACGCGCCGCTGATCGGCGATCTGATACTGCTCATGAATGCCGATGCCACTGTGGATGGCCGCGCCTATCTGGCCGATGCACTTTCCACACAATGGAACGATTTAATCCAGCGCAACCGCGCCGTTGCCCCCACTGTGCTGGATTTTCTCAATGTGCGCTACATTACCCTGCATGTAGAAAAGTCGCCCGCGGCGCTGGTGCGCTTTGTGGAAGAAGCGCTGCCGGTGACGTTGACCGAAACGTGGCACGGCACTGATTGGCGCGGCGATTCCGCCACCATTCGGCTCTATGCCGTGAAGCCGCCGCCGGATCAAGCGCTATCGCTGGATCTGGGGTCGGATCTGGGCACGCTGCTCCTGGCCGAGGGCTGGACTGCCGCCAGCGTGGACGGTGTCCGCTATGCCACGCGTCGACAAGCCGCGTTGATGGTGGATCTCCCCACAAGTGGGGCGAAGATCCGCTTTGAGCTGCGCGGACCGGCACGGCTGCAAGCGATCCATCTCAACCAAACGGCGCTGACATGGGAGCAGCGAGATGGAGTGGTGTGGCTCACTGTGCCGCCGGGGGTCGCCCATGCCCCGGTGGATCGGCTGGAGCTTGGCTTTGATGCACTCTACTCGGCCCAAGAGATAGCACTGCCGTCGCGATGGGAAATCGGGAAAACTGGTGTGTCTATGGCTGCGCCTGTGCGCGTGGAGAGCGCCGGCAACGGCGGCGGTGACTTTGCCCGGATCTGGCTCGGTGGACACCAGATTGGCGCCGATCAGATCGGGTATAATCTGGTGGCGCTGGACAGTGCCGGGACATTTTTGGGCAATGCCACATTCAACACCTTTGCCAGTGACGATGCCTCGACGGATCTGGCGGCGTGGGTGGCGCGCTGGCCGCTGGGAACGGCGATCGCCGGGGCTGTACGCGACGAAGCCAGTTATCGGCTGGCGCAGAGCGCCGTGGATGCGCTGCGTTCGCTGGGCGTGGCAACCGATCTGCGCGGACGTTTCCGTGCCAGCCATGCCTTTGTGGGAGCCGTGGGCGCCGCGCCGGGTACAGCCCTTGAAGCCTTTGATTCGTTCCAGGCGGTGAGCGTAGCCGTGGGGCCAGGGTTGGACACGCCATTCATCAGCGCCGGCATTGGGCATATTCAAATCAATCCCCTACGGGGGAGGAGCGAACCGTGAACGCTGCACAAAAAATACGCGTGGCCCAGGTGGGCTTTGGCTATTGGGGACCCAACCTGGCGCGCAACATTCATCAGATCCCAGACGCCGAGTTGGCCTTTGTGGTGGATCGCGACGAAAGCATCCTCGCCAGCGTGCGAGAACTCTATCCGACAACGCAAACAGTGAATAGCATCGAACCAATACTGGCGGATCCTAGCGTCGACGCCGTCATCATTGCCACACCAGCCCGCACCCATTACACGCTGGCGCGCATGGCATTGGAGGCAGGAAAACATGTCTTTGTGGAAAAGCCGCTGGCAATGGATTTAGGTGAGGCGCGGGCGCTGGTGAAACTGGCGGAGCAAGTCCAAAGAACCCTTATGGTAGGCCATGTCTTTGAATATAATCCGGCGGTGCGCTACATCAAGGCCGCGATTGATCGGGGAGATCTGGGTGATATCTACTATCTCTATAGCCGCCGTGTAAATCTGGGCCGCGTCCAAAGCGACATTAACGCGCTGTGGAGCATCGCCCCACACGACATTTCCATTGCACTCTATTGGTTGGGGCAGATGCCAGAAGCGGTTAGTTGCCAGGGGACAGCCTGCCTCAATGGCGAGGTGGAAGATGTGATCTTTTTGACGCTGCATTTTCCGGGGCCGATTCTCTGTCACATTCACGCCAGTTGGCTCGATCCCAGCAAGCAGCGCGAGATGACCATTGTGGGCAGCCAAAAGATGATTGTCTATGATGATGTGAGCAGCGAAGGCAAGATCCGAATTTATGACAAAGGGGTCTATCGACGCGGGGATCCCATTTACGGGGAATATCAGTTTAAGCTTCATTCAGGCGATATTCTGGTGCCGAGGCTCGATCTACGCGAGCCGTTGCGCGAGGAATTAAACGATTTTATACAGTCGATCCGTACGGGTAGCCCCCCACTGACCGATGGCGAAAATGGGGTACGCGTGGTGGCGGTGCTTACGGCTGGGCAACAGAGTTTAGATCAGGGCGGCGGGAAAATAGAGATCGCCCCGCTCTTTTCTGACCCAGCCGGATAAGCTCACTCACTCGCGCTTTCAGAAACAGGAGCGTTGGCAGGGATAATCAGACGTTGGCCCACCATGATCAACGAAGAGCCAAGGCTGTTGCGTTGCATAATCGCACTGGTAGAAACACCATAACGAGCCGCAATCCCTGACAGCGAATCACCGCGGCGCACGGTGTAATAGCCGTCCCCAGACCGGGATGGCGCAACCGGAGCGGCTGCAGGCGGGGGCGTGTAGTTTGTGGGCGGAACCACCGGTTTTGTCTGCGGTGCGCTCGCTTCAATTGTAGGCACATAGGTTGTGGTGCTGGGAATTGCCAAGCGTTGCCCAACATACAAATGATTGGGATTGGCGATGCGGTTATGCTGTGCTAGTTGGGCATAGGAGACCCCATATCGGGCCGCAATCTGCGATAAATTTTCTCCGGGTCGAACTACATGAAATACAGTCCCTTGCGCGTTTACAGTACGAACCCCAAACAGCATCGATATACCCAAAAGTACGATTAAAAAGACAATAGAAACGCGAGCAAAATCGAAACGATGAACCGATGGAAAAACGTAAAAACTCTTCATAGGTGTTTGCTAACTCCGCCATGAGGGAAGAAAATTGTTGATAATATCGGGGGCCAATCGTCCCTTGAAGCGTGACTGGAGAGTATAATGCTTTTCGTTAGAAAGTAATTCGTTAATCTCAGCTTACGCTATTCTTAATTTTCTCGAACCAAACAAAGAACAGGTATTGATAGGTCAAAAACCGTATATCTGCTGTATACACTCCGCAGTATAATAAGGATTTTCCTAATATGCAATAGGCATTAGATTTCTAAATCGATTTAGTAGTACTTATATCCTACGCCATCTTCATTGCATAATGCCTATTTTCAGGATATGAGTACTGTTGTATGATTGATAGCAGAAAAATATTTAAGGCGGGTCATGTTCAGAAAGTTTCCGTGAATTTACTGATTGTGCGTACCCTGCCAAGTGTATGGTATTTTGCGCAGGTAAGGTATCTGATTAAGGTCCTAGTCGTTCAGATATATAAAACTTAAGTAAAGAATAAACAGGACGGTAAACACGTTGATAGTGAATTGGAATGTATCCATAGTGCAGCGTCTGCGTTTGTTGATACTCATGCTCCTGTTAGCATCCACACTTTTTCCAAAGGTGACGGCTGCCCAGTCTGGCGAATCGCCGTGGGTTATCTATAAAGAGGAAGATGGTCTTGCCTCCAACAGCGTTTGGAAAATTCTGCCTGTGGGCAACGAAATCTGGTTTGGCACAGAGAATGGGATCAGTCGCTTCGACGGTGGCTGGCGATCCTGGCAGGGCGAAAACTTTGTGCCGGGAAGCACCTCTGCCCTGGCTGTTGAAGCCGACAACACGGTGTGGGCTGGCACGGATGAGGGATATGTGGTCCGGTATAGCGGAGGGAGTTGGGAACAGGTTGTCACGTTAGAGTCGCCAATACAGGTACTGAATTTTGTGGAAGGGATCTTGTGGATTGGGACATCGGACGGTCTTTTTCGCTGGAATGGGACAGACGCCATTGGAATTGATGAACTCAACGGCATTTCGGTGCAGAGTCTGGCAAACAACAGCAACGCGGTGTGGGTGGGGACCAATCAAGGGCTGTGGATCTATCAGCGCCAAACTTGGTCGCAGATCACCGTGGAAGATGGTCTGCCCAGCAACGATATTACCACTATTTGGCTGGATGACGATGGTCCGGTGTGGGTGGGGACCACGCGTGGCGTGGCACGGCGAGAGGCGACCACAGGTACATGGTTGGATATTCGCACGGAGAGCGTAGATGGACAACCCTATCATATTACGGCACTCATGGGCGATGAAGACGGTGATGTCTGGGGCGGCACAGCCAGGGATGGGGCCTTTCGCATTATTGAGGGCATCGGCACACTGATTCCCTTTTCCGGCGATGTGGGGCTGACTACAGCGTATGTTCAGACGCTAGCCGTGGATAGCGATGGCTCGATCTGGGTGGGGACGGCGTCAGGCATCTTTCGGTATGACCAGACTTGGGTGAAGGAATTACGCGATGCCGTGAACTTTCCGGGTATCAACACCATTACAGCGCTGATGGTGGACCAGAAAAACCAGGTCTGGATCGGGACACAGGGGGCGGGCATTCGCTTGAAAGAAGGCTCGGTGCGGGCGCGTTCGTCTATGTTGGATAATGAGCAGATGTTCAATACCCATACAAGCCAACTTCCCGATGATCGCATCACGACCCTGCTCCAAGATGAGGCGGGCAATATCTGGGCTGGAACGGCAAATGGCGTTGGTCTCTTTGCCCAGACCACCCTGACATGGACGCAACCGTTCCGCGCGTCAGAGCTACCCTCCGCGCTTGTTAATGCCATGATTGCGGATCAAGGCGCGCTCTGGATCGGCACAGAGAAAGGTCTGGCCTTCTATGAAATCGAATCTGACAGACTGACCGCAGTTGAGATGTTGGCGGGTCGCAATGTCCAGGCGTTGATCTTTGATTCCATGCACAGGCTGTGGGTGGGCACTCAGGATGAAGGGATCTTCATTCAGGATAGTGAAGGCGAATGGCAGCAGTTCCAGACCAACCAGGCATCTTCCAATACAATTTCGGGCAACGCGGTAGTGGCCTTTGCCGTGGATTCGAGTGGGATCTGGGCAGGCATTTTTCGGCATGGGCTAAACTATTGGAATGGCAAACAGTGGGTAGACTATGCGCAGACAGTGCGGTTACCCAGCAATCTACTCTATACGCTCTACACCGATCCTATGGACAGTTCGCTTTGGATCGGCAGCGAAGGGGGCGTCACCCATTACGATGGCCGTACCTGGGAGACATTAAGTGTCGAGAACGTTTTGCCCAACACAGCGATTTTTGCCATTGCTCGCACCCACGATGGCAGCTATTGGTTTGGCAGCAAAGATGGGCTAACCTTTTACGAGCCAGAAAGGAGTCCACCGTGGGTGCGGCTCAACGATGTTACAGGCCGACGCACAGCACTGGGAGATAGTTCTTATCAGGCGGAGTTAGGCGAGACGCTGGGAATCCGTGTCAATGCCGGTGATCTACGCAGCCCCCCGACCGACCTGGATATTCTCTACCGCATCAACGGGACGGGCCAGCGGGGCGAATGGCTGCCCGTTATGGGTGGCTTCATCGAGTTGCCCGAATTCGAGACAACCGGGGCGTATGTGGTTGAGTTTCAGGCCCGTGATCAGGCGTTCAATTACTCCAACCCGTTGCGGATTGGGATTGAGATCATTGACCCACCGGCCACGGTGCGTATTCCTATCTTTGGTGACATTCGCCAGGACACCTTTGTGGTTATCAGTATTACTAGTTTAATTGCGCTCTTTGCGCTGGGCTACATGAGCCTGGAGATTTTGCAAAGCCGCCGTCGCGCCCAAGAGGCGGTGATCCGGGGCTTCAATCCCTTTGTCAGCGGCGAACCTGTACGCCGCCAGGATATGTTCTTTGGCCGCCATGATCTGCTGCAACGCATTATTGATACGCTGCACAACAACAGCATTATGATCCACGGCGAACGACGCATTGGCAAGACCACGCTGCTCTATCAACTTGCGGCGCGCCTGCGCGAGGTGGATGATGCGGAGTATTGGTTTGTGCCCCTCTACATTGACCTCGAAGGCACCACTGAAGACATTTTCTTTCACTTTTTAATGGAAGAAATTTTGAATGGCGTAATGACCCTGCCCAATTCCAGTGATCAACTGGCGCCTAGCCTTAGTAAATTGCTCTATCATCAGACCCTGACCGAAACTTATACAGATCGGGAATTTAGCCGGGATATGCGCGAGGTGATTGCGGCATTGCAGGCCTATAGCCGGTTGACTCATCCCGATAAACACCTGCGCATGATTCTGCTGCTGGACGAAATGGATGTAATGAGCAGCTATAATCGGCTTGTGCAACAGCGCCTGCGGCGCATTTTCATGCGCGATTTTGCGGCAACGCTGGGCGCGGTGGTGGCTGGCATTCAGATCAGCAAAGAATGGGATCGAGTGGAAAGCCCCTGGTATAACCTTTTCAATGAAATTGAACTGGGGCCGTTTGGCCGTGAGCAAGCCATTGAACTGCTGACCGAACCGATCCGGGATATCTACCGCTATGAGCCTGCCGCCCTGGAGTTTATCATTGATCACAGCGACGGTCGCCCCTTCCGACTGCAACAACATGCGCTGGAAGCCGTCAACCACATGCTCGCCGACGGTCGGCGCGTGATTGCGTTGGAAGATGTTGAATATGCCAACCAGCATATTCAGCAACTTAACAATGACATGACTCTGGGGCTGAACAATGGTGTGACGGTAGCAACCTTGCCAGACGCAGAGGAGCTGCCCGCCGAAAAAGCCAACGTGGTTGGGCTGGAAGCTTCCGCTCAAGAGAAACCGCGGACATAAGTCTATTGTCGTCTGATCGGCCGCCTGTGAACGAACGGATGGAAAATGCGTAACCCCTACATTGTAGGTAGCTGGCTATACGGAGACAACCACTATGGCCGACAACGACTGCTAGATTATCTCGTCACGGTCAACGATCCGGCGGTCTGGGTGATCGGCACGCGGCGTATGGGCAAAACATCGTTGTTACGCCAATTAGAATGGATGACTGACCGCCCCGAATCCTCCCTAGTCCCGCTTTTTTGGGATATTCAAGGCTGCGAAAAAGCCGACGACTATAGTTATGAACTCTTTGTCTCGGTTGAGGATCGCGTGGCGTGTTTCGAGGCGCTGGGGGTCGATGTCGCCTCGCTGCAAGAGATGGATCTCTTGCGTATTTTTCGCACGTTGCACCGAGATCTGCGCGTGGCGGGCAAACAACTCTTCTTATTGGTAGACGAGACCGAAGCGTTGATCAACTTGGCAAAAAATGATGAACAATTGTTGGCCCGCCTGCGCAAAGTCTTTCAAAGCGGCAACCAGCGCACAGTGATGGTGGCTACCAAACTGCTGATGCACCTAAACGATCTCACCAGCCAATGGCTCACCAGTCCCTTTCTCTTTGGCGTCAGCCTTGTCAACCTGTGGAGTCTGGACCCAGAGGCCAGCAGAGAGCTAATCCTGCAAAAACAGAACTCCCAGAAAATGGACGTTGCCGACACTATCGTCGAAGACATTATCGTCCATACCCATCGTCACCCCTATTTGATCCAATATCTTTGCCAGAACCTTTTCGATCCGCTAGACGCAACCAGCGGCACACTCCGCCCCGTCACCGATGACGATCTGAATCCCGATCAGCAATTGGCGGGCTTTTTCCAGATCGACTTTAACCACCTCTCGTCGCTGGAACGCCAGGTTCTGCTGGCTGTGGCGCGCCGGGGTATGGTCACCGAGGAAACGCTGTTTACCGAATTGGAAGGCGAATCGCCACAACGGATTGCCATGTTTGTCTATGGCATGAACAAGCTGGGCTATCTGCGTCCGGTCTATGGACAGTGGATTTTGGGCAACGAATTTCTGCGCCGTTGGGTGGTTGAAAATCAGGAACGCCTTGCCAAAGCCGTTGAATCCCAGGTCAGCGATCAGACCGTGGAGTCGCTGCTCACCGTGGGCCGCACCATTGAACGCACCTATATTCGCCAGGAAATCAACGGATTACAGGTCAAGTTAGATGCGCTGGTTGCCCAACGCAGCGGTTATGGCACAGAGGTTCCGCTGGCGATCTCCAATCAAATTCAAGACCTGCGCCGTGGCATCAGCGCGCTGAATGAGCAACTCAGCCAGTTGGACGACAGCAAAATGCGCCCTGCCTAGCCCCCTCACTTTGGCCCTTCTTCACGGATCACATATAATCTAAGTACCCAAGATGTGGCTGGGCCAGCGGCTCGGCCACATTATTTATCTATATTTATCGTAACTAACCAGGTGCGACGCACTCGCCAGGAGTAGATTGATTGTGAAAGCTTGTGTGGCGAGTGCGTCGCACCCTAGACCTGTATAAATACTATTTATCCATAATTCAGGTGAGCCGTCTATGTCCCAGTCCATTCCACTTGTCGATCTCAAAGCCCAATACAGCGCCATCCAACCTGCCGTGGACAGCGCCATCAGCCGCGTGCTGCAAAACACCACGTTCATTATGGGGCCAGAGGTGACGGCATTTGAGCGGGCTTTTGCCGGCTATTGCGGCGTGCGCCACTGTGTGGGCGTGGGCAGCGGAACAGCCGCGCTGGAACTTGTGCTGCGCGCGCTGGACATCGGCCCCGGCGACGAAGTGATCACTGTCTCGCACACCTTTATTGCCACCGCCGAGGCCATCTCTGCCGTGGGCGCGACGCCCGTTTTTGTGGACATTGACCCCGCCACCTATAATCTGAACCCCACCGCCCTTGAAGCCGCCATCACACCGCACACGCGCGCCATCATGCCCGTTCACCTCTACGGCCAGCCCGCCGACATGCGCACGATTGGCGAGATCGCCAGCCGCCACAGTGTCCCTGTCATCGAAGATGCGGCCCAAGCCCACGCCGCCACCTGGGAGGGCAAACGCGTCGGCAACTTGGCGCAGGCCGCCTGTTTCAGCTTCTATCCGGGCAAAAACCTGGGCGCGTATGGCGACGCTGGTGCCGTCACCACCGACGACGACACCCTGGCCGAACGTGTGCGACTGCTGCGCAATCATGGCCGTCACGACAAATATTTGCATGAGATCAAAGGCTACGGCCATCGGATAGATGCGCTGCAAGCGGCGATTTTGGGCGCGAAACTGCCCTATCTCGACGGATGGACGGCGGCGCGGCGGCGGTTGGCGGCTCGCTATGGCGAATTGTTGGCCGACACGGATTTTGTGCTGCCGCACGTTCACCCCAGCGCCGACCCGGCCTGGCATCTCTATGTGATCCGCACGCCACAGCGCCATCGCCTGTTGAATGTACTCAAGGCGGCGGGCGTGGGCGCAGGTGTACACTATCCGATCCCGCTGCATTTACAGCCCGCCTATGCCGATCTGGGCCACAGCGCTGGCGATTTCCCCGTCACCGAAGCCGTAGCCGAAAGTTGCCTCAGCCTGCCCCTCTACCCCGAACTCAGCGACGCCCAACAAGATCAGGTCGTGGCCGCGCTGCACAGCTTCCTCAGTGATGAAGGTGTGTCGGGATGATTCCCCAATCGCCAATATCCCAATACCCAATATCCAATACCCAATAGTCAGCCCCCGCTCATCTCTGTCGTCGTCCCTGCCCGCAACGAAGAGGCGACGATCACCCAAGTGGTGACGCGCTCGTTTGCTGCCTTTGCCGAACTGGGCTGCAATGGCGAAGTGCTGGTGGTCAACGATGGATCCACGGACGGCACAGCCTCTGCGCTGGCCCAATTGCAGGTCAGTTTTCCGGCGTTGGCGGTTTTTACCAACCGGCGCAGCGCGGGCATGACCGCCGCCCTGCAACGCATGTTTAGCGCCAGCCGCGGCGAGATTGTGATCCTGATCCCCGCCGACATGGAATCGGACCCCCTGTTAGACGTGCCCGCGCTGGTGCGCCATATGCAAAGCCACGAATTAGATGTGGTGGCGGGCTGGCGACAAGGGCGACGGGATGGCAAAGTGGCGGCCAGCGTCCTCTACAATTTTGTGATGCGCACACTCGGCGGCGTCAACGTCCACGACGGCAATTGGATCAAGGCCATGCGCCGCGAGGTCATCGAAAGCCTGCCGCCGCTGCGCTCAGATCGGCATCGTTTTTTGCTACTCATGGCCGTCCACGCTGGCTTTCAGATCGGCGAAGTCAAGACTTTTTATCAGCCACGCCCGGCGGGCAGCAGTAAATTCGGCTTTGGCCGCATTCCGATTAGCATTCTCGATGTGTTGGTGGTGCGCTTTCTGCTCACATTCAGCCGTGCGCCCATGCGCTTTTTTGGCGGCATTGGGCTGGCAGGCATGGCGATTAGCCTGCTGGCTTTTGTCTATCTCACCGGTCTCTATCTGGCAATTGGCATGCAGCAACGCCCGATCTTTATCGCCGCCGGTGTGTTGGCCGTGATCAGCGTTATCTTCTTTTTGGTCGGTTTCTTGGCCGAGTTGATCGTTAGCCAGACTGAGCGCATTGAAGAGCTAGAGCGCCGCCTGTTGAAAGACCCCGACAGGTGAGAATAGCCCGCAGATGTCGCAGATGTGGCGGATAAACGCGAATTTCAGAATCAATCCGTAAAAATTGGCTCAATCTGCTCTATCCGCGTTCCATTCTGAAATCTCCCACCGGAAGCCGCGCCACTTGTTTGCTATGCCTCTCGCCGCCTATAATCTCTTCGATTGGCGAACCACATCGCTTCTTTTGATCTGCGTTTATCCGCTCAATCTGCGTCATCTGCGTTCTATTTCTGAATTTCTTTTGGGGACAACTTGTGAATTCTATGAATACATTGCCTTCGCCCGACCAAAAAGCCACCTACGTCAACCGCATGTTCGCGGACATTGCGCCGCGCTATGATCTGATGAACCGTCTGATGACCGGCGGCCAGGATGTACGTTGGCGACACGAACTGATCGGACTGTGCGATCTGCCGCCCCACGGCAAGTTGCTTGATGTGGGTACGGGTACAGGCGATATTGCCGACGAAGCCTTGCGCCAGCACCCATCGGTGACGGCGATTGGCTGTGACTTCACCTATGAGATGATGGCGTTCGGCCAGCCCACGCGCAGCCATGTGCGCTTTTCCCAAGGCGACGCCTTACACTTGCCCTTTCCCAATCACACCTTTGATGCTGTGACCAGCGGCTTTCTGCTACGCAACGTCACCAACATTGACGCGGCCCTGGCCGAACAAGTGCGCGTGGTCAAGCCAGGCGGGCGCGTGATCTGTTTAGAAACCACGCCGCCCAGTCAGGCTATTTTGGGGCCGCTGGTGCGTTTTCATATGTTCCACATCATTCCCCTATTGGGCCGCCTGATTTCGCCCAATGGCAGCGCCTATCAATATTTGCCCGCCAGCACTACCGTCTTTCCCGAACCCGACGAACTGGCGCGCAAGATGGAATGGGTTGGGCTGAAAAATGTCTTCTTTCGCAAGAAGATGTTGGGAACAGTGGCGATCCATGTAGGCACAGTGTGATGAGTAACCAGTAATAGTTTCTCTTTGACCAAGATTTACTCGTTCCTCATTCCAAAGGAGTCTTCATGGCACCATCGCACCCTATCGCCGATCTTCACGGCACGCGCGCAGCATTGCGCGGCAATCCTTCGTTTGTGTGGCGGGCGGGACAGCAGCGCCGCCTGGAGATGATCTTGGCGTGGGCTACGTCGCCGCTTCAGCGTGTCTTGGTGGATGGCTGCGGCGTGGGCATGTACGTGGGCGCGTTGCAGCCCCACACCCGCGAAATCTATGGCATTGATATTGAGGGCGAACACCTGACCCGCGCCGTGGACGCTGTGCCCGACGCCCATTTGCAACTGGCGCGTCGGCGAAGCGTTACCCTATCCCGACGATTTTTTCGATCTCACGCTTTCGCATGAAGTGTTGGAACACGTGCATGATGACCGCGCGGCCGCCGCCGAAATCGTGCGCACGCTGCGCCCCGGTGGCCGCGCCGTGATCTTCGCGCCCAACCGCCTCTATCCCTTCGAGACCCACGGCCATTATTGGAACGGGGAATATCATTTTGGCAACACGCCGTTGATCAACTATTTGCCCGATGCGCTCCGCGAGCGGCTGGCTCCCCATGTGCGCGCCTACACGGCTTGGGGGCTGCTCGATCTCTTTGTGGGGCAGCCTGTGCGCGTGTTACAGCACACCCAGATCTTCCCCGGCTACGACAACATCGTCCACCGCCGCCCCGGTCTGGGACGCTGGCTGCGCCGCATCACCTATGCCCTGGAGCAGAGTCCTCTGGCGATCTTGGGGCTGAGCCATGTGCTGGTGGTGGAGAAAACTGGGGATTAGGGATTGGGGTGTTTGTCATTACCCCAATCGCCAGCCCCTAATCGCCAATCGCCCTCTGTTTTGGTTGATCCAATCTGTAATGCTAGAATAGTCGATAGCTTTGGAAGGGGCAGCCAATGGTTGCCCCGCTTGTTTGTTTCTGCCCAGGATGGTGGAACTGCACGCGCATGAATGCGTTATACTGCGCAGCAGCACACAAGGGGATTTTTCAAAGAGCAAAAATTGGTCCTTTGTGGCGCTGCTGAGGATAGCAAGCTGTCCTGTGTGATTGGAAACTGTTCCAGATTGAGACGGTATGTCTAAACTAAACAACCACGACAAAATTATTATTCTGCGCCGCAAACGCCGGCGCGTGGTCAACAGACGCCCGCGGCCCTGGCTCTGGGCGTTTCAAGGCTTCACAACCGTGATGATGGCGGCGGTGATTACGCTGGGCGTGTTGGCCGGGACAGGCGTTGCCACGGCCATGGGCGTCTATTCGTTCTATGCCCGCCAGTTGCCCGATGCCAGCGTTATTGAGCAGCAGCAAGACGAGTTTGAGACGGTGCGTATCTATGACCGCACCGGCAAACATCTGCTCTATGAAAGCGTGGACCCGCGTCCTTTCCGCGGGGATCGCACCTACGTTTCGCTCGATGAGATGTCGCTCTGGGTGTGGAAATCGTCTGTAGCGCTGGAAGATCGCAACTTTTGGGACAACCCCGGCATCAACGTACGCGGTCTTTTTCGTGCTTTTTTCTCCAATATGCAGGGGGGCGGCGTCCAGGGTGGCTCGTCTATCACACAACAGTTGATCAAAAACGTGATCATCCCTGTGGAAGAGCGCGCCCAGCAATCCTATGCCCGCAAGATCAAAGAAGTCATTTTGGCGATGGAAGTGACGCGCCAGTATTCCAAAGAAAAAATTCTGGAGTGGTATCTTAACTATAATTTCTATGGCAATCTGGCCTATGGCATTGAAGCAGCCAGTCAGGTCTATTTTGGCAAAAGCGCCACCGAACTCAACGTGGCCGAAGCCGCCATGTTGGCCCCCATCCCCAACTTTCCGGCCCTCAATCCCATTAACAACCCGGAAGATGCCAAAGAGCGACAGCGGCTGACGCTCAACGCCTTGGCGGCGGCGGGCTATTTGACCCAGGCAGAGGCAGACATTGCCTTTGCCATGCCATTGAATATGCGCCAATCGGTGGCCGAGCGTTTTGATGTGCTCACGGCTCCCCACTTTGCGCTCTATGCCCTGGAACGGCTCAAGCAAGAGTTCAACACCATTGACGAGCCTTATTTTATTTGGAAGAAAGGGCTGGTGGTGTGGACCACGCTGGATGTGGAAATGCAAAAGCACGCCGAGCAGGTGGCGCGTGATCACATTAGCTCGCTCAACGGTCAGGGCAAAGAGGTTAACAATGCCTCGGTGGTGGCGGTTCGGCCCAACACTGGCGAAATTCTGGCGATGGTTGGTTCGCTGGACTATAACAACGACGAGATCGACGGGCAGGTGAACGTGGCGATCTCGGAGCGGCAGCCCGGTTCTAGCTTCAAGCCCTATGTCTATCTGACGGGGCTGTTGCAAGATATGACGGCAGCCTCGATGATTCTTGATGTACGCACAGCTTTTCCCCAGGCCGATGGCACCTCGTATGTGCCCGAAAACTATGATCGACTCTATCATGGCCCGGTGAGTATGCGCGATGCGTTGGCCCGCTCGTACAACATTCCCGCCATCAAAGTGATGGATCAGGTGGGGATCGCGGCGGCGCTGCGCACTGCCCACAAACTGGGCATCAACGGCCTCAATCGCGGGTTAAACTACTATGGCCTAAGTTTGGTGCTGGGCGGTGGCGAAGTGACGCTGCTTGATCACACCTATGCCTATAGCGTCCTGGCAAACGGCGGGGTGATGACGGGCCAACCTGTGCCCCCCGAACGCCAGCGCACAGGCTTCCGCACGTTGGATCCGGTGGCGATCTTGCAGGTCCGCGATACCAACGGCAACGTTTTGAAGAAGTATGAACAGCCCGATGTCGAGCGCATCATCAGCGCCGATGCCCAATACATTTTGGCCGATATTTTGAGCGATGATGTGGCGCGTGCGCCGATCTTTGGGGCCAACACAGCGCTGACCTTGCCCGACCGCAAAGTTGCCGCCAAAACAGGCACGACCAACGGCAACAAAGATGCCTGGACCATGGGCTTTACGCCACAACTGGCGCTGGGCGTCTGGGTGGGCAACACAGACAACACTTCCATGGATCGCACGACCGGGTCATCAGGGGCGTCGCCGATTTGGAATGCGGTCATGCGGCGCTTCCACGAAGGGCAGCCCGTCACTTGGTATGAGCGCCCAGCCAATGTGATCAACAATTCGGTTTGTATGCCCAGCGGCCTAAAACCATCGTCGTATTGCCAGCGCCAACGCTCGGAGATCTTCATCGCTGGCAGCGAACCCACGGTGGTCGATAACATCTGGCAGCCGTTTGATGTGGGCGGGCAGACACAGGTCTATATGATTCTGCCGCCAGAGGCCAACGATTGGGTGCGCGCCAGCGGCATCCCCCAGCCACCGCGGGCGGCGAATGGAGGGGCGCTGGTCTATGTCGACCCCGAAGTGGGCATCGGTTCGCCTGTGCCGGGGGATTACATTGGCGGCCAGATCGAGATCCGCGGCAATGCGCGGCTAGAAAATTTCAGCCGCTATCAGATCCAAATCGGCGCGGGGTTGGAGCCGGGTTCGTGGACACAAATCGGCCCCGATCACACGGAACCCGTGGAAAACGGCGCGCTGGAATATATCAACACTGCGAGCTTTGGCGAAGGTCTCTACACGCTGCGCTTGCTGGTGACGCAAGGCGACGGCAATGTGCGCCAGTGGACCACGCCCGTAACCATTGACAATACGCGGCCTACTGTGGTGATTAGCGATCCACAGCCCAACCGGCTTTACGTGATGGAAGATGACGAACAGATCAACGTCAACGCCCTGGCAAATGATGGCTGGGCCATGGATCGGGTGGAGTTCTTGCGCAATGGTGTGGAGTTTGCCGAGAGCACCGTTTCGCCCTTTAACGAACGCTGGAAGATCACCATGCAGAATGTCACCGTGGAGGGTGGCGAAACCCAAAACTGGTTGGCCTTCCCCAGCGACGATCCCGACATTATGCCCGGACGCATCCGTAACTTTGGCGATGGCTTTGCCGGGGTGCTCACGGGCAACGCAACCTATTTGGAAAGTCACCTTTTCAAAGTCCGTGCCATTGACCGCGCCGGCAACGTGGCCGAGAGCGAAGAAGTGCGCATCTACGTACGACAGAAAAAGAAAAACTAGCGACTGGGGAATGGCGATTGGCGATTAGGTACACCCTCCCTAATCGCCAATCGCCATTCCCTAATCACCAATCACCATTCCCTACCTATGCCCAACATTCTTATCACCAACGACGACGGTATCAACGCCCCAGGCATTCTGGCGCTGGCGACTGCGCTGGACAGAGTGGGCGCGGTGACGGTGCTGGCCCCCGAACGCAATTGGAGCGCCGCTGGTCACCCCAAAACCTTGCACAAACCCCTGCGCGTTCACCCGCTGCGCTGGGGCGATGGCCACGCGGTCTACGCCTGTAGCGGTGCGCCGTCGGACTGTGTGGCGCTGGCGATTATGGGCGCGGTGGAAGGGCCGTTTGATCTGGTGGTGAGCGGCATTAACAGTAGCTATAACCTGGGCGCGGATGTGCTGTATAGCGGGACAGTGGCCGGGGCGATGGAGGCCATTATTACGGGTATCCCTGCTGTGGCGGTGAGTTTGGGTCGCAATTCGGCCAGCCCTGTGGACGAAAGCACGGCGCTGGGCCATGCTGCCGCACTGGCGGCCAGCGTGGTGGCTGGCGTCATCACCAATGGCCTGCCCGCCCATGTGTTGCTCAACGTCAACGTGCCGTGGGATTCGGCGGCGCACTATCGCGGCATGGCGATAACGCGGCTGGGCCGGCGTATTTATCGCGACAAACTGGTGCGCCGCGATGATCCCAGCGGGCGGCCCTACTATTGGATCGGCGGCGAGATACCCAGCGGCGATCCAGACGATGGCACCGACATTGGCGCGGTGGAAAATGGCATAGTCAGCGTGACCCCGCTTGGCATCGATCTCACGCGCCACGACTTTTTGAAAACGCTCAACGGTTGGCAGTTTGATGTGCAACCTGGGCTGAGCTGATCATGAATTTCAAGCCTCTACCCTGCCGCAGCCGCTGGGAATCGCTCTTTGTGGCCTTCTGGCTCATCCTCATTAATATATTGTTGCTGATCTGGCTGACACACCGCGCGGTGGATTGGATCAGTTTTGTGCTCGCATTGGCTATCCTGTTAACTCTTCTCGTCTTTGCCCACCTGCTCTACCGGATCTGGGGCACGTTTACGCTGGAGTATTGGTTCGACCGCAACGCACTGCACGTAAACTGGGCAGCCACCCACGTCACCATTCCGTTGGTCTCCATTCGGCGCATCATTGAAGGGGAAGAGGCTGTGAGCGCTTGGAATCCGCTCTATTGGCCGTCGCCTTACGTGCGCTCTGTGCGAAAAGGACGTCGACAGATTGAGCAATATGCCACGCGCCCGCTCTCGGCCTCGCTCGTCATCGAAACCAAGGGCGGGACGATCTTTGCCATTTCGCCACAACGTCGAGACTTTTTTCTAGAAGCGCTCCAGGCCTACAACCACCTGGGGGCGATTCAGTCGGTGAAGTTACAAGAAAATCACCCCCTGCGCCAGAATCTGGCCCGGATCGGAGGAGCGGGGGGATGGCTATTGATCGCGGGGCTGGTGGGCGTGTTGTTGCTCTTTGGCGTTTTGATGATCTATTATCCAACCCTGCCCGACCGTTTAATCTTTCACTACAACAGTGATGGATTGCCCGATAGCATCCGTGCCAAAAACGCGCTCTTCCTCCTGCCCATCATCGGCGCGCTCACCTTTCTGGTCAACAGTGTGGCCGGCTTTTGGATGTCGTATCGACAGCAACGCGTGGGAGCCTACCTCCTGTGGGGCGGAACCATTACTGTCCACGTTCTGGCTCTGCTTGCGCTGTTTAGTTTGATCATATAACTATCTGTGACGGGGAGCAACCAACGTGCAACACCCTTTTTTAACTGTGGTGATTCCGGCCTATAACGAGGAAAACCGCTTGCCCGAATCTCTGCGCAAGATCGCAGAATTTCTACGCCAGCAATCCTACCGAGCCGAGGTGCTTGTGGTGGAAAATGGTTCCAGCGACGATACCAGCGGCGTAGTACAGCGCTTTGGTGCAACCCTGCACGCTGACGATCCGTTCGTGTTGGAGCTACTCCACAGCCCGCCAGGCAAGGGCATCGCCGTCAAAACGGGCATGTTGGTGGGCAAGGGCGACTATCTTTTTATCTGCGATGCCGATCTGTCCATGCCGATTGAGGAAGTGCAAAAATTTTTGCCGCCGCAAGTGGCCCCAGATCATTACGACATTGCGATTGCCAGCCGCGAAGTGGCCGGAGCCGTGCGCTATGGCGAACCTGCCTATCGTCACCTCATGGGCCGTGTTTTCAACCGGATTGTGCGCACGTTGATTGTGCCGGGGATCGAAGATACACAGTGTGGGTTTAAATGCTTCACGCGCGAAGCAG
Organism: uncultured Chloroflexia bacterium; assembly: GCA_963721725.1. Lineage (GTDB taxonomy): Bacteria > Chloroflexota > Anaerolineae > Caldilineales > Caldilineaceae > RI-153. Next base: position 115,049 of record CAVRLX010000017.1, read on the forward strand.
CCCAACAGATCTTCCCCTTTCAGACCATTGACGGCTGGGGCTTTGATCCCGAATTGCTCTATATTGCGCGGCTGCGTGGATTGCGCCTGGTGGAAATTCCCATCAACTGGTATTACATGGCCGAAAGCCGGGTCAACCCCGTGCGCGATACCATCAACATGGTGCGCGAAGTGCTGCGCATCCGTCGCAACGGCCAGCGCGGGATCTACGCCAAAGTGATGTCACATAAAAGCAGCAGCAAAAATAAAAGCAAATAAAGAAGCCGTCGTTCCTGTGTGGGAACGGCGGCTTCTTTATTTTTTACGTACCTATCCAGGTCTAGGTGCGACGCACTCGCCACACAAGCGTTTCACAACCGTTCTACTCCTGGCGAGTGCGTCGCACCTGAGTACGTACTTTTTTACCTATTTTCATCTACGCCTGTTTCTTAAATTCTCCATATTGCCCCCCAAAGTAGAGCAGTGGCTCCCCCTCGTACCAGTCCAGATCCTCGATTTCGGCAATGAAAAGCGTATGATCGCCAGCCGCGTGGGCGTCCACCACGCGCACGACCAAATGGGCCAGGGCATCGGCAATCATCGGCATCTCGGCCCGCCACACAAAGGCTGGCTCGAAGCCCTCTGCGCCATAACCAGCAAAATGTTGGCTATACTCTTTTTGCATCTCCTTCAAAATGCTGACCCCATAGCGGCTGCCCTCCTCCAATAATCCGTGCAAGGCGGCACGCCGATCCACTGAGACCAACACCAGCGGCGGATTGAGCGACACCGACATAAAGGCGCTGGCCGTCATGCCGTGAATCTTGCCTTCATGCACAGTGGTGACGACGGTGACGCCGGTGGCAAAGCGCCCCAGCGTGCTGCGAAAAGCTTTGGGATCAATCGTGGATGGTTGGCTGCTCACAGTGGCTTTCTCCCCAAATGTGGTGATAACAGAGGATTCTATCCTAGCCAATAACCGGGGCACAGGCAAAAAGCAGTGAGGCCGAATTGTCGGCCCCACTGCGAAAAGACGAATTGCAATGACGGATACGTGGCTCGCTGTCTAGACCAGCGCAATCACACGGCTAGGGCCGCCGGTAGCGCCGGCAATCTTTGGTCCACCGGCCACAATAATCGCACCCGTGACGGGCAGTTGGCCCAAGTTGGCGACACACTCCATCCCCCAGCGGTTGGCGGGCAGCCACGTGTAGTGCGTGGAAAAATCGGCGGACATGCCATAGTCCAGACTGAGCGTGTCCACGGCGATGCCGTTGACATTGCGCTCTAGCAGAAAACTGGCCGCTTCGGGGTGAAAGCCGGGGAAGTGCATGACGCCATCGGCGTCGGCGTTGCGGAACTTATCGCTATTTACGTATTGATCCCAGCCGCTGTTCATGGCAACACAGGCACCATCGGGGATTGGCCCATATTGCGCTTCAAAGGCAGCGAGATCATCCGGCGTCAACTGGGCGTCGGCGTCTGCTTCGGCTTTGGCGCGAATATCCACCACCACCAGCGGCACGACAAGATTCGCCACCGGGATCTGATCTGCCGAGTTCTGATCCGGCGAAAAGTGCATGGGCGCGTCCATATGCGTGCCTGTGTGCTCGACAATGTGCCAAGCGTACATGTTGTAGCCGTTGTCGGCAAAGGTATAGAGCCTTTCCATCTCCAGTTGCGGCGCACCGTCAAATGTAGGGAAATCCGGGCCGAGGGTATGGGTCAGATCCATGACCTCGCTGAAGCTCATTTTGCCCGCGCCCATGGGAGACACGGCCATAGGGATCGGGATAGGCGCACACGCGGCCACGCTGAGCGCCGCTGCTGCGCCCCCGGCCACCTTGAAGAAATTCCGCCGACTTAACCGCTGTCGCACAGTCTCTTGACACCCAGGAACACACATAGTTTGCCTCCTCTGGCGATCCATGCCCACAGAAAATTAACGATGGGCAACAGTATACAGCCGCGGAGAGTAAGGCCGCAAACAAACAAAAAACAAGGTATCTATTGCGTTCGAGAAGCACCGAAGAGTTTAGCGGTCCGATTTCGATGATCGCTATCGGCCATTGCTCCCTCGCCATACCAGGGCAATCTGCACAGCATTTGCCACATAATGGGCCACCAACGGCGCGAGCAAGCTTCCTTGCCAGAGGAAAAGCACGCCAAAGATGACACCGCCCAGCCCAGCCCCAATCATGCCCCACATGCCTTGGGGATTGTGCAACAGCCCAAAGATGACACCCAACGTAATCAAGAGAACACTGGCGGGCAAAAGGGGCGAAAGTCCGCCCAGAAGCAGGCTCCGAAAGAGGATCTCTTCCAGCAGCACCACGGGGATCAGCGCTGCCAGAATCAGCAAAAACTCGTGCCCACTACGCGGGACAATGTGTTGCAGCAGCAAAGCCGAGTAAAAGCGGTCGCCACTTTGGCGCACAATCCATTGGGTGGTTGCCGAAAAGAAGAGCGCCAGGCCCAGCCCCACCAGCGCCCCGATGCCGACTTCGCGTAACGGCTCCGCCATGCGCCAGCCCAACACCGCCCAATCCAGGTCGCTGAGATAGCCCAGGCCGATGCAAAGCAGGATAATCAGCACGCGCATGAAATTTTCGGCAGGGGTGAGAAGGGGATTCTGGGCAGGTTGCCAGCTTCGCAACAGGCGGGCCGTGGCAAAGGTTCCGTAGCCGATAAAGGCGGTTAAGCCGACTGTGATTAAAACGAATACCGCATAGGACCACGACATAATCGGTAGTGTAACGGAGAGTATGGGATCTGTCAGATTGGGGAGATATCACTTGTGCTACAATAAAGCACAAAGCGCTCATAATTTTGGAAAAGGGTAAGGACATGCCATGACGACTAGCACAATGCTACTTAACTTTGACAGCATTGACCCTCGAACAAAAGATGTTTCGCCCGCCTTGGTTGCCGCCATTCTCGACCGAATTGTCGACAAACTTCAACCACAGCGGGTGATCCTTTTTGGTTCGCGGGCGAGCGATGAAGCACAAGAAGATAGCGACATCGATCTGTTGGTGATATTAGACGATGATCATCCATTGTCCACGCTGAAGCCAAGCGAGCGGTTTCAGGAACTTCAGCGTCTTTTTCGCCATCGCTATTTTGGCTTGGATGCAATTCTTCTTACCTATGCTGAAGTCCAGGTAATACAACGGACAAACGAAGGGGAATGGGATCTAATTCTGGAAATCCTTGCAGAAGGGAAGCTACTTTATGGGCGAGCCGAACCAGCCAAAGCTAAGCGCACACATTCAACAGCGGACCCAAGCATGGTTTCGCAAAGCTCAACATGAAATGGCGTATCTCAATTTGTCTCCATTTAATGTAGATGACCCCCCAACAGATACGGCAGGGAAGATGGCGCATATGGTGGCAGAATATAGTCTTAAAGCGTACCTTATGCTTAACAAACGTAAGATCACCAAGAGCCATGATCTGAGCACAATTCTGGATGAGTGTATCGATATTCATGGAGATCAGGATTTTGAGGAGTGGCGAGATGCCTGCCAGACACTCACGCGACATAGGCTAGATTTCGTCTATCCAGGCGCGCATTCCGACGAATTGAGCATTGAGGAAGCCCAAGCAGCCATTGAACAGGCACGGACAATTTACGCATTTGTTTTGCAAAAAGCAGAGGCTCTGGGATACCAGCAAAAATCGCTGATTTAAGGCAATTTGCATATCATCCCTCCTTTTGATAAACTCGACTTGACAGCGAAGAGAATCACATTCTCTTCCCGGCGGGGACAAAGGCGTCTCCGCCTATTTTTATTGGCGTTCCCGCTGCCATTGCCTTGTTGTTCGCCCTCCACCCCTCCACAGAGTATAATAGCCTCACGTTTTCAACCCTGATGAATCAACCCTGATGAACCGACAAAGGAGTGACCCAGATGACCTCGTCAATGGGATTTCTGTTCAACGAAGAACACGAGATGGTGCGCAAACTGGCGCGCGAATTCGCCGCCAACGAGATCAGCCCTCGTGTGAAAGAGTTTGATCGCCAACAACAATTGGACCCGGAGCTGCTCCCCAAAATGGCGGCGCAGGGGTTCCTGGGCATCTGCATTCCCACGCGCTATGGCGGCGCAGGCATGGACTATATGAGCCTGGGCATTGTCAGCGAAGAGATGGAATACGCCGACACCGCCGCCCGTGTGGTGATGAGCGTTCACGCCGGTCTAAATAGCCTGGGCGTCTTTCAATGGGGCACGGAGGCACAAAAGCAGCGCTTCCTCGTGCCACAAGCCCGCGGCGAAAAGTATGCCTGTTTCTGCCTCACCGAGCCAGATTCGGGCACAGACGCCGCCTCCATCCGCGCCACGGCGCGCAAAGAGGGCGATGTCTATGTGCTCAACGGCGAAAAAGTCTGGATCAGTCTCTCGGATGTGGCCCATCATTTTCTCGTCTTCGCCAAGACCAACCCCGATGCCAAGCCCGCCCACAGCGGCATTAGCTGTTTCATGATCACGCGTGAGATGGCTGGGCTGACCACAGGCAGCTATCACGGCAAGTTGGGCGTGCGCGCGGGCAACACTGGCTGGGTGAAGATGGACAACGTGGAAGTGCCCGCCGAAAATCGCATCGGCGAAGAGGGCGAGGGCTTCAAAATTGCGCTCTCCTGCATCGACAATGGCCGCTATACCGTGGCCGCCGGCGCGCTGGGCTTGATCCGCGCCTCGCTGGATGCCAGCACTCGTTATGCCCAGCAGCGCAAGACCTTTGGCAAGCCGATTGGCAGCCATCAACTGGTGCGTCGCATGATCAGCTTAATGGTGCAGCGCCGCGACGCCGCCGAGTTGTTAATTTATAAAGCGGGCTGGATGAAAAACCAGGGGCTGCGCAACACACGCGAGACGACCCTTGCCAAGTGGTTTGCCACCGATGCCAGCTTCGACAGCGCCGCCGACGCTGTGCAGATCCACGGGGCCTATGGCTTTAGCGACGAGTACGACGTGGAGCGCTTTTTGCGCAACAGCAAGGGCGCGGTGATCTACGAGGGCACGCGCGAACTGCAACAGCTTCTCCAGGCCGATTTTGAGATGGGCCAGCGCGAGCTTCCGCCGCTGCGCTGTGAGTTGCCCGCCTATGATGCGGACGAGTGGACAAGGGAATCGTGAGTGAACAGCCCGACAACCTGTTCCAAACGCGCCCACAATCCGCGCATCTAGAATAGAGATATCCTGTTTTGTAACCAAGCTTCGAAGATGAGGAGAAAACCCTGTGAAAATCGCAGTGTTAATTAAACAGACGCCGGACACCGCCGAACTGCCCAAAGTCTCTGTGGATGAAGCCCGCTCTGGCAATATGAAAGTGACGATGGTGATCAACCCGTGGGACGAATTCGCCGCCGAGGAGGCCATCGCCCTGGCGGATCGCTTTGACGGCGATTCGGTGGCGATCTCGCTGGGCGACGCCGACGAAACCGACGCGCTCAAACATGCGCTGGCAATGGGCGTGAACGAGGCTGTGCTGGTAGACGAAAGCATTGTGGACGACGGCGACGAGTGGGCCGTGGCCGATGCGCTGGCCGCTGCCGTGAAAGCCCAGGGCGCTGTAGACGTGGTGCTCACCGGCAAGATGAGCGTAGACGGCAACAGCGGCGTGATCTTCGCGGGCGTAGCCTGCAAGTTGGGCTGGGATCTGCTGGTCAATGTGACCAAAATCGTGGACATTGCCAATGGCACACTCACCGCAGAGGTGGTCCACGAAGGCGGGCAAGAGACAGTGACGGTTCCGCTGCCAGTGGTGATCAGCGTGGCGAAGGAGATCAACGAGCCGCGCTATCCCAGCTTTATGGGCATTCGCAAAGCCAGCCGCGCCAAAATCCCGGTGCTGGGGAGTGGCGACTTAAACATTTCCCCCAGCCAGACTGTGCGCTGGGCCGATCTGCGCAAGCCGGAGACAAAGAAGACGCACGTGCGGATCTTTGACGGCGCAACAGTTCAGGAGAAAGCGGCGAAGTTGGCGGATGCGCTGTTGGCGGAAAAAGTTATTTAACGTGGTGCGTGGTGCGTAGTCCGTATGATCTACGCACCACGCACTACGCACTACCATGCAACAGGAGTAATTATGAGTATCCTTGTCTGGATCGAACAAAACAACGGCAGCGCGCTTCCCAGCAGTTGGGAAGTGCTGGGCAAAGCCAAAGAGTTAGCGGGCAGTCTGGGCACATCCACGGTGGCGCTGGTGATTGGCGAAACTGTGGACGCCATCGCCCAAGATGCACTGGCCTTGGGCGCGGATACCGTGTACACAGCAACGGCGGCGGCGCTGGCCCAATATCGGCTGCAACCCTATGCTGATGTGTTGGAAACCGCCATCAAAAGTGCGGGTGCAACGCTGATATTGACAAGCGCTACCGATCGCGGGCGCACATTGGCGGCGATGGTCGCCTGTCGCCTGGGCGCGGGGATGGCCTCCAATGTCAGCGATCTGCGTGTGGAAGGCGGAAAGCTGGTGGCCGAACGCACGATCTTTTCGGGCAACATTGTAGCCGATGTACAGTTTGAGAGCGCTGTGCAGGTTGCCAGTATTCGCCCGCGCTCCTTCCCCATGCCGGAGGCGGGCAACGCAAACGGCAATGTGCAAGCGCTGGATGTGAGCGTGGACGAAGGCGCGATCCGCGAGAAGATCACCGACTTCCGCGGGGCCAACACCGCCGAGATCAGCTTGGCCGATGCGCGTATTATTGTCTCTGGCGGGCGCGGTGTTGCCAATGACCCGGCCAAAGGTTTTCAACTGGTGGCGGATCTGGCGGATGTGCTGGGCGCAGCCGTAGGGGCCAGCCGTGCGGCGGTAGATGCCGGCTTCATTCCCTACAAACATCAGGTGGGGCAGACGGGCAAAAGCGTCAAACCGGATCTCTACATTGCCGCTGGGATCAGCGGGGCGATTCAACACTTGGCGGGCATGGGCGACAGCAAAGTGATTGTTGCCATTAATAAAGATGACAAGGCCCCCATTTTCGAGCGGGCCAGCTACGCCATTGTAGACGATCTTTTCGCGGTGCTGCCCACGCTGACCGAGGAGTTCAAAAAACGGCTGGGGTAGAGAGATGGACGCGGAGAAAAGGAGGAGTCGAACTTTTCAGAAAAGTTCGACTCCTGAGAGGAATAGAGAGGCGACAAGAGGGTTTCCCTTTCGTTGCCTCTTTTGCTTTGTGGTAGAATTCACCCAAGATTTAGTAAGATACCTATAAATTCTCTGCGCTCTTTGCGCTCTCTGCGGTGAAAAATATGACACAGGCAACTGACTCTCGCGCCTATTTTCGCTGTTTCCGGGGCTGCCCCGGCGAATGGTCAATCTATGAAGTAATCTATACCTGTCCCACCTGTGGCGGCCTGTTGGAAGTAGCCCACGATGTGGACGCGCTGCGCACACGCTCGGCGGAGGAGTGGAAAACGCTCTTTGACAAGCGCATTGGGGCCACATCCTGGCCCTATGGCAGCGGTGTGTGGGGCAAAAAGGAGTGGGTGATCCCCACCATCGACAATGAAAACATTGTCAGCATGTACGAGGGCAACTCCAATCTCTTTTGGGCGGAACGGCTGGGCAAGCAGATCGACATGCCCGATCTGTGGGTAAAATTGTGTGGCAATAGCCACACCGGCAGCTTCAAAGATCTGGGCATGACTGTGCTGGTAAGCGTGGTGAAGCAGATGATGGCGATGGAGACGCCTGTGCGCGCTGTGGCCTGTGCCAGCACCGGCGATACCAGCGCAGCGCTGGCGGCCTATGCGGCGGCCGCGGGCATTCCCGCGATTATCTTTCTGCCCCAGGGCAAGGTTAGCCCGGCCCAATTGATCCAGCCGATTGCCAACGGTGCGCATGTGCTGGCGCTGGATACTGATTTTGACGGCTGTATGCGTGTGGTGCAAGAGGTGACCAAAGATAATACGATCTATCTTGCCAACTCCATGAACAGCCTGCGCATTGAGGGCCAAAAAACCGTGGGCATTGAGATTGTGCAACAGTTTGATTGGGAAGCTCCCGATTGGATTGTGATGCCGGTGGGCAACCTGGGTAACATTAGCGCGCTTTACAAGGGCATGAAACTGCTCATGGACTTGGGGATTATCAACAAGATGCCGCGGCTGGTGGCAGCCCAGGCCGAAAAGGCCAACCCCTTTTACCAAAGCTACCAAAATGGCTTCAAAGAAAAAGTGGTCATGCGTTCTCAAGAGACGCTGGCCTCGGCCATTCGCATTGGCGACCCCGTGAGCTATGAAAAGGCCGTGCAAGCTGTACAAGAGACCAACGGGTTGGTGGAACAGATCAGCGAGCATGAGATGGCGAACGCCGCAGCTATGTCTGACATGACGGGCATGTACTGCTGCCCACACACAGGCACAGCGCTGGCGGCGCTCTTTAAGCTGCGCGCCCGCAATGTGATCAAACGTGAAGACCGCGTTGTGGTGATCAGCACGGCGCACGGGCTGAAGTTTACGCCGTTCAAAGTGGGCTATCATGAAGGCACGCTGCACGAAGTGGAGAGCGGCTTTGCCAATCCGCCCGTCTATTTGCCGCCGGATGCCGATGTTGTGAAGAAAACCATTGCGCGCAGGCTGGAGGCCACGCCATCCGCTCTCTAAAATGGCTCCAGGACCGCTTTCGCAAACGTTGGCAGGCTGGCATTCTCTTGTTGCTCTTGTTAATCTACAGTGGGGCGTGGGTAATCGGGCGCTTACTCACAGATCGGATGGGCATCCAAAGTGATGTACTCAGCCTCTTTCTTGGCACAGTCATGCTCCTGGGCTTTGGCGGGACATTGGCTTTCGTTTGGGGAAGAAACCGCTATCGCCGCTTACGTGCCATTCGTCTGGCTGATGTGGATCACATGCCAGGGCTGGAGTTTGAAGCCTATGTGTGCAGGCTGATGGAGCGGCAAGGCTTTGGCGGGGTGTATAACGTGCGCGGGTCGGGCGATTTTGGCGTGGACATTGTGGCCGAGCGCGGCAGGGTGCGCTATGCTGTGCAGGTGAAGCGCTACAAAGGTGGCGTCTCGCGGCGGGCGGTGAGCGATGCCGTGGCCGGCAAATATCACTTCAAGTGCGACGCCGCCATGGTGGTCACCAACAGTTATTTTACGGCCGGGGCCAAAACTCTGGCAAACTCCACAAGTTGCACGCTGGTGGATCGGGACCAACTGGCCGATTGGATCGTGGCTTTTCAGCAGGGGTGAAAGAAATGGCGGCACAGCTTGACTACCACGCGGCCCCCTTCTCGCAGGGGCGCATGGACTTTGCCTGGGAAGAACTGAGCGACGAAGAGAGAACGCAGTTGGATGCGGATTGGGCGGCGGGCAAAGGGCTAATTGGCGGCCACCCGAAACAGCGGCCCGGCCATGATCGGCTGCCCGAATGGGGCATCAACCGCCCCTTTTTTCGCACCTTTGCCCTAGGAGATAAGCGTGGCTGGAACGGTGACCACGTTCACGCTGCGCTTGCCAGTGACCGCCCATTGGAGATAGAAGTTGGTTTTGGACGCGGCGACTTTATTTTGGATCGCGCTGGGCGTCACCGGGATCGCATCTTTCTCGGCTATGAGGTAAAGACCAAAGCCACGCGGCTGGCCCTAGATCGCATCGAGCGTCTGGGATTAGAAAATCTCTGGCTCAGCGATGACGATGTGCGCGTGAGCCTGCCCGAACTCATCCCCGATGGGCGGCTGGATGCTGTGCATGTGCTCTTCCCGGACCCGTGGTGGAAGGAGCAGCACAAGATCAAACGGCTCTTTGCGCCGCCCTTTGTCGATCTGCTGGCGGCCAAGATTCGCCCCGGCGGGCTGCTTCACTTCAAAAGCGATGTGGAACAGTACAACGAATTGGTCCGTTATCTGGTCGAGCAGCACGCGGCCTTTGGTGAACATAACGCAGAGTTGGCCGAACGCATTGGCGACTATGCGCCCACACACCGCGAATATTGGTGCCGCAATCACAAATTACCGGTGTGGTCCAGTTATTTTGAACGAAGATAAATTGTATTTATACATATCTAGGGTGCGACGCACTCGCCATACAAGTTTTTATATCCAATCCACCCCTGGCGAGTGCGTCGCACCTGGGATAGTTACGATAAATTAACGAGAAAAGGTACGATGAGCACTCCCACTTTAACCATTCTTGAAGAAGACAAGCACTGGTGGTTCGCCAGCCGCACGCGCGCCGATCTTGAAATATCTTGATGCCGCGCTAGGAGCATCCCAGCCAGGCCAGGATCGGCTGATCCTCGATGTGGGATCCGGCGCGGGCAACATGGCGCATCATCTCGCCCACTATGGCCGTGTGATTGGGCTGGACTATAACCCGCGCCCGCTGGCGGTGGCAAAGGCACGGGCGTTGACTACTACGCGTGGATCGGGCATGACAATTGCCCTTTGTCGATGGCAGTTTCGATCTAGTGACGCTGTTGGACACAGTGGAACACATTGACGACGAACTGGGCGTCTTTGCCGAGGCATATCGTGTGCTCAAACCGGGCGGCAAACTCATGATCACGGTTCCCGCCTTTATGTGGCTGTGGAGCTATAACGACGTGATCAACGAGCACAAGCGGCGCTATACTGTGCGCGAGTTGCGCATGAAACTGGCGCTGAGCGGCTTCCGTGTCCAGCGCGCCAGCTACAACAACTTCTTCGTCTTCCCGCTGATTGCCGGGCTGCGGCTGTTGCGCCCCGACACGCCTGCGCTGGAAAGCCCGCACCTTACCGAAGAAACCGAAGTCTATCAGGTGGAGATGGAGCCAACGCCAGAGCCGGTCAATTCCATTTTGCACGGCGTCGGCTGGCTGGAAGCAGAACTCGTCGAGCGGCTCGATCTGCCTTTTGGCAGCAGTGTTCTTTGCATGGCAGAGAAGCCCCATTAAACGCAAAGGCGCAACGGTGCAAAGAAGCAAGCAGAGAGCAGGTGGCAAGTCGCAGGTGAGCGTGGGAGAAACGCATCACGCATCACGCATCACGCAGTCACCCCGTCACCTTGTCACCTCTTCATCCTGTCATTCTCATCCTCTTCACCCTTCTCACCCTCGTTCTCTCCTGGCCGTTGCCGCTGCGCATCTTCGACTGGGTTCCCGGCGTGGCGCAGTGGGCCTTTGATGAATCTACCTTTGTGTGGAACATCTGGTATTTCAAGCACAGCCTGATCGACGGGCTGCGCAGTCCGCTGCACACAGATCTGCTCTACTATCCCCTGGGCATTGATCTGATCCTCTACACCTACAACTTTTTCAACGCCATCATCGCCCAACCGTTGCACATGGCGATTGGGCTGGTCTTTGCCAGCAACGTCACCGTGCTGCTGAGTACGATTCTGAGCGGATACGGCGCGTTTCTGCTGGTGCGCTATCTGCTCAGCGGACGACAGACGACGGACCGCAGTGCGCAGACCGCAGACAGTGAAATTCACAATTCACCATTCACCATTCACCATTCGCAATTCTCCCCACACCTTGTCACCCTGTCATCCCTCCTTGCCGGTATCCTCTATGCCTTCGCGTCAAACCGCGCCATCTATGCCACCCTGGGCCACTACGACATGGTCACCACCCAGTGGATCCCCTTTTACGCGCTGACACTGCTGCAAAGTCTGGATGCCCGCCGCGGCCCGGCACAACGGCGCAACTCCGCGCGGCTGGCCGGGATCTTCTTTGCCTTTAATGGCCTGGCGGAGATGATCACCGCGGTCTTTTTGGCGATCTTTACGATCATCGTCGTACTGGGGCAGATTTTTTCAACGCAGAGGCGCAAAGGCGCAGAGGCGCACAGAGAGAAAGAGCGAGAACCACGCATTACGCATCACGCATTACGCCTTACTCTTTCCTCTTTACTCCTCATCGGCCTCACCGCCTTCCTGCTCTGGTCGCCAGTGCTTGTGCCAATTCTCGTCCAGTTTCTGACCAACGACTTTTCGTTGAAGGGCTGGGGCGAGGCGATCCCGCTCAGCACGGATCTGCTGGGATGGTTTACGCCCACGGTGCTGCACCCCCTCTTCGGCGGCGATCTGGTGGCCGAGTTGCGCCGTGTGCAATTGCGGGCGCTGGAAGGCGGCGTCACTGGCTTTCGCGATGTCAACACAGTCTTCGTGGGGTGGGTGAGCCTGGGGCTGGCGCTGTTGGGCGCGTGGCGCTATGGCAAGCGGGTGGCGATCTGGCTGTGGACGGCGCTGATCTTCGGCCTGTTTACACTTGGCCCCTTTTTGCAGATCAACGGCCAATATCGCTTCGATCTTGACGGTGTCGAAACCAGCTTTCCGCTGCCCTTTGCTCTGCTCCATTCCATCCCGATTATCAAAGCCAACCGCGCCCCCAACCGCAACAGCGTGATCCTGATGCTGGCAGTGGCGGTGCTGGTTGGCTATGCCGTCTATTGGATATTGGGGAAAGTAAAGAATAAAGAATTAAGAATGGGTAGATTTTCTTTCCGCCAATGGGCACCCCTCATGCTTCATTCTTTATTCATTTTTCTCCTCCTCTTCGAACATCTCGCCCTGCCCCTGCCCCTTTCGGATGCGCGCGTGCCTGCCGTCTATGAAATCATCGCCGCTGACCCGCGCCCGGTGAGCGTGATGCACGCGCCGCTGGGCTGGCGTAACAGTTTCGGCGTCTTTGGGGCGGAACGCACCCAATTGCAATACTTTCAGACGGTTCACGACAAGCCCATGATCGGCGGCAACATCAGCCGCGCGCCCGATTTCAAGATGGACTATTTCAAACGCATTCCACTCTTTGAGGCCATCGCTCAGATCGAAAATGGCAATGAAGTGCCCGCAGAACTGGCAGAAGCCGCCGCCGCCCAGGCCAACGAGTTGGTCTACCTTTACAACGTGGGCTATGTGCTGCTGATGCCGCCCATCGAACAGCGCTTTCCCTATGCCGACACGTGGCAGGCAACCTGGGATTTTTATAAAGCCGTGTTGCCGCTGGAAAGCGCGCCTTTCTGGACCGGCGACGGCATTGAAGCGTACCGGGTGATCCAGCCCAACGGCGCAGATTCGTTTACGCTGGATCTGGGCACGGCGGGGACGTTCCCCTATCGCGGCGATGGCTGGGACGATGCCGAGACGGACACGCCCTACGGGCTGGCGGCGATCTGGGCCACAGCCGAGCAGAGTTGTCTCTTCCTGCCCTTGCGCACCCTCGAAACGGATGCAGTCTATGCGTTGCATGCTCAAATTCGCCCGTTTGATTACCCAGGCAGTTCACCGCAGACCGCGCAGGTTATCGTCAACGGCACGGCGTTGGAAACGATTGACCTTGCCAACGACTGGCAGACGGGAAACTGGCGGGTTCCCGCTTCCAGCCTGCGCAACTCGGTAAACCAAGTCTGTTTTGAGTGGGGATACACAGCTATACCGCGCACGGTGATCGGCGGCAATCGTCAGATCGGCAGCACCGGCGTCTCGCTGCCTGTGGATGTGGAGTTGAAAGCCTTTGCCGACGGAGCCTGGATCTCGGTCTTTGATGAAAAGAGTGGCGCGGCGGTGGATGGATCGGCGGGGCGGCGCGGCGTGAACGTCACCGTGCTCGATCCGCAAAGCGGCGAGATCGTCGCCATGCAGGGCTTTGACACAGCCGCCAACGCCTTTGAAAGCGAAAATCTGCGCGCCTTCTTGGCACAGATCCCACAGGGCAGCCCGGTGCTGATTGCCAGCCGTGGCGAGGCCGGGGCATTTCTCGACACGACGTTTGAGGATATCGGGGCTTTGTTTGCTTTGGATGAATTGCGCCAGAATCAGTTTGCACTGATCGGCGTCAAAGGGGCGGCAGCAGGCACAGCGCTTCAGATGCTCGACCCCAACGAGGCGTTTCTGCGCCTGGGGCTAAATCCGGATCGGCGGTCGCTGGCGGCAGCCGTGGGGCAGGTGGAGGTGATAAAAAGTAAGAAGTAAGAAATATTCACCAAGCGTTTACTCCTTACTCTTTACGCTGCGCCGCTGCAATTGCGCAATCGCCCAATCCCAGGGTAGCGCACCTGTACGCAGCCGCAACAGCGTATAAAAGGCTTTGTAGATCTCAGTTTTGCTGATCTTGCTGTCGCCTTCGGTGCGGTTGACAAAGGTAATCGGCACTTCGCCAATGCGAAAGCCCGCCCGTTGGCAGTGAAAGGCCATCTCGATGAGAAAGCTGTAGCCGCTGCTAAAGATCTGGTCGAGATCGATCGTTTCCAACACACGGCGGCGATAACAGCGAAAGCCCGCCGTGCAATCATGCAGGGTGACGCCCAACCCAGATGTGGGCCAGCCAGTTGGCAACATAGCTGATAAACTTGCGCATGGGCGTGCTGCCCACCACCGCACCGCCCGGCACATAGCGACTCCCCACCACCAGATCATAGCCAGCCGCTGCCTTTGCCAGCAGATCGGGCAGGCTTTCCGGGCTGTGGCTAAAATCGGCATCCATGGTGCAAAGATAGTGATATTGATGGCGCAGCCCAAAGGCAAAGCCCGCCCGGTAGGCTGTGCCCAGACCCAATTTGCCGGGGCGGTGCAACACATGCACGCCACTATCCCCAGCCGCCAGCACATCGGCGATCTGTCCGGTTCCGTCGGGCGAGTTGTCATCCACCACCAGCACATGCACGTTGTCGGGCAGGGCACGCAAACGCGCCACCAGCTTTGCCAGGTTCTCTTTTTCGTTATAAGTCGGCACAATCATCAGCGCCTGACCATACCAGTCGGGTCGATTCATGGGGTTCGTTTCGGCAGTCGAATAGAGAATATCATCAAGCCAGCCATCGGTTCATTATCCGTTCAATGGAATCACCGGTCAAATTTGCCACTTTTGTAAATAGACGCACTTTTCGCCAGCCTGACTTCTTGATTGCGCTGGGATTGGGCGCGCTCACCTTTGCGCTCTATGCCAGCACCGCCGCGCCGGGTCTGCTCGACGGTGACCCCGGCGAGTTTCAGTTTGCCGCCTGGCGCTGGGGATTGGCTCACCCCACAGGCTACCCGCTCTATCTGATCCTGGGTGGGCTTTGGCAACACGGGCTGGCGCTTTTTGGCGCAGATCCGGCCTGGGCGCTGAACCTGCTCAGCGCGCTTTTCGGCGCGGCCACGGTTGCCCTGCTCTACGACTTTACGGTCCACACTCTGCCCCTCGGCCCAGCCCGCCGCCCCGCCGCCCTTTTCGCCGCCCTGCTCCTCGCCCTCAACCCCACCTTTTGGAGCCAAAGCACCATCGCCGAGGTCTATACGCTGCACGCGTTGCTTATCGTCCTCGTGCTGCGGGCAGCGCTGGTGGCTGGGGCGGGACAGCGGATGGCAGACGACACAGCACGCACCCCGCACCACGTATCACGCAACATCCAATCACCTTGTCACCTTGTCACCCTGTCATTCTCTCTCGGCCTCGCCCTCTCGCACCACCGCACCGCGCTCTTTCTGCTCCCCGGCCTGCTGCTGTGGAGGTTTTGGCGGGATCGGCGCTGGTGGCAGCGTGGGCGAGTCTGGATCTCGTTGCTCCTGGGGATGGGCCTGCCACAACTGCTCTATCTCTACATTCCCCTGCGCAGTGGAGCCGGCGCGTCGCCCTGGCTCTATCCGCGCCTGAACGGCGAAACGCTGGCCCTCTATCAACAAAGCTGGCAGGGCTTCCTCGATTTCATCACCGGCAGCGTCTTCGCCGTCAGCTTTTTGGATCTGCCCGGCGCGGTGGCACGGCTCGCGCAGATGGCCGAACTCTGGCTCCAGCATTTTGGCTGGCTTGGCATCGCGCTCATGCTGTTCGGGCTGATCACACTGATCCGCCGCCGCCAATGGGCGCTGCTGCTGCTGACCCTGCCCTTCGCCCTGCTCTTGCAAATCTTCAACCTCTTCTACGGCATCGGCGACATCTACGTTTTCTACATTCCGCTCTATCTTGTGGGCAGCGTGTGGGCGGGAGTGGCGATTGGCGATCTGGCGATTGGCGATTGGGTGGAAAGACGCAACACGCATTACGCTTTACTCATTACTCCTTATTTTTACCCTCCTTCCCCTCCTGCGCTTCTACCCCCAGATCGATCAGTCTGACAACAACACGGCGCGGGTACTGTGGGCGGCGATTCTGAATGCAAAACCGCCCGCGGACGCGATTCTTGTGAGCAACGACCGCAACGAGATTGTGCCGCTCTATTATTTACAAAACGTGGAAGGCAAGACGGCGGGAATCACAGGCATCTTTCCGCTGTTGATGCCAGAGGAGCGCTTTGCTGATGTGGGCGCGGTGGTCGAGACGGCGCTGAGTGCCGGGGAGCGTCCTGTCTTTTTAATCAAGCCCATGCCGGGGCTAGAAGTGCGCTACGATCTGCGCCCGGCGGCTGCGCCACTGGTGGAAGTGCTGGGCGCGGTAACCGTGCCGCCGGATCTGCGGGCGCTTGATCAAGCGTTGGGCCCGCTCACGCTGCTGGGCTATACCTGGGGCGAGGAGATGGACACAGCCGAGATAGTGCTCTATTGGCGGGTGGACGCGCCGCTGGATGACACATACACCAGCACGGTGCAGATCTTCGATGGCGCTGGCAATCGCCTGGCACAACAAGATCGTCAGCCCGGCGGTGATTTCTACCCAACCGGGCTGTGGAAACCGGGCGAAATTCTGCGCGAGCGCCATACGCTGACCCTCAACGGCGAACAGCCCATCACCGCGCTGGTGGGCATGTATCGGCAAAGCGGAGCGGAGTTTATCCACCTTGCCCCAGCGCTGACGTGGGAATTGCCGTAGTAATTTTAACGATTTTCAGTTGCTTGACACATACATACAATATACATACACTTAGGTAAATGAAATTTCAATTTGACCCTGCAAAGGCTAAAAGCAACCAAAGAAAGCATAAAGTCTCTTTTGCAGATGCAGAAGGCGTCTTTTCTGATCCTTTGGCGATCCATCTTGCCGATCCATTGGACGAAGAAGAGAGATTTGTAGCGGTTGGGATGGGGAGTGCAAGTCAGATTCTAGTGGTGGTTTACACACTGCGTAGCGATGAAATTAGGCTTATTTCAGTTCGGCGGGCAACCCGTCGTGAGGTAAAAGACTATGAAAGCTGAGTATGATTTCTCCAAAGGCGAGCGGGGCGCGCTCCGTTTCCAGCCCAGGGAAAACTCGCATCACGATTTATATTGACAATGCAACGCTGGATGAATTCCGCGCAAGGGCTGAGGCAGCGGGGACGGGATATCAAACCATGATGAACGATGCCCTTGCCGAATTATCTAAGCAGGGTACAGAGAAACCCGTGACTGAATCTGTATTGCGGCGTGTTCTACAAGAGGAACGTCTCGCCGCTGAGCAGACCATCCCCGCTTAATTCAATTCGGTCTGCCCCCACCTGTAAGGCCACAGTGGGTGGGTGCGTAGCATTTACCGAGCTACGCACTCACGCTACTGCTTCCTTAACACGTCACATCTTTGCCCTCCGCCCCAAAGATCGCCAGCCGTTCTTCGACGCTGGTTTTGGGCGCGTTGTGCGGGCGATAGTGAAATTGCACAGCCCGCCGCCGTAGGTCCGATTGATCGGTGGGCGTGCCGTGGTGGATCAGGCTGCTGAAAAGCAGACAGCCGCCCGGCGGCAGCGGCACAGCCACCGCGCCCTGATTTTGGACATGGGTGTCGCAGATCTGCCAATCGCGCCGCTTGAAGTGAACCACCGGCCCTTGCAGATGGCTGCCGGGAATGACCACCATACAGCCGTTCTCGGTGGTGGCCTCGTCCAAAGCAATCCAACAGCCCACGATTTTGGCTTCCAGGGGAATCTCGAAATAGGCGTGATCTTGATGCCAGGGTTTCTCGCGGCCCAGGCGGGGCGGCTTCAACAGGGCCATGTCTTGAAAGAGCAGCGGCGTCTCGCCCATGATGCGCTCGACAAGGCGCAACAAATCGGGATGGGCGGAGAGGGCCTGGAGCCGCGCTTCGTGCTGTACAAACCACATAAACTTGCGCACGTAATCCTGTTTTTGGGCAGGGGAAAGAGCCGTCACATCCACGCCGGCCGCGGCATTTTCGTACATGACGCCGGTGAAGGCGGGAACTTCGCCGGAAAGCAGATGGAGCAGGCCATCCAAAGCGGCGCTGACTTCGTGGGGCGCAAAGGCGCTTTGGATCGCCAGATAGCCCTGCGCGCGGAAAAAGGCAATGTGTTCGTCGGTGATGCTGGCGAAATCGGCCACCGTGTCGGCGATGCGCTCATAATGATAGAGATCCGGGGCATACTCTGCGGCAATGCCATCGTCAACCAGGGGTGCGGCGGGTGCTTGGGTCATGGAAACGGCTCCTTTTGGTGATAGGTGATTGGTGGGTTGGTGATTTGTACGTCATCTTATCACACTCCCAACGTGTCTTGCTGCGCCACGCCTGCCCGCGCCAGGCTCTCCTCGTGCCCCAGATCGTGCGTCCAGCCATAGGTGGTGGGCGAGCAACGTAGGCAAGAGTATAGCATCGGGGCGAAGTGTTGGGCAATCGCGGAGAGCCGGGGGCTGAAGGCCTCCCGGCTAGTCGCAGCGCCCCATGAATGGGGCTGGGTGTCACAGAGCCCCATGCATGGGGCGCTGTTCGGTCGCACGGGGATTGATCCCCGTGCGAACTAAACCGGATTTGTTCGCCCCGACGCGGGCGCGGTATGATGGGGATCGGGAATTTATCTTTTGTCTGTCGTCCGTCGTCCCAAAGGAGCGTTGTGTGGTTAAAAGTGAATTTGTCGTGGCCGAGGGGCTGGAATCGAACCAGTCCGGGCCGATCCGGTGGGCTATATCGCATCTGAGCCGCAACAAGTGGTGGATGGTTCCGATCTTTGTCGGTGCGTTTGGCAACGCGGCCCTGGCAGCGTCGATCCCGCTCTACACGGGGCAGGCGTTCAACGCCGTCACCGGCAACGAGGTCAACCTGCCCGTGATCTTTTGGGCGTCGGTCTGGCTGGTGGTCAGCCAGTTGATCCGCTCGCTGTTGCAATTGGCACGCAACATGGGCAGTGAACTGGTGGCGCAGCGGCTGGAGCGCGATGGCCGCCAGGAATTGTACGCCTCGCTGCTGGGCAAGAGTATGCGCTTCCACGACAGCTACCCCACTGGCGAGATGATGGCCCGCGCCACCAACGATGTCCACGAACTGGCGTTGTCGATTGCGCCCGGTCTCAATTTGGTGATTGGCTCGGCCAACTTCTTAATTGTGCCGGTCTTGGTGGCCCCCACGATCTACCCCACGTTGATTGCCACGCCGTTGGCCTTTGCGCTGCTCTATGTGCTGGCGCTGGCCTTCTATCTCAAAGAGCTTGCCCCCACCACGCAACGGGTACGCGAGACCTTCGGGCGGATGAACGCTACGCTGACGGCCGCGATTGAGGGCATTCAAACCGTGAAAGGCAACGCCCAAGAGGGCAAAGAGATCGAGCGTTTTAATCGCCAAGCTGAAGATGTGCGCGATGCTTTTGTGCAACAAGGCCGTGTGGAGGCGCGCTTTTTGCCGCTCTTGTTGCTGGGCGTTGCCCAGGGCACATCGCTCTGGCATGGGCTGGCGCTCTTCCGATCGGGGACGATTAACATTGGCGAAGTGGTGGCGTATGTGGGTCTGGTTTCGCTCTTTGGCTTTCCGGTCTTTGTCTCGATTTTCTCCTATTCTCAGCTTTCGTCGGGTGTTTCCAGCGCCCGCCGCATCTTGGAATTGATGCGCACCGAGACGGAAATGGATCGCAACGAAGCCGGGCACGAGGGCAAAATCCAGGGAAATCTACGCTTTGACAATGTCACCTTTAGCTACAACAGCACACTGAATGGGGTTGACGCCGACGCCATCGCCCGCAACGGCCACGATATGCCCGCCAGCCAGACAGCGCTGGACGATGTCTCGTTTGAGATTAAGGCTGGACAGACATTGGCACTGGTGGGACAGACCGGGGCAGGCAAGAGCACTGTCGCCAAGTTGATCAATCGCATCTACGATGTGAGCGAGGGGCGTGTGCTGGTGGATGGCCGCGATGTGCGCGAGTGGAGCATGGAGTCGTTGCGCCGTCAGATTTCGATTATCGAGCAGGACATCTTTTTGTTCAGCCGCACCATTGGCGAAAACATTGCCTTTGGCCGCGCCGACGCCACGCAGGCGGAGATCGAGGCGGCGGCCAAAGCAGCCCAGGCCCATGAGTTTATTTTGACCTTCCCCGAAGGCTATAAGACCAAAGTGGGTGAGCGCGGCGTCATGCTCTCCGGCGGGCAACGTCAGCGCATTGCATTGGCGCGTGCCTTCCTCACCAACCCCGCGATCCTGATTTTGGACGACTCGACCAGCGCCATCGACAGCGCCACCGAGGACAAGATCCAGCAGGCGATTGAAGCCGCTACCCAGGGGCGCACCACGATTCTGATCACGCATCGCCTTTCGCAGATCCGCTGGGCAGACAAGATCGTCGTGCTGCGCCGCGGCCGCGTTGCCGCCGTGGGCACACATGAGGAATTGCTCGAACAGTCGCAGGCGTACCGGGATATCTTTGCCAGGGGATAGGGGCGTATTGGGATCGGATATTGGGTATTGGAATTAGTCATCCGATATCTATTCTAATACCTAATATCCAATACCCATTCTTTCCTCCTCAGTCTCGCGCCGACTGAATCTCCGCTGCGGAGTGTGAAATCCGGTGCGCCAGCAGAATCGGGATCGCCATGATGGAGACGACGAGGAAGGCCACCACGTTGGTGACGGGGCGCTCACGCGGACGGGTAAGCTGGCTGAAGATCCAAATGGGCAGGGTGCTCTGTTGCCCGGCGGTGAAGGTGGTGACGATGACCTCGTCGAAGGAGAGCGCAAAGGCCAACATGCCGCCGGCCAGCAGCGCTGTGCCGATGTTGGGCAGAATAATATAGCGGAAGGTCTGGAAACCATCGGCCCCCAGATCCATGGACGCCTCGATCTGGGCGTGGCCGGTGCGCCGAAAGCGGGCCAGCACGTTGTTGTAGACCACCACCACGCAAAAGGTGGCATGGCCGATGAGGATGGTCCAGAAGCTGAAGCCAAAACCCGTCAGCCCTATCATCGAGCGCAGGGCAATCCCCGTCACAATCCCCGGCAGCGCCAGCGGCAAAACTAGCAGAAACGAGACCGCCTCGCGGCCAAAGAAGCGGCTGCGATAGACGGCGGCGGCGGCCAGCGTCCCCAAAATCAGCGCCATCACCGTTGCCAGCGCCGCCACGCGCAGCGAAAGTCCTAGCGCCGCCCACAGATCGGCGCGATTCCAGGCCACGCCAAACCAGCGCGTCGTGAAGCCGGGCAGCGGAAAGGTGAAGGCGGCCTCGTCGGTGGTGAAGGCATAGAGCATGATAATCAAAAAGGGGAAGTGCAAAAAGAGCAGCGTGCCAATCGCCGCCAGGGTCAGGCCCAGCGGGGCGCGCTGATGGCGTGGCCTAGATCGCATCGAAGGCTCCTTGTCGGCGGGCGACGAGCAGATAGATCGCCATGATCAGCACCGGAACCACGGTAAAGGCCGCGGCCAGGGGAATGTTGCCCGATGTGCCTTGATAGCTGTAGACGGCCAGCCCAATAAACGGGGCTGAGTTGCCGATTACCGAGGGGATAATATAATCGCCCAGGGTGAGCGAAAAGGTGAAGATCGACCCCGCCACCAGGCCGGGCAGAACCAGCGGCAACGTTACATGGCGGAAGGTCTGCCCTGGCCGTGCGCCCTGATCCGCCGAGGCTTCGAGCAGCGTCAGGGGAACCCGTTCCAGCGCGGTGATCACAGGCAGGATCATGTAGGGTAGCCAGATGTACATGAAGACCAAAAACAGCCCCAGATTCGAGACCGAAAGCGAGGGGCCGCCCACCACAGGTAGCCCCAGAATCCAATCCAGCACCGCGCCCAACCCCACACTGTTAAAGACCCAACTGACAATCCCCTCTTTCGCCAAAATCAGCTTCCACGAGTAGACGCGGATAATGTACGATGACCAGAGCGGCAGTAGCACAAGTAGATAGAAGATTGCCTTGATGCGCCGCGAACCGTAGCGCACGGTGTAATAGGCCAGCGGAAAGGCCAACAGCGCCGATCCCAGCGTGACCAGCGCCGCCATGCCCACAGTGCGCGCGATAATGCCGATATGCGACGGCGTGAAGAGATCAGCGTAGGTACGCAGGCTGAACTGGCGCACGACCTGCCCGGTAAAGCCATCGAGGTAGAAAAATGAGTTGAGCAACAGGGCAAAGAGCGAGGCAATATAGATCCCCAGCATCCACAGCAGCGGCGGCCCCAGCAACAGGAGCAGCAATAGCCACGGACGGTTGTAAAGTAAATTAGAAATGCGCCGCCGCAGCGACGATTTGGGCATGGCAGTTGTGGTCATAGGATAAATATTTCACCGCAAAGATGCAAAATTTCTCTTTGCGCCCCGGATTCTTTGCGCCTTTGCGTTAAAGTGGGTTGTTAGCGGTTTTGCGCCAGAGCAGGCGTACCCGCTGATCGGGCTGGGCAATGAAGGCATCGTTGCCGCCCTCGCGGTTCTGTTCAATGGCGGTGACGGTGCTACCGTCGTCCAGCCGCACACGATAGCGGCTGTTCATGCCCAAGTAGGTCACATCCTCGACCGTGCCATCAACGCACCACATCTCGGCGGGGACGGCGGCATCGGGCGCGGCTAGGTGAATGCGTTCCGGGCGCAACGAAAACGGACGCGCTTGGCCGGTGATACGTGCCGCCGCCTCGGCTTCAAAGAGATTGGAGATGCCCACAAAGGTCGCCACAAAGGGCGTTTGGGGGCGCTCGTAGAGATCGGCGGGCGTGCCAATCTGCTCGATGCGCCCGCCGTTGAAAACGGCGATGCGGTTGCTCATGGTCATTGCCTCTTCTTGGTCATGGGTGACAAAAACAAAGGTAATGCCCACATCGCGCTGGATGCCCTTGAGTTCGCCCTGCATCTGCTGGCGCAGTTTGAGATCAAGGGCGCCCAACGGCTCGTCCAACAGCAACACACGCGGCTGGTTAATCAGCGCCCGCGCCAGGGCCACGCGCTGTTGCTGTCCGCCTGAAAGCTGCGAGGGCTTGCGTTTCTCGTAACCGGGCAGCCGCACAAGCTCCAACATTTCGGACACCCGCCGTTCACGTTCGGCTTTGGCAACCTTTTTCAGCATCAGTCCATAGCCGATATTTTCGCCCACGTTCATGTGCGGGAAGAGCGCGTAGTTTTGAAAGACCGTGTTAATGTCGCGCGCATAGGGCGGCAGATCGGTGACATCCTGCCCAAAGAGGCGGATCTGCCCGGCGCTGGGGTGATCAAAACCGGCGATCATACGCAGGCAGGTGGTCTTGCCCGACCCCGACGGGCCAAGCATGGTAAAAAATTCGCCGTCGATGATCTCAAAACTCACATCATCAACGGCGCGTATCTCGCCAAAATGGCGGCTGACAGCGTGAAAAGAAATGGCGGCGGTTGGCATAGGTTCCTTCAAACGTAGTGCGTAGTGCGTGGTGCGTAGTACGTATTACGCACCACGCACTACTTTTACGCGTGTGCAATCATTACATGCTTGGTAATCTGATAATCGCCCACAGCTTCGGCGGAGAGATCTTTGCCAAAGCCCGACTGTTTGAAGCCGCCGTGGGGCGTTTCCGAGGTGAGCGGAATGTGGTCGTTGACCCAGACCGTGCCGAATTCCAGGGCGGCGGAGAGGCGCATGGCGCGGCCCACATCCCGTGTGAAGACCGAGGCGGCCAGCCCGTAGAGCACATCATTGCCCTTGTGGATGGCGTCGGCTTCGTCATCAAATCTGGAGACCGTGATCACCGGGCCAAAGACCTCGGCCTGGATGATCTCGGCGTCTTGGCGGGCGTCGGCGATCACCGTGGGCTGGAAGTAGTAGCCAGGGCCGAACACGTCGGTGGCCGCGCCGCCCAGGATAATGCGCGCGCCGTCGGCTTTGGCCCGATCCACAAAGCCCGCCACGCGTTCGCGCTGGCGCTGCGAGATCAGCGGCCCCATGCCGGTGTCGTCGTCAAAGGGCAGCCCCATCTTCACGGCACGCATGGCTTCAGTGACGGCTTCCAACACAGCGTTGTAACGGCTGGACTCGACGTAAACACGCGTGGCGGCGGTGCAGTCCTGCCCGGTGTTAAAGGTGCTGGCAAGGGTGGCCTTTTGGGCGAAGATCTCCACATCAGCGTCGTCAAAGACAATCAGCGGTGCTTTGCCGCCCAGTTCCAAGTGGACGCGTTTCAGCGTGTCGGCGGCGGTTTTCATGATCTGCTTGCCCGTGCCCGTGGAGCCAGTAAGGCTGATCATACGCACGTTGGGATGTTCCACCAGCGCCTGCCCAGTCTCGTTGCCGCCGGTGACCACGTTGACCACGCCGTCAGGGATGCCCGCTTCGGCGATTAACTCGGCCAGCATCAGCGTGGTGATGGGCGTAGTGGGCGCGGGTTTGAGCACGGTGGTGCAACCTGCGGCCAGCGCCGGGCCGATCTTCCACACGGCCATCATCAGCGGGTAGTTCCACGGCGCAATCTGGCCGACCACGCCCACGGGTTCACGGCGAAACATAGAGGTATAGCCGGGCATAAATTCGCCAGCATGAGAGCCGTGGACATCCCGGCAAGCAGCGGCGAAAAAGCGCAGATTATCCACAGCGAAGGGCAGATCCGCGCCCAAACTGCCTTGGGCATAGGGCTTGCCCGTATTTTCCGATTCAGCACGGGCAAAGTCGGCGGCGCGCCCTTCCAGCAGATCGGCCAGCCGCCAGAGCGCAGCCGAACGCTGGCCTGGGGAAAGTTTCGACCAGCGGCCATCATAAAAGGCCATGTGCGCCGCCTGCACCGCCCGATCCACATCGGCGGCGCTGCCATCCACCACGGTGGCGATCTGTTCGCCTGTGGCGGGATTTTCTATTGTCATGGTGGCCCCGCTAGCCGTCAGCCCACTGGCCGTTGATCCAGAGTTTGTAGCTATTCATCAATCATGATCCTCTTGTTCAAGATGAGATTAAGAGATTGCAAGAGATTGTCTGGTTTACCCCAAACGGAATTTCCTAATCTCCCAATCGCCCAATCACCATTCTTTCACCGCCCGCCAATGACCGCTACGTAATTCGTCACCCATTCGTGATAGGGTACGCACTCTTTGCCCTCGCCGCAGTTGGCAACAGGCGTCTTCCAGAAACTGATCTGGTCGAAGTTATCGATGCCGTTAGTCTGGCAGCCTTCGGGGCCAAGCAGTTCGTTGCCTTCGCAGGCAGCGGGGACCGACGGCACAGAGCCAAACCAAGCGGCGAGATCGCCCTGAAGGTTGGGATTGAGCGAGTGGTTGAGCCACATATAGGCGCAGTTGGGATGGGCAGCGTCACTGTGTAGCAACGTAGTATCAGCCCAGCCGGTGGCCCCTTCGGCGGGGATAATGCTTTCAATCGGCTCGCCCGCAGCCTTGAGCAAGTTAACCTGGAAGGGCCACGAGCCGGAAGCCACCACACCCTCGTTGGTGAAATCGTCGATCTGCACAAAGGCGTCGTGCCAATAGCGGCCCACGATCTGGCGCTGCTGGCGCAATAGCGAGACAGCGGCGTCGAACTGTTCGCGGGTGAGGGCATAGGGATCGTCAATGCCCAGTTCGGGGTTGTGTGCTTTAAGATAGAGCGCGGCGTCGGCAATATAGATGGGGCCATCAAAAGCCTGCACACGACCACTGTTGGATTCACCGTCGGGCAGGGTCATCTCTTCAAAGACCACGTTCCAGCTTGTGGGCGGCTCGTCGCCAAAAGCCTCGGTGTTGTACATCAGCACATTGGATCCCCACTGATAGGGCACGCCGTAATGTTTGCCATCCACCGTGTGCCAGGGGGCCTCTTGCAAGCGGGGTTCGATGGTGTCCCACGCCTCAATCAGATCAGTGTTGATCTCTTGCACCTTGCCGCCGGAGATCAGGCGCAGGCTGGCATCGCCCGAAGCAGTGACGAGATCAAAGCCGCCTTCATTCATCAGCGCCACCATTTCGTCGGAGGTGGCAGCCACTTTTACGTTGACCGTGCAGCCGGTTTCAGCTTCAAAGTCCGTCACCCAGTCAAAGGCCGCATCGGTTTCGCCGCGCTCGATATACCCGGCCCAGGCCACAATTGAGACTTCGCCCTCCCCTTCGCCAATCGCTGTCATAGGGCCGCTTGTGTCGGCGGCTGGTGCGCTAGAAGGGAGCGGGGCGACACAAGCGGCCAGGGCCAGCGTCAGGACCAAAAGCGCAATCATGAGAATCTGTCGGCCAGTCTGTTTACGCATACGGTTGTACCTCCAAGATGTACAATGGGATATTGGGTTGTGGATTGGAAACGCCGATTATTCTATGTTCAAAATGAACACAGTGTAGAAAAAGTGCGGAGATAGTCGGTGATTATAGGAGATTGCCGAAAAAGCGCAAGTCGTTATACTGAGGTCAGAGAGGTGGTAATTCGCAGTTTGTAATTCGCAATTTGCAATTCTTACCAAAGGAGCCTATCCATGTCTACCCATATACTTGTCTCGACGGCGGAGCGGGTGATGACTATTCGCTTGAACCGACTTGAAAAGAAGAACGCGCTGACGTTGGCGATGTATACAGCGATGGCACAGGCATTGCAAGAGGCAGCCGACGATCTGGATGTGCGGGCAGTGATCATTGCCGGCGGCGAGAGTTGTTTCACGGCAGGGAACGATATCAACGATTTTATCGCCAACCCGCCTGTGGATCGAGACAGCCCGGTGATGTTCTTTTTACACACGCTGGCGGCTTTCCCCAAACCGTTGGTGGCGGCGGTGAATGGCGTGGCGATCGGGATCGGCACCACACTGCTACTCCACTGTGATCTGGTCTATGTCGGGGAAGGGGCGCGCTTTCATCTGCCCTTTGTGGATCTGGGATCGGTCCCCGAAGGGGCATCGAGTCTGTTGCTGCCGCAATTGGTGGGACGGCGCAAGGCGGCAGAGATGTTGATGCTGGCGGAGCCATTTGACGCAGCAACCGCGCTTCAGTTGGGGCTGATTAACGGGGTCCATGCACCGAGGGAAGTGGAAGGCGTGGCAAGCGCGGCGGCGCAGAAGTTGGCAGCGAAAGCGCCGACAGCGCTCCGCTTGACCAAAGCGCTGCTCCAGCGCGAGCAACTTGACGCCATTGCCACAGCCCTGGCCGTGGAAGGGAAACATTTCGCCGATCAGTTACAATCGCCCGAAGCACAAGAAGCGCTACAAGCCTTTGTGGAACGGCGCAAACCGGATTTTTCACAGCTTTAGAACGATTGAAAAGTCACCCATCATGCGCCAGATGGATTTGCTGGCGCAGTTCGCGGCGGGCTGATTCAAGATTCTCTTTCACGCTGAAGAAAACCGCTTCGGTCAGCTCCATCTGGCGTGAAAAAAGGATCTTCTCCGACACCTCCACCACGCGCAGCACTTTGCCCTCCAACATTTCAATGGTGGTTCCGTAAAGGCTTTCGGGCAGAAAATAGATCAGAATTAAAATGATCGTCCCCACCAGGGTTACAACGCGTAGAGCGTTGGGGCCAAGCGATTGGCCGAAGACGGCGACGCCAAGTGCCCACAGCAAAAAGGCCGTGCCCATAACCATGAATCGGTTGATGGGGCGAGCCGGGGCCAGTGTTTTCAGATCTGGGGAAAGTTGGTCGTAACTTTTCAGGTGGGTTAGCCAAAGGTTGAAGCGCCGACAGTGGCCTAAGCTGACCCGACTTTGATCGTGACGCGCCAGATCGAGCGCTTCCTGGCGGCAGCGTTGGGCCAGCTCATAAAACTCTTTGCGGGTGAGGGGAGCCATGCACTGCCAATCCGTTGCTGAACGACGCCAGCCCTAGCCAGCCAGCCAGAAAGCCAACACGGCCAACACGCCAGCCAAAATGGCCGCGGCTGCCGATAGATTCACCGTCTGGACTGCTTCAATACGCAAAATCGTGCGGTGATGGCCGCGGGCAAAGGCGCGTAGAAAAGTGGGGAGTGCGCCCAACACCAGCAACGTCCACACAGGGATTTCGTTGAGGGCAACCATAACAATAGTCGCAGCAAACGCCAACAGTCCCAAAATCGTTGCCACATCCAGCGCGCGCTGGGGACCAAGCACGACAACGGCGGTGCGTTTGCGCAATTTCCAATCACGCCGCCAGCTATAAAGATTGTACGCTTGGTAGGCCAGCCAGGGAAACATCGCCGGGGTGAGCGAGGCAACCAGCGATTCACGGGTCAGGGTTTCGCTCTGGGCATAAAATGCGCTGAGGGCAGGCAAGATGCCTACGGCGAAGAGCAACCCCAGATCATCCACCACCCACCAGCGCCGACCATAGCGCAGGGTGGGGATCAGGAAAGCCAGCAGCAGTAAAATCGCCGTGCCCCCAAAAAACCAGAGCGGCCATCCCCCCAAAAAGCCAAGCCAGGCTACCGACATGCCGGCAATCATGAGCGCGAGATAGGCCAAGCTGCGGACTGTGCCGGGGCGCATCCAGCCATCCAGCAGGCAGCGACAGCCATCCAAAATGGCGTCGGCGTTCATGCTGGGGAGGGATCGAAGATCACTTTCCAGATCCGACTTGAGCACTTGACGGTAGTCGTGATAGGTGGTGAGCAAATTCAGGGCCAGTCCCATCATGGTGGAAAAGAGTAGCAGAAGCCCCAGCATCCAGCGATCCAGCGGCATATCCATCCACCATGCCAGCGCCGTTCCCCAGATCACCGGCATCCAAAAACCGGGCAAGAGCGGCAGACGCGCCACACGCGAAAAAGCCATCCAACTATTTAGGGGCTTTTCCTGCTCATGGGCAGGTTCCCCCTGGTGGGATTTGGAAACGGGATTCGTGGTCGCTGGGAAATTTCCGTACATGGCATCCTACTCTGGAACAAGAACGTTGATGCATTCTAACACCATTGCAGAAAGAGCGTCAAAAGGATTGAAAGCGGCGGGGTAGGATTATTCCTGATGGGGGCTGTGGACGCGCCAGAGTTCATAGAGCGGCACGCCATCGCGTTGAGGAAATGACTGTTCCAGCACGGCCACTCTGCCCAAACGTTGCACTTGTTCGAGGAAGACCGCGCGGCGTCCAGCGAAGACGGTTTGCGCAGGCGCACGCAACATGTACACGTTGTCAGGATTTTCCAAAAAGGGGACCAAGCGCAGGGCAAAGTTCGCGTCGGGTTGCGCCAGCGAATCGTAGCCGAAGATCTCAATCGGCGTGACTGTGCCTTCGCTGAGATAACGCACCGTGGCTTCCATGCCCCAATCCAGCACAATCGGCGCGCCCAGGCCATTGTAGCGCAGATGATAGGCCAAGTGATACGAAGCATCGGAGTGATCGGCGAGGCCCCCGCTGCGGCTGAGATCGCGATGATAGGCCAGCGTTGTTGCCAAATCCAGCCCGGTCCACGTCAACAGCACAAACAAACACAGGAGCGCGGGATACCGTCGTTGGCGCAGACACTCGGCGGGCGTGCCGGTGATGCATGCGCTGAGGGCGATGCCGGCTACGGCCAGCGCCAACGGCTGTATGAGGGCATAGTGGGTGATGAAAAGATCGCTGACGGTGAACAGGCTCAGCCCAAGCGCCATGCCCAAGAGCAGCAATGGCAACCCCAGCCGCTGTCGCCCGGCAGGCCGCCCCAATCCCCAGCCAACTGCTGCTATCCACAAAAGGGGTGCGGCGCTGTTAGCGTGGACGCCGCCTAGATACCAAAATTGACCACCGCGCAGGATTTCGCCAAATTGGGCCAACCGTACGGGGAGATCGGCCCACACAGCGCGGTTATCCACGCCGTAATAGCTTTGCGAGAGATTGTGGTTGATGCTGGCAAGCGTGCCGCCACTCTGAAGATTGAACAAAAGCAGTGGGATCAATGGCAGCGCGGCGGCCATTATCAGCAGCAAAAGCAGAGCGGGTGTTAATGGCGGCCAGGGGAAATGTTCATGTTTGCGCCGTTGCCAGAGCCACGCCCCCAAGAAGAGGAGTGCCAACGGCAAGATCACCCAAATTGCCAGCAACTTGGCATAGAGCGCGATTCCTGCGCCCAGCCCAGCCATTATGAGGGCGCTTGCGCGGCCTGTGCGTCGCCAGCGCAATAGTTGCCAGAGGGCAAAAAACGTGGCGGGCAGGGTGGCGTTGGTAACAAAGATGCCCTGGCGGTTCCAAAAGACAAAGCTGGGCGAGACCGCCAGCAGGGTCAGCGTCCACAAGGCGGCGGTGGAGAAAGGGGCGTGGGCAGGATGTGGGCCGTGGCGCAGCCAGATCCATTCGGAGATAGCACGCTCCAGGCAGAGCATTGCCAGCACAGCCAGCACAAGGGGCAGCAAACGCAGGTTGGGCACGCCAATGCCTGTGAGGGCGAGAAAAGGCACGGCTAGATAGACGTTAAGCGCACCAATGTAATCTTGCACCATCAGCGGCAGGGCCTGCCCAAAGAGCGGTATCGTGGCTTCGCGAAAGGCTGTGACTGGGGCACCGCTGAGCAACTGCATGGCGTTGACACCGGCCTCTTTGGCCTCGTCGTAGTGCAGCCCTGGCAGCCCCAGTTGATAGCCCCCCAGCCCAAGAAAGAGGCTGACACATGCGGTCAGCCAAAGAAGGAGAAGGGGAATTTTACGGCGCAGCCGAGAGAAAGAATCACTCGGCAACAAGGCTGATCCCACTGACGCTGGCTTCGTAGTTGTGGCCGCTGGCATAGACACGAATGCTGTTGATGCGGGCGGGGCGGGTTGCGCTCAGTTCTTTGATCAGATTGGGCGAGGCGTAGAAATACCATGCTGAGGGCGGAATGCGGTCGCCATTTTGCAGCGGCCAGCCCGGTTCGGGGTCTTTGTAATAAAAGCCATGCCCCCACTCCAGATCTTTGCCGTAGATGTCGGTATAGCTAATTTCGACGCGCATGGGAAACTCTGTGCTGACATAGCCTGCACCTGCCAAACTTTGGAAGTCGACCTTTACATAGAGTTCCAATCGCAACGCCTCGTAAACGTTCACATCCTGATCGATCTGCTGACGGATGGCAACCTCGGTGTGGACCTGTTCCTCGCCGCGGCGAATGAAATGCGCCACGCGTCGCCCATCCTGCTCTTCCAGTTCAACCTTGCCAGGGACCACGTTTTGTTCGGCCACCACGCTGGCTTCCCAGGTCTCACTCAGCGGTTGACTAAAATCGCCGTTGACCACAAAGGTACGTTGCGATGTAATCGGTACGGTGGGCGATTGATCGGCGCTCATCCACGAGCGAAAGCCGGGCTGGATCAACACATCGGCTTCGTTATCAAAATGGCGCAGGCGGGCCGAGCCAGAGCTAACTGACACATCCGTGGTCTCGGCGCTGACCGTAAAATTATAGATGCCCTCGTCCAATTGGGCCTCGCCGTGGGGCGTCTCCACCACAACACGCAGCGAACGGCTGCTGCTGGTGCTGGTGAAGAGACGCACGCGCCCTTCGGTGACGCGCAGATGCACATAATAGGGTTCCGGGCTGCTGGCAAACGAGGGTCGGCGCACGCGCACCAATTGCAATTTCGTGCCGGGGTAGAGATGCACCGTGCCAAGTGCCTGCCCATCGCTCGAGAGAGTTAACCCCAGTTCACCCTGGGTAGTATGCCCGGCTTCAATTCGGCTGCCTTCGACAATATCATTGCGCGGCGCGGTAATGGCAATCGGTTCTTTGGAACCGGGAGGATAGAGCAAAATGGTCCCCACCGTCGGCGTAAATTGCACAGTTTGAGGCACACTGGCATAGCGCAACGTATAGCCCACGGCCAGGGGAATGCTAATCGCAAGTACCACAAAAACGCCAAAAGCGGTGAGCAGAATCATCCAGGCCATGCGTTGCGGATTTTTCTGCCACAACGACGCGCTTTGCTCCTTGCCTTGGACGGCCATCTCTGAGGACAATGACGAAATATCCGGGCTGGCGCTCATTGATCAGCATCCTCAGCCGCGTTCTCGTCCTGTTGGCGCTGGATCTCGCGCTGGATCTGTTCAATGCGGCTTAACCACTGACGGGCATCTTGGTCGCCAGGGTTGACTTCCACAGCACGCTGAAAATGGGCCACAGCCTGCTTCAAATTGCCCTGTTCTTTGTAGATCAGCCCCAAGTGATAGTGAACGTTAGGCGCTTTGGGATCCAATGCAAGGGCACGCTCATAGGCCACGATAGCGCTCTGTTGCTGTTTGGGGCCAGCGGTTTGCAAGGTTCCCAATAGCGCAGCGGCCAAGTTGACCCAGAGCATTACGTTCTGGGGATGGCGCTCGGTAGCCTTTTTAAGCAAATCGCTGGCGCGCTTCCATTTGCGCTGTAGAATGAAAGCCCCGCCCAGGTTGATGGCAACATCGGGATCGTGGGGATAGCTTTTGTAGAGTGGCTCCAGAATGCGCGCCGCCTCGCT
Source organism: uncultured Chloroflexia bacterium (assembly GCA_963721725.1). Taxonomy (GTDB): domain Bacteria; phylum Chloroflexota; class Anaerolineae; order Caldilineales; family Caldilineaceae; genus RI-153. The sequence continues at coordinate 147,359 of CAVRLX010000017.1, forward strand.
TGGGCGATTGGCATTCAACAGGCGTGCGCTCTCGTTGAGGGCCTGTCGATAGTGACCGCTCTCATCATGGTCAGATGCGGACGGCTCTTTATAATCGTTCATAGGGTATGATTATCCACTTCTGGACGGGCGAGCCGGGGCGATCTCGTGGGCTTCATCCTCGGCTTCGTCGATGTCGCTGTCCAAATTATGAAACACTTCATATTGCTCAAGGGTGGGCGCGAAAAACTCCACCACAAATTCATTGGGCACGCCCATAGGCAGCACGAGTTCGTTGAGCAGCGCCCGCAAAAAGAGGCGGCGCTGTTCGCCCTTTAAGCGACGAGATGCGTCATCCCAGAGCAGAATCGTGCCATAGGTGCCTTCGCCTGTGTAATGCAGATCAATTTTGCCGATAGTCATGGGCTGGCGGCTGCTGTCGATCTGATCCAGATCGAAGAGGGCATATTGTTCGGAACTGTGGGTGCGGACCAATCGCTTCAGTTTGAGATTCAACGCCGATGCCTCGTGAACGGATTACCAGATCTTCGTTTTCATCGCCCCAATCGTCGCCCAACTCCTCTAGCAAAGGTTCTTCTTTCTCACTGTAGAACGAGGCATCTTCAATGGCGTTGAGGGCAGCCTCGGCCTCGACAGGATCTTCACTCTCCGACATTATCTGGAGCGCTTCTTCGGCCTCATTCCCGCCCAGTCGCCCCAACGCTGTAATCGCAGCCAAGCGCACAGATGGCTCTTCGTCCGCCAAGAGTTCAATAATCTCGCCCAGGACTGCGCGATTTTCCAGTTCACCGCTGGCCCGCGCCGCCTCGGCACGGATGGCCGGTGATGAATTTTCCAATTCGGCACTGGCGGCCGCGCGCCGAGCGCGTATCGGCGCTGTGGCCCATGGCTATCAGTGCGCTGATCTGCATCTCTTCGTAGGGGGAATAGTAACCATCTTCGATCAATTGCCGAATGCCCACCTCACCGGAGAAAGCGACACTCTCTAGCGCCCGGCATTGAACATCCAACGCTTCGCCATCACTGTGCAAGACCGCCAGCAACGCCTCTTCCACACGCAATGCCTGCGAAGCGTCGATCTCTTCCAACTCTCCGGCCAGCACAAACGCCCCTAGCGCACCGGCGGCGGCGGCGCGCACCTCGTGGCTGGAGTCGTTGTGGAGCAACTGCACAAAGGGGCCGATTAAATCCTCGCTCGTCTCTTCCCAAAGTCCCTGCACGGCAATCTGCCGAATCCGAGCACTTTCATCGTCCAAAGCCACGCGCAGCAGCCGCCCCAGTTGGATTTGGATGTCTTCACGGCTGGCCTCCACCAGCGCAGCCAAAAGGGCATAACGGCGCTCTTCGGGGATGGCCGACCACAACGCACGTACGCGCTGCCAATCTGCCTGAGAGAGGTCGGAGAGGGCCATTAGCTCTACCAGCGAGGGAAACACTTGGTCAGAGACTAATTTTTGCATCAAACTTTCAACCGAAACTTTTATTTTTGTACTCACAGGTATCCATCCTCATCCATCAACTGCGCACACGGAAAGTACATCCCTCTAGCCACACAAACAGCTTGCTGGGAGCGGCGAACTACAGTTCATAGAGGCAATTTTATCACAGAACGGGTATCTTACCACAGAAAAGCATCGACTTCTGTTGATTGCACACCAGACAGAGATGGCACAGGCAAGTAAAGGGATAACCACATAAGCATAGAGGCTCATCCGGTTATCCCTGGGTTTCCATCTTCTCGACGCACTTTTGAAATGAGGCAGGACTCAGGGTGTGGGAGGGACAAGGAGAACGTCGCCCGGTCGAATCGTGCGGGGATTGGTGACGCTGATACTATTTAAGGCGAGAATGGCCTGGGTGGTGGTGCCAAAGCGAACGGCAATCCCCACAATCGTATCCCCAGCGCGCACAGTGTACTCTATGGGTGCGGGCGTTGATATCGCGGGTGCTTGCGTTTCCACCGTCTGCACAGGAACCGATGTCTGGACAGGAAGAAGAGCGCTGCCTGTGTCACTGCTGGTAGGGATAATTAATACCTGTCCCACTTGCAGCGCACGGGCGTCCTCGGCTCTGAGGCTGTTTGCTCGCAACAGCGAATCCGTATCTACTGCAAAGCGCAAGGCAATGCCTACTAGCGTATCTCCGGCACTCACAATGTAGCTCTGGCTGCTGGCCGTCTCTACAGGGGCCACGCCCGGCAACACCAGCACACGCCCAATCTGGAGATCGGCAGCCGTGACGGCGCTAAGGGCGTTAGCCTCCATCAAAGTGCTGGTAGGAATCCCAAAACGGGTGGCAATGCTCACCAGTGTATCCCCTGTCTTGACCGTATAGTTGCTCCACGGTATAGGCGTCTGGGTGGAAATGGGCGACACAGTTGGCGTGGCAGCGCTGGTAGGTACAAGGCTTGGCAGTGCATTCGGCGTAGGCATCTCGTTGGCGCGCATAACTTCGACAGTAGAGGTAAGGCTGGCAGACCGAATATCGCCTGTGGGTTGAACGGTGATCAACTGTGATGTGGCCGTGGGCAGCACAGTTGTCGGCATAGGCGTGCGTGTGGCTGATGGCAGATTTGTGACGATGGAAAACGGCGTATTGGTCGCAGTTGGCTCAACCGTATAGATGACCATTGCTTCTGGCGTCGGGACATCAGCCATAGGTGTCGTTGGCTCGACGGCCGCTTCTGTGGGCAGCGCAAGTGTGATCGCGCTTGGCTCTGGGTTAACGATTGCGCTGTCGGCAACCGCTCCCTCCCCTACTGCGTCCACAGAATCAGTCACAGACTCGGTCGCAGCCAAAGCCGCCGTGGAGACTTTGGCTGCTGTCTCTGCGCTCTCGCTCACAGGGGAGGATGTGGGTGTATTTTGTGTGGCCGGAGCCAGGGGTTCAAGCGCAATCAGAGTGATGCCAGCTAGGTTCTCATCGGTGGTGACGGACTGGGAACGGACTGGCGTAATGGCGATATTTTCCATTAGCAAGCCCGATTTACCCTCGCTTCCCCAGCGCAGTTGGGAGAGGCCAAATTGCCCCACAAGCACAACAACCAGCAAGAGCACCAGGACACTGGGCAGGGCCAGCGTCAGCAGACGCGGTGAGGCAGCCTGCAATTCGCGCCCACAGCCAGGGCAAAGCATCAATTGAGACGATGCATTCTGATGGCAATGGCGGCAGCGAATCGCCGCTGGCCGTTTGGGTAGACGGGTTCCACACTGTGCGCAAACCATTTGATTGGCACGCACAGGGTCATCGCAGGCAGGACAGCTTAGGCTGTGTCCACTTGTAATGGCCTGGGAACCGTGTAAAACAGATGCATTCCGCGTGGCTTGAGGGGATGATCTACCACGCTGTGAAGGGAAGTCCTGCGGCGATGTTGGCATCAGTGGACTCTATTCCTCCTAGGATTGATAGAGCGATGATGGAATATGGTATCTTCCAAAGTGGGGGGCACTTATTGACCTAAAAGCCTGGACCAGTCAATGGTCTCTGGCCCGGAACGAATGTCGCTAATGGTTACCATCACCATCAGCCCCAAAAGCAGGGCAAATCCCACCAGGTGGATCATCCCTTCCATTTCTGGGTCAAGTCTGCGCCCACGGATCTTTTCAAAGGCGATAAAAAGCAGCCGCCCGCCATCCAGCGCCGGAATAGGCAATAGGTTTGCCACCGCTAATCCCGCACTGATTATCGCAGCCAATTGCCAGATGGGAAACCAAAGTCCTGTATCGGCGGTGGCGTTGACTGCGCCGCCCACCAATTGAGCAATGCCCACCGGCCCCGAAATACCGGCATCGCTGGGCGACATCTGCCCGCTAATCAGTTGTACGGGAACACTCAGCACCATTGCCACATAATCCACAATCCGGGTAACGCCCTGCCAGATGGCCTGATGCCACGGCAAAGTCACCAGGGCTGGGCGGCCATCAATGGCAACCCCCATGGAGCCTTCGCCAGCGGGCGGATTCTTGCGGGCGAATACATCAATATCCACTAACGTGCCCTCGCGCAGCACAGTCAGTGTGACCTCGCTATCCAAGTGTTGGCTGATCAACGAGCCAAGCGAATCGGGCGGGACAACGGGCATCCCATTTACGGCATAGACCACATCACCAGACTGCAATCCAGCTTCGGCCGCAGGTGTATTGGGCACAACTTCGGTGATACGTGTGTTAAAGACAGGTTGGGCTTCGGTTTCGCTGATCAACGCGACGGCGGAAAAGCCCTCAGGTAGGGGCAATGTCTGTGTGCGTCCTTCGCGCACCACGGTTAGCCCCTCCTCAACAGGCATAGCCAGATCGGCATCATCATTGACGCTGACAAACTCTCCGCTCACAGCGCTTACATAAACAGGCTTACCCTCGGCAGCCACCAGAATATCACCCGCCTGTAGACCAGCCTGGGCGGCTGTCGAGCCTTGGTCAACCTGGACAAATTGAGGATTAGCCACACTGGCGGGGAAGCCAGAGAAGACGCTGAAAATTGAAAAGAGGATGGCGAGCAGGAAATTCATCACTGGCCCGGCCACCAACACAGCAGCACGTGCGCCAGCACTGGCCGCATTAAAGGAACCAGGACTCATATCGGCGGCATCCTCGCCTTTCATGCGTACAAACGCACCCAACGGGATGGCATTAAGGGTAAAATCCGTGCCTTGATAGGTAAAAAGTTTGACAATACGCGGGGGGAATCCAAAGACGCCAAATTCTTCCACATCAATTCCATTGCGTCGCGCCACCCAATAATGGCCCAGTTCGTGGAAAAACATCAGGATGCCGAGAATCAACAGAAACGAAACTATCGTCACAAACATAAGGTTTCCTCATTCAGCGAAAAGAGAGCATCAGGGCTTCTTTTCAGACACAGACGGGCAGACACACGGGCGCATTATACCTGTTGCGTGGAAAAGGTGGCAAATGAAAGGAGTTTACAGCCGGGTTAGCCCTTCTGGATTACTGTACCCGGGAGCCGCTCCTTGGACACCAAAGCCTGTGCCAACTGGTTTTCACTCAATCCGCTACAGATCAAAATTTGGAGATGGGGATGACGTTCGACCATTGCCAACGATTGGGCAACCTTGGCTGCCATGCCGCCTGTGACATCGGTGCCAAAGCTCGCGCCCAACCCAGTTACCATGTCGCCCACACTAGTGGAGGTTAGCGTTTCAAGGCGGCGCGGCAGCGGGATCATGGTGGGGATCGCCGGTGTAAACGCCATCGACCTCACCCAGCAAGACAACACGCGCTGGGGGCAGGCGGTCAATCATCCATTCAAAGATCTCTTCTGTGCTGGCAATCGTGCCGCCGCGCACATCGTCCAGCGCCACATCACCGTAGATCAGGGGGACCAGTCCGACAGCGAGCGCACGCTTGACGCTATCTAAGGGGCCATCGGTAATGGCTCCATCATGACAACGCAACGCCACGCCCGGTTGAATACTCCAAGCCGGTACACCAGTTGCCAAGAGTGCTGCCGCCACAATACGATTAAGCCGAGCCGCCGCATCGGCAGTGGCCGCAAATCCATACCACTGCTGCAACGTCGCCACACCCTGGCGAGTTCCATAGCGGCTGCCCACCACATGCCCAAAGCTACCGGAACCGTGCCCAATGATCAGCCGCAGATCCGGCTGTTGCTGACGCACCGCCGCAATCTCCGCAGCCAACCGCTGGATTACATCCAATCGAGGCGTTTCTACGGTGCGCTTGTCGGTGATCAACGAGCCACCAAGCTTAAGATATACTAAATCCCTCAAAAAAGAATCGGCCATTATTTGCAAACTCCTCACAGCGTCAGCCGTAAAAGCGTATCTAGGAATGGGGCGTCATCGTGTGGCAGCACAGTGCGCGGATCAAAGAGCAGCCGGTCGTGTTGAATGGTGCAGACAATGGGCGGATTGCCAGTGCGCAACTGCGCGGCCATGCGGTCGGGGTGGGGCAGAGCAAGGGCCAGCAGGCGCGTAGGCAACGTTTCGCCGGGCAAACTGCCCCCACCCACGGTGCTTGCGCCGTCTATAAGTTGGCTGGCAAGGCCCGCCGCAGCCAATACCGTTTGCCAGCGTTCGGCGCGGTCCTGGAGCTGTGCAGGTGTGGCGGCGATCATCTGCCAGACAGGGATTTCGTGCAAGGCGCGCCCAGTGGCGTAGGCGCGCAGCGTGGCATCCAACGCAGCCAGCGTCATTTTGTCCACGCGCAAGTGCACGCGCCAGCGGATGACGACGCAGTTGGGCAATGGCCTCGGCCCGCCCCACAATGATGCCAGCCTGCGGTCCGCCCAGCAGTTTGTCGCCGCTAAAGGTGATCACATCCGCCCCGGCGGCCACGCTCTCTGGCACAGTTGGCTCCGGCATCAGCCCAAAGGGCGCGGTATCGAGCAGTGTGCCGCTGCCCAGATCATCGATGACCAGCGGCTTCCCAGGCGTGGCGCGGGCAATGGTGACCAGTTCGGCCAGTTCGGGCATGGTGACAAAACCGATCTGGCGAAAGTTGCTGGCATGGATGCGCATGAGTGCGGCGGTTTCGGGGCCGATGGCGTTGGCAAAATCACGCGGGTGGGTGCGATTGGTCGTCCCCACTTCCACAAGGCGCGCGCCGCTCTGGCGCAGCACGTCGGGAATGCGAAAGCCGCCGCCGATCTCCACCAGTTGGCCGCGGCTGACGATGACCTCGCGTCCGGCGCAAAGCGCGGCTAGCACAAGATAGATGGCGCTGGCGTTGTTGTTAACGACGAGCGCATCCTCTGCCCCGCTGAGATCACAGAGCAGGCCACGGGTGTGGCTGTAGCGGCTGCCACGTTCACCGGCCGCCAGATCATATTCTAGATTGTTGTAGCCAGCGCTGATTTGGTCCACGGCGGCGCGGGCCGCCGCACTGAGCGGAGCGCGCCCCAGATCGGTATGGATGATCACGCCGGTGGCGTTGATCACAGGGCGGAGCGTGGGGCGGAGCGCGTCAGCCAACTGGGCTTCAATTCGCTCCCGCCAAACGGCGTCATCCGGGGCAGGCTCGCCCGCGCGGATCTGGGCACGGGCTTCGTCCAGGCGTTGGCGAATGGCCGCGGTGACGGCGGCGCTGCCGTAGCTTTCCACCAATGCTTGCACAGCGGGATGGCGTAGCAGGGCATCCACTGCGGGCAATTTGCGATATTCAAGATTCGGAAAAAGGGAGGCTTCGGTCATAGGGTAGGGTTTGCCAATCTATCCATCAATTGTGCGCCATTGTACCATACCCGGCCTTGCACAGCGGTGATAGAAGACGCAATTCTGGATTCACCGCAAAAAACAGCGAAGACAGAGAGCAGTATAGAACGCAGATTTAACAGATTTGGTTGATTCATTCAAAAATGAGATGGCATTACCCATTTTTGCCTTTTGCACTTTGCCTTTTTCTCTGTTCTTTGCGTCTTGGCGGTGAAATCACGCGGGCGATGGCTTGCTGATCTAGCCCCGCTTACGCTAATCTGTGGGTAGTTTTTGTCCTTTACCCGCTAGAAAGAATTCATTGTGACCATAGAACAAACGTCTGACCCCAAACGGGTCTTGGTAACGGGAGCCGCCGGGGCCGTGGGCCAGCCCATCTGTCGCTATTTGCTGACACGTGGACATCATGTGCGCGGCTTTGATCGCCGTCCTATGCCCGAACTTGACGATGTACGTGTGGCCGATCTCATTGATCGCGAGGCGGTACGCGCCGCCGCCGAAGGCATGGACGCCATCATCCATCTGGGTGCATATCCCGACGAGGCCGACTTTTTAGAGAATCTTATCGAACCCAATGTGCGCGGGCTGTATCACGTCTGTGATGCGGCGCGCCAGAGCAGTGTGACACGACTTGTGCTGGCAAGTTCGGTGCAGACGATTAGCGGGCATTTCCCGGCGGAGGGGACGATCCGCGTGGCGGATGGGCCGAAGCCAGTCAATCACTATGCGCTGACCAAAGTGTGGATGGAGCAGATGGGGGAAATGTATGCCCGCTGCTATGGACTTTCGGTGATCAACGTGCGGATTGGCTGGTTTCCACGCAATACCACAGAAGCCAAACGGCTGGCGGCCAGTGAACGTGGGCCAGATGTCTTCCTGAGCCACGAGGATGGCCAACGCTTTTTTGCCCGCTGTGTGGAATCGCCCACGCCTGAGATCGGCGATTCGGTGATCGTCTTCGCCGGGAGCCAGCCGCAACGCGCCCGGCGGCATGGATCTGGAGCCAGCGATGCGGGTGCTGGGCTATGAGCCGCAGAATGTCTGGCCGGATGGGTTGCCGTTTCCGATAGAATGAGATGTAACCCGTAATCGACAACACGGATTACGGGTTGACACCTCACCCCCGCGGATTGCGTGCCCGCAGCGGCCACAGATCGCGGAGTTGGGCGCGTACTTCAAATTCGGGCTGCCCAGGCAGCGGGGCGCGGATCCGCCCCAACATGAGCCACGAAACGGCCATCAACACGGCACTCAGGGCGAAAATGCCATTAATGGGCAGCCCCAGTTCCAAAAATCCCACACCGACCATAGACATGATAATGCCGCGGAATCCAATGCTGGTGGATCTGGAGCGCGGCATATTCGGTGATGCGTTTGGGATCGGCCAGTTGAATACCGCTGTTCACGGTTCCATGTCGAAACCAGCGTTGACCAATCCCTGGATGGCAAACGCAGGCAGTAACATCCACATGTTTTGGGCAAAAATGTACGAAATCGGTAAGAAGATCGCCACCGCTGCCGTTGCCCGCACCACAAACAGCCCCCCAGGTCGATCCACAAGCTGTCCCCACATCCAAAACCCGCCCAGCCAAAAGATCGATTGGATCAGCCCTAGCCAGCCTAGTTGTGAATAGGAAAGGTGCAGCCGATCGACCTGTACCAGCGGATAGAGCGTCCACGACATGATTGTGCCGGTTCCAAAGATGGCGTAACTGGTGAGATAGTACGAGAAGCGGCGATCTTCACGCAGGATCTGGCGCAGATCGCTAAAGGTTCGCGTTGGCGCGGCGGCAGTGGATCTTCGGGCACGCGGATATGCATAAAGATAAAGGCGGCGGCGATCCCCAGCAAACTTGCCAGCGGGAAAGAGTACTCGATAGCCCCACTGATCCAGCGCCCAGCCCGCCAGCGGTGTCAGCACTAAGATGGCCGTGACCCGCCCCATGCGCGAGATGGACATCATCTTGCCGCGGATCTGATTAGGATAGATGCGCTGGATAATGCGCGTGTAGCCGGGGAGGGGAAGACCTCTAGCAGCCAAAAGACCGCGGCCAGCGCAATCATCCACCATGCCTCGGTGATCAACCCTGTGAGCAAAAGAGGGCGTGGGCCAGGAACCACGATCCGAAGATCACATGGCGCGGTCGGCGGCGGCGCATAAGCACAATACTCATCGACGCAAAGACCGCGCCGACAAATTGGGTGGCGCTGTAGATCCCCAACATGGTGGGCGTGGCGTCCATGCGGCGCAACACCACCGGGATAAAGCCCAGGGCAATCGCGTAAAATGCGCCATAGGCCAGGGCCATGAGGATCTCGAGATGAATATTGCGCCGCACATCGGGCGAAAAGCGAACCGGTTAAGGAGTGCTCGAAAGAATGGGTCAGGCTTTTGAGGGTAGCAAGCATACAATTTCTTCGTTGAAATGTGCCCGTGTGCTTGCACGATCAGATGTGGGACAGTCTGCGCGGTGGGTAGCGGCTGTTGATGCGGGGATCATAGCATGGGGTGGGCGCGGGTGGCAATTGGGGTTGAATGAAGAACGGTTTGAAGCGTAGCCGCACCGTCACGAAAAAGGGCGAAGCGATCCGAAGCAACTGTCCATGTCATAGATGATTCTTCGTGACCTTCGCATCTTTGTGGCTACTTTTAATTTCAAGGGGAGAAGTGGCTCACCTGTTCATGGGGGGATCCGTGGTACGCTGGGGACAAAGATAGGAAACAGAGAAACGAGGTTGACCATGTTGCAGATTACAGAGAGGCTTGCCATTCCGCTGGCGGAGATTGAACTGGAAGCGGTGCGATCCAGTGGGGCGGGCGGCCAAAATGTAAATAAAGTTTCCACGGCGGTGGTGCTGCGTTTTGATATCCGCGGGGTCGTCGCTGCCCGACTCGACAAAGAGCGGCTGCTTGCCCTGAGCGATAGCCGGATTACCGGCGAAGGCGTGGTCTTGATCAAAGCACAGCAACACCGCAGCCAGATCAAGAACCGGGACGAAGCGCTCAGTCGATCTGGCGCAACTGGTGCGTGGCGCTACCGTTACCCGCCGCAGCCGTCGCCCCACACGGCCCACCGCCGGTTCGTGGAGAGACGATTACAAGCGAAAAAGCAGCGTGGCGCGGTGAAGGCGCAAAGGCGTAGCGGGGGAGTAATGCGTACTGCGTACTCCCAACACGCAGTACGTTTTACCACCCGTCCCAATGCGTCCGCTCAACTAGGGGCTGGCGTGCCGCCGGGCGGAAATCGTCGCCCAGGAAATAGGCCACGGGTAGCAGCGCGGCCTGGGTCACGTTGTCGGGGATGCTCAAGAGCGCGGCGATCTCCTTTTCATAGCTCAGATGAAAGGTAGTCCACGCCGAGCCGAGGCCACGGGCGCGCAAGGCCAGCATCAACGACCACGTGGCCGGCAAGATCGATCCCCAAAAGCCCGCCTGTTGATTAGACGGTTTGCCATCCACTCGCCCCTCAATACAAGGGATGATCATCACCGGTACTTCGTGCATATGATCGGCCAGATATTGGGCGGAACTGCGCACACGCCCCATTTGTTCGGCGTTGGGCTGTTCCGGCTGTGTCGCGCTCTGGGTGCGCGGAAAGTAGACCTTGCCCACTTCGCGGTAATAGTGTGCGATCTGCGCCCGCATCGCCTCGTCGGTGACCACGACAAAATGCCAGCCCTGTTGGTTCGAGCCACTGGGGGCCTGGGTGGCAATCTCAATGCACTCCTCAATGATCGCACGCGGCACAGGCCGGGCTAAAATTCAGCCGTTTGCGCACCGAACGTGTTGTCATGAGCAGGTGATCGGTGATCTCTAAATTTTCCGGGGTCGAGAGATCCATCTTCATCTTCCTTTCTGAAATTCAAGAATTTAACGCAAAGGCGCAAAGAGGCAAAGACGTAGAGAACGGAAAAGGCAAGATGGATTGAAACTCTGCGAGACTATCCGTGTAAATCTGCTCAATCCGTGTCCTATTCTGGTCTTTGCATCTCTGCCTCTTTGCGCCTTTGCATTTTATAATTCCACCATTGCCTTGATGACACGGTTTTCTGGCTTCAGCCAGCTTTCAAAGTCGCCGATCATCTCGGTGAAATCAGCTTTGTGCGTGATCAGCGGCGCGGTGAGGATCGTCTCGTGTTGCATGGCCGAGATCACCGCCTCGAAGTCGGCGCGGGTGGCGTTGCGGCTGCTGAGCAGCGTGGTCTCGCGCTTGTGAAAATCGGGATCGGAAAAGGTAATGTCAGCGTTGACCAAGCTTACCAACACATAGCGCCCGCCGTGGGCCATATAGCGAAAGGCGTTCATCATTGATTGTGGGTTGCCCGTGGCGTCGAAAACCACGGTGGGATAATCGCCGTTTGTGATGCGTTCAAGGTGGGGCAGGGGATCTGTGCTGGCGTTGATGGTGTGCTCGATACCCAGTTGCTCGCGACAAAAGCCCAGGCGTCCGTCGTCAATATCCAGAGCGATGACCTCGGCCCCGGCGGCTTTGGCAAATTGGATCACGCCCAGGCCAATCGGACCGGCCCCCACCACCAGCGCGAATTCACCCGGCTCGATGGCGGCGCGGCGTATAGCGTGTGCGCCAATCGCCTGATTTTCTACCAGCGCCATTTGATCCAGCGAGAGGCCATCGGCACGGATCAGCAGATCCGCGGGCAGACTGAGATACTCTTGCATGCCGCCATCTTGATGCACGCCCAGCACGCGCATTTTTACGCAACAGTTCGTCTTGCCACGCCGACAGGCCACACACTCGCCACAGGAAAGATAGGGCAGCGGCACAGCCCGATCCCCGGCCTTCGAGACCCGCGGCGTTGTTTTCGGCAATGTTGATCACCTCGACGGCGAGTTCATGCCCCAACACGCGTGGATAGGTGAAGTAGGGCTGCCGCCCGCGATAGGCGTGGAGATCCGTGCCGCAAATGCCAATCCGGCGCACACGCACCAGCGCATCCCCGGCGGCGACGGTTGGTTCGTCCACGGAATGGATCTCAAACTGCAATGGTTCTCGCAAAATAATCTGGCGCATGGCCTGGGCCTTTCTTTTAAAATGTGGATCCGAAAGTGAAGGCAGAGATTTACCGCAAAGTGGCAAAGGCGCAAAGTGCAAAAGAGGTTGAGGCTCTCCGCGGATATCCGTGTAAATCCGCTTAACCCGTGTTCTATTCTGAGCTTTGCGTCTCTGCCTCTTTGCACCTGGTATGTTGACATAAAGGCGAAAGTATCGAATAAATACAATCACCTTTTCGGCAAGGAGCGGTGAAGTTCATTTGCGACAGAAGTCGACGGACTCGACGCAAAGATTAGCTCCCGCTCGTCTGGCATCTGTTTGAGAACGGACAAAATCATGAGGCCCCGACCAGGTGAGCCCGAATAGACCAGGGAGTTCGCAGACAGATGGCGGCCGGAAACTCGAAACGAAAAAGCAAAGGTGAAAGGAAAAGCCATGCACATCGTAGGGATTGATGTATCGAAAGCGAAACTGGATGTAGCGCTGAGCGCAGACAACGGTGAGTATGAGACAGCCAGCTTTGAGAACACCCCAAGCGGGCACAAAGCGCTGGAGAAATGGTGTGTGAAGCAGGGCGTGGAGCAGACGACATGTCGGACTGGAAGCGACCGGACGCTATGGTGATGGGGTGGCGAGCTACCTGGCAGAGCGAGGGTACGTGGTGAGTGTCATCAACCCCGCCCAGATTCACGCCTATGGCAAGAGCAAACTGCGCCGCAACAAGAACGATGCGCTGGATGCTCGGCTGATTGCCGATTTCTGCTTCACCCCAGCAGCCCGACCCCTGGCTGCCCCCCTCAGAGACTCAGCGAGAGAGCAAAGAAATCAGCCGCCACATCAACACGCTCAAGGGCGATCGCCAACGCGAGCGTAACCAACTTGCATCCGGCCCCACCTCCGCCCGCCTGCGCCGCTCTATCGAGGAGACCATTCGGCTTCTCGACCAAGAGATTGTCGCCCTGCAAGAGGCGCTCCAAGAGATGCTGCGGGCCGATGAGAGCACGGCCCAGGATTTGGACCTGCTGCTTTCCATTCCCGCCATCGGCCTCACCACCGCCTGTGCCTTTTTGGCCGAAGTCGATGTCTCTCGCTTCCCCCAAGCTTCCCATCTGGCCGCATACGCTGGCCTCGTCCCCACAGAGCACTCCTCCGGCTCCTCTGTGCACAAAAAGAGTCGTCTCTCCAAAGTCGGCGACCGCCATCTGCGCACCCTCTTTTTCATGCCCGCCCTTTCTGCACATCGCTTCAACCCCATTATTCATCGGCTCAAACGCCGGCTTGAAGCCCGCGGCAAGCAATCTATGGGTGACCATTGTGCTGCACCATGCGCAAGCTCCTACACCTTGCTTACGGCGTCCTGAAAACCCGCAAGCCCTTTGACCCTAATCATACCAATCCCTTACCAGTTGGAGCTTGACATTCAACACAAAATCTTTGCGTTGAAATAACTTCAGTCCGCCGTCGGCACATTGACGCCGCGCCTCAGCGTTTTGCGGGTGATAGCGGCGCTCGTTGATGTAGTCCAGGCTCTGATGACGGAAATAGGTGTTGTAGAGTTCGGCGTAATGGCCGCCCTGCGCCATCAGTTGATCATGGCTGCCCTGTTCGATGATCTGCCCTTTTGCCAGCACAATAATCCGGTCGGCGGCCTTGACCGTGGAGAGGCGATGGGCGATCACAATCGAGGTGCGGCTGCGGAAAAGCAGATCCAGCGTGCGTTGAATCTGCGACTCGGTGAAGGGATCAATGCTGGCCGTGGCTTCGTCCAAGATGAAGATGGCCGGGTCCTGGGCCAACATGCGCGCCAAGACCACCAATTGCCGCTGCCCCATGCTCAGGCGGCTGCCGCGCTCGCCCACGTCCGTCAGCAAGCCATCGGGCAGCGTCTCCAGCCATTCGCCGTTGGCGATCTGGCGGGCAATGCGCTCCACATCTTCGTCGCTCATGTCGGGGCTGGCATAGCGGATATTATCGGCCACGCTGCCTGCAAAGAGAAACGGCTCCTGGCTGACAATGCCCAACTGCCGCCGGTAATCCTTGAGATCCAACGTGCGAATGTCTTGACCGTCAACCAGAATCTGCCCGTCCTGAAATTCGTAAAAACGCGTGACCAGTTTGGCAATACTGGACTTGCCCGCGCCGGTATGCCCCACCAGGGCGATGCTCTCACCGGGGGCAATGTGCAGATTGAAGCGGTTTAGGATCTGCTCTTTTTCGCTATAGCGGAAGCTAACCTCGCGAAATTCGATCTCACCAGCCAGGTCACCCACCGGTTGCTCCTGGCGCTGCACCACCACGGGCTTGGCATCGATGAGGGCAAAGATGCGTTCCGTAGCGCTCAACCCGGCCTGGAACTGGCTCCAAAAGGCCGAAAGTTGGATCATGGGGAACCAGAAGCGATCCAGGCTGTTCATAAAAAGATACCACGCGCCGGTGGTGATAATCGCCAGCGAAACGCTGTAGCCGCCTACATAGAGCAGGATGCCCGTAGCCAGCCCGCTGAAGAAGGCCAGTGTGGGGAAGACTATCGCAGCACCACACCGCGGGCGAGGTCTGGATGCTGTAGCTCTGTTGGTTGACGCCGCGGAATTCGTCGTAGATACCCTGTTCGCGGCGAAAGTTTTTGGCAACATTGATGCCGGTCACGGCGTCTTGGATGCTGACGTTGACCTCGGCAATCACACGTTGGCTCTGGCTAGTAATGCGCCGGGCCAGCCCGCGAAAGAGATTCGCCACCCAAAAAGCCACCGGGGCCATCACCAACACTAGCATCGCCAGCCGCCATTCGATGCTGAGCAGCACAAAAAAGAGCACCGCCGAGAGCAGCAATTGGCTGCCCACGTCGGTGACCAATGTGGCAACGCGGCCAAATTCGTCGCTGTCGCTGCTAATCCGGCTGACAATGCGCCCCGACTGAAATTCATCGTAAAAGCTCATGTCGTGATTCATGGCGGCTTGAAACGCGTCTTTACGCAGCGCCAATACCACGTCGCCAATCAGCATGGTGGTAAGCAAGCGCCGCACCCAGTTGATGCCCCAGATGAAGACGCCCAACCCGATCAATACCGCCACCAACAGATAGACTGCGCTGGGCAGAGATTGCCACACCGCGTTCTGCGTCGGACATAAACTCGACGCCGCGGGCGGCAATCAAGGGCGCGCCCGTTTGGGCAGCGGTGAAAAGCGTTACACAGATCACAATGATCACAAACCGCCCCAGCCAGGGGCGAAAGTAGGCCGCCAGGCGGCTGATCAGTTCGCGGTTGCTATATTCGCGGTCATAAGCTTCGGCATCTAGGCCGGCGCGCAACATGCCCATTCTCAGTTCCTTTGTGGGTAAATCCATTCACGAATCGTATTTCTCTATTATGACCCTTCCCGCGCAGATAACCAACTTTTGCCAAATTCGCATTGTTTTAACGCAAGTTTTAACGCAAAGGCGCGAAGGGGCAGAGGCGCAAAGGGCGGAATAGAACGCGACGGGGACGAATTCCAGCATTGAATGTACAGGTTCAGCAATTTTTGCCTTTCCCCCTCTTCTTTGCGCTCTTCGCGCCTTTGCGGTGAAGACTCCCCCTACCACATCTCTTTCAGTAATCCGCCGCCGCTGCCCAGCGAACGCACAAGAGAGAGGCGCACCCGGTGCGAGGTGCGCCCAAAGAGTAACAGCATGGTTTGCAGTAATTGCAGGGTGGAGAGTGTGTTGGAGAGGTAGCCGCTCCACAGCGGGCGGGGCAGGGCAAAGAAGGTGCGGAAAAAGTCGGCGGTCTGTTGCCGATCAAAACGCAGCAAATTGTGCAGCCCAAAAAGATAGAGCGCACGGTTGCGCAGCCGGGGTTGCGGCCACAGCGCCGCCCAGCCAGCACAGGCGATCTGGGCCGGTGTCAGTCTTGGATCGGCCAAGCGAGCGCGCCACAGCCTCCGCCACGATGGGAGCCATGGTCAACGCGGCCCCCACTTGATAGCCCGAAGCAGGATGCACCATGCTGGCCGCGCCGCCATAGCCCAGCACAGGCTGCGCCAAATCCGGCAGCGGCAGATTCATGGGGAAGAGGCAGCGCTCCACATGCTCGATTTGGGTGATGACAATGCCCCGGTGCGCCAATCGTTGGTATAGGCGCTGTTCCAATTCGCCCAACGGAAAGGCAGGATCGCGCCGCCAGCGAGGTCTCTTCGACGAAAAAGCGCCCGTCGCCCAGATCCATCGTGTATAAAAAAGTAGGATCGTCTGCTTGCGCTGTCGGGTCAAGATGGTCGGCGCGCCAGTCCATGAGCACAAGTTGGTTGGGATCGACCGGTGGAACCGAAAAGCGTCCCACAATGCCATAGGCGGCTTGATAGGCCACGGCGCTGACCGCAGGACGCCGCACGAAAACAGGAATGTGTCCGCCGCGTCGATGATAAGGCGGGCGGAAAGTTGCGTGCCATCCTCTGTTTTCACTGTGGAATGGGTGGGCGTGTGGCGGATCTCGGCGGCGAGGCCAATGTGCCAATCCACATGGGCCTCTTCAGATTGGCGCAACAGATGGCGTTGCAAGGCATCATTATCGAAGAGGGCGTACTCTCGGTGCAGGGGGATGGCACGATTATCGACAAAGGCGACGGTATTCTGCCAGCGGTGGCCGAGGAGGTGGGTCAGGCCCAGCGGACCCAGTTCGTCGCACCAGATGCCATAAGTGTTGGGCCAGGGGGTGTCGGCGGGCGTTGGCGAAAGCGCAGCTACGCGGCAGACCGGCGTTGCCCAATGCGGCGGCAATTGCCAGCCCCGCCGGGCCAGCCCCGATTACCAGCACATCTGTCACTCGTCCACCTCGATGATCTGGCCTTCGGTGGCGCGCAGCAACCGATCCCAGATGGCAAGCCCCA
This sequence comes from uncultured Chloroflexia bacterium, assembly GCA_963721725.1. Classification (GTDB taxonomy): domain Bacteria; phylum Chloroflexota; class Anaerolineae; order Caldilineales; family Caldilineaceae; genus RI-153. The sequence continues at coordinate 164,432 of CAVRLX010000017.1, forward strand.
GGCCGTCGCGGCCAAATGTGCGCGGTAAGGATGACGTCCACATCGGCGCGCTCCAACTGGCGCATCCCGGCAAAGAGGTTCTGGGCAATTTGCGCCAGATCATCTACAGATCCCAGCGAGACAACGGTGGCATTCAGGCCAGCAAACGTTGCCATATCCTCTGCGGCCACCAGCATCCCCACCTTTCGTCCGTTCGTTTGCAGATCTTGTACGGCTACCCTCATCGTTTCCAACACTCCCGCCGCGCTCCGGTAAAGAGGCATAGCTCCACGCTGGGCGAATAGTGTTTGGTCAACATGCCGGGGCCGGGCAAGGCGGCTTCGTTCAGGGCGGCATAGCGCGGGGTATAAACCACATCGGGGATGACCTGAGCCAGCGTTTCTCTGGGCAGCCCACCGGGGCGCAGGATCGTAGGGAGTTTGCCAGTCAGGTCTAGCACAGTAGACTCGACACCGATTGCTGTGGGGCCGCCGTCGAGGATCAGGTCAATGCGCCCGTGGAGATCGTCCCAGACGTGGTGGGCGGTGGTAGGGCTGGGGCGGGCAAACAGGTTGGCGCTGGGCGCGGCCACGGCCAGATCACCCAGTTTGAGCAGTTCGTAGGCGATGGGGTGGTTGGGCATGCGCACGGCGACGCTGTTCAGCCCGGCGGAGACATTGCCCGGCACGCGCGCGGTTTTGGGCAGCACCAGTGTCAGCGGGCCAGGCCAGAAAAGGCGGGCCAGATCCCAGGCAATGGCGGGAATATTTCTGGCGATCTCTTCCAGTTGGGCAATGGAATAAAGATGCACGATGAGCGGATCGGAGGAAGGGCGCCCTTTGGCCGCAAAGATACGCGCTACGGCGGCCCGGTCCAGCGCATTCGCGCCCAAGCCGTAGACAGTCTCCGTAGGGAAGGCCACCAGCCGCCCGCGTGCGAGCAGAGCGGCGGCGTGTTGGAAGATGGCGCGGTCCGGGTTCTCAGCGTCGATGGAGATGAGTTGGGTTTGGAGATTCGATTCAATCTCGTACATCCGGCGGTTGTCCCTTGCCTGTGGTTGTGACTCGTCCATTTTTGCACAATCTATTTTTGCACAATCTATTTTTGCGCAATCTACAGTCAAGCGGCTGTAACGAATTACTCATAGCTCCTTGCGTGCAACCGTAAAATAAGACGATGCCCGAAATCCCATAGACGTGTAGAGGGCAAGGGCAGCCACATTGTTGGGATCAAAGCCAACGATGGCACGTTCCATTCCTGCGGCCTTCATGCGGCGCATTCCTTCGGCCATCACCGCCTTGCCCAAACCCCGGCCCTGAAAAGCGGGATGGGTGGCGACCGGCTCGAACAAGCCTACAGCATTCACCACATCAAACCAGATGCCACACGCCGACGCGCCGCGCCCATCAGGCGAGCGTACAAAGAGATCGCGCTCACCGTCATAAACCGCCGAACCGATGAACTGGGCATACTCCGCCGCGTAGGCTTCCCAATCCTCTTGGGGCCGAAAGGCAGCGTGGGTTACTTGGGCACGCAGACGACCATCAGCGGCAGTGCGCACCCCTTGCACGCTGAACCCTTCTGGCAACGGGATCGTGGGCAGATCGTCCAACGTGCGTTCAAAGAGCGGAACGGGCGGATCAGCCTGGACGACAACAAAACCACGCGCCGTCATCAGACGCGCCAAAACTGTATCATACTCCATTGCCCAAAAGGGCCAAATGTCTTTGCGCCCTGCCTCGTCGCGCCGCGCTTCGGCCCAAGCCACATAGTCATCCATCACCGTCTCGTGCAGGGGCGTCCCATGCAACGCTGGCGTGACAAAGAGATCAAAGCTGCCCTCGTGCTGAGAAAATATTGCCCATGCCTCCAATGTGGGCGAATCTTCATCGACTCGCTCCCAAAGGCGAAGATTACGCTGATTTTCCTGCTCATCGGGCGGGTAATGGATGTCCCAATCCAGACAGCCAGGGTGCATGTACGAAGCCGCAATATTGGCTTGGTAACCCATCATCAACAATTGTCGCATCTTCACCAGATCGGTGTGATCGCGGTATGGACGAGCTTTTAGATTCATATTGTTATTTTCTAGAGTCTTCATATTTCTTGATCTTTCTCGTGGCTTTGTGACAATGAGTTCAGGGAGGCAAATGTACAACCGGGTATCGTATCAAACCTGTGTCCTCAATCCGTCCACGCCCCTTACTCTCCCAATCGCCGATCCCTAATACCCCGCAAAGCGCCCGCGGATAGCCGCTTCTTCTTGGCGAATGCGGATGCCCAAGAGGATGGCGTAGAGCGGCAGGCCGATGAGCAGCGTCCCAAAGGCGTGCAGAGCCAGGGCCAGCCCAATCAGTTCGGGGAGTATGTTCAAAAAGTAGTTGGGGTGGCGCACGGCGCGGAAAAGCCAGTTTTGGTTCAGCGTGTGGTTGCGGGCGAGATAGACGCGTACGGTCCATACGTTGCCCAACTCCCGCCAGACCCAGAGCAGCGCCAGCGCCGAGAGCAGATAGAGCACCATGCCAGCCACGCTGAGGGCGTCTACCTGGGCTTGCCGCCACCAGCCTTCGATCAGCGCCGCCACGTAAAATGCAATGTGCAGAATCGCCAGCCGTGTGCTGTTGGGCCGCGCCATATTCCACGGCACCGTCGGCTTTTAAGCGGCCCTCGTTGCGCCGGGAGCGCACCAGACTGTAGAGCCGGAAGATCACCGCCAGCCCGAAAAAGATTAACAATGCCGTTGCCATCATACCCTCGTCCTCTGTGGTTTCCCTATGATTGCCCCACCATATCACCAAAGAGGAACCCGCTAAATTTATCAGTGAAGATAGAAAATCAGAGCTTAGTTCCATTTGCAGATTTTAGCTTTTTAGCGATACGTTCCTTTTTGCCAATATCTATGACGACTCTTGCTGCTTGAAGACCGAGTAAACAACTAGAAAGAACAAGAAGAATATGAACTGGGTGATTATAGGGGATACCTATAAAAATTACGCCCGAGTATATTCCACCCCCGTTCAGGAGGATGAGGAGGACTGCAAATAGGTGATCTGAGATCTGCCATTTCCTGTAGATAAATCCAACTACAATATTGAAGCAGATGCTGATAAGTAACAGTAATGTTAGTTTGCCTTCATTCATTATCTGATTGGCCTTATATGAAATTATAGGTTGACATCTTTGCACGATGTCAACAGGTGCGGTTTCATAATAACACATAAATTGGACGGATATCCGAATAAATCCGCCCGATCCGCTCTATCCGTGGTCCATTCCAAAATCTCCCGTTAGAAACGTGATTGCCCTATGTTTATCCTCCGAGAGCATCAACAACAAGCCATCAACGCTGCCCTCTCCAAACCGGCGGGCGGCACCCTCACCGCTGTGATCCCGCCGGGTGGTGGTAAGACCATTCTAGCGCTGGCCGTGCTGGATGCGCTGCGCAAAACCGGGCGGATTGACGCCGCCATCGTCCTGACCCCCCGTCTAGGTCTCTGTTCGCAGTTTGAGTTGGACTGGAAAGAGGTGCGCAAACACTTTCAGCCCGAAGCCATGGGGAGTGTCGTCCACCGCGAAAACGCCAGCATCGACAGCCTGCGCGGCTTTGGCTATGTCACCAGCTATCAATCGCTCTGTGCCGACCCCAATGTGCATCGCCGTTTTGCGCGGCGGCGGGCGGGGCGGCTGGCGATTGTGTGCGACGAAGCCCACTATTTGGGCGAAAAGTTGTACGGCAGCGGCGAAACCACCGAGGCCGCCAAGATTCTCGCCAACATGGAAAAGTACGCCGCCATCAAAATCGTGATGACGGGCACGCCCTATCGCGCCGACGAAAACCCGATTGTCTTTGCCGACTATGACGACGGCGGCAACATCCGCGCCGACGTCAAGATCTACCTATAGCGACGGCGTGGCCCAGGGCTTTCTGCGCCCGTTGGATGCCACGCTCTTTGACGGCACGCTCTATCAAACCCGGCGGCGGCAGCGCGATGGCGGCACCTATTATTCGCACGAGGCCGTGGACCTGCGCCACACGTCGCAACAGTTGACCAAAGTTGCCACGGATCCACAGTTCTGGCAAGTGGCGGCGCGCCATGCCTTTGAGAAAGTGAAAGCACTTCAGGAGATGTGGCCGCGCTATTGTGGCATTGCAGGCTGTGCCACCCAGGAACATGCCCGCCAAGTGGCCGACTATTTACAGGGGGTGGGGGCGCGTCGCTTGCTTGCCGTCTCCGACGACAGCAACGCCCACGAGAATTTGCGCCTCTTTAAGCGCGGCGGCTGGGATATGCTGGTGACGGTGGGCATGGCGCACGTGGGCTACGATTATAAGCCGATTGCCGTGGCTGCCGTGCTCAACGGCGTGCGCGAATATAACTGGCTGGATCAGTTCACCATGCGCGCCGGTCGCATTGTGCCGGAACGTCCGCGCAGCGAGCAGACAGCGTGGATCTTCGGTCTCAATGACCGCGCCATGCGCCAATACGTCAACGCCAAACGGCAGGAATCCAGCCGCGCCATCAAGTTGCGGGAAGAGGAAGAAGAGGAAAGTTCCGGGGCCTTTAGCGGCGGCGGCTATGGGCCGCGGCTGGTCTACAACGGCGTAGAATTAGACGGCATTTCGGGGCTGGGCTTTGATCACGGCGGCTATTCGGCGGATCTGGAGGACGAAGAGCCAGCCCTGATCACCGACAAGGAAGTGCGCGAACAACTGCGCCGCCGTCGCCAGGGGCTGGTGGGGCAGTATGCCGCCAAACAGTATGGGACGGTGAACGGCGAGACCATTCGCAAGGTCAACGGGCTGCTGATTGCGCGCTATCACAAGCCGGTGACCCAATGCACGCCCGACGAGTTAAGCGTGCAGATTGAGTGGCTGGAAGCGGAGTTGGGGCTGGATGTTGTGGAAGAAACAGCCCCCCCCACCCCAGACCCTGAAGAAAGCGGCGAGTCGCTGGTGCAGGGCGGGCTGTTCTGAGGGCCAAAGAGAAATTCTTTGAACAAACAAGGTTGCGTACCCGTCAGAGTGGACTCTACGCAGAGGCTTGTCGTACAGCCTGTGACGATCAGCGTTTTGACGCCCATTCGTTGCAGAGTAGCGTCCAAAGCGGTTTCGTAGAAGCCGCTGTAGCGATGCTTGTAGATGACGATATCGTCGGCTTGCGGCTCCAGTGCGGGGAGGATGGCTGTGTTCCAGGTATCGCAGATCAGAATGCGGCTTTGCGTGCCGTCGGGGGCGGTGATACTCTCGCCGACACCCGCCCAGAGATGGCGTACCCGGTTCGGAGAATCGACAGCGCCCAGGTCGGAGAGGTCGGAGAAGCTGTGCAGACCGCCGCTGCTCTGCTTGGGGCCATTGCTGGTCTGGGCGAACGCACGGGCAATGCCCTTTCGCCCTTCCACCAACGGCTGATCGTCGAACGCAGCGCCGCTGCACGACAACGCCTGGCCGAAATCGCCCTAGCCGAAGGGGATTTGGCAGAAACAGCCCGGGCCGTGAGCGAAAGCCTGCATTACCAACTCACAGTGCGCTGGCCGAGTACAGAAGTGGTTGATTGTCTCTGGGTGGGGGTCTGCTTGCTCACGGCGCAGCAGGAGTACCAGTGGGCGGCAACGGTCTTGGGATCGGCTGAACAGATGCGCCGCCACATCCGGTATCGCTCAGTTGGGCCACTCCGTCCGCTGTATCGACGCCGCGCGTGCGACGGTTCAGACCGCGCTGGGGCTGTCAGCGTTCGCCGTAGCCTTCGCCGCCGGGCAGCGGATGACGCTGGCGGAGGTGGTTGCTGATAATCTGCGTCGATCTCTTCGCGTCGGCTCAACCCCTGGTTCAACGGCAAGCCTGCCTCCTCATCAACCTGCCCACCAAGGCGCTTAGCTCTGGGAAAAAGTCCTCAAGATTTTACTCCACAAAAAGCGAAGGGCTTGCATCGACAGAGTTTCATCTGCCAATGCAAGCCCTTTATATTGAATGTTAGTCCGAGCTTTGGGGAAGCGACTTGCTACTGGTAAATAATCAAATTCGGTGTGACGCCCATGTATTCCAACTGCGGATAGAGTTCCTCGCCCATGGCGTGTATGGGGTCAAGCAGCGGCTCGTCCCAGCGATAGAAGAGTTTGAAGGCCACGAACGGTGATGTTTCATCTACCAGCGAGTTGTATTTGCTGATCTTGCCCCACGGGCCGCCCCAGCCATCCACCGAGAGCGTCAGCGCCACTTTGTCATAGCTGTAGTCCAGGTTCTCTTTGTCGTGGATCATGTTCCACTGGAACTGATGGACAAGCAGCACGCGCTGCCCTGGAATGTTGTTTTCTTCCATATATTTCTGGATGACTGCCTGGGTTTCGTTGACCTGTGCCGCGGTGACGAATCCGATGGGATCACCGGGCGTCACCTGCCCCGGGTGAACCATGGCAAATTCGGGGTCGATGCCCAGATGCACATTGTCGTATTGGAGATAGGGTAACACAATGGAAATGGCCTGGGCCGGGGTCAACGCGCCGATCTGAACATCTAAAATCACCGGATAATTGAGTTCCAGCCCTTTGGAAATATAGGTCATTACGGTTTCGTCGTCGAGGAAGCCAAGATAACTGCCGTCACCGGGGGCCCAGGTTGCCATGCCGTGGACAAGATGATAGGCAGGGGTGATGGTAAGATCGGGGCCGTTGGCGGCGTCATAAGCGGCGGCTTCGGCCTGTAACTTTGTGGTCAGTTCGTCCACGTCAAACTCGCCGAGGATGCCCATCACCGGCACGTAGGGACGCCCATAATAGGTGAGCCAGGTTGTGCCTGAATAGGGCGAATCCACCGACATGGCCTTGGCATGAATTGTCATGCGCTCGGTGATGGTGCCGCGGGCGACTATCACCGGCACGGCGGGCGTTGCGTCTGGGGGCAAGATGCCCACTGTGCCATCGGGGTTGGGGATGAGCAACTGCCAGCCCACGTTGATAAGGTTGGGATCGGAAATATTGTTGGCCGCTTGAATCGCTTCCACCGAGATGCCGTACTCTTCGGCGATAGTGCCAAGTGTATCGCCGGGCTGTACCACATAAATAATGGCAGGCACATCTGCGCTGACCGTTAAGATCAGTGTCCCGCTAAGGGATGTAGTATTGGTCAGTGCTGTGCTTTCGGTCAGCGCGGCGCTGACCGTCACAGAGTCTGTGGCAGTCAACAGTGTTGTGGCGGTGAGCGGTTTAGTTGTAGTCACGGCGCGGGTCGGCGTGGCCGTGGCGCGTGGGGTACGTGTGGCCGTTGGCGTCGCTATCGACGCTGCCACAGGCGGATACCGTCCGGCATCGTCGGGCCAACGCAGGGTAATCACTTGGCTGCGCGTGCCGAGAACGCCCAAAAAGCTGCCATCTGCGCTGATTTCTACGCCGCCAGCGTTGCTGATCACAATCACGATTGACTGCCCTGTCCAGCTTTCCTCACTCCCCGCTGCCATTACCCCAAAGTAGCGTTGCACACCATCAACCGTGGCTGCGATCCAACTGCGTTCCATAGCCTTGATGGAAACTGTGTGAGTGTTCTGTTGAGATTGTGCGGCTGCGGCGTAGTGTAAACTGACAAAAAAGACCATGCACAAGAGGGCCGAGGTTAGCAGGGTCAACCGCAGCGAACGAAAAAGAGAGGGATGAATCATGTCTATACAACTCCTGGAATGAGATTAAAAGAGGGGCTTCATGGCCCGATTGATAGAGCAAAAAGAGTTACTTTTGATGCAACAACGCTGCCAGATCAAGATCACGCGCCGCGCCAGTCTCTGCTTTGAGACCGCGTTGCATGAGTTCGAGTGCGTCTTGATGATAGCATTGGGACTCAGAAGCAATACAATCCGACGGGACGACAATGCTATAGCCGCGCATGTAAGCATCGTTGGCAGTAAAAAGCACACAAATCTCCCCGGCAAACCCCGTCAAAATCAAGGTTTTGGCGTGGAGATGTTGCAGCAGAATTTCCAGCGCAGTCTGATAGAAGCCCGAATGCTTGGGCTTGAGAATAAAGTAATCGTCATCAGCGGGCAGCAGTTTTTCCACAACCGGCTGGCCGCGCACATGGTCTTTCAGACAGTGGTCGATGAGTTGACGAAAGTTCGATTGCCAGCGGCCAAAGTTATCGTTGACGTAGATCACGGGAATGTGCAGTGATTTGGCTTTGCGTTTCAATGCGGCAATCTGATCCGCCGCCGCCAGGGCCGGAGCTAACAGATTCTCACCGCCCTCAAATTCCAGATCGTTAATAACATCAATAAGCAGCAGAACGACCGCCGCGCTATCAGGGGCATTGCCGTGTAGAGTAGAATCGCTTGCCATACAGATCCCTATGGGTGGATGGATAAAAATTTTCCACAGTATAGCCAGGAGGTTTGCGCCCTGCAAGCATTGGTGGAATAGATATATCTTGTCTATGCCTTCAAGAACAGATGGCAGATTTCATGAGAAGGCGAACTTTTTGAAAAAGTTCGCCTTCAGGTTTCTCCATTGGCAATTCGCCTATCCACCCCCACCGGGCTGATAGCGCGCCCAGAATGTGAACCAGGGCGGCATCACCGCTTTCATATGTTCCCACGTGCCGGGTTCCGGGTTGTCGTCCCAGGTTAGTTCCTCCCACACGCCCAAGATTACAAATTTGCGCTGTACCAATCCATCAACGACGGTGTGCAGTGTATGGCAAAATTCGCGTGGCCCCTTCACACGTTGGACAGTGCCTGCGCTATCCTCAAATTCCCAGTGGTCGTCGGTAAAAGTAATCTCCCCATCCGCATAGAGGCGCGCAACCGGATAGCCCAGTTCGGTCCAGCGTTTTTCGTCCATGGCGGCAAAGAAAGGGTTCATGCACATCATGCGATAGAGACCGCCAGGGCGCAGCACGCGCGCCACTTCGTCGAAAACAGGGGCAACGCTGGGCACAAAGTTTATGGAATACGGATGCCACACAATATCAAAGCTATCGTCGGCAAAGGCGGAGAGATCACGCATGTCACACTGGACAATGGTGAGCGCAAGGCCGTAATGGTCGGCGGCGCTGCGGTCTTTCTCCAGTTGGGCGGGCGTCAGATCGGTGACGGTGACATTCGCGCCCAGCAGGGCAAAGGCTATTGACTGTTGCCCGCCGCCGCCGGCAAGGCAGAGCACTTCTTTCCCGGCCACGTCGCCCATGATTCCTTCGGCATCCACCACTGGGCGCGCCGTTTCTGGGGTCAGGTCCAAATAGGGTCGCGAATAGAGCACATTGGTCTGGACCAAGTTGGTCCAGCGTTCCTGGTTCACTTTGGCAATGTCATCAAACCAGGGAGTTGTCTTTTCATTCATCTTGTTTCATATATCCTTTTTCATTTATCTTGCGCCAGGGCACCAATCAGGGGCAAGTAAAGAGAGTTCCACGCAGATTGCAAAATAAAGCGCTGATTGGCGGTTCCTATACAGGTCTGCTGTTCAAATTTTATCCCTTGTTTGCCATGGATGGGGATAGTGAGACACTTGTCGCTATGGGCGGCTACAAGTCGATACTGCTTCCCTAGAGGCTGCAACATCCACAATTGATTGGCGTTAGCTTGGCACGTCCGCTGGATGGCAGCAGCGCCATCGACTTGGGAAGCCCCTGCTACATCTAGACATTTGCTACTGTGCGCAGCCCGCAGCCGGTAGCCTGCGCCGTCGGCTTGCACCTGCCACACCTGATTGGCGTTACCGGCACATGACCATTGGATCACTGCGGCACCATCGGCATTTTCCGCGCCGGCCACGTCCAAACACTCGCCTGAAAAGGCAGAGATCACGGAGATATGACGGGGGAGTGACGGCATCGCTTCGCCGTTATACTCATCAACGCCCAGATCAGACGCCTGCCCCAGTGGTCGTGTATCACCGTCAATATCTTTGTTCACGGTGCTGATAACACCGGCATCAATGGCAGCCGAGGCTGACGAAAGATGATAGCCATCGGCAGCGAAGGCTGGATCACCCGTATGCGCGTTTTGGATCGAAATGCTGGCGCTGCCATTGGTATTACCCGCATTCGCCTTCCAGAGGACGCCATTTACTGTGACGTGGGTAGAGATGTTGGCCGTAGAAGAGATCCCCATGGTGTGGCTGACCACAATCGCATTGGTCAAGGTCAGAGCCGCCGTATCCACCCAAATGGCGGCATGGCTATTGCTGACCAGGGTTGCGTGTTGAATGTCGAAAGTCCCCCCTGTCAAATAGACTGCGCCATCATGCTCCACACAACTACCGGGGTGGGCAGAGGTGGGTGTGGACGCTCTGTTCTGACGCACCACCAGATTTTCGAGCTTCGCATTTCCATTCAGGAAAAGTCCGCTGCCACAGGGTGCAAGAGAAGGCCCACCCCAACCATCCACGCGGTTATCAGCAACCAGCAAATTAAACGCCTCTAGTCTCTCTCCCGAAACTTGCCCCTGAAAAATGCCGCCGCCCTGTTCCCCAGAGCGATTCCCGATGATGGAAACGTCTTCCAAACGCAGTTTGCCTCTGTTCCCAATCGCCCCACCCTGGCCCACATTAGTGGCAAAGTTGGACACCTTGAAGGCAACATTGTTTCGAAAGAGCGATGAAAGAATTTTCGCGCGGCCATTGTTGGCAAAACCACCCCCAATTATACCTGTATTAGAGTAAAACGTGCTGTGGCTGATCTCGGCTTCACCCAGATCGCCATTAAAAATGGCGCCTCCATAACTATAGAGACAACGGTGATCGCACTCGGCGCGATTGCCCTCAAACTGCGTGTATGCGACTGCTAACCGGCCACGATTATCAATCGCCGCCCCGTTTCCATTATTCGCCAGGTTGTCCACAAAGGCACTATTTTGGATCGTCGCCTGCCCTGTCTCTGAGTTATAGATCGCCCCTCCCACAACAGCGCTGTTGCCTTCAAAGCGACTGTTGGTAATAGTCAAAAGGTGTGTATTGTAAATGGCACCCCCCACGCCGCCAGCACAGCCAATCCCACCACATAGATTAAGGCTATCCCGGAGTAGACTCTCATCAATCAACAACGTCCCTGTGTTGTAGATCCCGGCCCCCTCCGCCGGTGACCATTGAGGTGTATTTCGCCCCGCCAAGGTTAACCTCTGTAAACGCAGAGTGGCGTCTGGGTTTACAGAGAAAAGTCGTTCATTGACCCCCTCTGCAATCGCTAGGGTAATGAGACCGGAGCCGTCCACAGTGGTATCGGCAGAAATAGTAGCGCCACTCCCAATAGTAATGGTCATAGGGTGTATTCCACAGTTAAACGTCACTTGCCCTCCGCCGACCAAAGCAGCATCGAATGCGGCTTCGGTACAGCTCTCCGGTGTGCCCGTGCCCACCACCCCAGCCGCCAGCGCCACACTCTTCAGACCCACAGCTAAACAGGTTGTCAATATGAGCGCAAAAGCCAGACCAAATCCGCTATGGAGCAAGCGATTCATAGGCTCTCCTATAGGGTGTTTAAGAAAGGAAGTAAGCTTGCAAAAAATGGCTTTGTCATTTTCACAGATTCAAGTATGATTGTCCACATCTCCCAACGGTTTCCGGCGTGATCCGCTCCAGGTTGAAACTCCGGCATCCTCGACACCTGTCTCATCTCTCGCCAGCACCCTATGCTGGCCGCATCTGAATCTATCCTGAAAGGAGTGCCGTATGCGCGCCCTTCGCGGCTATGTTCGCCTGATCGATGGCCTTTCCGAGTGGCTGGGCTGGCTTTCCATGATGCTGGTGGTGATCACCGTGATCATCGGCATCTACAACGTCGCCGCCCGCTACATCGGCTATTACATCGGCGTGCAACTCTCCTCTAATGTCTTCATCGAATTGCAATGGTATCTCTACTCCCTCGTCTTTTTTACCGGTTTTTCCTACATTCTCCGGCATGGGATTAACGTGCGCGTGGACTTCATCTATGCCGGGTGGTCGAAAAAGCGCAAAGCCACCCTGGATTTTTGGGGCCATCTCTTTTTTCTCGTTCCCTTTTGCATTTTGGGCATCTGGGTCACCGTCAGCCCGGTGTTGGCTTCGTGGGGGCTGCGGCCCAACGGCAGTTGGGGCATGTGGGAAGTCTCGCCCGATCCGGGCGGGTTGCCGCGTGCGCCCCTGAAAACCGTGATTATCATTGCCTTCGCCTTTTTATTGCTCCAAGCGATGAGCGAGTTGATCAAGCTGCTGGCCGTGATGATCAATCGTCAGGCCGATCTGGTTGTCGAAGCGAAAATCGAGCCAGACACACCACTGCGGATTGAATAGCAAGATTTGTAACTTACAGGTACAACGCACGCGCCAGGAGTATATCAGGTGTGAAACACGTGTGTGACGAGTGCGTCGCACCCTAGATCTGAACAGGTACGAAGATTTTTACCAAAAGTGTCTTTCCTTCCCGTTGATGAGAGGTAGCGCCCATGGGTTTTGAATGGCTCGCCATTGCAATGTTTGTTTTCTTTTTCGTGCTGATTCTCTACGGCTATCCTGTGGCCTTTTCGTTCGCGGGCACAGCGCTCCTCTTCACCGTAATCGGCGTAGCCGTGGGAGATTTCAACCTGCTGCGCCTGCGTGCATTGCCCAATATCTGGTTCAAAACTATGTCCGATTTCACCCTCTTGGCGATTATCTATTTCGTCTTCATGGGCGCAGTCTTTGAAAAATCCGGGCTGGCCGAACGGCTGCTTGAAACAGTCGGCATTATGATGGGGCCGATTCGGGGCGGATTGGCGCTGGCCGTAGTTTTGGTGGGAACATTGCTGGCCGCGGCCACCGGCGTGGTCGCCGCCACCGTAATTGTCATGGGGCTGATCTCGCTGCCCGCCATGCTGCGCTACGGCTACGATCACAAATTTGCCACAGGCATCATTGTGGCGTCGGGAACCATGGCACAGTTGCTCCCACCCAGTTTAGTATTGGTGGTTCTGAGCGATCAAATCGGCGTCAGCGTGGGCGATCTCTTCTTGGGGGCCCTGATTCCGGGGCTGATTCTGTCGGGGCTGTATGCCCTCTACGTCGTTCTCATCGCCATCATCCGCCCGCAAGATGCACCAGCCCTGCCGCCCGAAGCGCGCACACTCAAGGGGATGGCCCTGTTCCGGCGGGCGATGGTGGCCGTGGTGCCGCCGCTGCTGCTGATCTTCTCGGTGTTGGGCAGCATCTTCTTTGGCATTGCCACCCCCACCGAAGCCGGGGCCGTGGGCGCGTTGGGGCCTTGATTTTGACGGCGCTCAACGGCAACCTGCGCTGGCAGTTGATCAAAGACGCCGCCCGCTCCACATCGAACATTACGGCGCTGGTGATCATGATCCTCTTCTGTTCGTCCTATTTTGGCCTCGTCTTTGACGAATTGGGCACAACCGGCTGCGCCAAGCGCGGCTGCGCCCACAGCGCCCTTGGCGGCGAATCCTAAAAATTCTCTACGCTTCATTCGGGGTCTCCTTATGAGTAAATAGTTGAACACCGCATTGGATTGGATGCCACGAGTAAGATAACCGCCTCAAGCACCCTGCTTGGGGCGGCGGGAAAATTCGATGCAGAAATGGTGACGTAGGTGCAAAAACGGGGGACTGAGGGTATTGTAGCGGGTTCAAGACGATTGTCAAACGCGATTTTTCAGCCCACACAGGTTTATGCAAAAAAGAGGGGTGGCTTCTTTACAGGGTCGATCCATCTTCGTTACAATGGAGGTTAACAGATTACACAGCCAATGCGGGCTGCATCGACGCTGCCTGTGTGGCGGGTTGATGAAAAAACGATAGGGTACTCATTATGTTTTTCGATCAGGCAAAAATCCACATTGCGGCAGGCAACGGTGGCAACGGTATTGTTGCTTTCCGTCGCGAAAAATTCGTGCCGCGCGGTGGTCCCTCGGGCGGCAACGGTGGGCGCGGCGGCCATGTCTATTTTGTGGTCGACGAAGGTCTCAACACATTACAGGCCTTCAAAAATCAGGTTCATTTCCAAGCCGAGCGCGGTGTACATGGCAGCGGCTCCAACAAAACCGGAGCCATGGGCAGCGATCTGCGTATTCCCGTGCCACCGGGAACCGTAATCCGCGATGCCGAAACCGGGGCGATTCTGGCCGATCTCACCTACCCAGGCCAAGAGGCACTGGTGGCGCGCGGCGGGCACGGCGGGCGCGGCAACGCAGCCTTTAAGACACACCGCAACAACGCGCCGCGCATCGCCGAAAATGGCGAAGCAGGCGACGGCTTTTGGGTGGAATTGGAGCTAAAACTGATTGCCGATGTGGGGATTATCGGGGTGCCCAATGCTGGCAAGTCTACGCTGCTCAGCGTGGTCAGCGCCGCCAAGCCCAAGATTGCCGACTATCCCTTTACCACGCTTGAGCCAAATCTGGGCGTGGCCGAAGTCAGCCATCGGCAGATTGTCTTTGCCGATATTCCAGGGCTGCTGGAAGGCGCACACGAAGGCATTGGACTGGGGCTGGAATTTTTGCGCCATATTGAGCGCAACCGGCTGTTGATTCACCTGCTCAACGGCGACAGCCCCGATCCGTTGGGCGATTTTGAGGCGATTAACCAAGAGCTTCAACTCTTTAACCCCGGCATGGTGGATAAGCCGCAACTGGTCGTCTTCAACAAGATGGACCTGCCTCATGCTCGCCAAGCATGGCCTGCCGTGCAGAACGCCCTTGAAACACAAGGGCTGCCTGCGCTGGCAATCAGCGCGGTGACGGGCGAAAATGTTCAGCAGATGCTCTATAAAGCGCTGGAAATGCTGGACGCACTGCCCGTTGCCGTTGAGGAGCCTGTGGAAGAGTTGGTTTCCATTGAGCCGCCTATTGACCAAAAGGCATTCCAGATCAGACAGATGGAGCCGGATCTATGGCGTGTGGAGGGAACAGAGGTGGAGCGCGCTGCGCAGATGACCAACTGGGGCTATTATGAGGCGGCCATGCGTTTTCAACGCATTCTCCGCGCGCTGGGGATTACCGAGGCGCTACGCGAAGCTGGGGTGCAAGAAGGGGACCGTGTCGCCATCGCCAACGTTGAGTTGGTGTGGGGATATGAAAACGCCTTTGACGAATAGGGGTGCAAGGCCACGCCGAATTGTCACAGGCCATCAATCATTGACCAGCCAGGGAAGGAAGAAAAACTGTGGGTGAAGATGCAGCATGGTCGCCCGCCGCTGACGATGGCTTAGCCAAGCCTCTCAACGATAGCAGCGTGCGGCGCATCGGCATTTTTGGAGGAACGTTTGATCCGATCCATATCGGCCATCTGATCTTGGTGGAGGAGGCATGGTTTCAGCTAACGTTGGATCGTGTTTATCTTGTCCCGGCGGGCGATCCGCCACACAAACGCGATCAACGGCTTTCGCCAGTGGAACATCGGCTGCGTATGACCGAACTCGCCACTACCGACAGCGACTATATTCGGGTCAGCCGGATTGACGCCGACCGTCCCGGCCCCCACTACACTGCCGACATGGTGCGGTTGGTGCGGCAACGGGTGCAGAATGGCGTCGAAGTCTTTTTTCTGATGGGCATGGACAGCCTGCGCGATCTGCCCAACTGGCACGAAGCGGGCTGGCTGGTGGAAAATTGTCGGCTGGTCGCGCTCAGTCGCCACGATGTGGAGATCGATTGGTGCTATCTCAATGCCGCCTTGCCCGGTGTGCAAGAACGGGTGATCATTCTTGATATGCCCGAACTAGAGATCGCCAGCCATACCATTCGCCAGCGCTACCGCTTGGGTCAGCCCATTCGCTATCAAGTGCCGCGGCTTGTGGAAGAGTACATCCGGGCGCATGGTCTTTACAAAATAGCCCCACAATAAAAAAGGAGCAGCGCCCGGCGGGCGCTGCTCCTTTTTTATTCTTCTTCAGATCTATCTGCCGTTGCCATTACGACCGCTGCGGCTGTTTGTCGAGGCGGCGGAATCAGCAGATGGATTTAACATCTCCAGTGCTCGCAAGAATTGGGTGTCCTCCGATGCCTGCACCTCTTCTTCGGTCATGGAAGAAATCTCCGTGGGATTCAACAGTGGCGTGCTGGCCGCTTGTTCCACTTCAAAGTCAGGTGCGATCCCTTGGCCTTTAATAAGATTGCCTTCAGGCGTCAGCCAGTTGCTCACGCCCAAGCGCAGCACCGAGCCATCACTCAAGCGGAAGGGCGTCAACACTGTGCCTGTGCCAAAGGTGGTCTGCCCCACCAACTGGCCGCGACCATTCTCTTTAATTGCCCCGGCGGTAATCTCGCCAGCGCTGGCCGTGCCCTCGTTGATTAGCACAACTATGGGAATCTCGCGTGCATAGCCGCGCCCCTCGGAACGATAGACCGTGGTGTTCTTCTCGGCGTCGGCTTCCATCAAAATAATGTTACCACTACGCAAGAACTGGCTCCCCACGCGGATGGCCTCGCGCAGATAGCCGCCGGGATTGTTACGCAAATCCAGCACAATGCCTTGAATCGGCTGATCCTCTACCTGGGTTTCCAAAATCTCGCGCAGCGCTTTTTCTAATTCATCGCCCGTGTCTGCCGCAAATTGGGTAATTTCCAAAAAGGCCAGATTTGTGCCGGGGATGACACTCCAGTTCACACTGTCCAACTCAATCTTCTTGCGAACCACCGTGATATCGGCGGTCTCTTCCGACTCTGGATGCAATACCGTCAACACAACCTGGGTATTGGCTGGCCCACGAATTTTGTCAATCACTTGATTAAGCGATAGACCATCCACCGGCTCCCCATCCACCGCCAGCACAATATCCCCGGCCAAGATGCCCGCAGCTTCGGCGGGGGAGCCAGAAATGGGGGCCACAATCGTAATGTTGCCATCTTCCTCTGACACATAGGCCCCGATCCCCTCAAACGAGCCTTCTAAACGGCTCTGTTCCATCTCCGCCGCATCCGGCGAAAGGAAAGAGGTGTGGCCCTCGTCACCCAGCGTGGACAACATGCCATCAATCGCGCCATAGGTCATCTGTTTCACGTCGATTTTATCCTGATCGACGAAATGCTGTTGAACGAGATCCCAGGCTTCCCAAAAGATCTTGAACTCGGAAGGCTCATCCGCAGCCATAGCTGAGTGCGAAAGATACCCGGTTACATTCCCCAAAAGGAATGAACTGATAATTAAAATGCCAATGCCCCCCACAGTGAGGAGACGACGGACAGTGGGAGAAAATCTCAAGTTGGTTTTCATCAATTACACCTGCGTCTAAGGGCCATTATCACCCAATAATGACCACGCTATTTCATCCATGTCAGGTTCATCCATGTCAGGGGCGGATATCTCTCACAGACCTCGGAAGATTCGTCACACCGCACATAATCGCCAATAAACCCCTGACCGAACAACCAAGAATGGGGATAGAATAGAGCCGAAAATTCGTTCTTTCCGCATCCCTCCCCACAATCTTACTCGATAAAAGTACTTTTTCTAGCCATTTCCAGTTGTCGGCGTTGTATACCTCTGCGCTGCATGGTCTCTCTGGCAATAGTTACACGCTGACCAGTTACACGCTGAGCAAATATATGAGAATAATCGATCATATTTATATCACAGGCATAGAATTGCGCAATGGCATAACTCGTCAAAACAATCGACGAATCTTCAGTTGGAGAAAGCAGCTTGTAAGCCAAGTCTCATTGACTCACCTTACAGAGTCAGAAGAATTAACGACAATTCTTACGAAATTGGAGCTAGTAAAGAGGCTATTTCTACCCCTTAACAGAATAACTAGTTAATTATTTGCACTGTTCATCTTTTGTCTATATAATGAAAATTATTCAGATAGTTATGCGAGCATCTAACTTGGTAAACCCTGTTGATGATTGTAATCTATCCTCTGCCGATATATAATCCATAATCGTAAGATCGATAACGATTTGTTTGCTATAAATGCACTTCTATGCTTGAATAGAAATTACGAAAAACTAACAATTTTCAAAAAATATTTTGCTGATGTCTTTACCTTGTTCCTAAACTTCTCCAAAAGCATTCCCCACTGCACATGGAGTATTTGATATAACACAGTATTTGACCTAACACATTGTGCGCACATTATGAAGGATAGAAGACCATGACAGAGGGTATTGTTGCTAGTGAAAAAACTCGGGTGCTTGTTGTAGACGATGCAGCAGATACGCGCTTGTTACTGAATTTGCGGCTACAGCGAGAGGGCTATGAAGTCTTCACGGCCAGCAGCGGCGTGGAGGCGCTCGAAGTTATTCAAAAAGAAGGACTTCCCCATCTGGTTTTATTGGATATTATGATGCCGGGGATGGATGGCTTTGCTGTGGCCGCTGAACTGCGCCGCATGGGTGACATTTCGATTATTTTTCTGTCGGCGCTCTCGGATACGGATACCAAAGTGGAGGGCTTAAATCGCTTTGCTGAGGATTACGTCACCAAGCCCTTTGACTTTAGCGAATTGTCCGCCCGCATCCGGCGCATCTTGTTGCGGGTGGCGACGGATCAGAACTCTGATCCCGAACAGCAGGTGGACGAGCAGCTGCGGGTCAATTTTGCCCAACAGTATGCCATCTTGGATCAAGAGCAGATTACCCTGACCCCCACGGAAAACCGGCTGTTGCACATTCTTTTCAACAACCGCGGGCGGGTACTTTCCCCGGGGTTTTTGCTGGCAAAGGCGTGGGATCCCGTGCGACGCGGCACAGTGGAATCGCTGTGGGTTCACATGCGCCGACTACGCAGCAAGATCGAGCCAGACGCCGACAACCCACGCTATGTGGTTACGGTGCGGGGACAGGGCTATTGCCTGCCCCAGCGCATTAACACGCCGAATGGCGACGAAAATAGCATCTGATATGGGTTGCGTGCTGCGTGTTAATCCGCACGCAGCACGCAACCCGTCTAGCGGTCGTCCCCGTCGTCGATCCCCCCCGCTGGCATTTGAATGTCCACCACTGTGCCTTGATCGTCAATCACAATGCGAAACCCCAACATCCCCAGCCATTGGCGCGCCTCTGCCGGGATGGTCTGCCCCACGGTTTCATCCATCTTGTCAATGGACGATTCCACAGCGGCTTTGGTGAAAATGTCATCCTGCCCCATCATTTGCAACACCCCATCCACAGCCATGTCACGGTTTTCGTCCACCTGGCCTTTGATGAACGCCATCACTTGGCGATCTACTTTGGCGGCGTCAATATGGCGCAAAAAGCCATCATCATCCAACACATAACAGGCGCGCTCGCCCACCCACTTGACCGGAGCAGCGTTGCCGGCCTCGTCCATAACCAACCCCTCAAACATTGCCGTTGTTGCCATGAAATTTTCCATCCACTAGAGAATATGTTCTTGTTTGCTGCGTAAAAATTCCAGGCTACGGCGCACACTGGTGACGGCATCTTTGGGTTTGTCGTGCTCGACAATGTACCACTCGGCCCCGGCGGCCCGCGCCGCTGGCAGCAAGGTATCCCAGTTCAGCGTTCCATAGCCCACATCGGCCAGCCCCATCTCGTCTTCGTTTTCGCCAGGGCGTGCCAGATCTTTGACATGCACACGCGGGCAGCGGCCCGCATATTGCTTGAGCAGCGCCTCTGGATCACCACCGCCGTGGGTGACCCAGGCCAAGTCTGGTTCCCAGATCAGGTATTGGGGATCGGTCTCGTCTAACATCCATTCAATAATGCGCTTGCCGTCGATCACTTTCATTTCCCAGCCATGGTTGTGATAGCCCACCTGAATATTAGAATCCAGGCAGCGCTTGCCAAAATCGGCCAGAGAATGGGCAAACTTGCGCCATGTTTCAGCATCGGTGGCCTCGCGCACCTCTTGCGGCGGGGCAGGCACAATGGCATAGCTGTTGCCAATCGTCTGGTGATAGCGCACAAGTTCATCCAGATCGGCCTGAAGTGCGGCGTAGGGAATGTGCGCCGACACGGCTTTAACGCTAAACTCGGCCAGAATGTCGCGAATGTCACCGGCGCTAAGATTGGGCACAGTTACCGTCTCCACGCCGGTGTAGCCAAGCTTGGCGACGGTCTCGATCTGTTGACGAAAATCGCTGATGTGGTTACGCAGGCTGTACAACTGCACGGCAAGGGGAAGCACTTGGGATTCTGTCATGACGTCACTTTCCTTTGTTGGTTACGAAAAAGGTGATTCAGTTATAGTACACGGATTGCGCAGATTCTTTGGGGATTCATCAGACGTTGATACTGTATCGTAGCGGCATAAAAGCAATACATTTTCCATTCTCTGTGCTCTTTGCATTCTCTGCGCTAAAATTCTGCCACGATGTGAGGATTCCCCGTGGTTCAGCCATCTTGCCCGCCGCGCAGGCGTTCGGCCAGCCCGGTGAAACGAGCCGAAACCTGACTGTTATGCACGGCCATGGCAATGGCTTTGGGTTGCCCCACCAAGACCACCAACCGTTTGGCCCGTGTAATCGCCGTATAGAGCAGATTGCGCTGCAACATCATGTAGTGGCTCGTCAACACGGGAATCACCACGGCTGGGTATTCGCTGCCCTGGCTTTTGTGAACGCTTACTGCCCAGGCGTGGGTCAGTTCGTCCAATTCTAAAAAATTATACTGCACCGGGCGACCATCAAACACAACCGTCACTTCTTGTTCAACGGGATCCAGGGCGGTGATGGTTCCCATGTCACCGTTGTAGACTTCTTTGTCGTAATTGTTGCGCAGTTGCAACACCCGATCCCCAGGCCGATAGACGCGGCTGCCCAGGTTGCGTTCGGGCAGATTGGGCCGCGCCGGGTTCAGCGCTTCTTGCAAAGCGGCGTTGAGCGCGCCTACGCCTACCATGCCTCGGTGCATGGGACTCAGCACCTGGACATCGGCGGAGGGAATGGCAAACTTGCGCGGGATGCGCGTTTTCACCAAATCCACACAGAGCTGCGCCGCCCGTTCCGGTTCGTCAGTGCGAAAGAGGAAAAAGTCAACGGATTTGTCATTGTCGATAAAGGGCATCTGCCCGCTGTTAATGCGGTGGGCGTTGCGGATGATAAAGCTGTCCGCCGCCTGCCGAAAGATAGTCTCCAAGCGGATCACCGTTGCGCCCTGAAAAGCAGGTGACAATGGCGATGTGGCCGCATCGCCTTCGCCCTCAATTGCGCGGATCATATCCTTAAGCACGTTGCCCGCGCCTACACTGGGCAACTGATCAATATCGCCCACCAACAGCAAATGCATCCCTGGGGCCACCGCTTTCAGCAGATGATTCATCAAAATCAGATCGAGCATGGACGCCTCGTCCACCACCAGCAGATCGCCCTCCAGCGGAGAATGCTCATTACGCTTAAACGAGATGCCCTCGGCGGGCTGAAATTCGAGCAAGCGGTGAATCGTCTTGGCCTCGCGGCCCGTGGTTTCGGAAAGGCGCTTGGCGGCGCGGCCTGTGGGCGCCGCCAGCAGTACATGCTTGCCTGCCGCCTCGCAGATCTGCAACACCGTGCGCAACGAGGTTGTCTTGCCTGTGCCGGGTCCGCCCGTGAGAATGGTGAGCCGGTTGGTAAGGGCGGCTTGCACCGCTTGTTGCTGTTGTGGGGCCAGGGCAAAGCCGCTCTCCTCTTCCAATACCTTGAAACTGCGCTTCCAGTTCCAGCGCTCGAAAACCGTCAAGCGGCTTTGCCCCTCTTGCAACAAACGACGCACCCGGTTTGCCACCCCCACCTCGCTAAAATAAAAGGGCGTCAAATAGACGGCCTGTTCCTCTTGCAAAATCGACTGAATGTCGCTTGGCGGCGTGGCCGTGTAGGCTGTCACAGCTTCATTCACCGTATCGTTCACCGCTGTGGGCGCATCAAAAAACTGGGTCACATTCCATTGCAAGGGCGTGGCCTCGGCCCCTGGCGTGGGGGATATTTTGACACGCTCGTTGCCACGCAAACGCAACAGCCCCGCCGCCACCGCCTCGCTGGGGACTTCCAGCAGTTCGGCGGCGCGTTTGATTAACTCCGGGCTGGGGAGATAGACGTGCCCTTCGTCAATGCCCTCGTTGAGGACGTACTCAACACCGGCAGCGATGCGCTGGGGAGAATCGGCGGCAATCCCCAGTGCCCGCGCTATTTTGTCCGCTGTAACAAAGCCAATGCCGTAAATATCCTCGGCCAATTGATAGGGATTGTCCTGCACCACGGCGATGGCGTCGTCGCCGTAGCGTTTGTAAATTTTGGTGGCAAGGCTGGTGCTGACACCGTGGCTCTGCAAAAAAATCATCACTTCTTTGATGGCGCGCTGTTCGGCCCAGGCCGCTGCAATCAAGCGCACCCGCTTTGCCCCCACCCCCGGCACATCAATCAGCCGCCCGGGGTCGGTGTCGATGATCTCCAGGGTTTCGGCGCCAAAATGTTTGACAATGCGTTTGGCCGTCACTGGCCCCACGCCTTTGATCAGCCCACTACCCAGGTATTTTTCGATGCCGGCGACGGTAGCGGGCAAGACCGAGCGCATACTCTGCACCGAGAACTGCTTGCCATACTCCGCGTGCATGGTCCACTCGCCGCCCAACTCCACCGATTCGCCCACAACAATGCCCGCCATGTTGCCCACAATCGCGATCTTGCGCTGCCAGTCGGGCAGATGGCGCGGGCGACGTTCCGGGGCCAGTTTCGCCACGGTGTAGCCGTTCTCTTCGTTGTGATACGTGATGCGTTCGACCACGCCGCGTAAGGTTTCCATCAGGCGTAGCGTACCAGATCGCCGGGGGCGGGGCAAGTCATCCCACGCCCGATCGGGGGAACGGCTGGGCGCGTATCGGGTAATCCAAGGTGGGTCAACAGAAGTGCTGTGGACTTTTGGCGCAATCGTTCACTTTCCCCTGCCGCGAAGTCCCTAGCCCTTTTCGACGCTTCGCCCCTATTCTGAATTACACCCTAGCGCTGCACCACAATTTGATAAACCACAATGTCCATGCTATACTAATCCTGTTTAGCTCGATCTCACGCCTTGGTATTCCAGCGGTGATTTGGCTGAACGTCTGGACATCTGGGTCCAGGTAACCGCACGGGGCGACAGTCCCGCTAGCAAAAGGAGTAGGAGTACCGGATGAGTATTACAAAAGACAAAAAGTCGCAGTTGATTGAAGAGTACCGTATCAATGAAGAAGATACGGGTTCGCCTGAAGTTCAGGTGGCACTGTTGACCACACGCATCAACGCTCTGATTCAACACCTGAACGAACACCGACATGATGAAGGCTCTCGCCGTGGTCTGTTAAAACTGGTGGGCCAACGCCGTCGACATCTGGCCTATTTGGCCCGCAAAGATGTCAACCGCTACCGCCAGTTGATTGAACGGCTTGGACTGCGTAGGTAAGAATGGAAAGAGGGGCGGTCTCACTGTGCGGAGACGCCCCTCTTTTGTGTGTTGGGCCAGACGCTCTGGCCCCTATCAGTTTGGTATTGCCCAACCTAATCCAAACACCGTTACGATAAGCGGCATCCAAGCCAGACGCGTCTGGCAACGTCTATCGTTGAGGTTCGGCATTGGGGAATGGCGCGAAAGCAGGACGCAAGTTTTCGATTCATCCCCCAGTTCCGCACCTCGCACATGCACTTAACGTAGACAAACGGTGGGCCGGTTGGTTGATCTATCCCTCAAAGAGCAGGCAAAATAGGGTTTTCCAATGGAAACAACGCCCCTATTTTTCGCTCGAGGAGGGTCTGTTTGTCTACTTTTTTTACGTGCGTTGTTTCAAAAGGTGTACCCGATGGATAATTACCAATTGTTTGATGGCGCCAAGGTGTATAAAACCCACCTGGGCGACAAAGAGATCAGCATCGAGACTGGTGTTCTCGCTGCCCAGGCTGGCGGTGCGGTCACTGTTCGCTGTGGCGACACCGTCCTCTTTGCCACCGCCACCGGATCCAAAGAGACCCGCCCCGGCATTGGCTTCTTTCCCCTAACTGTGGATTTTGAAGAAAAGCTTTACGCCGCCGGGCGCATTCCCGGCAGTTTCTTCCGCCGCGAAGGTCGCCCCAGCGAACAGGCAATTCTGCTCTGCCGTCTGGTGGATCGCCCGCTGCGCCCGCTCTTCCCCAAGGGCTTCCGCAACGATGTACAGATCATCATTTCGTCGCTCAGCTCGGATGGGCAACATTTGATGGATCCGCTGGCGATTATTGCAGCGTCGGCGGCGCTGGCGATTAGCGATATCCCCTGGGATGGCCCGGTGGGTGCGGCTTCCGTCGGCTATGTGGACGGCAAATTCGTCGTCAACCCCACCGCCGAGGATATGACCAAAAGCGTGTTGGGTCTGCAAGTGGCTGGCACCGAGGACAATATCCTCATGGTGGAGGCTGGCGCACACGAATTGCCCGAAGATCTGATGTTGGAAGCGCTGAATCTGGCCTATGAATCTATGCAGCCAGTGATCAGCACCATAAAGCAGATGCAGGCCGAGATTGGCAAAGCCAAGTGGGACAATTATCAGATCTTCCTGCCCTCTGCCGAGTTGAAGAAAGAAGTACAGGCCCTGGTTGGCGATGCCGTGCGCGAGATGGTGATGGAAGGCCCCGCCCGCGCCGACCGCAAAGACCGTACCCATGAGCTTGAGGCACAGGTGAAGGCCCACTTTGCCGGGCGTGTCGAGAGTGGCGAAATTACGCCCGAAAATCTCAACGAAGCCTTTGGTGGTGTGGTCAAGGAAGGCATGCGCCGCCATGTGTTGGACAATAACATTCGCATTGATGGTCGCAGTCCCCAGGAAATTCGCCCGATTTCGGTACAGGTGGGGCGCATTCCGCGTGTCCACGGCAGCGGCTTCTTTATCCGCGGCGAAACCCATGTGCTGACCATTGCCACGCTGGGCACGCCCGGCGAAGCACAGCAACTTGACACCCTGCAACCCGGTGAAGAGAAGCGCTACATGCACCATTACAACTTCCCGCCCTACAGCACAGGCGAAGCGTACCCGCTGCGTGGTCCCAAGCGCCGCGAGATTGGGCACGGCGCGCTGGCCGAACGGGCGCTGTTAGCGGTGATCCCCGAAGACTTCCCCTATACGCTGCGTCTGGTCAGCGAAGTGATGAGCAGCAATGGCAGCACCAGCATGGCCTCGGTCTGTGCCAGCACGCTGGCGCTGATGGATGCGGGTGTGCATATTGATGCGCCGGTGGCGGGTATAGCCATGGGTCTCATCCAAGATGTGAACGATGCCAGCAGCTATGCTGTGCTCAGCGACATTCTGGGCACGGAAGATCACCTGGGCGACATGGACTTCAAGGTGGCTGGTTCTGCGCATGGCATTACGGCTTTGCAAATGGATATGAAAATTCAGGGGCTGGACTTTAACATTCTGCGCCAGGCGCTGCAACAGGCGCGTGAAGGACGAATGCACATTCTGGGCAAGATGTTGGAAGTGCTGGCCGAGCCGCGCAGCCAGATGAGCGAGTTTGCCCCGCGCATTCTCACCATCCACATTAACCCGGAAAAGATCGGCAAGATCATCGGGCCAGGTGGCAAGACCATCCGCGCTATCCAAGACGAGTACAAGGTCAAGGTGGATGTAAACGACGATGGTACGGTCTTTATCTCTGGCACGGATGGTGTCGGGGCAGAGCGGGCCAAGCGCGAGATCGAATCGCTGACGGAAGATGTGGAGGTTGGCAAGATCTACACCGGGCAGGTGGTCCGCACCGAGCCGTATGGTGTCTTCCTCAACATTATCCCCGGCGTGGACGGGCTGATCCACATTAGCCAGTTGGCCGACTATCGCGTCGGCACGGTGGAAGAGATCGCCAAAGTGGGCGATGAACTCACGGCCATGGTCATTGACGTTGACCCATCGGGCAAAGTGCGCTTGAGCCGTCAGGCCGTGTTGGAAAACTGGACTGCCGAAGAGGCACACGACCGCGACCGTGGCGGCAGCCGTGGTGGCGGTGGCGGTGGAGACCGTGGCGGAGACCGCGGCGGACGCGGTGGTGATCGCGGTGGCCGCGGCGGCAATGGCCGACGCGATCGGTAATACACGATGACAGACAAAAGGCCCACCGATTTTGAAAATCGGTGGGCCTTTTTTAATTTCATTTCGTGCGTTGTAACCAGGAACTAAACAGTGCGAGAATACACATAAATTTGAGTTTAATGTGTACGAGGAGACTAGCTATGCGTACAAATGTTGTGATTGACGACGCTCTGGTAGTGATGCCGATTTTATGCCATTCGCAGCGTATTTAGGTCTCCAGATGGTACCCTCTTAACAGCGAAAAAAACCTTCTTCGCTCTCCTCACGCGTTGACAGCCGCGCTCTCCTCAGCGTGCATCAATTGATGCTCGTGCAGTTTGGCATAGTATCCACCCGTGGTCAGCAGATCGGCGTGGGTTCCCTCTTCTACAATGCATCCCCGATCCATGACGATAATGCGGTCGGCCCCGCGCACGGTGCTCAGGCGGTGGGCAATGACCATGCTGGTGCGAGATTTGAGGATGCGCTCCAAGCCTTCCTGAATAATGGCCTCGGTGGCAGTGTCAATGCTGCTGGTGGCTTCATCCAAAACCAGGATGCCGTCGGGGCAGAGCACGAGGGCACGTGTGAGGGCAAGTAACTGGCGTTGCCCTTGCGAGAGATTGGCCCCACCCGGCAGCACATGAAAATCGTACTCACCGGGCAGATGCTCAATGAAACGCGCAGCATTGGTAAACTCGGCGGCGCGGCGCACAGTCTCTTCGTCCACGTCCTCTTGATAGAGCACGATGTTTTTGCGGATTGTGCCTTCCAGACAGACGGGATCTTGGGGAACCACAGCCACGGCCCGGCGCAACTCCAGCAGATCCACGCGGCGGATGTCTACGCTGTCAAGCGTAATCCGCCCGTGGGTGGGGTCATAATGGCGGGCCAACAGGCTGACCATGCTGGATTTGCCCGCGCCTGTGGCCCCCACAATCGCCACCGATTGTCCGGGCGGAATGGTCAGAGAGACGCCGCGCAGCACGGGTTCATCGGGCACATAGGAAAACTGCACATCCTCGAAGCGAATCTCCCCGCGCAGAGGACGGGGCAACGGTTGTGGCGGCGTGGGGTTTTGAATGGCTGGCTCCGACTGCATCATGGTATAGATGCGTTCGGCCGCGCCCAGCGCGATCTGAATGGTGTTGTACTCCTGGGAAAGGCGCAAAATAGGCTGAAAGGCGCGCTCGGTATATTGCACAAAAGCCACCAACATCCCCAACGTGGCCCACTCCGCCAGCACCCCTCGCCCGCCCCAATCGAGGATCATGCCCATGGCAATGGCCGAGAGCATTTCCAACACAGCCAGAAAGACGGCGCTGTGCTTGCGCAAGACGATGAGTGCCTCGCGATAGCGGCTGTTGATGACGTCGAACTCTTGCTCGCTCTCCTGTTCGCGGCTAAAAAGCTGTACCACCGTCATACCGTGAATGTGTTCGTTGAGAAAAGAACTGATGCGCGCCATGGCCGAGCGTTCGCCGCCGGACGATTGACGAATGCGGCTGCGAAAATAGGTGGTGGTAATTGCCACAAAGGGCAGTACAGAGAGCGAAATCAACGCCAATTGCCAGTTGGTTGCCAACATTACCCATACAATTGCAATCAACGTCACCCCTTCCACGAGGATGACCACAATGCTGCTCGACATCACAGCATTGACACTGTCAATGTCGCTGGTGAGCCGCGAGATGAGATCGCCCGTGGGCGTATTGGTCATGAAGGCGTGATCTTGTTTGAAAATGTGGTCAAAGAGCCGCGTGCGCAGATCCGAGAGGGCACGCTGCCCGGCAGTCTGGAGCGAATAGCTGTAAAAGAGCGTGAGCACAAAAAGCGCAATCGCCGTCGCCCCATAAATAGCTGCCAGCCGCCAGAGGACATCGGTGTTGCCATCGCGGATGGGGCCATCAATCGCCTGTTGCAGCAGATAAGGCGGCACGACGTTGAGCGAAGCGGTCGCCAACATAAGCACCATAGCCACAATCAGCCACCAACGATAGGGGCGCAACGACCCGGCCAGCAGTTTGAAGAGCGCCAGATCCTGGCTGGAATTGGTCTCTGGCTTTTCCAGCTTGGGGTTGCGAGAAAATTTCGGTAGTTTGAAACGCTTGGGTCTGGCATTGGACGACATTAGTGTTCCTCCTCTGCTTGTTCAATTTCCCGATGATACATGTCGGCATAGCTGCCGTTGCGGGCCAGCAACGAGCTATGTGTGCCGCGCTCGACAATGCGGCCTTCGTCCAACACGATGATTTGATCGGCATCTTGGACGGCGGCGATGCGCTGGCTCACAATCAGACAGGTGCGGCGGTCACGGGCCTTGCGCAGTTCGCCAATGATCTCGGCGGATGTTTTCATGTCCACGCTGGCGAGCGCATCATCCAGCAGCAGCACTTTGGGTTCGCGCACCAGTGCGCGAGCAATCGCTGTGCGCTGGCGCTGTCCGCCCGAGAGGGTGGCCCCGCGCTCGCCCACGGGACTATCCAACCCTTTGGGCAATTGGGGTAGATCGTTGGCAAGGCGCGATTGTTGCAGCGCGCGGTTGATCTGCGGTTCGGGGGCATCGGGCACACCCAGGGCAATGTTGTCGCGCAGGGGCATGCTAAAAAGCAAGGTTTCTTGGGGCACGTAGATCACGGTGTGGCGTAGCGTGCTCAATTTAATGCGGCGCAGGTCGTGGCCGTCGATGAGTACGCCGCCTTCGTCGGGATCATGGATGCGACCGAGCAGGCTAATGAGCATACTTTTGCCAGAGCCAGTGGGACCGACGATGCCCAGAGTGGAGCCAGCCGGGATGTCAACATTGATGTTGCGCAGCACCCAGCGTTCTTGATCTGCGGCATAGACGCCCACATTTTGATAGCGAATGTTGCCCTTGAGCATGGGATCGGTGGCGTCGGGCGCATCGACAATTTTGGGCCAACGGTGCAACAGTTCGCCAATGCGCCCGGCGGCGGCACTGCCCTGTTGCAAGCGTTCAAAGGCGCTGGTGATCTGCTGTGCGCCGCTGTTGAGCAGCCCCAGATAGACAATAAACTGCACATATTCACCCAGGGTTAGCTCACCATCGATGATCAAAATGCCGCCAATAAGTACAACCAGCGTGGCGGCAATGCGCACCACAAGGCTGGGTAGGGGCGAGATCAGGCCAGATCGCCAAACGAATTTGAGGTTGGTATCGACGTAATCTTGGTTGGCGTTGCGGAAGGCCGCGCCCACGTCGGGTTGTTGGGCATAGGCCACCAACATGCGGGCGGCGTTGAGATGTTCGTGGGCAAAGCTGGAAATGTGCGCCATTTGGGCCTGGACCTGGGAGAAGGAGGTCTCCAACACAGGGCCGAGGCGAAACTGCACAGCCACGCTTACCAACAACATGGTCACCACCATCAGGGCCAGGGCCACATTGGTGACGCCCATAAGCATACAGCCGATTAAGAGCAAAAAGAGCGCATGGATCGCCATCTGAAAACCAGCGCTGTAAAAGCGCCAAATATAGATGAAATCGCTGGTGGCCCGCGAGAGCAGATCACCGGTTCCGTATTGTTGGCGTGTCTCTTGATCAAAGAGCAACAGCCGGTGAAAGAGATCGTTGCTCATGCGATAGGTAATGCCCGCCGCAATCTCACCGGTGAGCATGCGCAGGTGATAGCGAAAGATTGCCACCACCACGGCCAGGCCAATTAGCCCCAACGAATATAGGGCGAGTTTGCGCAGTTCCAGCCCTGTGGTCAGGTCGTCAATGGCCCAGCCCAACAATGTGGGGCTAAACGCGCTGGATGCAGCCCCGATCAGCGCGTAGAGTGTGCCCATGATCAGCGAACCATAGTAGGCGCGCATATAGGGCAATAAAAATTGAAGTCCGCGATGTTGCATGGTTGGCTCCCTCTTGTACGTGCGGTCTCTTCAAAAGAAACAAAAAAAGCCCGGATTCCGGGCTGCACAGTTCTTCCTGTGTGGGCAACAATGGAGGAAGAGAAGATGGTTTGCATAGGTCCAGTCGTGCCAAACGCTGTTGGTGGAGGCCAGTATAGCATTCCCGGCAGCGCTTTGCAAAACCGATTCAGTAACATACTCAACGATTTGGCCGAGCACCATTCGCGCCGTGTTGTAAATACAAAAAACGAATTATAATAACGACCATCGGCGGCCCCAAGCGGACAACCGACCCGGCCATTCACAAGCCATTGTGTGGCTTTTTAGTCCAGGAGTCTCTATGGAAATTCAAAAGTTGTGGGATCTGTTTTGGATTTTCTTGAAAATTAACCTGCTTAGCCCTTCGGGTCCGGCTTCGCTGGGCATTCTGTATAGCGAGACCGTACCCAGGCTCATTCCAGAAGATCAATTTGTCGAGGTGACCAGCCTCTCGCGCATTCTGCCCGGGTCGGATGCCCTGCAACTGGCGGTCTTTGTGGGCTATAGCGCGGCGGGCTGGCGCGGAAGTTTGGTGGCGACGGTGGCCGCTATTTTACCGCCCACCATTATCATGTTCACCGTGGCGATGATCATGTCGCGGCTGCGCGGTGAACAGTGGGTGGGCGGCTTTGTGCAAGGAGTGACGCCGGCGCTGGCCGCCATGATGGCCGTGATCGCCTATGATCTGCTGCGCGACGATTGGGTGGGCAATTGGTGGGTGATCGGGATTGCTGTGGTCAGCTTGGTTGCCATGCTTTTCAAAATCTCGCCGGTGATCGTGTTGATCACGGCGGGCACAGTGGGCGCGCTCTTTTTGCGCTAAAGAACCTTTGCCGTGCGTTCCATGGTACGGGCGCATGATGGCTGCGCCCAGTGGGTTCAGCAAGCAGCCCCGCTACGACCTGTTGGGTTTCCCAAGACAGTTTTCCAAGACAATTGGGATTACACATTAAACCCTTTTCGTTTCGTAACGATACAGGTCTAGGGTGCGACGCACCTAGTTAGTTCTTCGTTTATACCTTGTTGAGTAACGACGATTTTGTGGATGGAGAGACAGGCACGATGAGCACAAAACTTGTGGTGGGAATGCGGGCCGATGCGGTGAGCCAAAGTGTGGTGGATTGGGCGTTATTGCTGGCACAGACGCTGCAATTGCCCACGATGTTGGTGGGGTTGGCACGCACGGAAAGTGATGTCGCCGCGTTGAAAGAAAAACTTTCTAGCGTTGGCAGCCAGCTTAAAAATGCCCGCATCCGCTATAAAACCGCCATCACCGTGGGGGATGCCGTGGAAAGTCTGTCGGCGGCGGTGCAGGAAGAGGGCGAACAGAGCCAGCATCATCTGATTGTGGTGGGACAACTGACCAATCTTGCCTTCCTGCGCAGCCTCTTTGGCCCCAAAGCGATGTCCTTGCTGGAGCGGGTGGACGATGCCGTTCTGTTTGTGCCGCCAGAGGCCAAAGCCACCGTGGAGCGGATCTTGTTGCCCATCGGCGCACTCAGCTATAGCCAGATTGCCGTTGATTTTGGTGCGGCGCTGGCGCGGGCGCTGGATGCCCAAATCACCCTGCTGCATGTGGTTCACAATCGACAATATAGCCCGCACCCACTGATGGAACCGACTAGCATTCAGGAATTTCTTGCCAGCGATTCGATCTTTGCCCAGAACTTTCGACAGATTTTGGCCGATTTACAAGCCCAGGGAATTCTCGTCACGCCTCGCTTGCGCGTGGGTCACCCGTTGCGCCAGATGCTGGCCGAGGTGCGCGAAACCCCGTATGATCTCATGGTGGTGGGATCGCACCACTCGGCCAGCGACATTTCACAGTTCATGGGTGGCCTCAGCCAATCGGTCATGCGCCAGGCCGGAATTCCTGTGCTGGTGGCGCGCAATGGATTGGAGATTGGCGATTAGAGGTTGGCGATTGGGAGATTGGCGGTGTAGTATTCACTCATCTCCCAATCGCCAATCCCCCAATCTCACTCAAATACTTCCCCAATCACCTGCCCTTCCCAGGCGGGATCGGGAGAGACCCCCAGGATACGCGCCAGCGTGGGTGCGGTGTCCAGCAGCCCCACAGGCGCGCTGATAGCGTGGTTTGGGCGAATGCCTGGCCCGGCGATATACCACGGAATGGTCATATCTTCGGGGCTGGGCGTGCCGTGGCTGCGATCATGCCCACCGTGGTCGCTTTGGAAAAGCACCGTGCTATCGGCGGGCAACCCATCGAGCAGCCACCCCACCGCCTCGTCTACATGCGCCAATTGCTCTAAATAGCCCGCTTGCATCCAGCCGTGTTTGTGCCCGGCCTCGTCCACCGTCCCCAAATAGACAAACATAAAGTCCGGTGTATACTCCGCCTGATAGGCCAACGCCGCCTGCACCGTCAGGTGATCGCTCTCCCAATTGGTGGAACAATCGTTGCGACACAGGCTATAGTGCAGATGGCCCGGTCGGCTGAGATCGCGCAGTTGATCCCAGTTATAGAAGAAGGCAGTGCGCTTTGCGGCCAGATTGAGCACTTCTATCAAACCGTGGAGCGGGCGCGCCATGGGCACATAATGATTGGTGGTGATGCCGTGGCGAGTGGGCGGCACCGAATGGAAGATCGACATGTGACAAGGCAGCGTAATCGACGGCATCACCGATTGCGCCGCATGGGTATAGGCACTGCGCTGACGCAACGCCGGCAAATTCACGCAGCCAGCGGCCTCAATGGCATCGGGCCGGGTTCCATCCACCATCAACAACACAGTACACGACATAGCGTTGACTCCTCAGGGTTGGCAAAATAGACTGGCGATTTGGGCAGCACTCTGGCCCTTTGATAGAATAGGAGACTACCCCAAAACAAAGCGGTGCACGTAAACCGGTTTATGCGCGCCCCTGCGCGCCTGGGGTAGCGATGCAGCGGTGCGATTCACGTGTTTACTCATCCAACGGGTCAGGTGTGCGATGAACCTTCGACGACTTTCGGCTGTCTCCTTCGGCCATTTTACCATTGATATCCTCAACTCTTCGATTGCCATGATCATCACAGTGATGGCCGTGCCTTTTGAACTGACCAACGGTCAGATCGGGCTGGGTGTCATGATCTATCAACTGGTTGGCTCGCTCTCACAGCCGCCTTTTGGCTGGCTGGCCGACCGCCTGGGCGGGCGCTGGTTGGGGGCCATTGGGCTGTTGTGGACGGCCACCTTCTATGCCATTGCTACTTATGCCGATACCTATCTCTTTTTGATTGTCTTTATGTCGTTGGCAGCGCTGGGCAGCGGCGCATTTCATCCCCAGGGGGCGATGGTTGCCAGCGATGCCGGGCAAAAACGATCATCCAGTTCTACGGCGATCTTCTTTTTACTCGGCCAGATCGGACTAGCCTTTGGCCCGATTCTGGCCGGCATTGTGTTGGAACGCTTGGGGCTGTCGGGCGCGCGGATTCTCTCCATTGCAGCGCTGCCTGTGGTGGCTTGGATGGCGCTGGGCCTCTATCGCCCCATCCAACCGCGCAGCGATGAAGAGAGCGCCGCACGCCCCCAGCGACGATCCAGCGTGGAACGGCGCTGGGCGGTGATGGTGGCCTTTGCCATGCTTGTGGCCTTGCGCGCCACGGTTCAACAAGGCTACTATGGTCTGCTGCCCAAGTTTTTCGCTGATCAAGGGCTATCACCGTCAGAGTATGGCCTGCTCGTGGGCATCTTTAGTATTACGCTGGCCGTGGGTACGCTAGTGGGCGGCATTCTGGGTGATTCTATCGATCACCGCAAGTTGTTGATCTGGGCATTATTACTGACTGCGCCTTTCACCTACACTATGCTCTTGGTGGGCGGCTGGCTCTATGTGGTATTGGCTGCCGTGGCCGGTTTCCTCGTCGGCATTCCACACAGCGTCTTGGTGGTGATGGCACAGCAGTTGTTGCCCAAACGACAGGGACTAGCCAGCGGTGCAGTGCTGGGCTTCATGTTTGCCACGGGCGCAGCAGGAACTGGTCTGGCTGGCTGGATTGCGGATTTCACGGGCATGGCGGCAGCGCTGCATGGCGTGGCGCTCCTGCCCATTGCCGCCGGGATCAGCGCTTTCTTTCTGGCCCGCCAGCCTGCGGCCTCAACGGTTTCGGTGGCGTCCCCTGTGGTGGGTGATGATTAGACCAAGGCACACAGGGGCCAAGCGTTGAAGAAATGCCGGGTTTCAAAGGGAACCCGGTTTTTGGATCGAGTCTGTCCAGGGCAGGCATGGAGCGACAATGACCAATTTACCCGAAGAATATGAGCGCGACCGCACACTGCAACTGCGTTGGCTGGGCAAGCCACCGCGCCAGCGGGTGGGGTTGGCGCTGGGCGGCGGCGCGGCGCGTGGCATCGCCCACATCGGCGTGCTCGATGTATTTGATCAACATAAGATCCCGGTTGATTGCATTGCCGGAACCAGCGCCGGGGCGATTGTAGGCGGCATGTATGCGGCGGGGCTTTCGCCCAAACGTATGGAAGAGTTGATTCGCAAGACAAGTTGGCTGGAGATTGCCAGCTTTTCATTGCCCAAGTTGGGGTTGCTCAACTATGACCGTGTGACCCAGTGGATCGAGGATTGCCTGCAAGATCATCCGGCCACTTTCGCCGATCTCTCCATCCGCTTTGCGGCGGTGGCGGCGGATATTGTCACGGGCGAATTGGTGGCGATTACCGACGGCAAACTCTCCGATGCGCTGCGCGCTAGTTCTAGCGTGCCCGGGATTCTCAGCCCCACTCGCCTCAACAATCATCTGTTGGTGGATGGCGGCATTCTCAATAATTTGCCGGTTTCGGTGACGCGGCGGCTGGGTGCAGATTATGTGATTGCCGTGGATCTGCTGCCGCCGGGCACTGTGGGCGGCCGCGATCCCCACAATGTTATGGATCTGATGATTACGGCGCTCTACATGCTCATGCGCTCAACACACAACGATGGTGCTCGCGCCGACCGAGTGGTTTTGCCGCTGATCAACCATGTCAATCTGTTCGATCTGGGCAAAGTCGATGAGTTGCTCGACGCCGGACGGGCGGCCGCAGAAAAAGCCATCCCACTGATTAAGGCAGATCTGGGGCTGGACTAATGGAGTTTGGCACAAAGAGTAAACAGAGTGAGCAACCAGCCTTTTACTCCCTTCCCCTGCAATTCTTCGGGATTATTTACGTCATCTTGTCAGCTCTAGAGAAGCCCCTATTATGGGCTTGAGGGATTGCCAGTTGAGTGGCGCGTCTAGTTTTGTGCATAACAGAGTCTCCATCGTGTACTCAGTTTCCCAAAAATTAGACGAAATGGCCCCAATCGGCTAAGGTAAATAGTGGTGTTGACGTCACCAAACTGTTTTTTCAAACTGGTATGCGAGGAGTGACCCAGAGATGGAACGTACATTTGTTATTATCAAACCCGATGCTGTGCAGCGCGGGTTGGTGGGCGAGATTATTGGACGCCTGGAACGGCGTGGACTCAAAATTGTGGGCATGAAGTTTCTGCAAGTGAGCGAGGAACTGGCGCGGGAACACTATGCTGTCCACGAAGGCAAGCCCTTTTTCAAAGGCTTGATCGAGTACATTGTCAGCGCGCCGGTGGTGGCGCTGGTGTTGGAAGGGACGAACGCCATTGCCGCTGTCCGCAAGACGCTGGGCGCAACCCGCCCGGCCGAAGCCGATCCTGGCACGATCCGCGCTGACTTTGGCCTGGAAATTGGCCGCAACCTCGTCCACGGCAGCGATGGCCCGGACACAGCTACCAGCGAGATCGCACTCTGGTTTGGCGAAGATCTGGTAAGCTGGAGCCGCGCTGGCGATCCCTGGATTTTTGAATAGAGCGCTTAAACAGAATGCGTGGCGTGTACACATGCTACACGCCACGCATTCTGTCTTGACAGATCAGGCAAGGGTCTATAGAACCCTGAGAACCACGCTGGCTTCCTGCCACAATTCTTCCATGTTGTAATAGGTGCGGGCCTCTTCGGTGAAGAGATGAAGCACCACATCCCCATAGTCCAACAATACCCAGCCACCGCTGCGCCCAGGAGCATCGCCTCTGCTAAGCGGGCGAATCTTCTCTTTAACCTGAAGCTGCTCCCACAACTCATCTCGAACTGCGCTGGCTTGCCGTTCATTGTCCACCGTAGCAATTACAAAATAGGTGGCAATGCTGGTCTGTTCGCTCACATTGAGCAATAAAATATCCTCTGCTTGTTTATCCTCGACAATCTCTACAATACGTCGAGCCAACTCGTTGCTGTCCAGACCACCCTCCTTATGGGTAACCTTAAATTCGCCTCTATGCCCATGGAGCCAGAGGAAATCTGTTATGCTGGATATAGTGTAGCACATTCTGGGTGCTTACTCAACGGAATCGACTGCGTGATAGGAGAAAATAGAATGGGTCACGCGGATAACAGATGTAACACTTTAACTAACCATGGTTGGACGATTACTCTAATTTTTCTTGGATAGGGGAAAACTAGGCCAACTGTATCCTCCCTACCTTCTATTTTTAGCTAATTATGAGCAAAGACAAACAGAGTGCTAATATTTTCACAATATAATTCTATGATTACCCATGTAGACTATACAGGAATAGGCACCATTGAGCCGAGCAAGTCTCGGCTCTTTTGTCCATTCTTATGTCCATTCTTAAGAGTGTAAATATCTATACCTTCATGTCTATCTGTTTTCTATGAATTGGGACTAGACAAAGATTGATATACGTGGTTTAATTTCTGTGCAATACATGAACATTTATAGGACTTAACAAATATTGTCCCTCTGGCAAAACACAGCCCAGACAACCAATGTGCAAACCAGATTTTTAGAAGCCGCTACGAAGGGATAAAGGCAATGTCTTACGAAACCATTTTCCAACGTCCGCAATCTAGCCGAGAGGCTGGTCAGCGCACTATGAACTTGCCCCAAATGCTCATGGATCTGCGCGAAGAGGATCCTGTTTTTGGCAAACGTATTCAGATTCGCACCATTGAGCGCAACCAAGAAGTTGCTTCTTCTGTAGATCTGAAGCGCAAAATGTATATGCTTATGCAGGGTGAAATTCACCTTGTTTGCACCAATAATGAAGGCCGTCGCTTGGTGATTGCTACGCTAGAGCCAGGCTCTATTTTTGGCGAAGGTGCGTTGAATAACCCCGGTGATGCCAATGTTTTTGCCGAAGCGGCCAGTGACGTTACTGTGTGGTCGGTGCCAGCCACCGAAGCGCGCAATATGACCATCCAATACCCGATCTTGGGCTGGGGCATGTTGCAAACCTATGGCAGACGGCTGATGCAAGTGGAAAACAACCTAGAAGATGTGGCCTACAAAAAACTGCCTGAAAGGCTGGCTTCTTTGCTGGCGGATCTGGGCAATCAAGAGAATGGCCTGATCCAGGGTGTGAGCCATCAAGCGTTGGCCGACCGCCTGGGAACGTACCGAGAGACCGTGAGCGCCATTTTGCGTGATTTCAAACGCCAAGGATTGGTCGAACTTGGCTATCGGCGTATTAACATTTTGGATGCAGAGACACTTAAGGATATTGCGGGCATCTGGGAGTGGTAATGGCGTACAGATTTTGTCCACCTAAGGATATTGTACGAAAGTAAGTATGCACAAGTCGCCGGCACTCCATAGATTTCAATGGCTGCATAAGGCCGGACTGACTCGCCAGGACAGAAGGTGCCGGGAACTTTGGCCCTCTATTTTATCCTTTGGTATCGCCTAATTAACTGAGCAAGGAAAGGGATCGGGTATCTAACACAGATACCCGATCCCTGTTTTTTGTGCGAACCTCTGTATGCACAGTATCCTAAGCATACAAACTATTGGAAGATTCACGCAGAAGTAGACGACCTAGAGAACGGTGGAGGCTCTCTGCGAAAAGGAGTAAATTTTTATGGCAAATTATCCGCTACGTCTGATTCCCCTGGGAGGGCTAGGGGAAATCGGTAAAAATATGATGGTTTTTGAATACGGGCGCAATATTATGATTGTCGATGCCGGGGTGAAATTTCCCGAAAACGATATGCTGGGCATTGATCTCGTGATTCCAGATTTCACTTATCTGCAAGAGAACCGCGAAATTGTGCGCGGGATCGTGATCACCCACGGCCACGAGGATCACATTGGCAGTTTGCCCTATCTGCTGCGTCATGTGAATGTGCCGATCTATGCGGCGCGCCTGCCGCGAGCGCTGATTGAACATAAACTGCGCGAGCACAATCTGCTTGATCAAGCCACGATTATCACCGTACAGGCAGGCGAAGTATTCCCTGTTGGTCCATTTCAGGTAGAATTTATCGCCACCAGCCACAGCATCCCCGACGCCTTTGGCCTAGCTGTGCGCTGTCCCACCGGATTGGTCATTCATACCAGCGACTTTAAGTTTGACTATACGCCTGTGCATGGAGAGGGAGCGAATTTTGCCCGCTTTGCCACGTTGGGCGCGGAAGGCGTTCTTGCCCTGCTCTCAGACAGCACAGGCTCCGAGCGGCCTGGTTTTACGCCCAGCGAATCCATTGTGGAAGAAGCTTTCGACAAAATCTTCCGCAAAGCCCCGGGGCGAATTATTGTGACGACCTTTGCCTCGCTGCTAAGTCGTGTCCAACAGGTGATCAACGTCGCCTCCCAACAGGGGCGCAAAGTTACCTTTACAGGATACTCTATGCGAAACAACACCGATATTGCCCGTGAGTTAGGCTATTTGAAGGTTGCAGATGATATGATCTTTGATCTGCGCCGCAACCACCAACTCAGCGATCAGCAACAGGTCATTATCAGCACAGGCAGCCAGGGTCAGCCAGAGGCGGCGCTTTCACGCATGGCCGAAGGTCGCCACCGGGATATTGAGATCAAACCCGGCGACACAGTGATCCTGAGCAGCCATCCCATCCCCGGCAACGAAGAAGAAGTGGGCCGGGTGATCAACAACCTGATCCAGCGCGGGGCCGAAGTGATCTACCCGCCGTTGGAGCCAGTGCATGTGAGCGGTCATGCCAGCCAAGGCGAGCAGCGCTTGTTGCTCAGTTTGGTGAAACCACAATACTTTATCCCTGTGCATGGGGAGCCGCGCATGTTGCATAGTCACCGCAAAACGGCTTTACAATTGGGGATTCCCCAGGACCGTATTTTCATTCTTAACAATGGAGATGCCGTTGAGTTTGAAAAAGGCGGGGCATCGCGTTTGGTGCGCGAGTACACCCCTGCGCCCCCTGTCCTGGTGGATGGCAGTGGCGTAGGCGATATTGGCCCAGCGGTGTTGCGCGAGCGTGAGATTTTGGCCGATCATGGCTTTGTGGTGGCCGTAGTGCCGTGGGACAAAGCCAAAGGTGCGCCACGCGGTCCTATTGAACTTAACAGCCGTGGCTTTGTTTATTTGCGCCAAAGCAGCGATCTTTTGCAGACAGCCACGCAAAATCTTGAAAAAGAGCTGACCCAGGCTCGCTCCTTGAATCGGCGCGAAGCCGAGGAAAAGGTAAAAAATTATTTAGGGCGATTTCTCTATGAACGGACCAAACGCCGCCCCATGATTGTGCCCGTGGTGGTGGAATAGGACAGATGCCCTACGATGGTGCAAAATTAGAGTGCAGTGAGAGCAGATAAATGCAAGAATTTTAACATTTAGACAGTTGACGTGTGAGTCAATCTTTGCTATATTGGTATATAACTTTACCTATGCCTCGCCAGGGTATCCAACTCCCGAACAACTTCAATGGCAACAGATCTATTGTTGCTCAAAACTGTGACCCGTATCTTGTGGTCTAGGTACTGGGATGCGGAGATTCATTACCACGCTATCCACTTGTTGGTCAACTCATTGATTACCCACCATCCTTCCCATCTCGAACATCCATACGAGAGCCATTTGAGTTGACGGGCGTGCCTTGAATTTGCGCGGTTTTCTTGTTCTTCTACACCATCATTCTTCACAAAATTGGAACCCACGCCAAGTTTGTCTCTCCCGATCAAAATGATAGAGGGAATTAAGTACGCTGGTTTAGCAACCAAATAGAAGCGGGAGCGATCCTGGTTTTGTCTATTTACCAGGGGATTATTTTGGGTTGAACTCATTTGTTGGCGCGTGCAGTTTGTATTGTCAGAAACTAACTTTTATTTACATATTTATATATTCTGTTATGAGGATAGACCATGGAACTGGTAACGATGACAATGTCCGAACTTGAGGATCAAACCCTGGATGAACTCCGGGAGATTGCTCGCTCAATGGGAATTACCGGATATACCCGACTCAAGAAATATGATTTGATCATGCGCCTGTTGCGCGGTAATGCCGAAAAACAGGGTTATATTTTTGGAGGCGGCATTCTGGAAATTGTCCAGGATGGTATCGGCTTTTTGCGCAGCGATCATCTGCTGCCTGGGCCGGAAGATGTCTATGTCAGCCAGAGCCAGATTCGGCGCTTTGGCCTGCGTACAGGCGATCTAGTGGTGGGGCAGGTGCGCCCGCCCAAAGAGACGGAGAAGTATTTTGGTTTGCTCAAGGTAGAGGCCGTGAACGGCCTGGACCCGGAAGAGGCCAAGCGCCGTCCCCTCTTTGATCGCCTCGTGCCCATTTTCCCCGAAGATCAGATTCTTTTAGAGACCAAGCCCAGTGTGCTGGCAACCCGTCTAATTGATATGCTCTCGCCGATTGGTCGCGGACAGACGTGGTCTCATTGTCAGCCCGCCCAAAGCAGGTAAGACAACCGTGCTCAAGCGGGTGGCAAATGGCATGACCGCCAACTACGACAATCTACACCTTATGGTTGTATTGATTGGCGAGCGCCCGGAAGAGGTCACCGATATGGATCGCTCGGTGGAAGCGGAGGTGATCAGCAGCACCTTTGACGAGCCTGTACAAAACCATGTACGTGTGGCCGAAATGGCGCTGGAACGGGCCAAACGTTTGGTGGAAAGCAAGCGAGACGTGGTGATCTTGCTGGACAGCATTACCCGCCTGACCCGTGCTTATAACTTGACTGTACCACCCTCTGGCCGTACGCTCTCCGGTGGTATTGACCCCGCCGCACTCTACCCGCCCAAACGTTTCTTTGGGGCTGCGCGTAACATTGAAGAAGGTGGCAGCCTGACCATTGTCGCTACCTGTCTGGTGGACACCGGCAGCCGTATGGATGATGTGATCTACGAAGAGTTCAAGGGC
Organism: uncultured Chloroflexia bacterium; assembly: GCA_963721725.1. GTDB lineage: Bacteria > Chloroflexota > Anaerolineae > Caldilineales > Caldilineaceae > RI-153. Next base: position 205,357 of record CAVRLX010000017.1, read on the forward strand.
ACGGGCAACATGGAGTTGCACCTGAGCCGCCGCCTGGCCGAACGCCGCATCTTCCCCGCCTTCGACATCGAACGCAGCGGGACACGCGCCGAAGAGAAACAATTGGACGCCGAAACCCTCGCCAAAGTCTACACGCTGCGCCGTATGATCGACGCTATGGGTGGTGGACACGATGCGCTCTTGCCCATTTTGGAACGGTTGAGTCGCACCCGCAACAATCAGGAATTCCTGGATACTTTAATTAAATAGATGTAGTTTGAACTCTTATGAATCGTCTCCACACGCACGCTGCGCAGCGCTTCCCCCTGCAACGGGATGGTTTACGCATGGAGCAGAGACAATGGCTACCGATGGACACTGCCCACCATGCATCGTGCTGATATGGATGCATCGCGTATAGTCGCGCACGCTCCCGGGCAATGGATAGTGGCGCGGACAGGCTTGATCTGGTTGGCGCTACGCAGTCTGGGCAGCCGTCGTGGTCTGGCGCTTCTCAATCTCATCGGCATTGTGCTGGCTGTGGGCTTAATCAGCAATGCAGGCTTCTTTGCCCAAGCCGTGGATCGAGCTATGTTGGGAGAAGAGTTAACTGATCTCAGCCGCCAAACAGGCCGCGATCCCTTTTCACTGCGCGTCTATGCACTGCCCTCCACCCGCCGCCCCCTGGCCGTAGAAGATGCCGAAACAGTTGCCGCTAATTTAGGCGAAACCCTCTCTGCTGAAATCGGATTGCCGCTCTCGCGCCTGGGAATCCAGGTTGAGAGTGGCAGTCTTATGCTCCAACCAGCCCCAGGAGATACCCGCTATACGGCCAGCAACGGCTTTTTGAACAGTGTCAACATGGTCTACATTGCCAATATTGACGACAAACTCACTGCCGTTGCCGGGGAGCCATTTCAAGCCACAGGCAGCTCTCCAGCGGATCGGCTACAGGTGTGGATGCACGCCGATCTGGCAGCGCAAATGGGTGTGCAGTCTGGCGAAGAATTACAACTGGGGCTAAATGTGCGCCAACCCATTGTCGGCCTGAGCGTAGCCGGGCTGTGGCGCGCCCAGGATGCCAGCGATCCGTTCTGGTTTCGCAACCCCGACACAACCTTCCGCGAAGCGTTGATCATCCGCCGCGCCGATTATATCCGCCTGATCCAACCTGTGTTGCCCTCGCGCTCACGCTCGGTTTCGTGGCATCTTACCCTGGACAGCCGCAGCCTGAATCCCCTCTTTGCCCGCCAATATGCCCTGGGTTTTGAGCGTGCCATGTCAATTATCGACCGCTATCTGCCAGGGGCGCGGCTAGACATCTCCCCGCTAGGCCCCTTGCAAACCTTTGTCGGACGACAACATTTATTAACCACCCTGCTGATCACTTTTAACCTGCCTGCGCTGGTTTTTCTGCTCTATTTTCTCTGGCTTATCGCCCAGGTAATCGTGCGCAGCCAGAGCCGGGAGATTAGTATTCTGGTCAGCCGTGGCATGGGGACGCGGAACCTTGCTTACTATGGCGGCTTTGGAACAACTCCTGCTCTTTGCCCTGGGCATCCCGCTGGGCATTGCCACGGGCATGGGGCTGGCCCGCCTGATGGGATACACAGCCAGCTTTCTTACCTTCACCCCGCGCCCGCCACTGCCCGTTTCGCTGCAAGGGCTAGACTGGGGATTGGTGGGGGCGGCGCTGCTCTTGGCGTTGTTTGCCCGGCTTCTCCCCCTCTGGCAGATGACCACAACCAGTGTTGTCCAACAGGAGCGCGCCCGATCGCGGTCGAGTGGACGTCCTTTCTGGCAGCGGGCCTATCTGGATCTGCTCCTGCTTTTGCCCACGCTCTATGTCTATCAGCAGCTCCGCCAGCGGGGAAGCTTTGCCCAAGCCAACGCCGACTCCCCCTTTCAAGATCCGCTTTTGGTGCTTGCACCAGCCCTCACCCTGATCACAGCGGCCTTTCTGCTCATGCGCCTCTTCCCGTTGATGATGACGGTGCTGGATTGGTTGGCCGAGCGGATGCCGTGGATCACACCGCATCTTATGCTGCGCCAGTTGGGACGCAACAGCGCAGCCTACACCACCCCGCTGTTGCTTGTGATTGTGCTGCTGGGTATGGGGATTTATACCGTCTCCATGGCAGCCAGTTTGGATCAATGGCTGGTGGATCGGGTCTATTATGCCGTGGGCAGCGATGCACGCTTTTTGCCAGTGCGGCCCAATGATGCTGGCGGTGAGGCAGTGATCTTGCCCCCAGAGCTTGTAAACGCGCTGCCAGGGGTGGCGGCCAGTACCCGTGTCGGCGATTATCCAGTGGAGATCAACAGCGCAGGGGAGAGACTACGCGGGCGCTTCCTGGGCGTGGATCGGCTAACCCTGCCCCAAGTACTCTGGTTTCGCCCAGATTTTGCCGCCGACTCGGTGGGCGCGCTGATGAACCAGCTTGCGCTGAACCCCGACAACATTTTGGTTTCACAACACTTTCTAGCCGCCAACACCCTTGCAATTGGCGATACGGTAAGCCTTTCCGTCGGCCTAGAGCGGGGCATCAAGATCAACGGTCTCTTTACCATCGCCGGAAGCTATACCTATTTCCCCACAGCCTACGACGACGAAATCGTCATGATCGGCAATTTGGAAAGACTTTTCCTGGCAAGTGGCGCTGAGTTCCCGGCGCAAATTTGGCTGCGTCTCCAGCCCGGCAGCGATGCCAGTGCCACCTTTGCAGCGCTTCGGGAGCGTGGATTAGAGGCCGCCAGCGCACGCGATGTTCCCGCACTCTTGGCCGAAGCACAGGCGCAGTTCGAACGCGTCGGCATTTTTGGCACGCTCTCGGTGGGCTTTGTGGCGGCAGCGCTAATGGCAGCCCTCTCTTTGTTGGTCCACGGCAGCGCTTCGCTGAACGAACGTGTCTATCAATTTGGCGTGCTGCGAGCGCTGGGCCTCCACCAGCGACAGGTCTTGCTCCAGGTCGGGATGGAATATACCATTTTGACCCTTTACGGCGCGGGCGCGGGAACCCTCACCGGCGCGTTCACAGCCACACTCTTTGCGCCCTTCTTCCGCATCACAGGTGAGGCCCAAATTGTGCTGCCCCCGTTGATCCCGCTAATTGCCTGGGATCAGATCTTCTCTCTGGCAGCGGGCTTCACGCTGATTTTGGTCATGCTAGAAATTGTGGTGATCACACGCGGGCTGCGTCAGCGTCTCTTCACCACACTGCGCCTGGGCAATTCTGGCTAACTCACCCCTTTCATCAGAACAGGAACCAAGATGCAATCATCAGTAAAGCTGTTGATCGGCTCCTATTTGGAGCCAGCCTATATTCGTCAAATTGAAGCCGTTGATCCCCGTATTCAGGTGCTCCATGCACCGGATCTCTTGGGCGCGCCGCGCTATGTGGCCGATCACAGCGCGCCGATCCAGCGCAGCCCCGATCAACAAGCGCGCTGGCAGGCATTGTTGGCCCAGGCCGAAATCATGTTTGATTTCGACCGTAGTACCGTTCCCCAACTGGCGGCCCTCGCCCCCAATCTCAAATGGCTCCAATCCACCAGCGCGGGAATCGGTCAATTTGTGGCCCAGTCTGGCCTGGCCGATACCGAGATCCTCTTTACCACGGCCAGCGGGGTTCATGCCACGCCGCTGGCCGAATATTGTTTAATGAGCATGTTGATGTTCACCAAACTAGCCTTTCACATCATGGCCGAGAAAGAGCGTCATCATTGGGAGCGCTACTGTGCCGCCGATCTGCGCGGCCAGACGCTAGCCGTGGTGGGCATGGGGCGAATCGGCCGCGAGGTGGCTCGGCTAGCCCACGGTGTAGGGATGCGCGTGGTGGGAACAAAACGCACCATCGCTGGCGTGGACCCTGCCACGCTGTATCTAGATCGGCTCTACCCCTGGACGGATCTGCACGCGCTGCTGGGCGAGGCCGATTTTGTGGTGCTGATTGTGCCGCACACGGCCGAAACCGATGGCATGATTGATGAAGCCGCCGTGGCCGCCATGAAGCCAGGGGCGATCCTGATTAATATTGCGCGTGGGGCCATTGTCGATGAAACAGCCTTGATCGCCGCCCTGCGCTCCGGTCATCTAGGCGGGGCAGCGCTCGATGTCTTCGCCACAGAGCCGCTGCCCGCGGATAGCCCGTTGTGGGAAATGCCCAATGTCCTGATCAGCCCTCATTCCGCCAGCACTTCGTCTACAGAAAATCAGAAGATTACCGATCTCTTTTGTGACAACCTGCGCCGGTATCTGGACGGGCAACCGCTACGCAATGTATTGGATAAAAAGCTGCTCTATTAGCGATCTCTTCGCCAGGGGGCAACGCGCACCTCGACCACGGAGAATCAACTAAAAAAGCGCCCTCGTTTGAGGGCGCTTTTTGACAAGGGCAATGACCGGCGTTTATTCGTCGCCCACTTCTAACTGCTCAATCATACGCACCAGATCTGTGCGCGTGATGATCCCCACCAAATGGCCCTCTTCCACCACGGGCAACGAGCTATGCCCCGGCTTCACCATCAATGCAGCGGCGTCTTCTAATGTATCTTGGGGGCGGACAGTGGTTGGCTTCTTGGTCATCAACTGTTCGGCATTGACGGCCAGAATGTGGCGCACCTGCTCTTTATAGCGTCCATACTCGTCAAGGCTCAGCGGAATCACCGCCGAGAGCAACGTAAAATAGTGTGGCTCATGGGCGGGAGCGTGGCGGGCAATCAGATCAACCTCAGTGATCATTCCCAGCAGCCGATTGTCGGCGCTGACCACAGGCACGCCGCTAATGTGGCGGTCGCGCATCAGCCGGGCCACATCCTGAATGGAAGTCTCCGGCGTTACTGTAACCACCGGGCTGGACATAATTTCACGAATCAACATAGAGATTCCTTTCTCATGGAAGCCTGCTGCATGGCAAGCCGTGCCACCATTCGAGGGGTAAATTTGAGGAGTGGATCGGACAGGATTCGAACCTGTAACCAAGGAGTTATGAGCCCCCTGCTCTGCCGTTGAGCTACCGATCCAAGAAAATTGGGTGATTAGGTTATGGGGTGATCGGCGCTGATTCCAACGCACAGTTCAATCACCAATTAACCCAATCACCCAATGGCAGAGCGGGTGGCGGGGATCGAACCCGCATAGCTAGCTTGGAAGGCTAGTGCTTTACCATTAAGCTACACCCGCATAAATGATGAATTGTGAACAGTTAATGGTAAATTTCTAATGATACAGAGCAAAGTCACACACTCCGAGTCTCATTCATCATTAACCGTTAGCCATTCACAATTCGTCATTATTTTGGTCGGGGAGATAGGATTTGAACCTACGACCCCAGCGTCCCAAACGCTGTGCGCTGCCGAACTGCGCTACTCCCCGACATTTCACGAAGATTTCTCTTCGTAGATTGTTATTTTATCCTATAAATTCAGAATGTCAAAAAACTGATCATGGCTCTCGACTCGCTTTTCAAGCGACATGGCACGAATCCTGCGCTGTGCTATAATACCCACTGCTCTTCTCCCGCTCGCTCAAGCGCCAAAGTTTAGTCCTTGAGTCGCTTCACACCTTCTGAGGAGATCTCACATGAATACCGAATCAGGACGCCGGGGCCACATCCACGGACGCATCACCGACGATAACGCAAATCCACAAGCAGGGGTGCTGATCACGTTACATCAGCCATCGCCGCCGCGGTTGCTGGCCGAGACCCGCACCGATCTCAACGGTGAATACCACTTTGCTGATCTACCGGCTGCCAAATTTCTTGTACGTGTGGACCCCGGCACCCCTGGATCCACGGAACGCCGCGCCATCATCGCCAACGACCGGGAAGCCGTCAGCGTGGATCTCTCGGTTACGCAGCGTGGTCTGCAACAACGCTATGAGGTGATCCAAAAGCGGCTCCTTCCCCCTGCCGAAACGGGCAACAACAACGCCATCTTTGGCCGGGTGTTGGATGAGAACGGAACCGCACTGGATGGACTCAGCGTGCGTCTGCGCTGGACCGGTGCTGGCCCCGATACCCAGTTTCCCACGGTCAAGAGCGGCCAGAATCCGTTCAAACCGCGTGGCTATTTTGAATTTCTACACACGCCGGGTGTGTTTATGATCGACATCGTCGATGCACAAGTTGAAAGCAGCGTAGCCGATAGCTTGATCACCGCCGACATGCCCGGACGCAGTCGCCCGATTGCGTATGAAGTGATCTTCCAACGCAAAGCGATGACACAGACAGCCAGCCGCAGCAGCCTCAGTGGACGCCTGCCAGGCGTGCCGCCTGCACTCACCCTCACCCTGAACGGCAGTGGCAGCGCCCCCAAACTTGCGCGCGTCGATACCAATGGGGGGTTTCAATTTGGCGAATTGCCAGCCGGTGTCTACCAAGTTAGTCTGGAGGGCGTGGGGGTGATTGCCAGTGACATTATGCTGGACGGCAACAACAGCCATGTCATCGAGTTCCCCTTGCTGGGACAGGTGGTGGGGCGTATCCAACCGCCAACACCCGCTGCCACCGTAATCTTGACCAGCGAGAGATACAGCCTGCGCCAGGAAGACGATATTGACGCCAATGGTGAATACATCTTTGCCAATCTGCCCGCCGATACCTATACGCTGCGCCTCAAAAATAGCGATCTGCCCGCCCAAGAGATTGTTTGTGATGGGCGTCAGCGTGTCAATGGCCCCACCTTTGAACGCGCAACTGAAACGCCATCCACCGCGACCACGCCTGCGCGCTTGTCTCATTATCTCCTTCTCACGACACGCGACACGGCGATTGCCACCTCGCAGCTTACCCTGGCTGCGGATTTCATTTTGCGCAAAACGCCCATTGTGGGCTTCTCGCCTGGTGGCTGTCTGCGCGCCCAACAGGTTACGATTATCGGTGATGCCGATCCCACGCTATTACAAACGCTACGCCAGAAAAACATCCCTGTGCAACAAATCACTGGCGGTCTGGAAACGCTCCCCTCAGCATTGGAGGCCCTGCCATGAGCACCATGAATCGAATTTTGCGCTGGTTTACCGGCGAAGAAAGAGACGAGACCGTCCCCGAATCTGCGCCATCGAGCGAGCCTGTGGCGTCTAACACGCAGCCGACGCCCGCGGTAAGCGAGCCGACGGTGAGTCCACAACCGCCGACGGCGCGCACGCGCACGCTGACCCGTGGCTTTCCTCCGCCGGAGAACAACGCAGCAGCCTATGGCATCACGCTGGAAGAGGCCAAAGTCGCCCCCGGTACAGAGTATTGGCGAGTCATGCGCATCTACCATTTGGCCCAAAACGAGAACAAAGGGCGTCATCATATTTTTATGGATGCGCTTTCGCCCGAAGGGGCGCGCCTGCGCAACAGCCGAGTGCGCATCACCTGGGACGGCGGTGAGCAAATAGTTGCCATTGACAAGCCAGACAATGAGCCGGGGGCCAACTTTCCCATGTGGAAATGGCAGGTGTGCAGTATGCGTATGTCCGATCTGCCCAGCGATGTGGTCCACGGATTAAGCACCAATCACCCCGACGAGCCGCTCCCCGGCGGTGGTCAGAGTGGCAATACGCTTTTTCACCATTCGTTTTTGGTTGTCTTTCAAAAAGTGGTGGCGGCCCAATCCACGGGCACGCTCTCTGGACGTGTTGAAAACAGCCGAGATGGACTGACGGCGGAGTTGTGGCGCGACGGCGCCAGTATGGAAAGTACACCCGTCGCTGCGGACGGCACATTCACGTTCAAAGTCAACGCGGGCCAATACGAAGTGCGGCTGGACGATCAGCGGCAAAACGTTCGGATCAACGTCGGTGGTGTCACCCAGCTTACCCTCCATCTAACCCCGCGCAACAGTATACTAGAAGGTGTGGTCCACGGCGGCGGCGGATTGGTGATTCGGCTGGTGATGGGCGGTGAAATCCTGACCGAAGGCATTCTGGGCGAGAGCGGGGCCTTTCGTCTGCGCAGTTTGCGGCGGGGAGACTACTTTTTACAGGTGGGGCGACCGGGATCACCCGAGGCATTGGTCTCGGCTGGCCCGCTGAAAATGGATGGCAGCAATACCGAGCGAGTGGAGATGCGCGTGCCTGTGCTCTTTAGCGAAGAGGCTGACATGAGCTTGGGCCATTATGTGCTTTTTGGCGACCCAGATCTGCCGACCACGCGCGCCCAGTTCACCCTGTTGGCCTCTGTGCTGGCTGAAAAACGGCTGACCTTTGGCTTCGACAGGCAGACTGCTGAGCAAGCTGCCCGTGTCACGGTGATTGGCGAAAGCGTATCAGAATTTGATCTAATTTACCTGTGGACACAGGGCATCCCCGTGGATCGACTGACAGGGACGCCCCAAACGATTCGCGACACGCTGCGCGGGTAACCCGATGTCTACACAGAATGCAGCATCCACCATCCCCCATTGGGTCAGTTGTAACGGCAAAATGATTGCGCCCGCCGCCGCCACGCTATCGGTCTTGGGCGATACGATCTACGGAGCGTGGGGCGTCTACGAGAGTATGCAACTGGCTGGCGGGGTCGTCTTTCATCTTGACGATCACCTGCAGCGGCTTTTGGATTCGGCAGCGCAGATCGATCTACCGCTGGCGGGAGATCTGGCACAGCATCGGGACTGGCTTGGTGCGCTGTTAGAGGCCGAAGCAGCGCAGACGGGAACCCCTGTGCAAACGGCCACCATTCGCCTCTTTGCCGTGGGTCCAGATCGCGAGCAAGAGCCGCGTTCATTCCTCTGGCTACAACCCTTTAGCGCGCCGGATCAAACAATGGCGCGCCAGGGCGTGGGCGCAGTGAGCTACGTGGGCGAGCGTGCCCTGCCTACAGTGAAATCGCTCAACACACTGATCAACACCCTGGCCCGGCACAAGGCCAGCCAGCAGGGTGAGCATGAGGGATTGTTGATTGATACGCAAGGGAATGTATGTGAAGGGGCAAGCAGTACGTTTTATGCAGTAATAGATGGTGTGTTGGTGGTTCCGCCAGCCAGCGATATTTTAGAAGGGGTGACGCTGCAAATCGTGCTGCGGTTGGCCGCCGAGGCGGGAATTGGCGTAGAGCGACGACGGTTTTCCCTGGCTGAGCGCGCGGGCTGGCAAGAGGCTTTTCTTACGAGCACCAGCCGCCATGTACTCCCCTTAATTCGCTTGGATAGCATAGCGATTGGCAACGGCACGCCGGGGCCGTTGACGTGCGAACTTCAGCAACGGTTTGAGGATTATTTCCACCGCTATATCGCGCAACATCAGCCATAAAACCCCGCTTGGCTACTCTTCTATTTCCGTCGGCGACGGAATGTCCGTTTCCACTTGGCCGCGCTGCTGAAGCCAGCGCGCTGCCAGCCAGCACAAGGTCGCCCAAGCCGCGCCAACCACCCAACCGCCCAACACATCGGTGGGCCAGTGGACGCCCAAATAGACCCGGCTGATCCCCACCAGAAGTGTTAAAATCACCGCCATAATTAAAAAGAAAGCTTTGAAACGGCGTCGCGGGTGGATGCGTGAAAGCAGACGCGCCCAGGGTTAGAAAGGTCACCGCCGAGAGCATGGCGTGTCCGCTGGGGAAACTGCTGTTAACTACATAAGTGCCGTGCGGGACAAGATCTGGGCGTGGGCGGTCAAAGTTTTGTTTGAGAAGGAGACTCAAGAAGACCCCCCCCACAATCGCCACCGTGACAAAGGTCATGGCACCAAATTTGTGCTGAAGCATCAAGTAAACGACCACGGCCAGGGTGACGAGCGTCAGCACGCCAGAGCCGCCAAAACTGGTGAAATCACGCATCATCTCTTCCACCCAGACTGGCCCAATTGGATCACTGGTATCCACCGGGTTGCGCAACGCCAACAAAATCCGTTCGTCGGCGGCGTGGGTTTCCCCCTCCATTACTTCGCTTGCCAACTGCACAAAGCCAAAGAGAAAGGCAAAGAGGAGCAGACCTGCCAACAAAATCGATAACTCATGCTGTCCCACCCATAGGAAGAAGTTCAGAATAGGGCGTGTCCAGCGGCGCAAACGTGGATGGTTCAGGGTTTCAGAATATCTAAACATGGCGCTACCCTTATCGGATCAAAAGTGGGCGCAGGTGGCTGCGCCCATCTGTTGGATTCACACATGTCCCAGTCTAAACCGTTGTGTCAAAAACGCCAGTGTTCAGGATAGAGGCAAAAGATATAAAAGGGGGTACAAGTCAGTATCTAGTCGGCTTGACCAGCATAAATATCGGGGCGACGATTCTTGAGCGAAGGCAACTGGGTGCGAATCTTCTCTTGAACCGCTGTATCAATATCGGCGATGACCACGCATTCACGCTCTGGAGCACGCGCCAGCACCGTCCCCCACGGATCAACAATCATGGCATTGCCAAAACATTGTTTGCCGGGCGGATGGCTGCCAAACTGTGCCGGGCAGACCATATAGACTTGGTTTTCAATCGCCCGTGCCCGGATCAACGCTTCCCAGTGATCTTTACCAGTGTAAAGGGTAAAAGCCGCCGGTTGGAAGATCACCGTTGCCCCAGCCAGGGTCAGCGCCCGGTAGAGTTCTGGGAAGCGAATGTCATAGCAAATGGTCAAGCCCAACTGCCCGTACTCGGTTTCAAAGCTGACCATCTCTGTGCCCGCCTCGAAGCGTGACGACTCGTTATCGGCCACATGTCCGGTCACATCAATATCAAACAGGTGAATCTTGTTATAGCGCGCCACCAATTCACCGTTGGGATCATAGACCAAGGTGGCGTTCCATGATTTGTGGCTCCCCTCCACGGCGAGGGGAATGCTACCGCCGTGGACATAGATCCCATGCTGGCGGGCTTTGCGCTGGAGCATCTCGCTGCTGGGGCCGGGCAAGATCTCGCGGGCGTTAAAAACCGTCTCGTTTGTGCCCAGAATGTTAAACATCTCCGGCAGCGCCACCAAATTGGCTCCCTGGCGCGCCGCCTCGTCAATCAGCGCCTCGGCCTTGCGTAGATTCTCCGCCTTGTCGGATTGGGTGTTCATCTGGCAGGCAGCAATGCGAAATGACATCAGGGTCTCCTCAGTGGGTGGCTAAAGCTGACGGGGGGCGTCAATGCGGGTTAATTCGTGTTCCAGCCGTAAGTGCAAGATCTCTTTGATGGCAACGGGCTGGATCAGGTTGAGATCCAAAATACGGCGGTTGATGTTCGCCATGCGCGCTTCCCATTGGGCCACCAAGTGATTCCAGTTGGTGGCGCGCCGTGTCGGGTCAATGCGCGCCCAATCCCACTGGCGGCGCATCTCGGCGCGCAGGGCGTCGATCTCGGCCAGCAGTGCCTTGCGGTCAGCAATCCAGGCAGGGGTGAGATCGTTGTCTTTGAGTAGCTTGTTCGCCATGCGCATGTCAGACGGCTCATTGGGATTGTCGTCCATGCGGAGGGGTTTGCCTTTGCCGGGCAGGTTATCAAACACCCCCTGGCGCATAGCTTCCTCAATCCGCTCGTCAATTAGATTTTGCCAACTACCCATGCGATCCTGATCTTTGCCACGCGGCGTCTTCTGTGTCCCCGATTGGCCTTCCTCATTGGTTGACGAATCATCGACCTTGCCTCGCTGCATCTTCGTTTCCCTTTTAAGAATTTAAGGTTGATTGGTATCTATCCAGGTCCTGGGTGCGACGCACTCGCCACACAGTTTTCTGCACTCAATTTACCTATGGCGAGTGCGACGCACCCAGATAGGTACGTTCATCGTGCGATAACGAGGCCGTTACTCCTCAACCACAGCCTCAACATTGAAATATTTTTGCAATTCCCCCAACAGCCGTTCGCTCACTGTGCAATAGTCGTTGGGGAAGATGAGCTGATGCTTGCGCCCCTCCGCCTCCATGACAATCGAAAACTGGTCGCGCCCACGCGGATCGCGCACCGCCTCCACAATTTCGCGCAGCCGGTACTTATCCCTATCCAACTGCCCACAGCGCGAAAAGGTGATCTTCAGCGTGCGGTGGGCGCGATGAACAGATTGGGGGAGTGGAGGATTGAGGGATTGGGGCGCGACCTCAGGCTTGATCACCGTCTGGACCACTGGTATGGCATGATCGCCGTTTTTGCCATTGGCAATCTGCCCATTGGTTGGCGGAACGGGCGGGCGTTTCTCGCCCTTGTCGGCGGGTTTTCCCTTTGCCTTTTGGGGTTTATCTTCCACATGGCTGGGCATTTCTGGCTCCCAATCCGGCATCTCGTTGGCGAAGGGATCGACCTCATCCAACACAGGCGCATTGTCGGCGTCGTAGCCATCCATGTTGCCTTGCCAAGCAGCAGTTTTCTTGGCAGCGGTGCGATGCTCTGGCCGAGTTGTGGCAGCTTTCTGGGGCAATGCCTCTCGAACAGGCGTAAGCGGGGCTTTTGGTTCCGGTAAAGTGCCATTGGGCACAGGCGCTAACTCACTTTTCTTTTCGTTGATGGCGTGCCCGTTAAACGTGGGCGCATCCAGAAGTTTGCTTTGATAGCGATCTTCCTCGTTGATCACCTCACGCGCCAGTTCCAGGCTGGTCTTGATCTCCTCGGCCAGCACGCTGGTGCGACCGTTGCGGGCCTGGGCCTTGCCCACCACCAAAATCACCCGATCCGGCTCCAGTTGATCTTTGTACTGTTCATAGGTGCGCGGGAAGAGGACGACTTCACATTGGCCCAACATATCTTCGATGCGCAAAAAGGCCATTTTGTCGCCCTTTTTGGTGATCGTCGTGCGAATGTCGGCGATCATGCCGCCGATGGTGACGATCTTTTCATCGTGTGCCTCGCCCAACTCGGCACATGAACAGGTCACAATCGACATAAGATCAATCTTTAGCTGCTGCATGGGATGGCTGCTGGCAAAGACGCCCAGCAACTCTTTTTCCCACTGCAAGCGCTCTTTGCTTTTGGCCTCTTCAATGTCCGCCAATTGAATCGGAATTTCTGTGGTCTTGCCGGCATCGCCCATAAGATCGAACAAGGAGATCTGACCGCTCTCTTTGGCGCTGTGGGTGGCCGCCGAGCGCGCCACCAGTTGATCCAAGACAGTCAATAATTGCCGCCGCCGTCCAAAGCGATCCAGCGCGCCGACTTTGATCAAACATTCCAACGAGCGTTTATTGACTTGGCGCAGATCGACACGATCACAGAACTCTTCCAAATTGCGGAAGGCCCCTCCCGCCTTGCGTGCATTCAAGATCACCTGCACCGGCCCTTCGCCCACATTTTTCACGGCGGCCATGCCAAAGCGAATCGCCGCGCCTTCGGGAACGGGGAAATTATAGGCAATGCTCGGATCTTTGGTCAACGCTTTTTGGGGCGAATCGGCGGGCACGGCCTGGCTGCCAAAATCCATGCCGCTGTAATTCACATCGGGCGGCAGCACTTGAATGCCCATGCGCCGACACTCGTTGATAAAGTTGATCACCTTCTCGGTCTTGTCACGCTCCACCAACAGCAGCGCCGCCATATACTCCACCGGATAACACGCCTTGAGATAGGCGGTCTGCACGGTGATCACGGCATAGTCGGCGGCATGTGATTTATTAAACCCATACCGCGCAAAAAACTCGATGTCCTCGTAAATGGCGGTGGCTGCCGCTTTGGGAATGCCCTTTTTGTCGCAGCCTTCCACAAAGATCTTCTTGTGATACTCAATATCCGAAGCTTTTTTCTTGGAGATGGCGCGGCGCACCAGATCCGCCTCGCCCGGCGTATAGCCCGCCAACTCGCTCAGGATCTGGATGATCTGTTCTTGATAGACGCAGTTGTGGACCACGATATTATCGGCGACAAAACTATGTAGACCTTCCACTGTCAGATCATAAACATGCTCCGGTCCTATATATTCAATCGAAACGATTTCTTCCCAAGCCACATTGAGTTTGCGTGCTGTCTGTGGCAATGGCAGTGACGCTGCCAGCGGTGCAACGACATTGGCTGAAATCCGTTCACGCGTGCGTCCTTTGGCGTAAAAGTGCTGGCGGTCAATGCCATAGGCCTGCATTAAACCTCGGTACGATAGCGTTTGGCTCGCATCAACTTCTTCCAAAAAGGGCGCACGCGCAATACTTGTACTGCTTTGTCGTGTACAAACTTTCTTCCGCTTGGCCGAAATCATGGATGGTTGAAGCAGGGAAGCAAACTTTGCTGTGTCGTACACCGTCACCTGATAGGCGGTGCGAAGTGTCTCGTTCTTAGCACCAATGGCATAGTCAGCCGTATAGATAACAGAACGTAGACCTAGACGCAATAGAAGGGTCTGCACATTTTCCGCCAACGTCGGTGAGACCGTCTTATAGTGGCAAAGACGGTTATCGACATACCCGTCACAATCCCATAGCGAGGCTAGGAAGAAAGCAATATCATCAGTCCCCAGTGTAAAGATAAAATCTGGCACAAACTTTTCATGGCTGCGTAGACCACCCGGCTGATGGCCCGCCGGATGCTTCAAGCCAAGCGCCCGTAGCCAGTGCAAAAGCGCGTTAGGCTTATGATAATGTGCATTATCGTCCGCTTTGGCGACACCGATTCGGGTCACACCGCGCACCTGTTGTGTAAAGCTGGGCCGAACATCCCCAAACACTTCGAGACAGCGCTGATACTCTGCCAGTAAGGCCTCTTCCTTAGAAACAAAATCAACCGCGGCCATGCTAGCCAAACTGCCATCGCCAAGCAAATAGGCCAACACACGCAACCGTCTCCGGTCAATCGCCCCATCTGTTTGGTCAGGACCCAAAAGATAGGGCGGCGTTGCCACATATTGACCTACATGTAGATCGCCAAGAGGCCGCCATCCATTCTCTGTAAGCAGACGGTGATCTTCAGTAACTTTAATGCTAGCCCCATTGCGTAGCGTTAGTCGGAGTACCGATTTGATGCCACTGTCGATCCAATGTGTGACACGCCCCACGGCTGGTTGCCAGTTCTCATCCACGCCTTGAACGTGTAACTCGTCAAGATTGCCAATTTCAGCCAATCGGTAACGTTGTCCCGTGCGCGCATCAGTAATGACCGCATCGCCACTGACACAGATGCCATACGTCTCGCCCAGAATAGGCTCTAGTGTCTTGTGCTTGTACTCAATTTCTTCTTCGCCGTGCATACGGCGGATGAAGTTAGGAATATACTCAATCGGCCCCGGGCGATAGAGCGAAATCATGGCGACAATGTGCTCAAAGGCATCAGGCCGCATCTCGGTGAGCACGCGCCGCATGCCCTGCGACTCGACTTGAAAGACGCCGCTAACTTCGCCGCTGGCAAGCAGTTCAAAGGCTGGGCGCGCCGCTTCGCCCTCAAAGGGGATATTGTCCAACCGATATTCGATGCCGTGCTGTTCGTGGATCAAACGGCAGGCTTCGCGCAGCACCGTGAGCGTACTCAACCCCAAAAAGTCGACCTTGAGCAACCCAATCGATTCAAGAATCGGGAACTCATATTGGGTCACGGTTTCGGTGATGCTGGATTTACTGCCGCGCATAAGTGGGGTGTAATGGTGCAAATGCTTATCGGCCACGATCACGGCAGCGGCGTGGATGCCCGAATGGCGGGCTACCCCCTCCAATTGCATGGAAGTATCCAGCAGATCCTGTACCCATGCTTCTTTTTTATAGAGATCCACCAATTCAGGATTGTAAAACTCATGGCCCTCGGTGAGCACTTCTTGAATCGTGACGGGCTTGCCGGGGATGGCGGGGATCAACTTGGCAAGCCGATCCACCTGAGCGAGCGCAATATCTTTGGCACGGCCCACATCGCGGATGGCGGCACGCGCTTTCATGCGCCCAAAGGTGACAATCTGTGCCACCTGATCGCTGCCATACTTTTGCACGGTATAGCGGATCATCTCCTCGCGCTGATCGTCGGGATAGTCGAGATCAAAGTCGGGCATACTAACGCGGCCAGGATTGAGAAAGCGCTCGAAGATCAAGTTGTTCTTGAGCGGGTCCAGCCCCGTAATTCTCACACAATAAGCCACCAGTGATCCCGCGCCCGATCCGCGCACGTTCCACCAAATGTTGCGGCCACGTGCAAAATCACACAGATCGGCCACAATCAAGAAGTAAACATCGAACCCCATCTCGTGGATGATGCGCAGTTCACGCTCTTTGCGTTCTTGCACGGCGGGGTCATCGGCGCGCGCGCCATAAAGATCACGCAGCCCTTTTTCGGTGAGATGGCGCAGATAGGTTTCATAGGTGAAGCCGTCGGGAATGGGCAGGTCGGGCAGATGATAGGTGGGATCTTCCAGATTGACTTCGCACATTTCGGCAATGCGCAGGGAATTGTCAAAGGCGCTGGCGGGCAGATCAATCAGCGGCGCAAACGTCGCTTCCATCTGCGCCCGGCTCTTGAGAAAATAGCTCTGATCGCTCAGCCTCATGCGTTTTTCATCCTGCATGCGCGTGCCCGTCTGCACGCAAAGCAAGACCTCGTGTGGCGTGCTGTCCTGTTCGCGCACGTAATGCACGTCATTAGTCACCAGCAGTTGCACGCCAAATTTTTCGGCCCAGGGCACAAGCACTTTGTTGACTGCTTTGAGTTCGTCAATCGAATGTTCTTGCAATTCGATGAAAAAGTTCTCTTTGCCAAAGAGATCCACATACCAGCCCATACGCTCGTAGGCTTCTTTTTCCTTGCCCTGCATCAACAGTTGGGGAACCTCTGCGCCCAAACAGCCTGTAGTACAGACTAGCCCTTCGGCGTACGCCTCCAACAGTTCGTGGTCTATGCGCGGCTTGTAATAAAAGCCGTTGACGTGGCTTTCACTTACAATCTTAAGCAGGTTGCGATAGCCGGTCATGGTTTTGGCAATCAGAAGCTGATGATAGTTCTGTTTGTCGAATTGGGCGTTGCGTCCGCCGCGGGGTCGCCCCCACACGGTCTGATAGCTCTCCACGCCAATCAACGGCTTAATATCGGCGCTTTTACAGGCGCGGAAGAACTCCACCGCGCCGTGCATCGAGCCATGATCGGTAATAGCCAGCGCCTTTTGCCCCAGCTTTTTGGCCTCTTTGACCAAATCTTTGACCCGGCCCAAACCATCGAGCAGGGAATATTCAGAGTGGGTATGAATGTGGACAAAATCGTCGGCCATAGGAAGATCCTTGGGAATGGGTCATATCAAAAAGCGCAGCCCGGCGGAGAGGAAACCACACCAAATGAAAATCCGGGTGTGCTCTTCATCATACTACAGCCCCGATCTCTCTCAAAAGCAGGCGAAGGATGCGGGAGATGCTTTTTCTCTGGAAAGGGGGAAAATCGCTTGAAAAATTTAAGGAAAGGGGCGTAGAGATTGGCAAGACCAACAGGTCAGTTTCTCTGCATTGGATACATCACGCAAAACAGACAATTTTGGTAACCAGATAGGCATCCAATCATGCACGATTGCTCTTTGTGTGAGATGATGAGCCATCAGGCTCGAAGTGCAGCAACGCTGCCACCCAAGGAAGACCCATGTTAAAAGTAGACCGTTCGCAATCAGAATTGAAGTTTGGCGAGTTTGTGGCGTTGATGGCAATGATCAGCTCATTGGCTGCACTCTGCACCGATGCCATGTTGCCCGCCCTGGCCGAGATTGGCGCAGATCTGGGTGTGGTTGAGGCCAATACCAATCAACTTATCATCTCGCTGCTCTTCCTGGGGCTGGCCGGTGGGCAGATTCTCTACGGGCCGCTCTCCGACAGTGTCGGACGCAAGCCGGCGATCTATGTGGGCTATGGACTCTTTGCCGTGGGCTGTCTGCTCTCGATCTTCGCTACCAGCTTTCCCATGATGCTGGCTGGCCGACTTTTGCAGGGCATTGGAATTGCCGGACCGCGCAGTGTCAGCGTGGCGCTGATTCGGGACAAATACGAAGGGCGAGCGATGGCACGCGTTATGTCCTTTGTGATGGTGGTCTTTATTTTGGTACCAATTATTGCCCCCACCTTTGGGCAAGCCATTCTGCTCGTCGCCCATTGGCGCGTCATCTTTGTTTCCTTTCTGGTGCTGGCGCTGATTACAGCATTCTGGTTTGCTCTGCGCCAGCCCGAAACCTTGCCAGCCAGTCGGCGCGTACCCTTTTCCCTGGTCCGCATTGGCAAAGCCATGCGCGAAGTGCTGGGCCATCGCCTTTCCCTGAGCTACACGATTACGGCGGGGTTGATCAGCGGCGGCTTTCTGGGCTATCTAAGTTCGGCCCAGCAGATCTTTCAAATCCAGTACGGGCTGGGTGCGCGCTTTCCGTTGATCTTTGCCACTCTAGCCATTGCCCTGGGCGGCGCTTCGTTTTTGAATGGGCGTCTCGTCATGCGCTATGGGATGCGCGCCCTCTCTCATTGGGCGTCGCGTCTCTTGGCGCTGCTTTCGATCCTCTTCTTTGGGCTGGCATGGACGGCGGCTGGCCAGCCCCCGCTGTGGGCGCTGATGGGCTATCTCATGGTGGCGTTTCTGTGTGTGGGCATTCTCTTTGGCAACCTCAACGCGCTGGCAATGGAGCCGCTGGGCCACATTGCCGGGGTGGGGGCTGCGGTCGTCGGTTCGCTCTCGCTGTTAATCGCCGTGGGCCTTAGCTCGATTATCGGCCAAAGCTACAATGGCACTGTGCTGCCATTGGTGGGTGGGTTTGCCATTCTGGGCAGTTTGGCCGTGCTGCTGATGGCATGGGCGCAACGAGGCATAGGCAAAGAGTAGGCGGGGAGAGGGAAGGGCTATAGAAAGGCGTAGGGGCGCACGCTGGCTGTTGCAGAGTAAGAAAATAACCGGGCAATCGTACGGGCGCTGCTTGCTGCGCCTGCTCTCTCTTGGGCGCAGCAAGCAGCGCCCGTACACAATGCCCCAATCAATTTTTAACATCCAAGCGCCAGCAGGTTCAGCCAGCAGAATCCCTACCCGAAGATCGGATTCCCAGGACAAACGATATTACAAACAAAACGGGCAAGGGAAAATTCCCTTGCCCGTTTTTATCGTCATCAAAACCGCAGATGGCCGGCTACTGCCAGGTATATTTGGCCTTGGTTCCCTGGGGAATCGCATCAAAAGTCATCATGGCCTGGCCACGCTGGGGCTTCAGGCCCGCCTTCTCGGCCACCGCTTTGGCAAGTTCCGGGGTGAAAACAAGATCCTCGCGATGCAAGACCGTGGACCCTTCGGATGTGTAATAGATCTGCATCTCCACATCTTCAGACGTGGCTTCTATACTCTTCACGACAATTTCCATACGCTTAATGTGCTTCCAATCCCACACCCGCTTCATGCGCCAAAGGATGGCTGGCGTCTTGATCACCAACGAATCGTCGGTGACTACATAGCGGGTGAAAAAGTCCGCAAGGTGGTTGTACATCAGCAGCGCCCCCCACAACAGGAAGACCCACGCCATTGCCTCCACGAAAAAGAGATGGGTGATGCCCATAGAAAAGGTCACCGTGCCGGCCACCAACAAAGCCAGGGCCGAAACAATCGATTTGGGCTGGGTGCGGAAGCTTTGCTCTTGGATGGAAATGGTTTCAACGCGTTCGGCCATGATTGGTCCCTCTCTACGCCTGCGCTGCGTATGCACTCAAAGTTTGTGAAAAAGTTCTCGGACAGGTAGCTACAGTATAGCGTGAAGCCCGACGATTGACAAGAATTTAGCGAAGCAATCAGGCCAGCAAGAGCCGATAGCCGCGCCCGCGCACCGTGGTGATGAACTGCGGATTGCTGGGATCGGGTTCCACCTTTTGACGCAACCGGCTCACCAGCTTTTCAATGCGGGCGTCGTCTACGCTGTCAATATAATCATCGCCCCACACGCCTGTGACAATCTGATATTTATCCACAATTTTGTCGGCATTTTCAAAGAGCATCACCATTAACTGGTATTCAAGCCGGGTCAGGGTTTCGACACTCTTGCCTTTGATCAGCACTTCTCCGCTCTCTCTATCCACCTGCAAGCGAGCCGTCGCGGGCGGCACAACTGTCTGTTTTTGTTGCAGATAGCTGGCAAACACACGGCTAAACACTCGCTTCTCGCCTTCCACGGTCAACAATAGATGGCGCTGGTGGAGCCGGTTGATCTGATCATCGTCGGCATGTTGGCCCGCAGAAAGCGCCACCAGCGCGGCCTGCTCGGCGACGGTCAGCCCGTGCCAGATTTTTTCGGCCTCGTTGCGCAAGGTCACATCGCGGCGCATCTGGGCAACCAGGGTACGGTGCGTCGCCCAACGGTCAGCGTTCTCATCTTCGGCCTGCACGGCCTCGCCCAGCAGACGACAGACAACCTCCAACATGCCAGGGTGTCCGCCCGTCCATTGATAGACAAACTCGGCATCGGCAAGGCTTAGCGCAAGGCTGTGTTCTTCAGCATAGCTCTGCACCGAGCGTTCCACATCGGGCAAGGTGAGGGGAGCCAGCCGCCAGGGGTGGTGCGCAAATAGCTCGCAAAATTCGCCACAATGATCGCCTGGTCGCAACTCGGCCAAGGGATGGGTGGTGGCGGTGGCATAGATCAACGTCTCGCTAAACCGATCACGCTTGGCGCGCAGATTCAAAAAGACGCGCGAATCGATATGCTGGAATGGCTCATCAAATTCATCAAAAAGCAGCACAATTTTGCGCTCGCTGCGACTCAGCGCCGCAGTCAAGCCTTTGCTGAAACTCAGCGGCACTTGAAATTCGCTGGCTGGGGCAATTAAGGTTTCATAGGCCGCGGTCAGATTGCTATCTTCGGCCAGGGGCGGGCTGCTCTCTTGCAGGCAACGCAACACCAATTCGTAGAAGCCCTGATCGGTCATCTCTAACATGCGGTTACAGTCCACATAGACAGGCAGAAATTTACCGCCCGCCTCGCCCAGTTCGCGCAGCCAGACATCAGGCTGGGCCAGCAAGCGCATCAACGCCGACTTGCCCAGGTTGCTAAACCCCGTGATCTCGACACAATGCAGGTTATTCAGATCGCCCAGGATATGTTTGGCATCTGTGTGGCGAAGGTAGCTGCCATCGGGCAGGCGCAGGGGAGAAGGCATAGGCTGATCCATTTCCATCGGGGTTTGACGGCTGTTGTAAAACTGTTGCTAACTTTACAGAGCTTTGCGCGCTGCGTCAAACTGGGGCAGCGTGTGTTATGGGTTGCGGGTTGTGTGAAATGCATCATGGCGCAACACCTGGGCGGCGGCGTCTGGGTGGATCTGCCCGGCGTTCGCCAGAATCGGCAGAAGGGCATGTTCATCGTGCCAGCTTTCGGCAGGCTGCGGCCAGAGTGTGCGCGGCCACGGCCCGCTGACAAGGCGCAGCGGCGGCCACTGTGCCAGATCAGGCGAACGGCTGTCGGGCGGCGAAAAATGCACACGCACCCCCACCTCGTTGGCGCTGGCCCAGACGTGCATCCAACGCCAGGGGCCACAATAGAGGGCGTGGAGATCGCCCAGGTTTTCGCGTTCGCGCCAGAGCCGCACGCCCTGGGCAAAGCTCCAATGCCGCGCTGCGCAGCACTGCCGGTTGTGTGACCCAATGGGCAATGGGCGACAGTGCAGCATCGCGCTTGCACACGGCCCGATAGAGTTGAGAGAGCGCGACCGCCACCGATTCGGTCTGAGGCTGGCCGGGGGAGGGCAGCACATTGGCGAGCGCTTGGGCGTCCACCCCTTCAAGGCCACGCCAGATCTGGAGCACTGCCGGAGCCGCCCACCGGTTGCCCGCAAAGTAGAGAGCCGGGCGCATTGGCAGAGGCAATTGC
The DNA here is from genome assembly GCA_963721725.1 of uncultured Chloroflexia bacterium. Classification (GTDB taxonomy): domain Bacteria; phylum Chloroflexota; class Anaerolineae; order Caldilineales; family Caldilineaceae; genus RI-153. Next base: position 226,982 of record CAVRLX010000017.1, read on the forward strand.
CCAACCGCTGCGCTGATCTGCTGGGCCAAGGCCGCCACGCTCTGGCGCGCGTCCAGAGACAGTCGATCATAGCCGCCCACGACTATCACGGCCTGGGGGGCGAGTTGCGCCAATTCCTGGGCCAGCGCGGCGACAGGGGTTGCCGCCTGCATGGCATAGAGCGCCACAGGCTCACAAAACGCGCCGGTCAGCGCTCTTTGCACCGCGCTCAGACTTTGCCCCGCACTCAGCCCGGCCACCCAGACACGCAACGGCGGGATGGGATCGGCCACGGCGACGACATGGCCCAGGGCCAACCCCAGCGCCGGGGACGGGTCATCCACAAGGGGTGCATCCTCTGTCCACAGCGGACGGTTGAGCCGCGCGCCCAGGCGACGGGCGGCTTCGCTTAGACGTGTGGGCAATGCCCCCAGCCCGTCGCCACCCATGATCTCCCAATCAATGAGCCGATAGACGTTGTCCACAGGCTCCAACAACGCGGCCACGGCGCGTTCGGTATCGCCGCCCAGGGACAAAATCGCCGCCGACCGATAGCCCGTGGCAATGCTGCGCTCGCTCATGTCGGCCCTCCCCACAGCGATTGGAGCCAGATCCAAAAGGACGACGTGTAAAGATCGACGGTGAGCGCATCCAAACGGGCAATCAAAAGCGTTATGCGCGAGGCGAAGAGGCGGGCAAAGAGAAAGCCAGCGGCCAGCCAAAGAGCACGCTGACCGATCCAGCCCCAAGCCAGGATCAGCCCTTGCCCAAAGCGGGGCAAGGCCAAATTGCTGTTTTTGCGTTCGCCCGTCTGCAAATAGAGGAGTACGCCGGTGGTGATCAAAAGCGTCAACACGCCTACCAGCCAGCCGGTTTCGCCCGGCGGCGACCCGCCCAACGCAGCGGCGCGCCAAAACTGCGGCAGCAGCGTTCCCTGCCAGGCCCCGGCCATGCCCACACCCACGCCCACGCCCGCCAACAGACCAGCGGGCAAAATTGCCAACAGTCGCATCCACTGCACAAGCGCGTTGTCGGGCACGGGGGGACGACGCAGAAAGACAAGTCCAGTGATCCACAGACACAGCCCCAGCCCCACGGGAACGGCATACAGCCAGAGCGCAGCGCCCTCTATTCCCAGGGTCAGACTCTCCAACAGCGGACGCAGCAGACGTAGCCAGAGGACGTTATACCAGACCAGCACGGCGACATAGCCCAGCGTGCAACCGATGAGCAGATAGTGCGCGGCGCGGCACGAGTACGGTGTCGCGGCAGGATGTAGCTGAAAATCAGCAGCGAAAAGATAAAGCCGATAAGCGTCCCCATCGATTGCCAGGCCAGCGGCAGGCCACTATTCAATGGAGTCATGATCTGCGCCTTTTGTTCCAAAGCGAGAGATGGCCCACGATCACAGCCACCACGAGCACAAGCAGCGCGCCATTATGCCCGCTGATCTGTTGCCAAATCTGGATCTGTTCGGCGTGGGTGGGTGGCTGATTGCGCAGCAGACGATAGCCGTTGCCGCCGCTGTAGCCAGAGACAATCCCCAACAATTGGCCGCTGTCCACATAGGGTCGCAATACGGGATCGGCGGCGGCACTGGTCAGGGCCACGGTGGGCACGCGGTTAAGTGGCTGCACCTGTTCGAGCCAATGTTGCACGGCATTGGGGCTGGCGGCGATGACCACGGCCAGGGCCGGGGGGGCATCGTCCAAAGTTGCCAGCGCCGAAAGCGAGCCGGCGCGCCGGCCTTGTACGTCGGCAGGCATCCCCACGAGGGGGGCTTGCCCCAACAGCGGCAGCGTGGAAATGCCGCCGGGCAAAAAGCCCGCTTCCACAGGCATGGAGTCTACGGCGCGCAATCTGTCGGCGGTAGAGGGCTGCACCTGTGCAATCAAACGGCGCGCCGTGGCTGGTCCCAGCGGAAGTTGGCTGACGATGACTAATTGGGTTTGACGCGTGAAGAGATGGGCGATCACAGGCGCAGCCACCAGATCCATTTCGCCAGCCGTGGCCGGATCATAGGCCCAATTCACCAACACAATCGCCCCCACCGGCAGCGCATCCACCGCCGCGTAGACAGCGTCCAGACCAGGCCAGACATGGGGCAGGGTTTCGCCGGGCTGCCAACGCCCCCCCACCAAAACGAGCAGCATAGCCATGAGAAGCCATTCGAGCCAGCGTCGCCGTTGCAAGCCTGCGCCGTGGATCGGTTCGGATGGCGCTGGATCACCGAGCAGCGGCACCTCAGCGGCGAAGATCTGTCGCCACTGGCGGCGCGCCTCGTCGTTGGGCCATTCTCCTAGCCCAGAGGGGCGTGTTGATGGGCTATCCAGTGGGAAATAGGCGTCTATCGAGAGCGGGTCGAGCAGTATGGGCGCTTCGCGGTCTGCGCGTGTGGGGGTAAAATCAGGCGGCGACGGGTCAAGCGGACGCGGCTCCTGGCTGGGCGGCGGATCGGATTGGCTATGCAACGACGGACGACGCAACCGGGAACGGTCCGCTTGTTCGTTGCCACTGGGCAAAGGGCGATGGGGTTGAGGGCGGCGGGCAGGGCGGGGCGGGTGCGCTGGCAATGGCTCATCAGTGGGGTTGGGGTCAGGCCGCGCAAGGGAGTCGGTATCGACATCCTGCAAATTTGTGCCGCAAAACGCGGAAAACAAGGTCTCAACTGGATTACTCTTGCCACAGTGAGGACAGCCAAAGCTAGAGGTCATGGGGCAGGATTTCCACTCTGTGCCAGCAGGCGCACGCCCACCAACATGGCAGCCAATGCTCCCCCCAGCAGTGCGCCACGCAGTGCCGCCATGATGGGCCAGGTGAGCAGCCAATCGGCTAAATTCACCAGAATGGGGGGCATGAAAGCCAAGGTTAAGGGTGTCTGCACGGCAAAGGCCAACAGCGCGCCGGTGAAAATCCAGGTGGCACCCGCCCGATCCAGGCGCAGATAGCGGTAGGCGGCAGAGAGCAAAAAGAGCGCGGTGAGGGCAAAAAGGGTAGCCTGCCCCGGCGCGATGAACGCATCAAAGATCCATTCCATAAGCGGAGTGGTGGTGCCCGCCGCGCCAAGCATGCCCACCACAAAGACGCCGCCAAAGGCCACCAGCAAGAGCAGGCTCAACGGCCATTCTGGTTCGCCGTGGAGAATGCGCCGGATGTGTACCCAGAGCAGGCTGACAATGCCCAGCAGCAGTGCGAACCCCGTTACGCCCAGCACCCAGGCATAGAGCGCCGTCGCTACTGGCGACATCCACGGCACCCGGCCTAGGCGGTCGGCCAGCACAATCCCCGCTGTAAGCAGGGTAATGGCAAGGCCAATGCGGTTGATCCAACGCGAGTGTGGAAAAAACATCTGCCTCTCCCCGGTTAGGCGCGCCAAGCGGCCAGCAGCAGCGCAACCACCAGCAGCAATGTTGCCCACATCTCCCCTTGATCTACCCAGGTGCTGCGCGTCACGGGCACAGGTGCAGGCACAAAAAGATCATCGGCCAGCAGACAGGGCAAAAAGGTGAGATCGATGGGTTCGCTGCCCGGCATAGACGTAGGCGTGAGCATCCAGGCCATGCCCGCGGGTAACATATGCGATTCGGCGGCATCCGGCGGACGAGCAATGCTCAACGAGGCCGCGTAGGTGGCCCAATCAGCACCGGCATACCAGAGCAGAGGGGATTTTGCCGATGTGCGGGATTGGCTCCATTGCAGGGTCGTCGCCCACCAGAGATCGCCATCCCCCCCCACCAACACCAGCGGATCGCGCAGGGTGGCGGATCGGCGGGCCAGCCGGGCCGAGGCCAGCCAGCCAGAGAGGCTTTCGGGTTGAAATCCAGCCATGCCCAACGAAAGCAAGGGACGCTGCCCTGCTTCAATGCCGATTTCAACGCTCTGTTGCCAATAGGCGGTCAGAGTTTCGGGGGTGTCATATCGGTTCATTCTGGCTTAGGGGAGGTGGAAACTGCCGACAGGCCAAGCAGGTAGGCTTCTAAACGGGCGGGGCCATGTGGGTGCGAAAGCAGTTCGGCCCATGCGCCCAGGGGTAGATCAGGCCAAAGCCAGGTCAGCGGGAGGCCGGCCCAGCAGAGTTGCCCCGCCATAAAGGCCAGCGGTCGATGGCCCGCCACAAAGAGCAACGTGGGCAGAACTAAGGTACGTTTGGTTAAAAATTCTCCGATGGGGATGAGCATAAGCTCTGGATTTTGCGTCAACGTATGCCTCTGCACTCGTCACAAACACCGTCTGCCATTGTACCATACAGCGCGGGCAGCGGCGGGATCGCCATCGATCACGCAAGCCCTGAAGTGATGTCCGCCGCACGCGTTGCCATCTCGGCAAAGGTCGCCATGCCGTTAAGTGTAGCCAGCGCCGCTTCTAGCAAAGGCAGAGCCAGGAGCGCGCCGGTGCCTTCGCCCAGGCGCAGGTCGAGATCCAAAAGGGGAAGCAAGCCTAGATGGTCGAGGAGGGCACGATGGCCGGGTTCCTGGGAACGGTGACCGGCGATCATAAACGCCGTGCTGGCCGGACAGAGCCGCGCGGCACAGGCTGCCCCGGCGGTAGCGATCACGCCGTCGAGAAGCACAGCCCGCCGTGCCGCCGCGGTTGCCAACACAATGCCCGCAATGGCGGCGATCTCCAACCCGCCCACTTTTGCCAATATGTCTAGGGCATCGGCAGGGTCGGGGCGGTGCAAGGCTAGGGCCGCTTCGATAATCTGGCATTTGCGCTGCCAGCCTGCCGCATCCACGCCTGTGCCGTGGCCGGTGACGGCGGCCACGGGTTGCCCGCTGAGCACGGCGGCAATGGCGGCGCTGGGCGTAGTGTTGCCGATGCCCATTTCGCCGGGGATGAGCAGTTGCGCGCCGGCGTCGATCTGGCGGGTGGCGGCGCTTATGCCCGCTTCGATGGCAACGATCACTTCGTCGCGCGTCAAGGCTGGCTCTTGGGCCAGGTTGCGTGTCCCCCAGCGCACCTTCGCCTGGATCAAGCCTGGGTGATCGGACAGCGCCGCCGCCACGCCCACGTCCAACACAGTTACCGAGGCTTGCTGTTGGCGGGCCAGCACGTTGACGGCTGCGCCCCCTGCCAGAAAGTTGGCAACCATCTGCGCTGTGACCGCCGAGGGAAACGCGCTCACGCCCTCTGCGGTCACACCATGATCACCGGCACAGACGATCACTGCCCTCGGCCAGAGCGCTGCATCCAGCCGCCCATAAATGCCCGCCAATTGGATGCTGAGGCTTTCTAGCCGTCCCAGTGCGCCCGGCGGTTTGGTCAACTGGGATTGGCGGGCGCGGGCGGCTGTCATGGCAGATTGATCCAGCATGCCAATGGCGGCGATGGTGGAGAGGAGAAGTTTGGTCATGGCATTTGGGATGGGAGGAAGTAAGGAATAATGCGTAATGTGCTCAAGGTAGGTCATCTGTGAGATTGGGAGAATTCTGTAAATCGCCTACTCTCTTAACCGCCTTACTTTCAGAACTTACGCAGTTGACCCAGAAGTCGAACTTTTGGGAAAAGTTCGACTTCTCCCGTCGCAATAGTCTGATGCGTAAGTCCTGACTTTCTCTGCATAACCTTGAACATGGCATCCAACGTCTACTTATTCCGCTCTATTGCTCTACATTACCTTTTCCGCCATCCAGCCGCGTCTGTGCGCCATCCACAAGGCGGTCGTAGTGTGGCCCCAAGCCGACAATGGTGGGGACATGCCAGATGCGGGCGGCGGCAACGATGGGATCAAGCGGGGTTCCGGCAGCGGCCAGCAAGCCACCGGCCACGGGCAACGTAGGCGTCCAACCGCTGTCCAGTTGGCGTGTGCCCACCACAGCACTGGCACATAGAATAGGTTGTAGACCCTTTTGACGGCGCAGCGGGCCTTTGGCCTCCCCAACCACGGCAGGCAGCCCTTGATGAATCGGGTACGCTTCGACCTCATCCAAAATCAGATCGCCAGGCTGGGCGCGCACCCATTGGTCAACCTTGACCCGGCGGGCCTCTGCGGTGGCGTGGATTTCGTCACGATTGGCAATGTTCCACTCGCCGGTCATCATGCGCTTTAACTCTTCCAGTTCGAAGAGGAAAGTTTCATCGGCGCTGCGAATGCGCTCATCATGGCTGGCTTCTTCGCCCGCGGCCCGCGCCCACAGACGTGTCCCAGCCAGAATATAGGCGAAGGCATAGAGCGCACGGCTTTGCAGCACAGAGAGCGAGCGGATGTGGGCCAGATGGCGCTCGGCCTCTTTGCGTTGAGCGCTATCAATAGATTGGAGCAAGTGGGCGGTGGCTGCCGCCGAAGGGATGCGCGCCGGTTCGCGCACGTTACCACGCGGACAGGCCAGAATGCCCTTGAACAAAAAGCGCGGCTGTTCGCTCCAGCGCGGGTTGGAAAGCTCGCCTTCGCCAGTCGCCCAATGTCCATAGCTATCAAGCAGCGCTTCCAAAGAGGCGCTAAATTCCTGATCGGGACAGGTACTCTGCCAATCACCAAACTCGTCACCCGCCAGCCAGGCGAGAACGTTTTCATCTTTGCGCGCCTGGGCGGCCAGTTGCAACAGAGTATGGGTGAGATCCAATTCCACCAATCCTTGCAGATCCGAAAGCGTGTTGTTGACCCATTGGATGCGTTCGGTGGCGGGGGTGGCCCGGCTCATCTGCAAGAGGGCATTGTAGGCGCGCTCCAAGTTGTGGCGAGCGGCATAAAAAGCCATCAGGCTATCGACGCCTTGTGGCTCAATCTCTTCCATGATCTGCAAAATCTCGGCCTGGGTCCAGCGCATGCGCCTCACTTTTTGATACCACGCCCGCGCCTTGGCTGTGATGGCCTCCATATCGGTGGAGAGCGACTGCAACTGCGCCTCCAGGCGGCGCTGGCTGAGGTTGTTGCGGAATGTGCCAATAAAATTGGATTTGGCAACGGTGCACAAGGCAAACGGCTCACCGTTGATCTCAAAGACCATTGGCTCCAAACCGGCAAACTCGGCATCGCGCTGGCAGATCCACTTAATATCAAGATAGGGGCGACCATAGTGGTGGCGCATAATCTTGGGGGGCGCATAGGGCAAGGTCAAGCCCAGGCGATCATAATACCGATACCAGGCGTGTTTGCTGATCTCGGCCAGCACACTATAGCTAAACGGCGTCAGAATATCGGAAAACGGCTGGAGCGGCACTCGGCTCCAGACGTGTTGGGCGCTTTGCAATGATTGGCTATCACACGTATAGGCGTACAAACAGTTCCTCGCTTTTCTAGAAAAAAGCTCAATTAAAGTCCATCGTGTATTGTCTTTGGAAGCGAGGCGAATGTCAACTCTGGTTACGCGGAATCGGCGCTCAACTTTGTGACAGCAAGGCCCCGTGAAAGGAGCAAAGCTGTTTGCCTTTTTGGGGGTTGTAATGTTCAATACTTGCCTAAAGCCGGTTCGAGAGGATAGATCAGGGTTTGGAGGAGAGAATGGGAAAAGGTGTGCGTGGCCCGGCCAGAGAGACAACCAGCAGTCCGATGCTCGTCTTTGTGGATGCCGATATTATTAGCGGGCGCGATGAGATCGCCCGTGAACAGTTATTGAATAAGCTGCGCGAATATCGTTCGCACGCAGTGGCACCGCTCTGGGTGAGTTGGCTGCGCCAGCGTGCCGATCTGCGCTTTGCCTGTTTTGTGCGCGATGTACGCGAGTTTAATAGCTTTATGTTGGATGTGGTGCGCTGTGTGGAAGGCGTACGCGAAACCCGCACCACGCTGAGTTTTGGCGGGCGCGCCAATATTAACACCTTGCTTGAACTGGAGATGGAGGTTAGCCCCAACAGCCAGACGGTGGCGGCCAATGTTTTAATCGATGTTGAGGCGGGGGCGGACCGGCGCTGTTTTCAGAGCCTACTCGATCTGCCCCCCCATCCGGGCGTGCGACGCGTCTGGCTGCTCAACACCTATCACAGCCACAACGCCGATCTCATGCTCTTTTTGCTGGGCGATGATATGTCGGCGCTGACGGGGTATGTCATGAGTTGGGTGCGGACGACGCCGGGTGTGGTGGACACCGAAATGACCACTATGCTAGATTGGCGCTGGATGGCCGGCCCCGATGATATTGTGGATGTGTGCGAACATTTCTTCATTCAGCAAAGCCATCGCAGGGCGTTTCGCTGAGGGTAGATTTTAACGCGGAGTCGCAGAGAGCAGAATGACAGAAAACTCAGGCGTGAACTATCCAGGGGGCAATCTCCGTGCTCAGGATAGAGTAGCCCAAGTCCGCTCTTTGCGTCTCTGCACCTTTGCGTTAAAACGGGTGGATTTCGTGCTGTTGTGCCAGTTTTCCCTCAGTCCTCTCCGCGTTAGAATCCCGCTTCCCTTGCTGCCTCGGCCACAAACCGATGGCTGAGCGCGTGAAAGCGTCCCCAATCTCCCCACACCGGCGACTCTGTCCCCACGGCTTCAAGTATGTCGGCCACCTGTGGCATCTCGGCCAGGGCGCGCCATTGCCAGCCCGCCAGATGTTCCTCTGGGTCCACTGTTTGCGGATCGGCATCGGCGGGCGCGGCGATTAAAAAGTGATAGGTGGCGAAGCGGTGAACTCTGCTTTGGGAACGGTGATAGATTTCGTATTCCAGCGTGCCCAAAAAGCGTTGCAGCGTAACCACAGGCACAGGCTGCGGAGCCATGCGTCCAATGGTGGGCAAGCTCAGGTGAAAGCTGGTCTCTTCGGCAATCTCGCGCACCAGCGTTTCCAACACGGCCTCGCCGGTGTGGATGCCGCCAGTGGGCAGACGAAAAGCCACGTCGGGATAGAAAGTTTTGCGATGTAGCAGCACTCCATCCCCCGGCTCGCCCCGGTGCAGAACATAGCAGATCTCGGCGCGCCGCCCCGCAGAGGTGATCAACTGATGGTCGCCATCGAGAAAAGGCGAATCCACGCTCAATTCGAGACGGTGATGGGGGGCGCTGCCAAGTTGGCGATGTAACGCCGCCAGTTCGCTGGCTTCCACAGCCTGGGTCAGGGTTTGCAACGAGAAATCCTTTTTTGCGCGAACCTGTATGGGTCAGCAAAACTTACCGCAAACCGGGATAGTGTAGTCTTACCGCCGGATGCTGGCAAAGGCCACGCCGATGATCCCCACCATCAGCCCGGCAAACGAAAGACCGTAGGTCAGAAAGACCAACGGAAAGCTCGCTTCCCAGATGCGCATGACCATGAGAATGCTAAAAACCACAGATAGAATAAGGCACACAGCGCCGAAAAGAATAAACCAGCGTGGCCGTATGTCCATCATTTATACAGCCAACAGGCCGAGAAATGACCTGGCTCCGGCTCGAAATCTGGCGGCACTTCAGTTTCGCACAGGCCGTGGATAATGTGCGGGCAGCGTGGGTGAAAACGGCAGCCTGTGGGCGGCTTGATCAGGCTGGGCGGTTCACCTGGCGGCACCTCGCGATAAGTCAGCGCGTTGGCCGGATCGGGGTCGGGAATGGCCGCCAACAGCGCTTGGGTATAGGGGTGCAGCGGGCGACGCAACAGCGCGCTCATGCCCGATTTTTCCACAAGTTTACCTGCGTACATGACGAAAATACGCTGGGAAAAATAGCGCACCGTGGAAAGATCGTGGGTAATGTAGATCACCGAGAGGTTGTGTTCATTTTGCAGCCCCTGAAGAAGGCGCAGCACTTCTACACGCACCGAGGCATCTAGCATAGAGACCGGCTCGTCGGCCACAATCAGCTTGGGGCGCAAAATCATGGCGCGGGCGATGACGATACGCTGTTGTTGCCCGCCGCTGAGCATGTGCGGGAACTTGGGCAGAAAATCATCCACCGGTGAAAGTCGCACCTCGGTGAGGACCTCGTGGATGCGTTCCAGGCGTTGGGCTTTGCTTTTGATGCCGTGAATGAGCAGCGGCTCCTCGAGGATGCGTTCCACGTTCATAAAGGGCGGCAGCGCGCCAAAGGGATCTTGCTGGACGTAGCCGACCTGCGAGCGATACCATTGCAGACCGGCCGATCCCATTTCGCTGAGATCTTTGCCCTCGAAAAGCACCTGTCCTTTGGTGGGCATGTGCAGGCCCAGGATGGTCTTCATCAGCGTAGACTTGCCACAGCCGCTTTCGCCCACAATGGCAATGGCCTCACGGCGGTGCAGATCAAAGCTGACGTCGTCTACGGCGCGCACGGTTCCGGCTGTGCCGAATCCCCACTTTTTCAGCTCGAACCAGGTACACAGATTGCGAATCGAGAGCAGCGGCGCAGTCTCGGAATGGGCGACTTTGGCGCTGGTAATGTCTTTGGTTTGAAGGGTCATGGGTTTCTCACAATCACGGATAGAGCCAGCACTTGACACGTTGATGCCCACCCATGGCGACCAGGGGCGGATCTTCGTCGCACTTTTCAAAACGGCTGGGGCAACGATCTTTGAAACGGCAGCCCACGGGCAGATCAAGCAGGCTGGGCGGTGATCCCGAAATGAAATCGGGTTCTTCTTCCTGGCGCAGTTTGGGCACACTTGCCATCAGTTTCTTCGAGTAGGGATGATAGGGATCTACAAAGAAATTGGCGGCATCGTTGTATTCGATCATCTGTCCGGCATACATCACAGCCACACGGTCGGCCAACTCGCTGGAAGTGGCGATGTCATGGGTGATCAGGATGAAGCTGGTCTGCGTTTCGTGTTTGATCTTCTTGAGCGTGTTCATAATGTTGGCCTGGGTTAACATATCCAGCGCCGAGGTCGGCTCGTCCAAGATGATCAGATCGGGGTCGGTGACCATTGCCATGGCAATCGCCACCCGTTGACGCATACCGCCACTGAGTTCAAAGGCATAGCGGTTGATAAAATCCACCGGCACGCCCACATGCTGAAAGGCCAGCCGCACCCGATCCATGGCGTCGTTGCGCTTGGTGCCAAAGTGCGAGAGCAGCGGTTCGGCCACCTGTTCGCCCACTTTTAACACGGGGTTGAGCGCGTTCATGGCGGCTTGGGGAACCATGGAGATCTTGACCCAGCGGACTTGTTGGCGAAAGTTCTCGTCGTTGAGCGTCATCAGATCCATGCCGCCCATGAGGATCTTGCCGGAAAACGTATCGAGATTGCGCGGCAACAGGCGCAGAATCGACTTTGCCAGTGATGTTTTGCCGCTGCCCGATTCGCCCAAGATCACCAGGGCTTCGTTACGGTTCATCTCAAAATTGACGCCGTCCACCGCTTTCACTGTGCCGCGGGCGGCGCGGAAATAGACTTTTAGGTTTTCAACACGCAACAAAGGACTGTTGTTTGTCTGCATCAGAGTTCTCTCAGCCTCGGGTTAAAGATGCGATCCAGTGCAAAGCCCACCATGGCGAAACCGAGGCCGGTAAAGATCAGCAGAACGGCAGGCTCCAGCATCCAATAATAATAACCGTTATAAAGAGCACCGTTGGCGCGTGCATCGTTGAGCACTTTGCCCCAGGTGGGCAGGATGGGATCGCCCAGGCCCAGCACGGCCAGCGTCGCTTCCAGGAAAACGTAGGAGGGAATCAGTACCACAAATTGGGGGACCAAAATGGGGATGATGCGCGGGATCAGATAGCGGAAGATAATCCGAAAATGACCGGCCCCATAGGCCTTGGCCGCCTCGATATAGGGCGATTCTTTGATCTGCAAAAAGATGGCGCGATAGCTTTTGATGCCGCCGCTAAAGATCCCAAGCAGGATGACCATGCCCAACATCAGCCAGATACTACGCGAATAGAAAGTGCCGATCATAATTAAGATCGGCAAGACCGGCAAAATCAGGTTCACCTCCGTAATGCGCTGAATGGCAGCGTCGATCCAGCCGCCAAACCAGACACCCATCGCGGCAATGATCATGGTGGTAATCGTGGTGCCGACGGCGGCCAATAACCCAAACGAGAGAGCGATGGGCGTGCCCCAGAGCAGCGCCAACATGAGATCACGGCGGCGGTTGTCTGTGCCCGCCATGCCATACACCTGACCATAGACCACCAACTTGGCGTCTACATCGGCCTCGTCTTCAAAGACAAGACCGGCGGCGCGCAATTCATAGGTCCCTTTGAGCGGTGTGGGCGGGTCTACATCGGGGATAGCAAAGAGGCCGATCTCCGGGGAGAGACCGTCCAGCCGCCGTTTCAGCCGATCTTCCTGCGAAGCGCGGAAGACGACGTTGCCCTGCACTGTGGTGTCGCCCAGACGAATTTCGCGCCCGTCGGGGGTAATCCAGGTCATCTCTACATGCGGGCGCTTTTCCTTGAATTTTGCGCTGAGAAAAACTGATACCTCTTGGGGAAAGCCGTCATAGTTATACTCAAACGGAAAGGAGATGATAACATCGGTCATATCTGCGGAGATAGCCTCTCGGCTTTTGATTTCGGGCGTTTCCGCGCTGTTGATAATAATCGTATCGGGTTTGTCGTTGCCGGGAAACCAGTTGACCCAGCGCGGTTGGGCATTGCGCGGGGTGTCAATCCAGACGTTTTCGCCGCCGCGCCAGCGGGTTACGGCATCTTCATAGGGCAGCGCAATGACGGTGTAAATCGAAAGCGCAATTAACGAGGCAATCAGCAACATGCCAAAGAGTGCCGATGGATAGCGGCTCAATTCACGCAGAGATAGATAAATGGACTTCATGCGCTGCTGCTCCCCCCACCGACTTTCACGCGTGGGTCAATCAATGCATAGACAATATCAAGGAGAAAGACGGTCAGGGCCAACAAATAGGCGTAGATTACTGTGGAGCCGACAATGACTGGCGTGTCATAGACGTTAATGGCTTGATAGAGCAGCCGCCCCAGCCCCGGCCAGTTAAAGACCGTTTCCAGCACAATCGCGCCGGTCCACAGGGCGATGATCGTGAGGGCAAAGTTGGTGACAATCGTGGGCAGCGTGGGCCGTAAGATGTAGCGCTGTTCAATGGCCCGCGCCGAAAGACCTTTGGCGTGGGCCATTTCCACATAATCTTCGCTGGAATAGATCAGAAAGAAGGTGCGCCACGAATAGATGCTCAGGAAAATGGCGCTGATCACAATCGACGAAACAGGCAAAATAAGGTGCTTGAGCAGGCTGCCCAGATAGAGCAGCGGTTCTTTGGGCGGCGGCGCAGATACCATGCCACCATAGGGCAAAACACCCCACAACGCGGCAAAGATAAGGATGAAAAAGAGGCCATAGAACCACGAAGGCGCCGCCGAAGTGGGGGCCAATGCAATAATGGTGCGGTCGAGCCAACTGCCATAATTGCGCGAAAGCCCCAGGGCCAAAAAGACGGAAGAAAAGAAGAGAATCAACTGGGCGCTGGCAAAGAGGACCAACGTGGCAGGCAACCGCTCCAACAGGATCAGCCGCACTTGTTTGGATCCGCTGTCACTGTTGATAATCTCGGCGCGGCCCAGGTTCAGCGTCAGCGCATCCCACAAATAGGTGAAACTGCGTACCATAAAGGGCTGGTCCAGCCCCAACCGCTTCTCCTGCAAGGCAACCAATTTAGCGATGTGATCACGCTTGTCTTCGCTGGAGAGGGTACGCAGCGTAGGATCTAGCCCCACCTGCATGGAGATTTCCTCTTCGATGAAGCCGCGGCGCATTTGGTCCACATATCCACCCATGTTGGCAATCAGAATCGTTAGATAGATGCCGATGACGACGGTGATAAATAACACCACGCTGCGCACGAGCGTGTAGCGCACGACACGCATCAGCGCGCTGGAGCCAGACCGGCGTGTTTTCTCTTCTACGTCAGGCCGCATACCAATTGTTGCTTCGGCCATAGGGTTCCTCTTTCGTCGCTCACTCACAAAAACACAAGGAAGACCAAGTCGATCTACTATAGCACAATCACTACCCGAACCGGCTATTGTGAGAGCCGGGAACCGCTCCTTCTGCCAGGGCCAGGATTGGACTATTGTTACAAAGAGACCCGCCCAGTCAACGGGGGTACCGTCATTCTGGGCGGGTCTCTTTTAGCTACATACAGTCACACTCTCTCTCTACGGGACGGTGACAAATTCCAAAGTAGCAAAGGTCGGCAGGCTCACGGGGCCAGGAACCACTGCCACCTCAAGCCGGTTTGCCCCTGCTTCCAGTTCAGCAGTCTGCTCGGCAGTCAGCACAATCTCCCACAGGCCATTGTCCACGGCTTCGGCACTGCCCTTAAAGGCCAGCGCGCCCACAGCGTCGAAGACAAGGTACTGCACATCGTTGATCATGTCCATCGCGTAGGGTTCGCCCTGGAAGTCAACATAGACCTCAAAGGTTGCCTCGTCGCCCACTGTTACGCGGCTGGGGCCATCAAGTTCGACCTCGGCGATCATGGGGGTCTCGAAGCGTTCCCACTTGTCCGCCGCATCGGGGTAGCTTTCGTTGCGGCGCAGTTGCACCGTACCTTCAACCGGGAAGGCTTCTTCCAGGTAGAAGGGGCCACTGCCCACCCAGAAATGACCCTTTTCGGCGTACCAATCGCTCAGGTTCTGCCAGCGGCTGGCAACTTCATCTTCGCCCACATATTCGCTCAGGGCAGCGGCATAGGGAACGAAGCCCTCGCCAGCCGCTTGGTCGACATATTTTGCCAGGATTTCCAGGCTGGGGCCGGCAATGTAGCTCATCCATTCGACGCCCAGTTCCTCAGCCTTGTCAGCCGAGAAGGCCAGTTCGCCGTTCTGTTGAGCCATAATCCCCATGGCAACTGTGTGCCAGGGAGTGGGGCCACGCAGACCATACGGGAAGAAGCCCACTACGTTCCACTCAGCATCCAGGAAATAGGCATCGCTGTAGAACTCGATCACCAGCGGATCGGTTTGAACAATCTTGAAACCGCGGAAGGCATCCATGAAGGCTTCAAAGCCCGGCACAGTGGCAGCGTCATAGATGGGGCTGGCTTCTTTGGACTGATCGAAGGTGAGGATCATGCCCAGGATAATGTCGGCCATAGAAATCTGGCTGCCATCATGCCAAGTCAGGTCAAAGAGATCGGCGGGATAGGTGACGGTGCTCTTGCGATTGGCCGTCATGGTTTCGGTGTACTTTTCGCTGGCGGTGATGAAGCGCTGTTCGGTGGCGTCCCAGTCCACCCAGGCATCGTCCGGCACAGTGATTTCGGCGGCAAATTGGAGATCTACCCAATCCAGCGTCTTGACCACAGGCAGCCCTTCTTTGATCACCACTTCGGCGCTTTCAATGCGCTGCGGCCAGAAGAGGCCGGTGAAGGGATCGGGGAAGACATCCTGATCGCCCGTGGCGCGAATCAGCATGGTGTCATAGATAAAGTTGCTGCCGTTGATGGGATTCCACGGGTCGTTGAGGATGGCGGGCATGGCAATCGTGACCGAGCCATCGGTGTCGCCTTCAGCTTTGAGCGTGTGTGCCCACAGCCACGAGCCATAGATACCGCCGGCCAAGTCAGAGGCCACGGCAATGTTGCTGCGATAGGGCGAGAAGCTCAGGCGGTCCACGAGCCACAGGCGCACAGAATCTTGCAGGGCAAGGTCCAGGGCTTCGGCAAAGAGGGCGGTGCGCTCGTCCAGCGTTTCAAATTCGTTGTTGGCAAGTTTCTGCGCAACGGCATCAAACTCGACTGTGGGGGTGTAGGCCTGCCACAGCGGCGAGCCAAGACCGCGATCGGTGTAGAAGAAGTCGAAGTTGCTCCCCTGGTCGCGGCTGATGGCTGTGGTGACCCAACCGCCCGTGTAGAGATGCCACTGGCCTTCGGCGGGATCGCCCTGTGCCCAAACCGGCGAGGCTTCGGCGCTGGTGCGATAGTCGCGGGTGACGGTGAAGCCGATGTCCTCGAGCAGGTTGGAGATATAATCGCCAATCTCGCGGCGTTCGTCTTCCGTGCGGATCAAGAAGATGAGCGTGACGGGATTGCCTTCATACTGCCATTTGCCATCCACCAATTCTGCGCCCAAAGCTTCCATTTCGGCGGCGATGGTGGCTTCCGCATCTTCGGCATTGGGTGCATATTGCAGTTCGAGCGGGCGGGCCACATCCACCAAACGGGCGTAATCAGGGAATGCGCCGTTAATGGGGAAATATTTGGGGACAGCCAGACCATTGAAAATTTCCTGCACAATGTAGTTACGGTCAACCAGTTTGTTCATGGCCGAACGAACGGCAGGCACGGCAAATGGGTTGAGGCTGCCGTTTTCAAACACAGGGCCAACCGGATTGAAGGTCAAGTCGTTGTACGAACCGAAAGACTGCGAGTACTTCAGATTGGGTGAATTCTGTACCGTGTTGAAGACTTCCGCTTCGCTCACGGAATAGGCATAGATGTCGATGTCTTCCGCTTCCAAGCGAGAGACAGCGGCAGCGGCGCTGGGTTCTTCCACAATCACCACTTCGGAAATAGCTGCGCCTTCGACGGTCTCTTCGGCGGGTTCTTCAGTGGCTTCTTCGGCGGGTTCTTCGGTAGCTTCCGCTTCAGGTTCTTCAGTGGCTTCCGTAGCCGGTTCTTCGGTGGCTTCGGCTGGGGCCGCGGCGACCTCGGTGGCGGCCGGTGCGGCAGGCGGCGGGGTGTCTTGATTACAGGCCGCCATGATCAAAACAAAGATCAGGAGCAGGGCTAGGAGAGAAGATCGTTTCAATCTCATACAGATTCCTCCATGAAATTGGTGGGGGCTTACGCCCAAATCAGGATAAAAAGGTTGGAATTAACAAAGCCGGACTTGTTTTGAAACTATGCTTTGGATTTGTGCATGGACTACACTTTTGGGCTTTGTAATTTTGCTTGGTTTTGGCGCAAAGGCGTGTATTCAACAGTGGTTTTAATGGTGACCGGTTGAGGAAAAACCCAGCCATTCGGTAATTCGAGGCATCCGCCCGGTCAGGGCTACCCGCATAGTAGCATTCCACCCCTTGTCTGTCAATTTGGAGTGGAGAAGCACGTTCGATTTTCGGTTGGCTGCGGCAAAAAAGAACGGAGATTCATCTCTGGTCTCCGTTCATCTCTAGCTTTTCTGTTATTTGAGGCTGGTGTTGCCATCGGCACGACTTAGTTGGTATTTTTCATCATGGGGTCCAGCGCATCGCGCAGGCCGTCACCGATGAGGTAGAGCGCCAACACGGTCAACGTAATCAAGAGGCCAGGCGCAACCAGCAAATGCAGGGCGACAAAGGCCCCTGTCTGTGGATCGCGCAGAAAGATCAGGTTGTTGGCCCGGTTCAACATACTGCCCCACGTGGCATCGGGTGGCTGCACCCCCAACCCCAAAAAGCTCAGTGCCGACTCCACCAGAATCAGGACGCCGATATCAATGGCGGCATTGACGATAATAATGGGCAGGCTGTTGGGGATCACATGTTGCAGCATAATACGCAGATTGCTCACGCCGATGGAGCGCGCCGCCAATACAAAATCGAGTTCGCGCACCTTGAAGACATTGCCGCGGATCAGGCGCGCCGTGCCAAACCAGCCAAGCAGCCCCAGGAAGAGCATCAATGTCATGGGTTTGGGCTTGAAAATGGCGGTGATGATAATCAGCAAATAGATGCCGGGGATGGAGACCAGCGTGTTGATCAGCCACATGATCATATCATCCACCATGCCGCCGAAAAAGCCGGCAATCGCGCCCACGCTGACGCCCACGACCAGCGTAATCGCCGCTGCGGCAAAGGCAATGCCCAGGCTCACCCGTCCGCCATAAAGCAGGCGTGCAAACTGATCCCGGCCCAGTTGGTCGGTGCCGAGCCAATGGGTAACACCGTTGGCTTTGCCCAACATGGTGGGGGCCGTCACGGGATCCATGCCCAGAATCCATTGAATATAGGGTCCGATATAAGGTTGCGCAAAGGCATTGCTGGGGTTAGTGGCATTGGGGCCAACGCCCACCAGAAGTTCGGTGAGGGCCGGGGCCAGCAACGAAAGCATCCCCAGCACAAACAAAAAGGTAAGTGCAATCAGGGTCATTTTATCACGGCGCAAGCTGCGCAACGCCATGCCCCAGAAGGTCTGTGGTTTGCGCTTTAGCTGTGGCTCGGCGGCAAGTGCGACTAAATCGGCTGTAGTGGCTTGTTGTACCGACATAATAATTTTTCCTTCTCGATTAGGATAACCGCACGCGTGGATCCACAAGCCCATAAAAGATATCCGATAAAAGATTGCCCACAATCGTGAGCACAGAGAAGAACATCACTGTGCCCAGCACAGTGGGATAATCGCGCTGCACAGCGGCGTTAAAGGCCAGCCGCCCCATGCCCGGCCACGCAAAGATCGTTTCGGTGATCACAGCGCCCGTGAGTACGCCGGCAATGGATGGTCCCAGCAGCGTCATCAGCGGAACCAGGGCGTTGCGGGTGGCGTGGATAAACCAAACGCTGCCATTGGGCAGCCCTTTGGCTTTGGCCGTGCGGATGTAATCGGTACGGATCACTTCGAGGGTTTCGGTGCGCATAAATCGGCTCATACCGGCGATGTTGCCAAAGGCGAGGATAATCGTGGGCAAGATTAGATGGTGCAGCCGGTCGAGCAGATTAAACTCGCTGGTCAACGAAACCTGTTGTCGCCCGCCTGTGGGCAACCAGCCCAGATAGACGCCGAAGAAAAAGATACACATCAGCCCCAGCCAGAAGATCGGCAC
The DNA here is from genome assembly GCA_963721725.1 of uncultured Chloroflexia bacterium. Classification (GTDB taxonomy): domain Bacteria; phylum Chloroflexota; class Anaerolineae; order Caldilineales; family Caldilineaceae; genus RI-153. The sequence goes on from CAVRLX010000017.1 coordinate 245,502, forward strand.
AGCGTTGCCCACCACAGCCAAAATCCGCACAACATTGTCGAAAATCGAGCCTTGATAGACGGCGCTAAGCACCCCCAACGGAACGCCAAGCACAATCGCCAGCAACAAGGCAGCCATCCCCAATTCCAACGTGGCAGGCATGCGCTCGCGGATCCGATCCCACACGGGCTGTTTAGTCTCCACACTGGTTCCCAAGTTGCCGCGCAGAATGCCACCGCCCGTGTCACACAGGGTAAAGTTAATCCCGCCCATGTAATTACAATCCACTGTATCGCTGGAAAACTCGGCCACTGCATCGCCGGGGCGGATCGAAAAGCCTGTAAACCAGCGGATATACTGAATCGGCAACCCTTGGTCCAATCCCAGTTGACGTCGCATAACTTCGCGCGTCTCTTGTGTGATCCTGGGATCAAACGTGCGGATCAGAACCGGATCGCCGGGAGTCGAGTTAACCAGCAAAAAAGCGATGACACTGACACCCAGCAAAGTAGGGATCGCCTGCAACAAACGGCGCAACACATATCGGGTCACAGTAAGCCTCCGTGATGGAGATTATCTCCGGCAAGCAGCCAAGAATAAGGGTTATGTAAGCATAAAGCCATATGGAATAACAAAAAAGTGTTCCACTGCCCAATTTGGGAAAGCGAGACAAAAGAAGGGGAGTAAAGAGCCGGTCTGGCTCCCTACCCCCCTCACTTTGCACGTTGAGATTAGCCCACATGGGCGGACTTATTCAGCCGTGCGTGACCACTGTTCCATGTTGTGATAGAAGCTCCACGGTCCCGGCTCAATGCCCTGCCAATTGTTGGTGTAGCCGATGTTGCTAATGCGCCCCCGCACAAAGACATAGGGCACTTCGTCATACATGATCTGCTGGACTTCTTTGTAGAACGGCGCGCGTTCTGCGGGATCGCAGCCCGGCACAGTCACACCCTGGGTCAGCAACTCTTCGACGCGGTCGTTGGCAAAACTACCTGAATTGAAGCCACTGCCCGGCACGTCATATTCACGCCGCCAGAAGGCATCGTCGTTGGGATCTGCCCCTAGCCCGGTCCAGCCGATGATGATCATATCAAAGGTCTGGGCGTCCATGGCTTCCAACAGCGTGCCAAACTCAATGGCCTCGAAGTTGATGTTAAAGCCCAGATTGCCCAATTGATCCTGCACCAGCGCGCCCAGATCCTCGCGGGTGGTGTTGCCCGCATTGGTGATCAGGTTCAAGTTCATCACCACGCCATCTTTTTCGCGCACACCATCACCGTCGCTGTCCACCCAGCCAGCCTCTTCCAAGAGTTGCATCGCCATCTCTGGGTCATACGGATAGGGCGTCAAATCGTTGTTGTAGGCCCATTCAATCGCGGGCAACACGTTGGACGCCATGCGATAGCCCTGGCCCAGATAGACCTGATCGATAATCGAGTCGTAATCCAGCCCATAGGCAATGGCCTGACGCACCGCTTTATCACCCAACACAGGGTGCGGATCTTGCTCCACGGGGTTGCCGCTCTCATCCAAACCGGGGAGCGGGTTCGCCGGGTTTGCCAGATTCAGAGCGATATAGTCGTAGCCGTCATCTTCATATTTATAGATGCTCAGATTAGGATCAAGTTCCACCGTGGTGAGTTGTTCGGGCTGAAGGCCAACCATGTTGACTTCGCCCGTCTGCAACTGCGCCAAACGCGCACCCGCATCGGGGACTTCTTTGTAGATCCATCCCTCTATATTGGTGGCGCTTTTGAAGTAGTCGGGGTTGCCCAGAGTGGTCACGCGCTCGTCGCGCACCCATTCGTTAAAGATCACGGGGCCAGCACTGACACTGGGGGCGTCGTTTTCCGGGCTGGTCATAATGTCGCTGAAATCTTCCGCATACTTATGGCTGGGCAACAAGGGCTGGCCCAACTGGCCCAACGAATCACACTGTACCTTGTTGTAGGTGATGACCACGGTCTGCGGGTCGGGGACTTCGATGCTGGAAATAGAATCCCAGAAGTATTTGCGTGGGCTTTCCACCCCTTCGGCGTTGATGGCATCAAAAGTGAACTTGAAGTCGTTGCCGTCCACCACTTCGCCGTCACTCCACAGGACGTCATCACGCAAGGTGAAGGTCCACACCAGACCGTCGTCGGAGACTTCCCAACTCTCGGCCAATTCGGTGGGAACGAACTCACCACTGAAGGCATCCTGGCCGATGAGCGATGGGTACAGCTTGCTGTTAACATCGGAACTGTTGGTTCCTGAAGCCAGGACAGGATTCAAAATCGAGGGGTCGTCGCTGCTGCCTTCAATAAAGATACCGCCGGGGGTTGTGGCAGCGGCAGGTTGCTCGGCGCCTGTGCCCTGTTCGCCCGTGGTCGCGGGCGCTTCCGGTTGGCCGGTGGTCGGCGCAATCGGCTGCGGCTGCGGACACGCCGCCAATAGCATTGAGGCAATCAGGAGCAGCGCCAAAATTGCAAATCGTTTTTGTTTCATGCTGTATCCTCCATTGGATTCAGATAGGCGTATGCCTGGGGGAATAGTAAGTGCCTAAACGGGTTTAACCACAAAATAGCGTAGCACCTTACGACACGGCTGTCAATTTTTGTCGTTTTAGGACCTATCGCCATTTTGTTCGCGACGATGGGTATAATCTACGGAGAAACAATAAAACAACTGGCGGGGAACTAGCTCACAACAGAGCCAGTTCCCCGCCAGTTGTTATCCTCTTGAATTCACTTGAATTTAGACAACTATCACGTCATCGCAATCTACAGGCCCACTTCCATCTTTACGGAACCAGCGACCATTGTTCCAAGTTGTGATAGAAGCTCCACGGGCCGGCATCAATGCCCTGCCATTTGCTAGAATAGCCAATGTTGCTCACACGTCCGCGCACGAAGACATAGGGAACTTCTTCGTGGATGATCTCTTGGATCTCTTTATACATGGGTGCCCGCGCTTCGGGATCACAGCCAGGCGTGGAAACGCCGGATTTTAACAATTCGTTGACGCGCTCGTTGTTGAAGCTGACAAAGTTGAAACCGCTGCCCGGTGCATCAAACTCGCTGCGCCAGAAGACATCATCGTTGGGATCAGCACCCAGGCCCGTCCAACCGATGATCACCATGTCATAGGTCTGCGCCAGCATCTGTTCAATCATGGTGCCAAATTCAATTGCCTCGAAGTTGACACGAATGCCAATGCCACCAAGTTGATCTTGCACCAACGCACCCAGATCTTCGCGGGTGGTGTTGCCAGCATTGGTCATCAGCCCCAGTTCCAGCACGACGCCATCCTTCTCGCGCACGCCGTCGCCGTCGCTGTCCACCCAGCCAGCCTCTTCCAAGATCTGCATTGCCATCTCAGCATCATAGGCATAGGGCTGGATCGCATCGTTGTAGGCCCATTCAATCGCAGGCAGCACATTGGCCCCCATGGTGTAACCCTGGCCCAAGTAGACCTGATCGATAATGGTCTGATAGTCGAGGGCGTGGGCAATCGCCTTGCGCACGGCTTTATCGCTCAAAATTGGGTGCGGCTCTTGCTCAATGAGGTTACCATCTTCATCAAGGCCGGGCTGCGGATTGGCCGGATCGGCAAGATTCAAGCCAATGTAATCATAGCCATCATCTTGATACTTATAGATAGATAGATTCGGGTCCAGCTCAACCGTAGTTAACTGTTCCGGTTGCAGATCGATATAACTGACTTCGCCAGTCTGAAGTTGCGCCAAACGGCCACCGGCATCGGGGATCTCTTTGTAGATCCAGCCATCCATGTACGGTGCGCCCTTGAAATATTCGAGATCGCCCAAGGTGGTCACACGGTCGTCACGAATCCAGTCGTTGAAAACCAGCGGGCCAGAAGTCACCGTGGGCGCTTCATTTTCCGGGCTGGTCATCACATCACTAAAATCAGCCGCGTAGAGATGGCTGGGGAGAATGCCCAAGACCCAGGTTGGTCAACCCATCACACTTTACATCGGAGAAAGTGACGACAATGGTCTGTGCGTCTGGGGTTTCGATGCTGGTGATCAGCTCGACATTGTTTTTGCGCGGGGTTTCCACCAATTCGCTGGCAATCGCATCGTAGGTGAATTTGAAATCTGCGGCGTCAACCTGCTCGCCGTCGCTCCAAAAAACATCATCGCGCAGCGTAAAGGTCCACACCAGACCATCGTCCGAAACTTCCCAGCTTTCCGCCAGTTCCGTGGGGACAAGTTCACCGCTAAACGCATCCTGGCCGATGAGCACAGGATAGAGCTTGCTGTACACGTCCGAGCTATTGGTCCCTGATCCCAAAATTGGATTCAGAATCGAGGGATCGTCACTGGTTCCTTGCACAAAAACGCCGCCGGCTTCAGCCGGGGCCATGGCGGGAGCCTCCGTGCTCTCCTCGGTGGTGGCGCTGCCGCCATCGCTGGCCGCCGGGCCACCGGGCATCATCGGCACTGGTTGCGGACAGGCTGCCAACAGCAACGATGTGATCAGCAGCGCCGCCAGAATTGCAAACCGCTTTGATATCATGCTAGTTCCTCCATGAGTAAGATTGATGGGTGGGCACTTGATCGCCCAGGGGAAAATAAACATAAAGTTGACATGGTCAGGAAAAAACGAGGGTAGATCTCTTTGCCAGACCAGAGTATCGACAGTAGGCGAATAGTAGCATTTGCGTCAGATCCTGTCAATCAAACTCAAAGCGTCAAAGCACGGGGATCAATCCCCGTTCTACAGAGCAGCGCCCCATGAATGGGGCTTGTGACACCTGCCCGTAGCCCCATTCATGGGGCACTGCTGCTAGCCGGGAGTCTTTAGCTCTCGGCTAACGGGTGACATAGGCGCACAACCAGCGGGTCAGCGCTTCAATGTCGGCCATGTGGCCGGTTTCAAACGGCGTGTGGGTATCAGCGCGTGGGGAAGGCGACCAGGGCGGCGGGGATGTCGGCCTTCATCATGGCGATGCCGTCGCTGCCAAACGAGCCAAAGATGGCGTGCTGAATGGGAATGTTGGCGGCAGCAGCCGTCTTTTCCAGTTGCGCGGTAAGGGCGTGATCATAATGAACCTGGGCATCTTTGTGGACTAGCACAGGTCCGCTCCCCAGGCGCAGCGGCATCATGCTTTCGCTGACGCCGGGAATGTCGCCGGCCAGCCCCACCTCCACGGCAATGGCCGCGTCAAAGCGTTCGTGCGCCGCCAGCGCCGATGCGCCCACCAGCCCGATCTCCTCTTGCACAGTACAGGCCAGGGTGAGTTGACAGGTCAGAGTCTCGACAGGCACACGGCGCAAGACCTCGGTGAGCACGGCCAGCGGCACCCGGTCATCCAGCGCCTTGCCCACCACATGCGGGCCAAACTTTTCTGTGGTCGCATCCCAGATCACCCGTGTGCCGGGGGTGACGCCACGTGCCAGCAGTTCTTCGCGGCTGAGGCCGGTGTCCACCCAGAAGTCGTCCCAGGTCAACTCGCGCGGTTCGCCAGTCGCCAGTGTCGCCATGTGGCCGGTGACCGCGGCGATCACGCCGGGGAGGATGCCAGAGCGGGCCAAGACGCGCACACGCTGGCCGATGGTAAAGCCATTGCGAAAGCTGGTGGTGCGGGTCCAGGCCTGTCCATTCGCCAGCCACAGAAAGCCGCGGCGGTCGATGGCGCGCACAAGATAGCAGAGTTCGTCGGCATGGGCCACCAACGCCACTTTGCGCCCGGTGCCGCCGACGCGCCCCAGCACATTGCCAATCGCCGTGCGTTCGGTCTGCGCGCCGCCCTCTTGCCAGAGCTTTTCAACCGCATCTAACACTTCGCCTTCCTGCCCCACCGGCCCGGTCAGTTCGGTGAGGGTTTTGATCAGTTCGTACATGGTTTGGTCTCCAAAGATGATGGGTAGTGCGTAGTGCGTATTCCGTATCTCAGAACACGGAATACGCACTACGCACTACGTTATGGTCTAAAATCCTCATCCCCGCCCAAGCCCACGGCAAAGGCGGCCAGCAGATCAGCGGCGCGGTCAATATCGTCCAAGGCGATGGTCTCTACGGCGCTGTGCATATAGCGGTTGGGAATGCCGATCAGCCCGGTGGCAACGCCGGCGCGTGAAAGCTGGATAGCGTTGGCGTCGGTTCCCGTGCCGCGACCATGGGCCGCCACTTGATAGCCGATCCCGGCGCTCTGCGCTGTGGAGATCAGCCTGTCATAAACGCGTGGGTTGACATTAGGGCCACGCTCGATGACAGGGCCGCCGCCCAGTTTCAGATCGCCCTGTTGGGTTTTGTCCATCGTCGGGCAGTCGGTGGCGTGGGTCACATCCACGGCAATGCCGATGGTCGGCGCTACGCCATAGGTGCTGGTGATGGCCCCGCGCAGCCCGATCTCCTCTTGCACGGTGGAGACGGCAAAAAGGGCGCAGGTTAGCCCCTGCTCGGCAGCGCGGCGCAGTGCCTCGATCACCACCCACAACCCGGTGATGTTGTCCATGCCGGGCGCGTTGGCAAGACCATTGCGCATCTCCTGATAGCCCAATTCCAACGTCACGGGATCGCCAATCCGCACCACGCTGGCAGCGTCGGCTCTGTCGGTTGCGCCGATATCCAGCCACATTTCTTCAAGCTTCACCACTTTTTTGCGCTCTTCTTCGTTGAGCAAGTGAATGGGCTTGCGCGCAATCACGGCAGGCACAGGACCGCCGGCGGTCCACACGGTCATGCGCTGGCCGATGAGTTGTTGCGGGTCCCAGCCACCGATGGGCTTAGTATAAAGAAAGCCTTTGTCATCAATATAGGTGACCACGAGGCCGATCTGATCACAGTGACCGGCCAGCAACAGACGCTGCGGCGCGTCCACATGGCTACCCACAATCACGTTGCCGTGGAGATCGGTGGTCACGTCGTCGGCAAAGCTGGCGACATAGTCGCGCACCACTTGCTGCACCGGCTGTTCATAGCCCGACGGGCGCGGCGCAGCTAATAGATCTTTCAAAAATTGCTTGGGGGTGGAGTCCACAATGGGTCCTTTCGTCATGGGGAGGTATACGAAGCAGCGCCACAAAGGAACAGTTTTTGCTCTTTGAAACATGGCCTTGTGTGCTGCTTCGGGGTGTAACAAGGTGATAGGATGGGTAAAGGGTATTGCGTGTGATTCTTCTGATTGTCCCATTATAACGCATCCGCTTTTCAGCGCACCCTATGCCGGTATCAGAACGAGGTATAGATGGAGAACGCGGCTTTATCCCCGGTGGCCCAGTCAATTGCCCTAAAACCCACGCCTCTCTGTCAGCCTTGCGGTAGAGGTACGTCAGCGGTCGGATGATCGGGGCCGAAACTGCTCTGCCAGCGCTGCGGCCCATTGCTGATTGGCGTGGATCGTGCGGCCAGCGTTGTGGGGGGAGTGAACCACATTATCACGCCCTAGCAGAGGATCATCCAAAGGCAGCGGTTCCACGTCGAAGACATCCGCGGCCAGGGCCAGCTCATCCGCCAGCACGCGAGCGCGCAGGGTGGGCATGTGGCAGATGTTGGCGCGCGTCGCCAGCACAACCAGACAGCCGGTGGGCAGCGCGTGGATATGTTCGGCAGTCACCAGCCCTTGTGTCGAATCGGTGAGAGGCAGCATCGGCACAAAAATCTCCGCATCCTGTACTAGCCGTTCCAAATGCCACTTGCGCCGCGAACCAGCCCGATGAAAGGCAGGCTCCGCCGCGAAGGGGTCCCACACAGCCACATCCGCGCCCAACATGTTGACGAAGCTGGCGTAGCGGCTGCCGATATTGCCCGCGCCCACAATGCGTATTCGTTTGCCCGCCACTGTGCCGTTGGTAAATCGGCTATCGTCGCCATATTGCTGCCCGCGCTGCCCGGCCAGCCCCATGCCGTCCGCGGGCGCGTAGTCCCAGGGCGACAGGTCGGTCAGAATGCGATGGTGCATCTGTGGAATTCGGCGCAAACCGCACAGCGTCAGGGCCAGCGCATATTCGGCCACACTCTGCCCCCAAAATCCTTCACTGAATTGGCGATAGACCGTCACACCCCTGGACCGCGAACAAGTCCCCGGCGCTGTCACGTAGGCTTCTTGACAGGCCACTTCCTCCAGAGCCGTGAACTTTTCAACGCAGCGCGCTGTCACGGGCACGCCCAGAACAACCATCCGCGTCACCGGGGCCGATGCGTCCACCACCTCCCCCAATGGGCGGGTTTCGTCACCGGCCAAGCGCAGAAACGTCACTGGCCCTTCCGTCTGCCAGCGGGCGTGCAGGGCGTCGGCCACCCACGGCCAGACCCCATCGAACTTGGGATGGACAACAATCAGACTGGTCACAGCGGCTTTCCTTTCGGTGCAGATGAATTTTCGTGGCAGGGTGAGAAATATCCCATTCTTTTCTACCACAAAGAGAGACGTTACGCACTTGCCGCATCGTTACAATTTTTGCAGATTGATTGACAAAGTGTAGGTCATCTGTTAATCTAAACTTAAGTGCTTTACTGTTTTGCCATAGGAGAGAAAGATGAAACGGTTTTTGCATGTGCTGCTTATATCATCTGTGTTGTTGACTGCATTGGTATTACCCGTGTCTGCAAAACCTAATAAAGTCGTTATATGCCACAAGGGAAAAACAATTAGTGTTTCTAGCGCATCCCTCAATAGCCATTTGGCTCATGGCGACTACGTAGGTCCGTGTGATTCTGATAGTGAGTAGCAGTTTTTAGCATAGATAGTAAATTTGAAGATATGACCTGTTTCGTCTGGACGACAGGCTACCAAAACAAAGAGACCCGGCTTGACAGCCGGGTCTCTTTGTTTTGGTCGGTTCCCTCTCCTGATGGTATGTTCAATACTGATCCAGATTTATGGCACCAAGAGTATGGAGCACAATTAGACAGCAGTGCCAAGTTGCTGCAATAGTCCCACCATATCCGCACTCCCCCAGCGTTCGGCAAGCTTGCCGTTTTCGATTCGCAAAATGGTAATGCCCCGCAACATCACGGCTTTGCCTGTGGGGGCAATTCCCCTGAATTCGCCCTGATGAACCCCCGTTGCCGTCCAGCGATAGACTACTCTGTCCCCTTCAGCCATCAGATCCTCAATCGTCCAATGTGCATCGGCAAAGGCGGCGCTGATCACACTTACTTCGCTCTGGATAAACGCCGGACCGCGCAATTCAAAAACGTTGCCAGCATCGGAATGGTGCAGATAGTCTGGGGCGATCAATTCATCAATAGCGGCCAGATTCCGCCGATTGGAAACTTCATCCACATAGCGGCGGACAAGTGCTTTGTTGGTTTCGGTTGACATTAGATAGGTTCCTTTCCTGGTTGTATGTTCAATCCTGGATTCTGGCATTAGGCTCGATGTGCGGCAACGATTGCTGTCACACTGACCGGTTGCGTCCAACGATCGCAGCGCGCCCCCCGCCGGTTTCAAGCGTCGCGGTTGTATTGGCGTAGGTTCATAAGCAGCTTCCCTGCATATTCAAACGGATGTTCGTAAGCGTAGCATTAACAGATCATTCTGTTGAATCTCTGCTGAACGGTGTATCAACTCGTCGAGATCGGCATTGACATCAATATAATGACCAGATAGTGCATCGGCTTTGCCCGAAGCCAGTTGCAGGACGAGTTCCACCGAGCGCTCAATCGGCGTATCCTTCCCTTCGGCATAGAGTTGACGAAACCACTGTTGCAGCCAGGGTACACGCTGGCCGACAAGTTCTGAATCGTGCATATATTTATTCATCGGCGTACGCACGGTGCCAGGGTGGATGGCAAAGACAACAATGCCGTGCTCCTTTGTTTCGATCGCCAGTTGCTCACTCAAGCGGATCAGCGCAGCTTTACTCAAGCAATAGGCGGAGCCGCCATCAATTGCGTTGAGACCAGCACCGCTGGCCAAATTAATAATACGTCCTCGTTTGCGTGCGATCATACCCGGCAAGACGGATTGGATGCAGAGAAAGGGGCCACGCACATTGATCTCTTATCGCGCCACCAATTGTCGGCGTCTACTTCGACGATCCGACCGACTGCACGCAGAACGCCAGCATTGTTGACTAGCAGATCCACCGATCCCAACGCTTGCTCGACGGATGCTACCATCTCTGTTACAGCGCCCGCATCCGTCATATCTGCCGTAACGGCTAGCGCACGACCGCCGTTTTGCTCGATGATCCGCACCACTTCTCGAATTTCTGCCTCGGTGCGCGATGTGACGGCAACGGCTGCGCCAGCCTCCGCCAATGCAAAAGCATAGGCTCGCCCTAATCCGCGCCCACCACCCGTGACGACGGCGATTTGTCCGCTAAGATTCATGATTTCTTGCCCTTTGGTTGTTACCGCCCGCTCACAGGCAAGGCGTCGACTTGTTGAAGCATACCAAGCAGGTATACTTCGGATCAGCGTTCCACAATCTTGCCTTCAGCGATGCAAAAGATGTGAATATTGAATGGGTTCCTTTCCTGGGATAATCAATTTTGAATGGCCGGATTGCAATCCATAATCTGCTCGGCCACCTCCATAAATGCGGGCACCAGCGTTTTGAGTTGTGCAACGCGGGCGATGATATCCTCTTTGCTGCGCAATCCCAGCTCGCCCATCTGCTGGCGATATTGCGCCAGATGAGCCGTCTTCTCGGCGTCAGGGGCATCATTCTGCATCACTTTCACAGCCACACTGTAGATGGCAATCATCCAAAACATTGCCTCTCTGTGCAATCCACTGTCGATAATCTCGCGCACGCCCCCTACGGACACCGGACGCGAATCCGCAGCCACATCAGCACTGAAAAAGAAGGGCGTGCGCAGGAACATACTGGCCTGGTCAAACGCTTCTGCATAGACTGCAAAGTGAGTTTCGACGTCTGTACGGCTCATCTGCTGACAGCCCAACAGCGCAAACATCGCTTCCTGTAGATCCAGGCGTCCCTGCTTTGCGAGAATCTCCCGCGATAGCACAAACGCTTTACGCACAGTGGGATCGCGCAGATCGGCCACAGGCAGAATTTCAGAGAGGAGAAAGACAGCGTAGTAGAGGTCGAAGACCTGCATCCATAGCTCATCCGTCTCCAGGTCCGGGGCCAGCCAGGTGTCAAGAATTTCGTCGATGCGCGTGCGTACCCGTTCACAGCGGGCGCGCACCCACGTGCGCCGGGCATATTCTGGGGCTACTCCCTGATGCAGCATCGTCAAGTGTCCCGTGGGGTCGGCGATAATGCTGGGAACGCTGAAATGAGAGGCAATCCGAAAATCGCTAAGGATCTCCTCCGGGGTGCGACTCAAGCGACTATAGGGCAGGACAGAGGGTTGCAGAATCACCCCGTCCTGGTAGACCCGATCCAGCGTGCGTGTTTCGCCATCGACCCAAATCAGTATATCAATGTCAGAAGGCGGCACATACTCCGTTTCATCGGATTTCCAGTTCGTCGATCCACAATAGATCGCACCGAGAAAACCGGGCTTCCCTTCCCATTCTTCGGCCAGCCAACGGCGGGCAATGGCTTTGGCTGCACCTATGTTCATACTCTTCTCTCCTTTATGTCAAGCCAACGTCGGCTCCACCAACCCAGCCACATCCTTGCACATATCCCACGGGGCCGAGTCCTGGTTGGTCAGGATGATAACGGTCAGCCGATCTTACGATCCTAACTGACGTAGGGTGACATCATCGTAATAGACCTTATACTGAAAATTCCCCGCTGTCCCACAATTGTTGTAGAGGTTTTCGCTTTCCAACGTTAGCCAGAAGGCTTGCTCGCTGAACTTCGCCTCCTGGGCGATGGTATAGGCCGAGAGATCCTGCGCGAGGTGAATGCCAGGGCCGCGCAGCCAAAAGCGCCTATATTGATTGGTGGTGTAGTCAGCCTCAAGGATGATGGTATACCACTTTCCGGGCTGGAGCGCATCCGTTGTCAAGAAGGTCTGCCAGTCAGCCTGCCCTGGGGATACCTCCGCCCAGATCGCCCACGTGTTATAGACCGGGCTATACGGATTCGTGCGGAATTGGATGCCCGCCGTGGCAGTTCTGAATTGGCCGGGTGTAATCTCGCGCGTGTTCTGCATACTGAACTCTGGCCCCGTTTCGCCAGTTGCCGCCGTTTCCGGCGCTTGGTAGGCCAGCACCTGGTAGCGAAAACGACCGGTCAAACCAACGTCTGAAACTTTTTTCTGCGCGATCACATGATTGCTTTGGGATGACAATGCCCTGTTCGCCCACACCCGCAGGCTATTGGCCCCCTGCGCTGCGACATCGGTGGCGCGTGCGCCACCTCGCCAATCTCCTCTCCATAGCAAGGGCTGCCCCCCACGATCTCCTCAAAGATGCCCCATCCCTGGTCGGTCTCAAAGTTATCGCTGAATCGGAAGTGCGGGCCAGACTGAACGGTGAGAGGCAGCCACAGGGTGAAGCTCAACATCGCAAAAATGATCAAGGCTCTGAAATTTTTCATCTTCCATCTCCTGAAAGCAAATTCAAATGGGGTAAGTCTTATAGGACTTACGCACTGTGAGGATGACGACAGGAGAAGTTGAACTTTTCGAAAAGTTCAACTTCTGGCTCAATTGCGTAAGTCCTATCTTATTTGTCCTGGCATGTGACCAGCACATTCATTTTGCCGGTCACATGCCAGCCCAGTGGTTATTGATCGGCCATCGCCCCATCCTGCTGGGCGTGGGCAATCACCTTTGCTGCCACGGCCTCTCCCATCTTACGACCGACGGCCATCTCAAAGCGGACGTGGATGCCGGCCCAGATGCGCGACTCCAGCGCTTCGGTGGCTCTGGCACAAAGGGACAAGCACTGCTACTTCTGCGCCAGAAATGCCTGCGCCGTAGCTAGTTCAGTGCGATCCCCATCTGCGTTGGCGCTCAGGGCGACAAGTTGTTCATAGAACGTACGCGCCTTTTCGTGATCGCCCGCCAGCTCTGCGGCGTGGGCGGCCCCATACAACCCCATAAAGCGATTCGGTTCGGTTTGCTGCGAGGCTTCAAACGCCTGCAAGGCTATGGTGGGGTCGCCTAGTTCAAGCAACATCTCTCCCAACAGTTCTTGGGCGGGCTTAAGCGGGCCGGGCGTCACCGGGTGCTTTTCAGTCGCGGCTTCCAAATCCACCGCTTGCTGCATCAATGCCAGCGCCTCATCCTGGTTGCCTTGCGCCAGGGCAATCCAGGCGGCAACTTCGGTATACTGGATTTCTGCCTGCCCCGCCCAATAAGCATTCTTGGCCTCGACCAGGGTATCGTGCAGGATCTGGAGCCGTTCCAGATCGCGCTGGGCAGCGGCGACATCACCACTGCGGGCAGCGCCCAGGCCACGGGCAAAGACCAACACGGCCTCCGATTGCGGGAACTTTTCCCAAGCCAGATGACTCGGCTGTAAGGTCAGCCCGGCAGCCTCTGCCCATTGGTTGCGTTCAAGGGCATAGCGAGCAGGCATCGCTGCCAGGGCATAGGTGGCGACAAAGCTCTCAACATCCAACTTCTGAATGGTTGTGAGTTGATCGAGCAATTGTTGGGCGGCCTGATCCTGCCCCAACTGCAGGTAGCCATACATTAGGTAATCGTCGGCGTGGAGGGCGTTTAACGAACCGGTGCCCGCGCCCATGGCCGCGGTGACTTCCGCATTGGCGATCTGGGCCGATTTTAGATCGGTCTCGATTGATTCCTGCCACAGTCCGCGTCGGGTAAAGATATGCGAGGGCATGTGCAAGGCATGCGGCGCATCGGGTGCGATGCCCGCATAGCGTTGAGCCGCATCCAGCCCCTTTTCGGCAATGGCCGGGTAGTCGTAGCTATGGATTAGATAATGCGCTACGCCGGGGTGATTGGGTTGATCGGCAAAGATCTGGTTCAACATTTCTGCGGCTTTGAGTTGATTGGCGTAGCTCTTATCGGTGGCCAAAGCAGTAGCGTCCAGCGCCAGGGCATAGAAGATGGTCGCCTCGGTGTCTTCGGGGAATTGGGTGGCGAGTGTTTCCATCGCCTGGGCATAGGCCACAGCCCGTGTGCGGTGATCGATGGTGGCGGCATCTTTATAGAAGGCTGTGATTGCGTCAATATAGCCCTGCTCGCGCGGCGTCTTGGCCCCAGCGGCGATGGCCTTTTCCGTAGCAGCCCAGCCATCCTCCATCGTTTTCGCTGCCGGCGGCCAGGTAAAGGGATTCCCAAACAGGCTCATTGCTACGCCCCAATGCCCCATGGCACAAGTTGGGTCTAACTCGGTAACTTTGTTGAAACTCTGGATCGCCGGAGCAAACCAGAAGGAATGCAGCAAGGCCATACCCTGGTTAAACTCGGTCTGTGCCTCAGCATTACAAGAGATCGGAAAATCTACAGTGCCTAATTCATCCATTGTGCCATGATCATGTTCATATTCACTGACAGGTACGGCGGCGCTAGGCGGCTGGATCGGCATACAGGCAGCCACCATCACAACTAACAACAGAATGAGATAGTGCGGAATCAACTTCATTTGTTTACTCCTTTGACTTGATCAGAATGAACGAGAAAACGTGATAGAATAGGGCAATTCCTGCCCGATCCTGCGTATTGATTGCCGCCACCCAGCGGCAGACAAGCGCTTTATCGGCTTCGGTTATCATCCACGCCTTGTACGGGTAGTGAGAGTTCTTGTAAAGCGGTCATCAAAGCTGTGGCATCCGCAAACATCAACTGACGACCGCTGCGCGGATCTTCCAGACGAAAGCGCCATCGGCTCGCTTGGGGCGGCCCCCGGCTCTGCTCTTGCCAGACGGTTAGCAGAAAGATGCGATAATAGGCTGGTTCAGCAGAAGTGTCGCTCACTTTGCCCCCTTCACAGCGAGAAAGGAATTCGTTATACTAGCGTGTATCCATCCGTGTGGGGGTAGCATAGCAAGCAACCGGGACGGCAACGCGAACAGATCGCGACGAAATGCGCCAACCATTCACTCACGACACGCTGGAACTGACTCTGTTTGGCAGCCCCGAAATCTACCGTAACGGCCAGCCCGTCACGGGCTTTCGCTCGGCCAAAGCCCAAGCGCTGCTCTACTACGCAGCAGTTACGGGTCGCCCGCATAGCCGCCCCGCGCTGGCCGGTCTGCTCTGGGGCGATCAACCGGAAACCGCGGCCCGAGCCAGCCTGAGCAAATGTCTCTCCAACCTCGCTGACCTTCTGGGCGATGCGCTGCTGATTGAGCGGCAGACGGTTAGTTTCAACCGCACCCTCCCTTATCAACTGGACACAGAAGCGTTCACGGCTGGGGTCAGCCGGAACCACAGCCGCAGACGCCCAGGCCCGCAACAGGCGCTCGCCCTCTACCGGGGCGATTTTCTGGAAGGGTTCTACGTCCGCGATGCCCCGGACTTTGAACAGTGGCAGTTGGGCCAGCGCGCCCAGTTCCGGGGAGGCGGCTGTGCAAGGGCTTCATGGGCTGGCCCACTTTGCCGAACGGCAGGGGGATCTGCCTGCGGCCATCAACCACACGCGCCGTCTGTTGGCGTTGGAAGCTTGGCGCGAGGAAGCCCACCGCGGGTTGATGCGGCTTCTGGCCGAGAGCGGGCAACGGGCCGCGGCCCTGGCCCAATATGAAACTTGCCGCCGCATTTTGGAGGAGGAGTTGGGCATACCCCCCGACGCAGAGACGCAGGCACTGGCCGAAGCGATCCGGTCCGGGAAGATTGACAGGGTGATAAGGTGGCAGGGTGACAAAGTGAATAGCATATCGGAGCGCCCTGTCACCCCTTCTCTGCCCATTCCCCCCACGCCGCTGATTGGCCGCGAGCAAGAGTTGGCCGAGTTGGGCGACCTGATCGGCAACCCCGAAACTGCCGATTGGTGACGCTCACCGGGCCGGGCGGGATTGGCAAGACTCGGCTGGCGCTGGCCGTGGCCGCGGATCAAAGTGGAAAATTTCAGCATGGCGCGGTCTTTGTCCCCCTGGCGGGGATTACGACGGCACAGTTTCTACCCCAGGCCATTCTCAGCCGCGCTCGACGTCCCCTTGCAAGGTCACCTGTTGCCCCAACAACAGTGTGTGCGGCCTTATCTCAGCAGGAACGGTTGCTGGTACTGGACAACTACGAACAGTTGCTGCCAGAGATTGAGTTGTTGGTCGAGATTCTGCACTACGCGCCGCGCGTCACGCTACTGGTGACTTCACGCGAGCGGCTGACGTTGCAGGCAGAGCATTTCCTCGAATTGACGGGGTTGGGCTATCCGCGCCTGACACGCAAGCCGGCGAGATAAGGGCCACCCGAGAATTCCATGGAGCGGCTATGCCGCAATGCGAGTTTTTTCTGCAACGGGTACGCCAAACGCAGCCGCGTTTTACGCCCAACGCCGAGGAGATGGCGGCAATTGTACGCATCTGCCGCATCACCGAAGGGCTGCCCCTGGCCCTGGAACTGGCCACAGCCCTAGTCCGCGAGCAATCCCTTGTGGAAATTGCCCAAAACATGGCGCAAGGCCAGCGCCCTGCGCACACTCGCCTGCGTGGCCTGCCCGAACGTCACCGCAGTTTGTGGACAGCATTTGACTATTCGTGGCAATTTCTCTCGCCAGAAGAGCAACGGATTTTCTGTGCGCTCTCAATTTTTCGCGGCGATTTTCAAATGGAGGCGGCGCAGGCTGTGGCGGGGGCAGCGCTGAAGATACTTGCGACATTGCTCGATAAATCCTTGCTCCGCCAACCGGAACCAAATCGTTTTGAAATGCACGAATTGCTGCGCCAATATGGAATGGGAAAACTGGTCGATATTGGGCTAGAGCCAGGCGTGCGCCGTCGCCACCTCCACTACTTTCTGAGCGTTGCCGAGCAGCAAGAGCCAAAAATCATGGGGCCACCGCAGGCGGATGCCCTTGATGCGTTGGAGCACAATCATGAAAATTTTCGTGCCGCCCTGGAGTGGGGATTTGCGCAAACTGGCGTCGCCCCGCTCGCGGATCTGACGGTTGCCTGGCTGGCCGCCCGGCTAGGACGCTTTTGGTATGTGCAACAGCATTGGAAGGAAGGGCACGAATGGCTGGCAAAGGCGCTGGCATGGCTCGACACAGCGGGGCAGGATGAGGACTTGTCTTTGCCCATAGGGGAAAGCAAGCTGGCGTTGCGGGCTAAGTTGCTCTACCGACTGGGCGCATTGGCCAGCATCCTGAATGACTATGCGGCAGCGCAACAAGCGCTGGAAGAAAGTCTAGCCTTTTATCAACAGGTTGGCGATCTACGATCCGAGGCGCGTTGTTTGCATGAACTGGGCGCGATTGCCAACATCCAGGGCGACTACACCTGCTCGACCCAACATAATGAACAAAGTCTTGCCTATGGTCGGCGCTTGGGCGATGCATGGCTGATGGGGATTTCGTTGCAGAATCTGGCAGATCTGGCGATGGAAGAGGGCGACTATGAATGTAGTGCTGAATTTGCGCGCGAAGGCATCGAAATCTTTCGACAACTGGATGACTTAGGACCCCTCAGTTCTTGCTTGAATTTATTGGCACAAGCGACTATTGCTTCACAGGACTATACCCAGGCTGTTGCCCTGTTAGAAGAATCCCTCACGGTGAACCTCAAACGCAATCCACAAAGCAGAGGGAGTCCCTGGGCGTTACGCAACCTGGGGCTGGCATCCCAAATGGCAGGGGCGTATGCCCAATCTGCCGACTATTACCGCCGCAGTTTGCTCATCCGGTACGAGAAGGAGGACACCGGCGGCATGGCCTGGGCACTGGAAGGGTTGGGAGAGGTCCTGAGCCTCACCCACCACCCCTGGCGTGCGGCGTGTGTGGGGCATCGCCGCCACCCTCCGCCAGCGCCAGGGTTCTGTCATGTCCACAAGCGACCGCCAACGCCATGCGCCAATCGTTGCCGCTGTGCGCGCCCAACTAGACTCCGCAGAATTCGCCAGCG
>CAVRLX010000018.1:0-90307 GCA_963721725.1 uncultured Chloroflexia bacterium
TCTTTAATGATTTTAACGGCAACGGCACGCAAGACGCCGGTGAACCGGGGATTGGCGGCGTGTTGATCAGCCTGATCCGCAACGGCACACAGATCACCACTACCACCAACAGCAGCGGCGGCTATCTCTTCAGCGGTGTGACGCCCGGCGCGTATACCGTGACTGAAACTGATCCGGCGGGCTAGTCTCCACCAGCGCCAACAGTGTGCCCGTGAGCGTGCCCCCCGGCGGATCGGCCACGGCCACCTTTGGCGATCAACAGCAAGGCACGGTCAGCGGCACAGTCTACAACGATCTCAACGGCAACGGCGTGCAAGATCCCGGCGAGCCAGGGCTGGCTGGGGTTGTCGTCAGCCTGATCGACAGCGCGGGGGCGTGGTGGCAACCACCACCACCACGGGCAGTGGCGGCTATCTCTTCGCCAATCTGCCGCCAGGGGATTACGCTGCCGTGCAAGAGACGACCCCAGCGGCTTTGTCAGCACTACGCCCAACGTGTGTCGGTCAACGTGCCCGCGGGCGGCAGTGCCGCGGCCAACTTTGGCGATCAGCAGCAGGGCACGGTCAGCGGCACAGTCTTCAACGATCTCAACGGCAACGGCAGCCAAGACGTAGGTGAGGCGGGCATCCCCGGCGTAACGATGAGTTTGATCGACGCCAACGGGCAAATTGCTCACGACCACCACCGACGCCAACGGCGGCTATGGCTTTATCGGCGTGACGCCGGGCAGCTATAGTGTGACCGAAAGCGATCCCCCGGCTTCACCAGTACCACGGCCAATCCGTCTCTGTGGTGGTGCCCACGGCGGCAGCGCCACGGCCAACTTTGGCGATCGGCAGAACGGCACGGTCAGCGGCACAGTTTTCAACGATCTCAACGGCAACGGCGGCAGGATGCCAGCGAGCCGGGGATCGGCGGCGTCAGCGTCAGCCTGACCAACAGCGCCGGGACGACGATTACCGCCACCACAGCCAGCAACGGCGGCTATGGCTTTATCGGCGTGACGCCGGGCAGCTACACCGTCAGCGAACTCGATCCGGCTGGCTTCACCAGCACCACCCTGAACAGCGTGCCCGTGAGCGTGCCACCCGGCGGTAGCGCCTCGGCCAGCTTTGGCGATCAACAGCGGGGCACGGTGGGGGGCACGGTGTTCAGCGACTTCAACGGCGATGGCATCCAGAATGGCGGCGAAGCGGGCATTAGCGGCGTCACCGTGAATTTGCTCAACGCGCAACGGGAACGTCGTGGCAACGACGGTCACCAATGCCAGCAACGGCGGCTATCAGTTCGCAGGGCTGCCGCCGGGGAACTATGCCACGGTGCAGGAGCAAGATCCCGTGGGCTTCACCAGCACCACGCCCAACCTTGTGCCGATTAGCCTATCCCCCGGTGGCTCGGCCACGGCCAACTTTGGCGATCAGCCGATCGGCACGGTCAGCGGCACGGTTTACAACGATCTCAACGGCAACGGCGTGCAGGACGCGGACGAAGCGGGGATCGGCGGCGTCAGCGTGGCTCTGCTCAACGGCGCCGGGACCGTCATCGCCAGCCTGACCACCGACGCCAGCGGCGGTTATCGCTTTGGCAACGTGACTCCCGGCGCGTATACCGTGGCTGAGACTGATCCGGCGGGGTATACCAGCACCACGGCCAACAATGTGCCGGTAAGCGTGCCTCCCGGCGGCTCGGCCACGGCCAACTTTGGCAACCGACAGCCCGGCACGGTCAGCGGCACGGTCTTCAACGATGCCAACGGCAACGGCCTGCAAGATGCGGGCGAAATGGGGATCGGTGGCGTCAGCGTCAGCCTGTTGGATGGCAACGGCACGGTGATCACCACGACCACCACAGCGGGCAACGGTCACTATCAGTTTACAAACCTGCCGCCGGGTAGCTATGCTACGGTGCAAGAGCAGGACCCGGCAGGCTATACCAGCACCACGCCCAACCTTGTGCCCATCAGCCTGCCCCCCGGCGGATCGGCTACGGCCAACTTTGGCGATCAGCAGATCGGCAGCGTCAGCGGCGTGGTCTTTAATGATCTCAACGGCAACGGTGGGCAAGACGCCGGCGAGCCGGGCCTCGGCGGCGTGCTCGTAACCCTGACCAGCAGCGCTGGGACGGCGATCACCACCACCACGGCCAGCAACGGCACCTATCAATTTAGAGCGATAACGCCGGGCAGCTACACCGTCACCGAGACCGATCCGGCGGGCTATGTTAGCACCACCCACAACAGCGTTCCCGTCACCGTGGCAGCGGGCGGGGCGGGCATTGCCAATTTCGGCGATCAGCAACAAGGCACGGTGAGCGGCACGGTCTTCAACGATGCCAACGGCAACGGCGTCCAAGATCCCGGCGAACGGGGACTGGGCGGCGTCACGGTTAATCTACTCGACGCTGCGGGAAGAGTGGTGGGAACAACCACCACGGCGGGCAGCGGTGTGTATATCTTTGCCAACCTGCCGCCGGGCAGCTACGCCGCCGTGCAAGAGCAAGATCCGGCGGGCTTCACCAGCACCACGCCCAACCTTGTGCCCATCAGCCTGCCACCGGGCGGCGCGGCCACGGCCAACTTCGGCGATCAGCAGATCGGCAGCGTGAGCGGCACGGTTTACAACGATCTCAACGGCAACGGCCTCTTGGACAGCGGCGAGCCGGGCCTCGGCGGCGTCAGCGTAACCCTCATTGACAATGCTGGCACGGTGATCGCCACCCAACTCACGGCGAGCAACGGCAGCTATCTTTTCATGGGGGTGACACCGGGCCGCTATACGGTGAGCGAAACCGACCCGGCGGGCTTCACCAGCACCACGCCCAACAGCCAGCCGGTGACTGTGCCCGCGGGCGGCGCGCCACGGCCAGCTTTGGCGATCATCAGATCGGCAGCGTCAGCGGCGTGGTCTACAACGATCTCAACGGCAACGGCGTGCACGATCCCGGCGAGCCGGGGATCGGCGGCGTGCTGACGCCTACTGACAGCGTCGGAAAGAGTATCACCACCACAACGACGGCCAACGGCAGCTATCTTTTCGCTAACCTGACGCCGGGAACGTACACCGTGACCGAGCGTGATCCGGCGGGCTTTGCCAGCACCACCAACAACAGCCAGTCGGTGAGCGTGCCGGCGGGCGGCGCGGCCACGGCCAACTTTGGCGATCAGCAGATCGGCACGGTGAGCGGCGTGGTCTTTAATGACCTCAACGGCAACGGCGTGCAAGATGCCGGCGAGGCGGGCCTCGGCGGCGTGCTGATCAACCTGATCGATCTACGGGCGCGGAGGTCACGACCACCACCACCGCCAACGGCGGCTATCTCTTCAGCGGTGTGGCGGCAGGCAGCTATACCGTGAGCGAAACGGACCCGGCGGGCTACACCAGCACCACGCCCAACATCGTGCCGATTCACCTGTCGGCAGGCGGCAGCGCCACGGCCAACTTTGGCGACCAGCCAGGGGCACGGTGAGCGGCGTGGTGTTTAACGATCTCAACGGCGACGGCGGGCAAGACCGCCGGCGAAGCGGGGATCGGCGGCGTGGTGATTACGCTCTTCAACAGTGCAGGCACGCCGGTGACCACGACCACGGGCTCAACGGCAGCTATCTTTTCACAGGCATGTTGCCGGGGAGCATACACCGTGGTGGAGACCGATCCCAGCGGCTTCGTCACCACCACGGCCAATCGTGTGGCGGTGAGCGTGCCGCCCGGCGGCAGTGCCACGGCCAACTTTGGCGACCAACAGCGCGGCACCGTGAGCGGCGTGGTCTTCAACGACCTAACGGCAACGGCGTGCAAGACGCCGGTGAAGCGGGCATCGGCGGCGTGACGGTCACCCTCACCGATGCCAACGGCAACGCTGTGGGCACGACAACCACCAACGCCAGTGGTGGCTATCTCTTCGCCAGTGTGCCACCCGGTGCGTACACCGTCACGGAGACCGACCCCAGCGGCTTCACCAGCACCACGGCCAACAACGTAGCCGTGAGCGTGCCCGCGGGTGGCAGTGCCACGGCCACCTTTGGCGATTACCAAATCGGCACGGTGGGCGGCGTGGTCTTCAACGATCTCAACGGCAACGGCCTGCAAGATGCGGGCGAAGCGGGACTCAGCGGCGTGACGGTCAGCCTGCTCGATGCTGCGGGCGCGGTAATCACCACCACCACCAACAGCAGTGGCGGCTACTTCTTTGGCGGGGTGACGCCCGGCGCGTATACCGTCGTGGAGACGGACCCGGCGGGCTATGCCAGCACCACGCCCAACAGCGTAGCCATCAGCGTCTCCCCCAACGGCAGCGCCACGGCCAACTTTGGCGATCAACAGCACGGCACCGTCAGCGGCATGGTCTACAACGATCTCAACGGCAACGGCGTGCAGGATGCGGGCGAGTCGGGCATCGGTAGCGTCAGTGTGAACCTGCTAGACAGCGCCGGAAATGTGATGACTACCACTACAACAACGGGCAACGGCAGCTATCTCTTCACCAATCTGCCGCCGGGGGATTATGCCGCGGTGCAAGAGCGCGACCCGGCGGGCTACACCAGCACCACGCCCAATGTTGTGCCCATTCGCCTGCCCCCCGGCGGCAGCGCCACGGCCAACTTTGGTGACCAGCAAATCGGTACAGTGGGCGGCGTGGTCTTTAACGATCTCAACGGCGACGGCGGGCAAGATGCGAGCGAGGCGGGCATCGGCGGGGTTATTGTGACGCTCACCGACGCCAACGGCACTGTCGTGGGCACGCAGAGCACAGCGGGCAACGGCAGCTATCTGTTCACGGGGATTGTGGCGGGGTCGTATACGGTGATTGAGCAAGACCCGGCCAACTTCGTCAGCACCACGCCCAACCGCGTGCCGGTGAACGTGCCTGCGGGGGGCAGCGCCGTGGCCAACTTTGGCGACCAGCAAATCGGTACAGTGGGCGGCGTGGTGTTTAACGATCTCAACGGCGACGGCGTGCAAAATGCAGGCGAGGCGGGCATCGGCGGGGTCAGCGTGACCCTTCTCAACAGCGCCGGGACAGTAGTGAGCACCACGACGGCGGGCGACGGCAACTATCTCTTCGCCAACCTGACGCCGGGAACCTACACCGTGGTGGAGACGGACCCGGCAGGCTTTGTCAGCACCACGGCCAACTCTGTGGCGGTGAACGTGGCGGCGGGCGGCGCGGCCACGGCCAACTTTGGCGACCAACAACAGGGCAGCGTGAGCGGTGTGGTCTACACCGACCTCAACGGCAACGGCGTGCAGGATGCGGGCGAAGCGGGCATCGGCGGGGTCAGCGTGAGCCTGCTGGACAGCGGCGGGGCAGTGGTGACGACCACGATGACCACTGCCGATGGCGGCTATCTCTTTACCAGTGTGCAGCCCGGCGCATACACCGTTGTGGAAACGGACCCGGCGGGCTACACCAGCACCACGCCCAATGTCGTGCCGATTCGCCTGTCGGCAGGCGGCAGTGCCACGGCCAGCTTTGGCGACCAGCCTGTGGGCACGGTGAGCGGCGTGGTGTTTAACGATCGCAACGGCGACGGCGTGCAAACCGCCGGCGAAGCGGGCATCGGCGGCGTGGTGATTACGCTCTTCAACAGTGCAGGCACGCCGGTGACGACGACCACGGGCCTCAACGGCAGCTATCTTTTCACAGGCATTGTTGCCGGAGCATACACCGTGGTGGAGACCGACCCCAGCGGCTTCGTCAGCACCACGGCCAATCGTGTGGCGGTGAGCGTGCCGCCCGGCGGCAGTGCCACGGCCAGCTTTGGCGACCAACAGCGCGGCACGGTGAGCGGCGTGGTCTTCAACGACCGTAACGGCAACGGCGTACAAGACGCCGGTGAAGCGGGTATCGGCGGCGTGACGGTCACCCTCACCGATGCCAACGGCAACGCTGTGTGGCGACGACAACCACCAACGCCAGCGGTGGCTATCTCTTCGCCAGCGTGCCACCCGGTGCGTATACCGTCACGGAGACCGACCCGGCGGGCTATGCCAGCACCACGGCCAACAGCGTTCCGGTGACGGTTCCGGCCAATGGCGCGGCCACGGCCAACTTTGGCGATCAGCCGAATTGGCACGGTGAGCGGTGTGGTGTTTAACGACCGTAACGGCAACGGCCTGCAAAATGCGGGCGAGACTGGGCATCGGCGGCGTTATTGTGACGCTCACCGACGCCAATGGCGGCGTGGTCGCCACAACTCGCACCACAGGGGATGGCACGTACAGTTTCGTCAATGTGCCTGCGGGTGCGTATACCGTGCGTGAGACGGACCCGGCGGGCTATGTCAGCACCACGGCCAACAGCGTTCCGGTGAACATGGCCGCGGGCGGCAGTGCCACGGCCAACTTCGGCGACCAGCCCGTGGGTAGCCTGGGCGGGGTGGTCTTCAACGATCTCAACGGCAACGGCACGCAAGAGGCGGGCGAGCCGGGGATCGGCGGCGTTTTCCTCACGGTGCTGGACAGCGCCGGCACCGTGATCACCACCACGACCACGGTGGGCAACGGCGGCTATCTTCTTCTTGACCTGCCGCCGGGAACCTACACCGTGGTGGAGAGCGATCCCGTGGGCTTTGTCAGCACCACGCCCAACAGCGTTGTGGTTAGCGTTCCCGCCGGCGGCTCTGGCTCGGCCAACTTCGGCGACAATGCCCCCGTGGTGGGCGTGGGCCAAGCGGTTTTGGTCGCCACAAAGTCGGCCAGCCTGCGCGATGATGCCAACAACAACGGGCAGGCCGATCCAGGCGACAGGCTGGGCTATACCATCGTGATCCGCAACACGGCCAGCCAGCCAGCCGTCAATGTTCGTTTCACCGACACCCCCGACCCCAACACCACACTGGTCCCCGGCAGCGTACAGAACAGCGCTGGAACCATTACCGGCGGCAACGGCGGCCAGCCCCCCGTCACGGTGGATGCTGGCACGATTGCCAGCGGCAGCGTGGTCACCATCACCTTTGAAGTGACGATCAACGCGCCCCTGCCTGCCGGGGTGACCCAGGTTGCCAATCAAGGCACTGTCACCGCCGACAACGCCCCGGCCACGGCCACCGATAACCCGGTGACGCCCATCTTCCAAGATGCCACGGTGACGCCTGTGGTGACGCGGCCTGTGCTGGCCGCCATCAAAGAGGCCAGTCTGCTCCTCGACGCCGACGGCAACGGCGCGGTCAGCCCTGGCGATACCCTGCTCTACCGTGTGAGCATCCGTAACCAGGGAACGGCCCCGGCCACTGCCGTGATGGTTGAGGACACGCCCGACGCCCACACAACGTTGGTGACTGGCAGCGTCATCGTCAGCACTGGCGCTGTGATCACCGGCAATGGCAGCGGCGATGGCCGTGTGCGTGTGGAGATCAGCACGCTTGCCCCTGGCGCTGGGGCAACGATTACCTTCCGTGTGACGATAAACCGCCCGTTGGCGGCGGGCGTAAATCAGATCCGCAACCAGGGCACGGTGAGCAGTGCTGAACAGCCGCTGCTGCTCACCGATGATCCGGGCACCGCCCCGGTGGGCGATGCTACGCTGACCCCCGTCGTGGCGGAGCAACAGCCGGGCCAGCCCGCGCTGTCGCTTGAAAAACGCGCCAGCCTTGTGCAGGAAACCACGGCCAACGGCATCGCCGAACCAGGGGAGACGCTGCTCTATCAGATTCGGCTGCACAACAGTGGCAGCGTTTCTGCCACAGGCGTTGCGCTCACTGACACGCCTGACGCCAACACGACGCTGGTTGTGGGCAGCGTGCAGAGTAGCCTGGGCACGGTGATCACGGGTAACGGCGGCGGCGACCGTAGCGTGCGCGTCGATGTGGGTACGATTCCTGCTGGTGGCACGGTGACGGTCAGTTTCGCCGTGCGCATTAACGATCCCCTGCCAGCGGGGGTGATGCGCGTGGGTAAATCAGGCCACGCTGCGCAGCGATCAGGCCAGCCTGGTCAGCGATGATCCAGCCACGCCCCAAGGTGGCGATGCCACCATTACCCCGGTGACGGCGACCCCGTTGATCAGCGCCAGCAAGCGATCCCTGCTGAGTGGCGACAACAACGGTGACGGCGTGGTCAACCCCGGCGAAACGCTTACCTATCTGATCGAGATCGCCAACCGGGGCAACCAGGCCGGTCTGGCCCTCTTTGTGGATGATCTGCTCGACGCCAACACACGCTTGATTGTGGGCAGCGTGCAGGCGAGCCAGGGCACGGTGACGCGTGGCAACGCGAGCGGCGACACCTCGGTGCAGGCTGATCTGGGGGCGATTCCGGCAGGGACACAGGCGACGCTGAGCTTCCGGGTGACGGTGGTTGATCCGCTGCCCGCAGGCGTCAGTAGCGTTGTCAATCAGGCCATTGTACGCGGCGATAACGTGCCTGCGGTTCCCAGCGACGACCCCGCCACACCCGCCCTGACCGATGCTACACGTACCCCGGTTAGCGTCACGCCGACGACCACTGCGCCGCTGCTTTCGCTGAGCAAACAGGACAGCCTCTTTGCGGATGGAGATAGTAATGGCGTGCCCAGCCCCGGCGATACCCTGCGCTATCAGATCATCGTCTACAACGGCGGCGACGGCGCAGCGGCAAGGGTGATCGTGACAGATACCCCCGACCCCAACACGGCATTGGTGATCTGGCTCGGTGCAGAGCAGCCAGGGCACGATCACCACGGGCAACAGCGCCGGCGACACCCGCGTGGCCGTGGCGGTGGGCGACATCCCGGCGGGGGGGCAGGTGCTGATCAGCTTCCGGGTGACGGTCAATACACCCCTGGCGGCGGGGGTAACGCGGGTTGCCAATCAAGCCGTGGCCGCGGCAGATAACCTGTCGGCTCCGTTGATGAGCGATGATCCCGACACGCGCCCGCCGGGGGATGCCACGCTGACGCCGGTGACGGCGGCACCTGTGTTGGCCGCCAGCAAGTCGGCGCGCCTGCTTTTGGACGCCAACGGCGACGGCATCCCCAACCCCGGCGATACCCTGCTCTATCGGGTGGTGGTGGGGAACCGGGGCAATGCGCCCGCGCTTAATCTGGGCCTGACCGATACGCCGGATGCGTTTACCACACTGGTGGTGGGCAGCGTACAGAGCAGCCAGGGCACCGTGACACGTGGCAACGGTGCTGGCGACTCGCGGGTAGAGGTGAGCCTCGGCGTGATCCCCGGTGGCGGGCAAGCTCTGGTTACCTTCCACGTGCAGATTGTCGATCCTCTGCCGCCTACGGTGACCACGGTGCGTAACCAGGCGGCGGTGACGGCGGACAACGCGCCGAGCGTCACCAGCGACGACCCGGCCACCGCCGCCGCAGACGATCCCACCGTCACCTCAGTGAGCGCGGCCCCACGCATCCAGGCCAGCAAGCGTGCAGACTTGGCGCTGGATCAGAATGGCGACGGCACGGCCAACCCCGGCGACCAGATCATCTACGCCATTGTGATTGGCAACGGGGGCAACACTACGGCCACCGGCGTCACCTTCATTGATACGCCTGATGGCAACACGCGGCTTGTGTCTGGCTCGGTGACCACCACATTGGGCACGGTGACGCGTGGCAACGATACCGGCGCCGTGGTGGTGCAGGTGGATGTGGGCGATCTGGCCCCCGGCGGGCGGGCAGTGATCCGCTTCCGGGTGACGGTGAACGATCCCGTCCCCACCGGGGTGACCACGGCAGCCAACCAGGGTATTGTCAGCGGCGGCAACTTCCCCGCCACGCCCACCGACGACCCCGCCACAGGGGCGGTGAGCGATCCCACGCTGACACCCATCAGCCAGGGCGCGCCCGCCCCTGCGCCGCTGATCAGCAGCGTCAAACGCGATCAATTGTTGCGGGATGCCGACGGCAGCGGCACCGTCACCGCCGGGGATACCCTGCTCTACGGCGTCACCATCCGCAACACGGGCACCGGCTCGGCCATAGACCTGGTCTATACGGACACGCCCGACGCCAACACCGTGTTGATCAACGGCACGGTGCAGACAAGTCTGGGTACGGTGATTACGGGCAACGGCGGCGGGGAGGCTACCATCCGTGTGGCGATTGGCGATCTGGCCCCCGGCGGCACAGTAAATCTCTCGTATCAGGTGCGCATCAACGATCCCCTGCCTGTCGGTGTAATCGAGATCCGCAACCAGGGCATGGTCAGTGGCAACAACATCGCCCCTGTGATGACCGATGATCCTGATTTCCCCACGATTGGTGATCCCACGAGCACAACGGTGACGGCGGCGGCGCTGGTCCTGACCAAAGGTGTACAGACCCCCAATAACGTTGGCGTGGAGATCGGCCAGACCATAACCTATACCCTGGTGTTGCGCAACGTGGGAACCCAAGCTGTGAGCAGCGCGTTGATCACCGACGCCATCCCGGCGGGGACCAGCTTTGTGCCGGGCAGCGCGCTGCCGCCACAGAGCAGCGGCCCCGATCCACTGGTGTGGACCGTGCCCAGCTTGGCCGTGGGCGCAAGTGTCACGGTTAGCTTTGGCGTGCGCGTGGATACGGTGATCAGCGGCACCACAGCGATTACGAATGTGGCGGCGGCGGACAGCGCACAGACACCCTCTCTAGTCAGCAACCCGGTAATCGCTCCCTATAGCCCCACCGCCGTGGAGTTACTCAGCTTCCGGGCTGTGCCGGTTGACGTC
This sequence comes from uncultured Chloroflexia bacterium, assembly GCA_963721725.1. Classification (GTDB taxonomy): domain Bacteria; phylum Chloroflexota; class Anaerolineae; order Caldilineales; family Caldilineaceae; genus RI-153. Next base: position 10,632 of record CAVRLX010000018.1, read on the forward strand.
GATGCCCTCGCCGTTGAATGGGTAACGGGCAGTGAGATCGATACCTGGGGCTTCCACCTCTGGCGCAGTGCCGACGGTCGCCGCGAAAATGCGATTCGTATCACCGCCGCGCTGATCCCGGCGCAGGGCGGACCCAGCCGCGGGGCCAGCTATCGTTTTGTGGATCGTCCACTAGTGGTGGGCGTTCGCTATGAGTACTGGCTGCAAGAGATGGAACTAGACGGGGATCGCAACGAGTATGGGCCGATTCAAGGACAGTGGGGAAGCGTGGGACCAGAGGAGGCGATCTGGCTGCACCTGCCGCTGATTTCCGGCGAGGCGATCCCGGCAGCGGAGGAAGAGGGGCCAACCGAGGAACTACCCGTGCAAGCAGAATTTCCGCTCTATCTGCCCGCCGTGGAGAGGTAGATCCGTCAGCGGCTTGGTTACGTTTATTCTGACAAGGGGATAAGGTGGCAAGGTGAGATCTCACCTTGCCACCTTGTCTTTTTACTGCCCGTCGGGCAAGGCTGCCTCAAATGCCTCACAGACGCGCTGTTGGCTGGCCGCATAAAAGACGTAATACGTGTCGTTGTTGGCCGCATAGCTGAAGTTGCGGCTACATGGCGAAAAATCAATGGGCAAGGCACGTTGGCGGGCAGTCAATACTGCACATTGCAATAAATTTTGCGGTGTGTTATACTGTTTATTAGATGCAATCACTACCACACCCGCTGCTGCCGCATCTTGTTTGTGGACATACGCACGCCAGTTCACAATCCCCTGTTGTTGCGCACAACTACCCGCCTGCGCAATAACCTCCGCCACCACCGCCAACTGTGGCTGTGCCATGAGTAGCGTATTCAATATCTCATTCGACGAAAGCTGATCGGTCATCTCTTCGCCCTCGTATTCGCGGTAGTCCGACAGATGGGGAAGCTGCTCTCGCGTCATGTTCTGGTTGCCCAAAGGCGACGGACAGGCCGCTAGTATTCCCATGATAAAAAAGAGCGATAGGGCGCGAATGGCAAAATGCATAGATCCTCCTGGGGAGTAGACTTAATAGCGGTCTATTATCCGGGAAAGCGTACGATTGTACAAACGAGCGACAGAGAGATTCTCTTTGTATGAAGCTCATACTGTTTGTCGCGCACGCTCCTATTAAGACTGAAATAAGACTGAAAAAAACTAGCTGCTCCCCTCCAAATACCCAAAAAAAACGAATAAGAAAATCTAATACGAAGTAGGTGTCTACCCTATCACTCGTCAAATGCCCCCGCATTTCACTAAAGGAAATCTTGATGTCTCTACGCCTAGAGTGCAAAATGCGCTTTTATTCGTTGGCCCGTCTGTTTATCCTCCCGCTGGTTTTGTTGGCAACTCTCCTAACCGGTAGCCTTGCGCGTGCCAATCCGCTTCCACCTCCGCCTGGTAATAGTACAGCCTATTTGCCTGTCCATGCCCCTTCCGCCATTGGCGCTGCCATGCCCCTGGTTAACACTGCGCGTATTGACACCGCCCTGCCTGGGCAGCTTTCTAGTCGTGATTTGCAGTTAGCCGCTGCACTTCAACCTGATCTGGCGATCCAAAAAGAAGCCAACACCAATCGGGTTGCGCCAGGGAGCGATGTTGTCTTTACTATCCGTTACCAGAATGTGGGCAACGCGACGGCTACAAGTGTGGTGATCACAGATGTAGTCCCGGCAGGCTTTACCTATGTCTCCTCGCTGCCGCTTGCTAATAGCGCGCCAGCCGTGGGATCTAATGGCACTGTGGTCTGGAATATCGCCAGCTTGGCCCCCAGTAGTGCATCGTCTGTACAGCTAACGGTAAAGGCAACCAATCCCTATACTGGCGCAAACCCAACGACGAACACTGCGACTATCACCGCGGCTGGACTGTCACCCAAATCAGACAGGTATACAATCTCCATTCAGCAAAGCGGGGAGAGTCGCTGTGAGATTTTCTATTTTAGCCGTGAGCAGGGCTACGTAGGCAGCGCTGGGGTTGAAAAACTAGCCTATGCCGAGTTGCCCACATCGCTTGTACCAGAATTGTTTATTGTCCCCGCTACGGACTTAGGCACATCGGCTGAGATCCCGATGCAGCAATTCTACATGGACCCGCCATCCGAGGCAGCGGTAACCTTCAGTGGGGGAATGACCACAAGTTTACATATTGCCAAGGTGGTGGGGCCGAGCACACGCTTCCGGGCCTATGTTTACGACTATAACCCCACCACAGGTCAAGAAATTTTATTGGGGACTGGCGTCTTTGATGATCCGGGGACAGCTTTGCTTGATCTCGATACGCCGATTTCTATGAACGTGGATGTGAATGGCAAGACACTGGCGGCGGGACATCGACTGTTGTGGCGGTTTACGGCCCAAAACACAGGCAATCCGCTGCTGGTCACCGCGATTACGTTTGCCTATGATGGTACTACCCGCCCCAGCCGAGTCCGCTATTGTGAAGTTCACCGTGATAATCTTGTTCTCGACAAGCAGATTTCCTCCTTGTTGGTTGAACTTGGGGATACCGTCACCTATACCATTCAATTCGCCAACTATGGTCAGCTTAATGCCACTGGCAAATCCGGGGTGACCACAGACGGTAACAGTTGTCAGATCTTTTATTTTGACCGTGAATCGGGGTATGTCGGGACAACGGCAGGGGTGCAAAATCTAGCGGAGCGAGGGTCGCCCACGGCACTTTTGCCGGCGGTGGCGACGGTGCCTGCGACTGAATTGTTGTTTGGCGCGGGCGAAGCGGAGATAGAAGATTTCTATATGGATCCGCCCACAGAGGCGGCAATTGCCTTCAGTGGGGTGATGACCACAAGTCTGCATCTCAGCAAGGCAGCCGGGTTTGACACCGCGGTTCAGGGCGTATGTCTATGACTATGATCCCATCACGGGCATATCGACCACACTGGGAATAGGCGTCTTTGATGCGTTGAGCGCTACGATTCTTGATATTGCTACGCCGACTCCAATCAGTGTGGATCTGACTGGCAAGACGCTGACCGCCGGACATCGGCTGCGCTGGCGCTTTACGGCTCAGAACATATCGAATCTACCGGCCTCTGCCATCACCTTGGAATACGATAGCACCATCCGTCCCAGCCGCTCGAATTATTGCGAGAAGGCGCCGGGTACAATCATCACCGATACCCTTCCCTCTGGGATTACCTTCCAAAGCGCTACCCTCAACGGCAACCCCGTTGCACCCCTGGGCAATAGTGGGCAGTCGTATAATTTTCTGGTGAATTCTACCGATACAACCGATCCGGGGCAGGTGACCGCTGGTCAAGCGGGCGTATTGGTGGTGATTGGCACGGTCAACACAACCCAGAGTGCTGGCACTTCTTCTTTTGTCAATCAGGCCAAGCTCAACGCATCTGACACCACCTGTGAAACTTTTTACTTTAGTCGCAACTTTAAAAATGTAGGCAGCGCAGGCATCCAGAATATAGCCAGCCGAAGTTCTCCCACGGGCTTGTACCGGCGGTGGCGACGGTGCCTGCGACTGAATTGTTGTTTGGCGCGGGCGAAGCGGAGATAGAAGATTTCTATATGGATCCGCCCACAGAGGCGGCAATTGCCTTCAGTGGGGTGATGACCACAAGTCTGCATCTCAGCAAGGCAGCCGGGTTTGACGCGCGGTTCAGGGCGTATGTCTATGACTATGATCCCATCACGGGCATATCGACCACACTGGGAATAGGCGTCTTTGATGCGTTGAGCGCTACGGTTCTTGATATTGCTACGCCGACTCCAATCAGTGTGGATCTGACTGGCAAGACGCTGACCGCCGGACATCGGCTGCGCTGGCGCTTTACGGCTCAGAACATATCGAATCTACCGGCCTCTGCTATCACCTTGGAATACGATAGCACCATCCGTCCCAGCCGCTCGAATTATTGTGGAGCACTCCCCGCCAGCCTGACCACGGATACGGCTGCGGCTGTTCTGGGGTTGCCGGTGTTAGAAGCGAGCAAACGGGATAGCCTGTTTACGGATGCAGACAGTGACGGCATTGCCAGCCCTGGCGACACACTTCTTTATACAGTAACTCTCCAGAACACGGGCAACAGTGCGGCGTCGGGTGTTATCTTCAATGACAGCCCCGACAGCAACACAGCCCTGGTCATCGGCTCAGTGCAGACCAGCGTAGGTACTGTTACCACCGGCAACGGCGCAGGCCATACAACCGTCGCCGCTAACATCGGCACAATTCCTGGGGGCGGACAAGTGTCCATCACCTTCCGGGTGAGAATCCGCAATCCCCTTCCTGCCGGTGTCACCCAAATCTCCAACCAAGGCACGGTGAACAGCAACGAACTACCGGCTGTCCCCACCGACGACCCGGACACCGGCACAGTCGGTGACCAGACCGCCACACCGGTTAGCGCAACAGCCGCACCCCAGATCACCAAACAGTCCAGTCTAGTGCAGGATGCCGACGGCAACGGCGTCGTTTCGCCCGGTGATACCCTGCGCTACAATCTGCGTCTGGTCAACACTGGCACGGCCACCACAGCCAACGTCCTCTTCAGCGACACACCCGACGCCAACACCACCCTTGTCGTGGGCAGTGTTCTCACCGATCGGGGCACGGTCACCACGGGCAACAGCGCAGGCAACACAACCGTCGCTATTGCTGTGGGCAATGTCGAGCCTGGTGATGTGGTGCTTATCTCCTTCGACGTAACCGTCAATATCGGTCTGGTGGCGGGCACGGTTCTCTCCAACCAGGGACAGATCACCTATGACAGCAACGGTGACGGCACAAATGACAGCACCCAGCCCACAGATGGCGACACCACCCAGCCCGGCAATCAGCCTACTACCAATCCCATTGGCGGCTCGCCCGAAGGTGTGGCAATCAAATCGGTCAGCGATGTCAACGGCGGCAATCTGGAGCCAGGCGATACCCTGGAATATACGATTGTCCTCAGGAATACCAGTGGTTTCGATGCGCCGGGTCTGGTCTTTGAAGACCCCATCCCAGCCCACACGGTCTATCTGGCGGGCAGCGTCTCCTCCCCGGCAGCCAGCACCGTCGTCTCGACGACGCCGACTCTGCGCATTACCGGCATCAACGTGCCCGCCCGTAGCCAAGTCATCGTGACCTTTCGCGTGCAGGTCAACAATCCCCTGCCCGCCGGTGTAACCTTGATCAGCAACCAGGGCCGGGTCTTCTTCGACAGCAATGGCGACGGCATCAACGACAGCAGCCAAACCACCGACGGTAATACCGTAGCCCCAGGCAACCAGCCCACCCTTATCCCCATCACTGCGGGGCCAAACTTCAGCCAAACGACGAAGACGGTGGCTCTATCTACCGATGCTGATGGCAATGGCGTCGTCTCGCCGGGAGACACTGTGCGCTACACCGTGCGCATCCCCAACACAGGCAACCAAGATAGCCTGGGCGCGGTCTTCCTGCTCGATACCATCCCAGCCAACACAACCTATGTGGGGGGCAGCGCCACGGCAGACCGGGGCACGGCCAGCTTTAACACGGGCAGCAACCGGGTGGAGTGGAATGGCGATGTGCCAGCGGGCACACTTGTCACAGTCACCTTTGATGTGACAATTAACACAGGCATTCAGTCCGGTACGGTGATCTCTAACCAGGGCGCACTGCGCTATGACACAGATGGCGATGGCACTCCCGACACCACGGAACTGACCGACAGCGACACCAGCGCGCCCGGCGATCAGCCGACAACCCTGGCTGTGGGCGGTTCGCCTGAAGGCGTGGCGCGCAAGACGGCCACGGATGTTAACGGCGGCACGTTGCAGCCAGGAGATGTGCTGAGCTACACCGTCGTCCTCCAGAACACCAGCGGTTTCAACATCGTCGGGATGGAGTTCATCGACAGCATCCCCAGCCACACCAACTACATTACCAACTCCCTGACTGTGCCCGCGGGTGCGACGATTGTCACCCAATCCCCCACCATCCGGGTATCTGGGCTGAATGTCAATGCCTTCTCCCAGGTGACCCTGACTTTTCAGGTACGCATCACGACACCCTTGGCCGCAGGGGTCACAGAAATTGTCAACCAGGGCACGGTCTTTTATGACAGCAATGGCGACGGCACCAACGACGCCAGCCAGACCACCGACGGCAATCCCAGTCAGCGCGGGCAATCAGCCCACCATCTCGCCCGTGGCTACAACTCTAGAATACTCGGCCATCAAGCGGGACAGCCTCTTTACCGATGCGGACGGCAACGGCAGCCCCAGCCCCGGCGATACCCTCCAGTACACGGTGGTTGTCTCCAATACAGGCAATCAGGCGGTGACGAATGTGGTCTTTGCCGACACACCGGGGGGGAACACAGCCCTCGTCGTCGGCTCTGTCCAAGCCAGCGCAGGAACGATCACGGCGGGCAACACAGCGGGCAATACAAGCGTCGGTGTCAATATCGGCACGCTGCCCCGCTCATCCACCATCTCTTTCCGGGTAACGATCAACGCTCCCCTGTCCGCGGGTGTAACACAAGTGGCCAATCAGGGGACACTCTCCAGCAATGAACTGCCCACTGTCATTACTGATGACCCAGACACCCCGGCCAACGAAGATTCAACGAAGACACCCATCGTGGCTGCGCCGGTGTTGACCGCCAGCAAGCGCGACAGTCTGTTCACAGACGCAGACGGCAACGGCACGCCCAGTCCTGGTGACACCATCGAATATGCAGTGACGATCCAGAATACGGGCAATCAGGCAGCCACAGGCGTCATCTTCAACGATACACCAGACGCTAACAGCGCCCTTGTCGTCGGCTCGGTGACAACCAGCGCAGGCACTGTCGCTGCTGGCAATACAGCCGGTCACACCACCGTCTCGGTCAATATTGGCACGATTCCTGGTGGCGACACTGTCACTCTCACCTTCCGGGTGCGTATTAACAATCCTCTGCCCGCCGGTGTGACACAGATTGCCAATCAGGGTAGCCTGACCAGCAACCAACTGCCCACCGTGCAGACCAATGACCCGGAGACGGATACCGCCGACGATGCCACGCTAACCCCCATTACGGCCCGCCCCTTGCTCAGCGCTACCAAGCGCGACACGCTGGCTGTGGACGCAGATGGCAACGGTTCGGCCAGCCCCGGCGATACCCTGGAATACCGCGTGGTGATCCGCAACAGCGGCAACCAGGCGGCCACCAGCGTCCTCTTTAACGACACGCCCGACTCCAATACAGCAGTGGTCGTCGGCTCTGTGCAGACTAGTGCGGGCACAGTCACCACCGGCAACACGGCGGGCAATACCTCTGTTTCCGTCAATGTCGGCACGATTCCCGGTGGCAGTCAGGCCGTCGTCACCTTCCGGGTGACGGTGCGCAACCCGCTGCCTGCCGGTGTCACGGAAATTGCGAACCAGGGCACGGTGAACAGCAAGGAATTGCCCACCGTTCCCACGGATGACCCGGAGACGGGGGCCGCAGGTGATCTGACCCGAACGCCGGTGGTGGCAGAGGCACTCCTGGACGCCACCAAACGCGATACCCTTGTAGTGGATGCGGACGGCAACGGCATTGCCAATCCCGGCGACACTCTGGAATACCGGGTAGTCATCCACAACGGTGGCAATCAGGCAGCCACGGGCGTTGTCTTCAACGACACGCCCGACTCCAATACAGCGCTAGTGGTCGGCTCTGTGCAGACCAGTGCGGGCACAGTCATCATTGGCAACACAGCAGGCAATACCTCTGTTTCGGTGAATGTCGGCACGATTCCCGGTGGCAGCCAAGCCGTCATCACCTTCCGGGTGACGGTGCGCAACCCGCTGCCCGCCGGTGTCACGCGTGTGGTCAACCAGGGCACAATTAGCAGCAACGAACTACCATCGCTGTCTACCGACGACCCGGACACGGGCACTGCGGATGATCCGACCCGAACGCCGGTAGTGGCAGAGGCACTTCTGGACGCCACCAAACGCGATACCCTCGTGGTGGATGCGGACGGCAACGGTTCGGCCAGCCCCGGCGATACCCTGGAATACCGCGTGGTGATCCGCAACAGCGGCAACCAGGCGGCCACCAGCGTCCTCTTTAACGACACGCCCGACTCCAATACAGCAGTGGTCGTCGGCTCTGTGCAGACTAGTGCGGGCACAGTCACCACCGGCAACACAGCAGGCAATACCTCTGTTTCCGTCAATGTCGGCACGATTCCCGGTGGCAGCCAAGCCGTCATCACCTTCCGGGTGACGGTGCGCAATCCGCTGCCCGCCGGTGTCAGCGGAGGTTGCGAACCAGGGCACGGTGAACAGCAACGAGTTGCCATCCCTGCCTACCGACGACCCGGACACGGGTGCTGCGGATGATCCGACCCGAACGCCGGTGGTGGCAGAGGCACTCCTGGACGCCACCAAACGCGATACCCTCGTAGTGGATGCGGACGGCAACGGCATTGCCAATCCCGGCGACACTCTGGAATACCGGGTAGTCATCCACAACGGTGGCAATCAGGCAGCCACGGGCATTGTCTTCAACGACACGCCAGGCGCCAACACCTCGCTCGTTGTTGGCTCCGTGCAGACCAGTGCGGGCACAGTCACCACTGGCAACACGGCAGGCAACACCTCTGTTTCGGTGAATGTCGGCACGATTCCCGGTGGAGCACAGGTGGTCATCACCTTCCGGGTGACGGTGCGCAACCCGCTGCCCGCCGGTGTGACGCGTGTGGTCAACCAGGGCACGGTGAACAGCAACGAATTGCCATCCTTGCCTACCGACGACCCGGACACGGCCAACACTGACGATGCTACGGCTACGCCGGTAACGGCTGCGCCGCAGATTGCTGCGAGCAAGCGTGATACTCTCGTAATCGATGCGGACGGCAACGGCTCGGCCAGCCCCGGCGACACCCTGGAATACCGCGTGGTCGTCGCCAACAGCGGCAATCAGGCGGCCACAGGCGTTGTCTTCAACGACACGCCGGGGGCTAATACAGCGTTGGTGGTCGGCTCTGTGCAGACCAGCGTTGGCACAGTTACCACTGGCAACACAGCAGGCAACACCTCTGTTTCGGTGAATGTCGGCACGATTCCCGGTGGCAGCACAGGCGGTCATCACCTTCCGGGTGACGGTGCGCAACCCGCTGCCCGCCGGTGTGACGCGTGTGGTCAATCAGGGCACGGTTACCGGCAGCAACTTCTCAGAGACACCCACGGATGATCCCGACACTGGGGCTGTGGGCGATACTACGATCACGCCGCTAACGGCAGCGCCTGTGTTGTCCGCCACCAAGCGTGACAGCGTCTTCGTCGACGCCGATAATAACGGCGTGCCCAGCCCCGGCGACACCCTGCTCTATCAAGTGGTGATCCGCAACATAGGCAACATTGCCGCCACGGGTATTGTCTTTGCCGACACACTCGACAAAAACACCAAACTTGTGGTCGGCTCGGTGCAGACCACGGCAGGCATAGTGACTCAAGGCAACACCACGGGTGATACAAAACTGGCTGTAGCCGTGGGCACGCTGCCCGGCAGCGGCGGCACAGCCACCATCAGCTTCCGTGTAATCGTTAACGATCCGTTGCTCGCAGGCGTGGTGCAAGTTGCCAACCAGGGTACAGTCAGCAGCGATCAACTGCCTGTGCTCTCCACCGACGATCCGGACACCGCTGCCAATGGCGACAAAACAGCAACCCCGCTCACGGCTGCGCCGCTGATGCGCGCCAGCAAGGAGGATAGCCTCTTTAGCGATGCCGACGGCAACGGTGTTGCCAGCCCCGGCGATACGATCCAGTTCCGCATCACCGTGGTCAACGACGGCAACATTGCCGCCAGCACCACCTTTGTAGATGATCTGCTTGACGCCAACACGGCGTTGACCGTGGGCAGCGTACAGATCAGCCAGGGCACGGTGACCAAAGGCAACAACCCCGGCGATACCGTTGTCCAAGTGGACGCTGGAACCATTCCCGGTGGCGGCGGCACAGTGACCATTACTTATCGGGTCATCATCGACAACCCGCTGCCCGCCGGGGTGATCAGCATCGCCGATCAGGCCATTGTGCGCGGCGGCAACTTCCCCGCCACCGTCACCGACGATCCGGCCACCTCCCCCGCGGATGATGCCACCGTGGTGCTGGTAACGGCTGCGCCGATCCTGGCCGCCGCCAAGCGCGACAGCGTCTTCACCGACGCCGATGGCAATGGCGTACCCAGCCCTGGCGATACGCTGCTCTATCAAATTCGGATTGACAACACGGGGAATCAGGCGGCGACTGGCATTGTCTTCAATGACACACCCGGGGCCAACACCACATTGGTGGTGGGTTCGGTCCAGACCGGGCAAGGAAATGTGATCATTGGCAACAGCGCTGGCGACACCAGAGTGCGCGTGAATATCGGAACCATCCCCGGCGCGGCCAGTGTAACGCTGAGTTTCCGAGTCGTGATTGTCAACCCGCTGCCCCAAGGCGTGACCCAGGTGGTAAACCAGGGCACAGTCAGCAGCGATCAGCTTCCCATTGTCTCTACCAATGATCCAGACACCGCCGCCAACGGCGATAAGACGGCCACCCCTGTGACCGCCGCTCCGTTGATGCAGCCCAGCAAGGCCAGCACTCTTTTGGTAGACGCCGACAACAATGGCGCAGCCAGCCCTGGCGACACGCTGCTCTACCGCGTGACGATTGCCAACGATGGCAACCAGAACGCCACCACCACCTTCCTGGATGATCAACTGGATGTGAACACCACGCTCGTGGTGGGCAGTGTTCAGGTCAGCGCCGGCACGGTGATCAGCGGCAACACCGCGGGCGACAGCCTGGTCAAGATCAATGTGGGAACAATTCCTGGCGGCAGTGCTGTGACGATTAGCTATCAGGTGACGGTGAACAACCCGCTGCCCGCCGGCGTGACCCAAGTTAAAAATCAGGGCATTGTCAGCGGCGGCAACTTCCCCAGCACCCCCACCGATGATCCGGCCACCCCGGCAGACGGCGACCCCACCCTCGTGCCGGTGACGGCTGCGCCGATTCTGGGCAGCACCAAGGCCGACAGCCTCTTCACCGATGTCAACGGCAACGGCCAGGCCGACCCTGGCGACACCTTGCTCTATCAGGTGCGGATTGCCAACACAGGCAACCAAGCCGCCACAGGCGTCGCCTTTGAAGATACGCCTGATGCCAACACAACCCTGGTTATCGGCTCCGTACAGCGCAGCAGCGGCACTGTGATCCTGGGCAACAGCGCAGACAACACGCGCGTGGCCGTGACGATTGGCAACATCCCCGGCGGGGCCGCCGTCACCATGAGTTATCGGGTGACGGTTAACAACCCGCTGCCCGCCGGCGTCAGTCAGATCCGCAATCAGGGCCGCGTCAGCAGCAACGAACTGCCTGTGATGCTCACCGATGACCCCGCCGCCGCAGGCACAAGTGATCCCACCGTTACCCCGATTACGGCGGCCCCACGGCTGGCCGTGACCAAAGCGGATAGCCTACTGGTGGATGCCGACAACAACGGCGTACCCAGCCCCGGCGACACCCTGCTCTATCGGGTGGTGGTGGTGAACAGTGGTAATCAAGCCGCCACCAACGTGGTGGTAGATGATCTTCTCGACCCCAATACAAAGCTGGTGGTGGGCAGCGTGCAGAGCGACCGCGGCACCGTGGCGCGTGGCAACAGCGCTGGCGACACCTCTTTGTTGGTCAATGTGGGCACGCTCCCTGGCGGCGGTGGCACAGCCGTCATCACCTTCCGCATCACCGTGAACAACCCGCTGCCCGCCGGCGTGACACAGGTGGCGAATGTGGCGTTGGTACGGGCCGATACGCTGCCCACGACGCCCTCGGACGATCCCGACACGCCGGCGCGTGATGATGCCACGATTACACCGGTGACATCTGCGCCCGCGCTCAGCCTCACCAAGCGCGACAGCCTCTTCACCGATGCCGATGGCAACGGCGTGCCCAGCCCCGGCGACACCCTGCTCTATCAGATCCAGATCGTCAACCGCGGCAACGCCGCCGCCACCGGCGTGATCCTCAATGACACGCCCAGATGCGAATACAACGTTGGTCGTGGGCCGGTGCAGACCGACCGCGGCACGGTGACCAGCGGCAACAGTGGCGGCAATGCTGCGGTGGCTGCAAATCGGCACGCTGCCCGGCGGCGGCGGCAGCGTCGCTGTCAGCTTCCGGGTGACCATTGTCAACGATCCGTTGCCTGCTGGGTGTATCCACAGTGAGCAATGCCGCCACCGTCACCAGCAACGAATTACCCCCGGTCAGCAGCGACGATCCCGGCACGGCGGCCAGCGGCGATCCCACGCTGACCGCTGTCCGGGCCGCGCCCGTCCTCGGCGCCAGCAAGAGTGCCAGTCTGCTGCGTGACGCCGACGGCAACGGCACAGTCAGCCCCGGCGACACGTTGGTCTATCAGATTCGCGTGGTGAACAGCGGCAACCAAGCCGCCACCGGCGTGATCTTTACCGATACCCCGGACGCCAATTCGCCTGTGGTCAACGGCTTTGTCTTCACCAGCCAGGGCACAATTGTGCAGGGCAACAGCAGCGGGGACAGCGCGTGCGCGTGCGATCTGGGCACGATTCCCGGCGGGGGCGGAACGGCCACGGTTAGCTTCCGCGTGCGCATCACGCGGCGCTGCCCGCGGGCGTGACCACGGTCAACAACGCTGGCACAGTGAGCAGCGATCAACTGCCCGATGTGGTCACCGATGATCCGGCCACGGCGGCCGCCTCGATGATCCCACCTCCACGCCTGTGGACGCGGCAGCGGCTGTGGCCGTCACCAAGAGTGTGGCCCTACTTCACGGACAGGGACGGCAGCGGCTTGGTCTCGCCAGAGGATACCCTGCGCTACAGCGTGCGCATGTGAACGACGGGCAACGCCGCGGTAAATGGGCTGCTCTTTGCCGACACGCCCGACGCCAACACCACGCTGGTGGCTGGCTCGGTCAGCACAAACCAGGGCACGGTGACCCGCGGCAACAGCGGCGGCGATACCAACGTGGGCGTCAGTGTGGGCACGCTGGACCCCGGCAGGGTGATCGTCATCAGCTATGACGTCACGGTGAACGTGGGTATTGCCACCGGCAGCACGCTGTCCAACCAGGGGCAGGTTCAGTACGATACTGACGGCGACGGCACGGCTCGCAAGCTGCGCAGCCCAGCGACGGCGATACGGCCACGCCCGGCAGCCAGCCACCACGACGGTGGCTGTGGGCGGCTCGCCCACGGGGCTGGCGATCAAAGTGTGGATGACCTTAATGGCGGCAATCTGGAGCCGGGTGATCTGCTGCGCTATACCGTGGCTCTGCAAAACACCAGCGCCTTCAACGCGACCGGCATCGAGTTTGCGATCCCATTCCCGCCAACACCACCTTTGTGGACAATAGTGTTTCCGTGCCCAACGGCAGCCGTGTGATCGCCACCGCGCCGATGTTGCGCATTACGGGCATAGACGTGTCCGCCCGCGCCCAGGTGCTGATCAGCTTCGCCGTGCGTGTGAATAATCCGCTGCCCGCCGGCGTCACCGAGATCAGCAATCAGGGCGTGGTCCTCTTTGACAGCGACGGCAACGGCGCAACGACGCCACCCAGCCCACCGATGGCGACACCACGCGCCGGGCAACCAGCCCACTGTTGCGCCCATCACCGCCGGGGCCAACTTTGCCGACGACCACCAAGACGTGTAGATCTTGCAACGACGCCGACGGCAACGGTGCAGGTTTCGCCCGACCGACACCCTGCGCTACACGGTGCTCGATCCCCAACACCGGCAATCAGGATAGCCAGGGCGCGGTGGCGTCCTGCTGGACACTATCCCGGCCAACACCACCTATGTGGCGGGCAGTGCCGACGGCTTCAGCGGGCACGGCAGGCTTCGATGCAGGCAACAATCGGGTCACCTGGACGGGCAACATTGCCGCCGGGGCCACGGTACGCATTACCTTTGACGTGACCGTGAACAGCGGCATTCTGCTGGGCACGGTGATCCGCAACCAGGGCACAGTGCAGTATGACAGCGACGGCGACGGCACGCCCGACGCCAGCGAACCCACCGACGGCGATACCAGCAATCCAGGCAACCAGTCCACCACGGTTCCCGTGGGCGGCACGCCAGAAGGATTGGCGATTAAGAGCGCCAGCGATGTCAACGGCGGCAATCTGGAGCCGGGCGATGTGGTGCTCTACACCATCCGGCTGCAAAACAGCAGCGGCTTCAACGCCGTGGGGCTGGAGTTTGTGGACAACATCCCAACCAATACCGTCTATGTTGCCAACAGTGTCTCTGCCCCGGCGAGCAGCACGGTGATCACCACCACGCCCACGCTGCGCATTCGCGGCATTGACGTGGCGGCGCGCAGCCAGGTCTTTATCTCGTTCCGTGTGCGATTGGTCAACCCCATGCCCGCGGGTGTGACGGAGATCATCAACCAGGGCACGGTGAACTTCGACACAGACGGCGACGGCATCAACGATAGCAGCCAACTCACCGACGGCGACACCACACAGCCGGGCAACCAGCCCACGGTGCTGCCGCTGACGGCAGGGCCGAACTATGGCACAACCACGAAATCTGTGGTGCTCACCGCCGATGCCGACGGCAATGGCGCAGTCTCGCCAGGCGACACGTTGCGCTATACCATCCAGATTCCCAATACGGGCAACCAGGATAGCCTGGGCGTGGTCTTCCTGCTGGATCAGATTCCGGCCAACACCACCTATGTGGCGGGCAGCGCGACGGCTTCAGCGGGTACGGCAGGCTTCGATGCAGGCAACAATCGGGTCACCTGGACGGGCAACATTGCCGCCGGGGCCACGGTGCGCATCACCTTTGACGTGACCGTGAACAGCGGCATTCTGCCTGGCATCACGATTGCCAACCAGGGCACGGTGCAGTATGACAGCAATGGCGACGGCACGCCCGACGCCAGCGAACCCACCGATGGCGATACCAGCAATCCAGGCAACCAGCCCACCACGGTTACCGTCGGGCGGCGCGCCAGAAGGCGTGGCGCTGAAGAGTGTCACCGACGTCAACGGCGGTGAACTCGAGCCGGGCGATGTGGTGCTTTACACAATTCGGCTGCAAAACAGCAGCGGCTTCAATGCCGTAGGGATGGAGTTTGTGGACAACATCCCGGCCAACACCACCTACATTGCCAATAGTCTACTTGTGCCTGCGGGGGCCACGATTGTTTCGCAGTCGCCCACGGTCCGGGTGACGGGCATCAATGTGGCCGCCGATAGCCAGGAAGCGTTGAGCTTCCGTGTGCGTGTGGTCAACCCCATGCCCGCGGGCGTGACGGAGATTGTCAACCAGGGCACGGTGAACTTCGACTCCGATGGCGACGGCATTAACGACAGCCGCCAGCCCACTGACGGCGACACCACGCAACCGGGCAATCAGCCCACGGTTTCGCCGATTGCGGCAACCCCGGCCCTGGCGGTCACCAAGCGGGACCGGATCTTCACCGACGCCGACAACAACGGCACACCGTCGCCCGGCGACACATTGTCCTATACAGTAACCATCCGCAACAGCGGCAACCAGGGGACCAGCGGTGTGATCTTCAGCGACACCCCAGATGCCAACACGACACTGGTGGTGGGATCCATTACTACCAGCGCGGGCAGCGTCACCAGCGGCAATGTGGCGGGTCAAACCCGTGTGGGTGTGGCTGTGGGAACGATTAGCGGTGGCGACGCTGTGGTCATTACCTTCCGTGTGCAGATCAAGAATCCGCTGCCCGCCGGCGTGACGAAGATCCGCAACCAGGGCACGGCCATCAGCAATGAGTTGCCCGCTGCCCTTAGCGACGATCCCGACACGGCGGCCCTTGGCGATGCCACGCTGACGCCGATTAGCGCTGCGCCTGAACTGAGCGCCAGCAAGATCGACGTGCTCTTCATCGATGCTGACGGCGACGGCGTCGCCTCGCCCGGCGACACACTGCGCTATGGGATTGCCATTGATAACAGCGGCAACACAGCCGCCACAGGAGTGATCTTCACCGACATTCCCGGGGCCAACACCACCTTCCTGCCCGGCACAGTGCAGACCACACAGGGCACAATCACACAGGGCAACGCGGCGAGTGATAAAAGCGTGCGTGTGGAAGTGGGCACAATCCCCGGCGGCGCAGAGGTGATTGTCACCTTCCAGGTGCGGATTAACAATCCGTTGCCAGCGGGCGTGACCCAACTGCGCAACCAGGGCAGCGTGAGCAGCAACGAACTGCCCGCCGTGTCCACCGACGATCCCGATACAGCGGCTAACGGTGATGCTACGCTGACGCCGATTGTGGCGACTCCGCTGATCTCGGCCACCAAGCGCGACACGCTCTTTGACGATGTGGACAATGACGGCGTAGCTTCGCCGGGCGATGTCATACTCTACAGCACCACGATTATCAACCGCGGCGACCAGGCAGCCACGGCCACCTTCCTAGAAGATCGAATCGATGCTAACACGACCTTTGTGCTGGGCAGTGTGCAGACCACGCGCGGCACGGTGATCACGGGCAACGCCGCTGGTGACAAAGCGGTGGAGGTCGATATCGGCAGCATCCCCGGCGGCGGCGCTTCGGCCACGATTACCTTCCGGGTGACGATTAACAACCCGCTGCCCGCCGGGGTAACACAGATCCGCAACCAGGGCACAGTGAGCGGTAGTAACGTCCCCACCGTGGTGACTGACGATCCCGACACGGCGGCCCTTGGCGATGCCACGCTGACGTCGATCTCGGCTGCGCCTGTGTTGGAGGCCAGCAAACGTGATTCGCTGGCGGTGGATGCCGACGGCGATGGTCTCCCCAGCCCTGGCGACACGCTGCTCTATAACATCACCATCCACAACAGCGGCAACGGCGCGGCCACAGGAGTGATCTTTGCCGACACGCCAGGGGCCAACACGGCTCTGGTCGTGGGCAGTGTGCAGACCAGCGCAGGTACGGTGACGCTGGGCAATACGACCGGAAATAGCCGTGTGCAAGTGGAGATTGGCACGATCCCCGGCGGCGGCTCTGTCACTATCTCGTTCCGCGTGAAGATTGCTGACTCGCTCCCGGCTGGGGTAACACAACTGAGTAATCAGGGCAGGGTGGGCAGTGCTGAGTTGCCCACCCTGCCCACCAATGACCCAGACACCACTCAGCAACATGATTCTACCCTGACGCCGGTCACCGCCATTCCACAGGTCCTTGCCACAAAGCGCGATGCGTTGGTGCTTGATGCCGATGGCAACGGCGTGGCTTCGCCAGGCGACACCCTTCTCTATCAGGTGACCATTCGTAACAGCGGCAACGGCGCAGCCACGGCGGTACTCTTCGCCGACACACCCGACGCCAACACGGCGCTGGTTGTGGGTAGTGTACAGACAGACCTTGGCACTGTTGTCAGCGGCAACGCCGCCAATGACAAAATCGTGCGCGTGACCATCGGCACGCTGCCCGGCGACACTATGGTGACCCTCAGCTTCCAGGTGACGATTAACAACCCGTTGCCCGCCGGCGTGGATCGACTTAGTAATCAAGGTACAGTCAGCGGCGGCAACATTGTCAGCGCCCCCACGGGTGATCCTGACACGCCCGAAGTCAACGATGCCACGCTGACGTCCATCTCGGCTGCGCCAGTGTTGGAGGCCAGCAAACGCGATTCGCTCACTGTAGACGCCGACGGTGATGGGATTCCCAGCCCAGGCGACACGCTGCTCTATAACATTACCATTCGCAACAGCGGCAACGGGGCGGCCAGCGGTGTGATCTTTGACGATACGCCCGGCGCTAACACGGCGTTGGTGGTGGGCAGTGTGCAGACCAGCGCGGGCACGGTGATCCTGGGCAACGCAGCCGGGAACCGCCGTGTACAGGTGACCATCGGCACGGTCCCCGGCGCCACGTCTGTGACCATCAGCTTCCGCGTGACGATTGCCAACCCATTGCCCGCAGGCGTAACCCAACTGCGTAACCAGGGCACGGTGAGCAGCAACGAATTGCCCGCCTTGCCCACCGACGATCCCGACACCACACGGCCTGGGGATGTAACGGTGACGCCGGTGACCGCTGCGCCGCAAGTCTTGGCGACAAAACGCGACACTCTCTTCACCGATGCGGACGGCAACGGCGTGGCCTCACCGGGTGACACGCTGCTCTACAACATTGTCATCCGCAACAGCGGTAACGGGGCGGCGACGGATCTCGTCTTTGTGGATCAGCCCGACGTCACCACGGCGCTGGTCGTGGGTAGTGTACAGACGGACCTTGGCACTGTTGTCAGCGGCAACGCCGCCAATGACAAAATCGTGCGCGTGACCATCGGTACGCTGCCCGGTGGCAGTAGTGTTACTGTCAACTTCCAAGTAACGATTAACAACCCGTTGCCCGCCGGGGTGACGCAGATTAGTAACCAGGGCACAGTGAGCGGCAGCAACATTGTCAGCGCCCCCACGGGCGATCCCGACACGCCGGAAGTCAACGATGCCACGCTGACGCCCATCTCGGCTGCGCCAGTGCTGAAGGCGAGCAAGCGAGATACACTGTTGGTCGACATCGATAGCAACGGGATTGCCAATCCGGGCGACACCTTGCTCTACAACGTCACCATCCGCAACAGCGGCAACGGAGCAGCCAGTGGTCTACTCTTCACCGATTTCCCCGACGCCAACACCGCGTTGGTCGTGGGCAGCGTGCAGACCAACCGCGGCACGGTAACCCGCGGCAACAGCGCTGGCAATGGTAGTGTGCGTGTGGACGTGGGCACGCTGCCCGGTGGCAGCAGCGTGACTGTCAGCTTCCGGGTGACGATTAATAACCCGCTGCCAGCCAATGTTAGCCAAGTGGTGAACAGCGGCCTGATCACTAGCAACGAGGTGCCTTCCTTCAGCACCGACGATCCCGACACCGCGGCGGTGGATGATCCCACGGCCACCCCCGTGAGCGCGGCTCCGGCGCTGGCCGTGAGCAAAACCGACAGCCTCTTTACCGATGCTGATAGCAACGGCGTAGTCTCGCCGGGCGATACGCTGCTCTATCGAGTTGAGATTGTGAATGAGGGCAACACCGCCGCCACTGGCGCGGTCTTCCAAGATACGCCGGGCGACTATACCAAGTTGGTGGTTGGCTCTGTGCAGACGAGCGCAGGCACAGTGACCCGTGGCAACACGGCGGGCAACACCGATGTGCGCATTGACATTGGCTCCATCCCCGGCGGCGGTGGTCGTGTGGAGATTAGCTTCCGCGTCACCATCGACAATCCGTTGCCCGCCACCATCACCCGGGTTGCCAACCGCGCCTTGCTCACCGGCGACAACTTCAGCGGTGTGGTCAGTGATGACCCCGACAGCCCAGCGGCAGACGACCCCGCGGTGACGCCAGTGGTGGGCGCGCCTACTTTGCAAAGCACCAAGCGCGATAGCCTGTTTGTCGATGGTAACGGTGACGGGCGTGCTGGGCCGGGCGACACCCTGGTCTATGCGGTGACGCTGATCAACAACGGCAATGTGGCCGCTACGGGTGTGATCTTTACGGACTTGCCCGATCTCAACACGCCGCTGATTGTCGGCAGCGTGCAGACCAGCAGCGGCACTATCAGCCGTGGCAACAGCGCCGGTGACACCAGCGTGCGTGTGGTCGTGGGCACCATCCCCGGCGGCGGTGGACATGTAGAGATCAGCTTCCAGGTGCGTGTGGTGGATCCGCTGCCCGCCGGCGTGACTCAGATTGCCAACCAGGGTGGCATCAGCGGCGACAACATCGATCCGCACGCCACTGACGATCCCGATACACCGCAGACCAGCGATCCGACGCTGACGCCGGTGACGGCTACGCCCCAGGTGGATGCTGCGAAAGGCAGCAGCCTGCTTGTGGATGCCGACGGCAACGGCACGCTGACGCCGGGCGATACGCTGCTCTACACGGTGATCGTGCGCAACACAGGCAACGGCGCGGCGGAAAATGTGATCTTCACAGATACACCCGATCCCAACACCACAATTGTGCCGGGGTCTGTACAGACGAGCCAGGGTACGGTACTCAGCGGCAATGGGGTTGGCGAGCGCACGGTGCGCGTGGATGTGGGCACGCTGCCCGCCCGCGGCAATGTGCAGATCAGCTATCAGACCCGGGTCAACGATCCACTGCCAGCGGGCGTGAAGTCGATTACCAATCAAGGCACAGTCACGGGGGTGAATATCCCCGACACACCGACCGACGATCCATTGTCACCTGTGCCGGATGACCCCACCGGCAACGCCATCGGGGCAGCGCTGCTTGCCCTCAATAAGCTCTCTGTGCCACCGACGGGGACGACGATCTTCCCGGGCAACCGCATCACCTATACGGTGGTGGTGGCGAACGTGGGCACGGTCGCGCTGACCAATGTGGTGATTACGGACAGCATTCCGGTGGGTACCACTTATGTGGATGGCAGCGCTACGCCTGCCCCGACCAGTGGTCTCAATCCGCTGCGTTGGCAGATCCCGGCGCTGGCAGTGGGCGAAAGTGTCAGCGTGCGTTTCGTCGTGATTGTCAATGCTGTGGGACCGGTGCTGGCGATCCGCAATGTGGCGAATGCCGAGAGTGCAGAGACGCCCTTGATTGCCTCGCCCACTGTAGTGCATCCCTTCGATCCCACGCCGATTGACCTGCTCAGCTTCACCGCTACGGCAACCGACGCTGGCCTCGATCTGCGCTGGGTCACTGGACACGAGATCGACACCTGGGGCTTCCATCTCTGGCGAGGCGAGAGCGACAACCGCAGTGATGCCACCCGCATTACCACGGTGTTGATCCCGGCCCAGGGCGACGTCAACCGCGGCGGCAGCTACAGTTGGATGGACAGGGGCGCGACACGGGGTGTATACTATCGCTATCGGCTGGAAGAACAGACGGTGGACGGCGAGCGCATCGAGTATGGCCCTGTGCGTGGCTATCTGCCCACTGGCGACGAACCTGTCGTAACCCCCGGTGACTATACGCTCTTCCTGCCCTGGACAGCCAACAGCCCTGAACCAGATGCAGCCATGCCAACCGAAAGCGACGAACTGCCCACCGAGGCCATAGATCCGACGGAGAGCCACACAGGCTATCAAATCTATCTGCCCTATGTAAGTGAGGCGGAGACTCCATAATCATGAAAGTAATGACCATGTTAAAAAGACTCTATACTTGGAGTGGGTTGCTGGTCCTGTGGATCATCTTGCTGCTGCTGTTGGCAATGCCTGTGGCTGCGCAACAGCGAGCGCTAACGCCATCCCCGGAGCCACCTACACCCACAGCGACGGACACGCCTGTGCCCACAGCGACAGATACAGCACTGCCGCCTGTGCCCACATCAACGGATACACCCTTGCCCACAGCGACAGATACAGCGCTGCCGCCTCTGCCCATAGCCACAGATACGCCTGTGCCCACGGCGACGGACACACTCGTTCCCGCAGATACCGCACTGCCGCCGCCACCGCCTGCGGCCACGGCTACGCCACTGCCCGCCGCTACCGCCACGCCTCCGCCTCCGCCCACAGCGACATCAACCCCGTTGCCAAGCGCAGAGCCGACAGCTACACTAACGCCGCCGCCGCCGCTTACGTTGCCACCTACGGGCGGGTCTGCCTCTCCTATCAGCCCGCTGATCTTATGGGTGTTGGCAGGGCTGGCAATCGGATTGGGCTTGTTATTCCGCCGTCGTTTGTATGAATAAACTTATTCGCGTTGGGTTGCTCCTGGGGGTGCTACTTGCGGGTAGCCTCCCCGGAGCCGCCCAGAACTACACACAACGCCAAACACCTGCCCCCGTTTTCACCGAGACGGGGACAGGTGTTTTTGTGGAATGGCAAAACGTTGATGGCGGCTGGTCGCAGTGGTCCACTGTGGAGATCGGCGGCGTGCAGATTCCGGCCTATCTCTTCACAGTGCAGATTCGCCCCGCCGCCCGCTTTGAAATTGTGATGGAGCAGACAGAGACGCGCCCGTGGCGTGGGAATCCCGCTGCCTTCACTGTTGTCGATGCGCCCATCCCGCGCACCGTGGACGGCGACGAGCGGCCCGATCTACGCCAGCGCGCCGTGGCCGAAATGCCCGGCTCTCCGCTCATGGAAGTGCGCCGCGGGCGGGCGCGTGGCGTCGATAGTGTGGTCATGGCCCTGCTGCCGGTGATCGAAACCGCGGCCGGGCTGCAAGAAGTGGTGACCGTGCGCGTATGGCTGCGCGGCGCTACCCTGGCTGCAAGCCTCGCCCCACGTCGATTCGGAGTGGCTGTGCCACCGCCTGCGCCTGTTTCCCGCGCACCCGCCGCCAAAATTCTGGTCACCCATGCCGGCATTCAAGAGATTTCAACGGCGGCGTTGCGCGCAGCCGATCTCATCAACACAGATAGCGATCTGCGCAAGATCACCCTGTGGCGAGAGGGCGATCCCATCGCTGTGGAACTGCTGCCCGATGGCCTGCGCTTCTATGCCCCTGCCGTGGGGGATCGCTGGAATCAGGGCACGGTCTATTGGGCCAGCCTGGGCGAGACGCCCTCGCCACACATGGGCAGCCGCGCCGCCCTCACCCAAAGCATAACGGCCGCGTCCACCCAGGATCGGGCCTGGGAAGAGGGCGAATGGTACGCGCCCACCCGCTACGATTCGCTGTTGCCAGGGCCAGACGGCGATCATTGGTTCGCCGCCGATCTGCGCGCCGGGCCAGACTTGCCCGCCATGCCGGTGACGGCGACGCTGCTTTCTGCCCTGCCAGTGCTGACCCAGTCCGGTATCTTCACCGTCACCGGCACAGCCTATACCAGCGGCCAACACAATTTGCAGGTCAACGACCCCGACGGCGCGGCGCGGACACGGCTCACATGGCAGGGGAAAGGCGATTGGCAACACGCCTTTGCACTGACCAACGCCAGCCATCAACTTGTGTTGACGCTGGCCCAGAGTACACGCCCCGACGGCATCCAAATTGACCGCCTTCAGTGGCAACGCCCGGCACAGTTGACCTTTGGCGCACGCGGCGCAGCCTTCTTCACCACCGGCGCGCCCACCCGCTATCAACTGGATGCGTTGCCGCCTGCGTTCGCCCTCTATGATGTCACCGATCCGGCGCTGCCCCTGCGCGTGGATATTGGCGAGCCGCGCGGATCACCGGTGCTTTTGGACAGCGCCAGCAGCCGCTATCTGTTGGTCTCCACAGCGCACAGCCTCTATCTGCCGCTGATCGGTGGCCGCCGCGTCCGCTGAGATTCGGACGAGTGCCGCCGCCGCGGTTTCGTCGCCGCGCCCCACGGTTGAGCGCCCAACTGTCATCACCCACACGCCCGCGGATCGGTCGGCGGCAGTGACGGCGGATGCACTCTACATTGGCCCGGCGCAATTCTTGCCCGGTTTGGAGCCGTTGCTGGCGCAGCGTCGCGCCCAGGGCTACAGCGTCGCTGCCGTGGATGTGGCCGCGATCTATGACGGCTGGGGCGGAGGGCAGGTCTCACCCAGCGCCATCCGCAACTTTTTGCGCTATGTCATGGGCGAGGGCGGCAACCTGCGCGCCGTGACATTGGTGGGCGACGCAACCAGTGATCCGCTCAACTATGGCGGGCATAACAACCCCAATTTTGTGCCGCCCTATTTGGCAATGGTGGACAAATTCATTGGCGAGACTGCCTGTGAAAGCTGCTATGCCCAACTGGACGGTGATGATCCGGTGAGCGATCCGTTGCCTGATCTGTGGCTGGGGCGGCTGCCTGTGAAGAGCGCTGGCGAACTTGAGGCGGTGGTACAAAAAATCGTAGGCTATGAGCAGAATGGGATCACCCCGGCGGCGGCCTCACGCCTGATTTACGTGGCCGATAACTTCCGCAATGCCGACGGCACGCTGGACGGGGCCGGAGATTTCGCTTTCGCCGCCGAACAGAGCATCGCCTTGCAACCGGCAAGCGCCGCCCTAGAGCGGATCTACTACGATCCTGCGCCCGTCACCAGCCAACAGCCCTGGCACGAAGCCGACGCCCGCGCCGCCTATGAAAAGACGGTGGCGGCGTTGAAAGGGGGGGCTGGCTTTGTCAACTATATCGGCCATGCCCATTACTGGCAGTGGGCCTCCACTGATCTCAATGCTGACCCTTCCTATCTTTTCGGCCTCTATGATGTGGACAGCCTGAACAACCGCGATGCGCTTTTTATCCTCTTGGCGATGACCTGTCTGACCGGGGCGTTTCAGACGCCGTCATTCAGCGGAACCACGATTGACGAGCGCTTTTTGCTACACCCCGACGGGGGCAGCGTGGCGGTCTGGGCACCCACCGGCTTTGGCGTCGCCTATGGGCATGATCGGCTGCAAGTGGGCTTCTATCGCGCCGATCGGCAGAACACAGCCCAGCCCGTGGGCGCGCTGGTTGAGGCTGGCTATACCACGCTCTTTACTCAAGCGGGCTGTTGTCAGGAAGCCCTCCATACCTATGCCCTGCTAGGCGATCCACTTACCGTGCCGCAGGTGCGCTATGGGCTGCAACTACCATTGGTCATTAAATAAGCGCGCCTGTACCCTGTTGGTTTGTCTAATTTCTCACTTAATGGCATTGTACGGGTATCCTTTTGTAAACCGATCCAGTAAACCCAAGTGCCTAGAGGAGAGAAGACGTGGGACGTTTTAAAGTAGCTTTAATCGACCGTACACCAGATGATGTTCCGGCCTGGGTTCCCGAAGAATTGGAAGCCGCCGACATCGAGTATCTTGCCGAACGCTGCACAACCTTGGACGATTTCAAACGTGTGGCGAGCGATGTGGATGTGCTTTGGATCTATGGTGGCAGCCGTTTTGCCCGTGGCGAAAATCTCGATCTGCTTACCCGCTGCGGGGCGATTATCCGCTCTGGCAGCGGCGTGGACGTCATCGACGTGGATGGCGCAACTGACCGCGGCATGTTGGTCTGTAACACCCCGCTGGCCCACAACGGCCCTGTGTCGGATCACACCATCGCCCTTATGTTCGCCGTGGGGCGGCAGATCGTCACCGGCGACCGTGTGACGCGCGACGGCGATTGGACAGTGCGTGAAAGCTACCGCCCAGAGTGGCATCTTTCGGGGCAGACATTGGGCGTGCTGGGTTTTGGGCACATCCCGCGCCAGCTTGTGCAGAAACTCCGAGGCTTTAACCTGACGGTGCTGGTCTTCGATCCCTACGTGGACGATGCGACCCTGGCCGATTTCAACGCCCAAAAAGTGGAGTTGGATGAACTGCTGCAACGCTCGGATATTGTCTCGATTCACACGCCGCTTACCGCCGAAACCCATCACCTCTTCAACGAGCGCACGTTGCGCCTGATGAAAAAGAACGCCATCCTGATTAACTCGGCGCGCGGTCCCATTATTGACGAAGCCGCACTCTATCGGGCGCTCACCGAAGGCTGGATCGCCGGGGCAGGGCTAGATGTCTTTGAGGTGGAACCCTCGCCCGCCGACAACCCGCTCTTCCAACTGCACAACATTGTAGTGACGCCGCACACCGCCGGCATTTCCGATGAATCGGTGGAGGCTACATGGCGGCTCTCGGTGGAGATGGTGCGGCAGATGTCCGAGGGCAAGTTCCCCCGATCCTATGTCAACCGCACCGTGAAGCCACGCTGGACGCTGGCTTAGAGCCTAACCAATGAAGCTCTTGTTTTTTGTGCAAGAAAACAGGAGCTTTTTGTAAACACGGATAAAGAGGAACACGGATCAACACATCTGTGTTCCTCTTTATCCGTGTTTACAAATCTCTCTTTAGTTCTGGCTTTGCTAAATTAGGAAGTACTACTGCGTATTGCGTATCTCAGAAAGTACGCAATACGCAATACGAAAGGATATCCACGTGACCCAGGAAACACCCGAACCCCTCGACCGTGTCATGGTCATCGGCGCGCACCCGGACGACATGGAGTTTGGCTGTGGCGGCGCTGTGGCAAAGCTGGCGGCGGCGGGCAAAGCGATCACATTGCTGTTGATGACCAGCGGCGACAAAGGCAGCCATGATCACACGCTGCGCCCCGATCGTCTGGCCGACCGCCGCGAAACTGAGCAGCGCGCTGCCAACAAAGAGCTAGGCGTGGGCGAAGTCGTCTTCCTGCGCCATCCTGACGGCCTGTTGGAAAATAACATGTTCCTGCGCCGCCAAGTCGCGGAGCTCATCCGCCAGCACAAGCCGCACATTCTGTTTGCCATTGATCCGTGGCGGCACTATCAGCTTGCGCCGGATCATCGGGCCGCGGGCATGGCCTCGTTGGATGGCCTGTGGGCAGCGCGCGAGTGGAACATCTTCCCGGAGCAGCTCACCAACGGCGAAGAGCCGTGGCGTGTCAAGGAAGCCTATCTCGATCGGACTGATCACGCGGACTATTACGAGGATGTCACCGACTTCATTGACCGGCGCATCGCCGCCCTGGCCTGTCATACCAGCCAGGTGGGCGAAGACCGCGAGAAACTGGCCGAGCGCATCCGCGAGCGGGCGCAGAAAACCGCCGAGGCTGGCGGTGAGCTTGCGGCGGGTTTCACCTATGCCGAGTCGTTTAAGAAGCTGACCTTTTAGAAGCGCAGTGCGGTTGCTGTTGAACAAAGACCTGCCAGATTCTGAACCCTGGCAGGTCTTTGCTTGTCTAGCGCAGTTCAATCGTGCCGTTGGGTGTCTCGATCTGGGCAATCAGCGCGGGCGGGTCGCCTTGGCTGACCTCAATCGCTAGCCCCAACGCCTGTAACATGGCCGCTGTCTGCTCTGGATGCGGATGCTCTGCGCGTAGCGACACTAATCGGCAACCCTGGGGTGAATCTTGGGCGGGGTGGGGCGTGCCTTCGCCCCATTCAATCAGAAACGGCACAACGCCATCGCCAGGGGGCGGCCATTGTCCAATACGTGTTGAACGCCAGGACAACTTCACGCCATCGGGGCGGGTGCGCCCACCCTGCATGATCTCCCCCGGTACATAGTCGGCAGCCTGGGCCGCAGCAATGGTGGCATCGAGATCGTCTGTGGATGCCGCCCATGTCACCAAAAAGGGCTGGGCTGGCAACTGATCCAACCCGAACGAGCGCCCTGTGGCTGAGGGTTGATCGGGGTCCGGGGCGATGATTTCCAAATAGGTGTGCGATCCCAGCGCCAGCAGCGCGTTGTGGGTTCCGTTGGGGTGTTTGCCGCCCATGCGCGGGCGCACGCCCCACTCGTTGGCAATGCGTTCAATGGCCTGGTCCAGGCGCGGAACGGCGTAGACAAGGTGATCAATTTGGGGCATAAAGCTTTCCTTTCAGCCTAGGGTGGAAGAATTTCTACAACTAACATCTACTCAGGTCTAGGGCGCGACGCACTCGCCAAGAGTCGATTGGGTGTAAAACGCTTATCTGGCGAGTGCGTCGCACCTGTGTATTTATAACTGTCATAAGTGTGTTGCAAGTTGCCAAAAGACGCAACCTCAACCATAAACTTACATAAAAGAGGAATTTTCTACATGACTGTATTAGTAACGGGCGGCGCAGGGCGTGTAGGCACAGCCGTGACGGCGCGCTTGGTGCAAAATGGCTGGGATGTGCGCGTACTGGGCATTGATGCCGATGTGACTGTCCCCGGCGCGGCCTATGTGCAGTGCGACATCCTGAATTATGACTCGCTCCGTGGGGCGATGGAAGGCTGTGACGCCGTGGTCCATTTGGCCGCCATCCCCAACCCCATGACCGTGCCGGGCCACACCCTTTTTCAGATTAACGCCATGGGCACCTTTAATCTTTTTGAAGCGGCGGAGGCTGAGGGGATTAAGCGTATTGTGCAAGCAAGTTCCATCAACGCCTTTGGCTGCTTTTGGGGAACCGCTGAACTTGATATTCGGTATTTGCCCATTGATGAAGAGCATCCGACTTTCACCACCGATGTCTACTCTTTTTCCAAACAGATGGCGGAAGAGATCGGCGACTACTATTGGCGGCGGGCCGGGATCTCCAGCATAGCCTTGCGTTTTCCGGGGGTGTGGTCGGCGGCGCGCCGAGAGGATGCGGCGCGCCAGCAACGGCTTGACGCAGCCTGGGCCGCATTGGGTGCTTTCGCTGCTCTGTCCACAGCGGATCAACAAGCACGGCTGGCAGAACTACGCGCCCAAACCGCAGATTATCGAGGGGCACGCTCCATGGCGCATCCGGCAGCCAAAGATGGCTTTCCCCAAACAGCGTACTCTGATGATATTCTCTGGCACATCTACGCCTTTGAACGGTTTAACTTTTGGGCCTACATTGATGATCGAGACGCCGCACAGGCTGTAGAGAAATCGCTCAGCGCCGATTATGAGGGTAGCCATACCCTCTTCGTCAACGCCGCCGATAACTCGCTGGGATACGATTCGCAAGCCCTGGCCCGGCTCTTCTTCCCCGACGTGACGCAATGGACGCAGCCGATCCGGGGAAGCGAGACGTTGGTGAGCAATGGAAAGGCCAAGGCCTTGATCAATTTTGAGCCGGAATACAGGTTGGGGTGATGTGGCGTAGCCTTACTCCGCTGGCAGCAGATAGAGATTCTCGGGCAGCAATTCCAGATAAACCGGGCTGCCCACAGGATAGAGATCCTCAGCGCCGGGGTTGTAGCGGATGGCGGCAATCTGCTGCCCGGCCACGTCGATCTCATATTCGGCCAACGAGCCAAGATAGGCGGTGCGCTCTACACGGCCAGCCAGGGCAAAGTGGTGCTGGGGCGGGCTGCTGCTCAGGTGAATGGATTCGGGGCGCAGCATGAGCAGGGCGCTGTCGCCGGTGGTTGGGATAAATTGATCGGAGGCGAGCACGCTGATCTCGTGCTCTTGTACACGCACGCGCCAGCCCTGCCCGTCCCGTGGACCCACCGTCACCGGCAGGAAGTTGGCGCGCCCGATGAAATCGGCCACAAAGCGGTTGGCCGGGCGGCGATAGATGTTGAGGGCGCTGTCGGCCTGTTGAATGCGCCCTTTGCTCATCACCACAATTAGATCTGAAAGCACCATCGCTTCGTCCTGATCATGGGTAACATAGAGGCTGGTGATGCCCAGACTTTGTTGAATGCGGCGGATCTCGGCGCGCATCTGTACGCGTAATTTGGCGTCGAGATTACTCAGCGGTTCGTCGAACAGGAGCACTTTGGGTTGCATCACCAGCGCACGCGCCAGGGCCACGCGTTGTTGCTGCCCTCCCGAAAGCTGATTGGGCTGGCGATTCTCCAGGCCGTTCAGTTCGGTCATCTCCAACGCCTGCCCCACCTGTCGGCGCAGATCTGCCCCGCCGATCTTCTTGATCCTCAGCCCGTAGGCGATGTTTTCAAAGACGCTCAGATGCGGGAAGATGGCGTAACTTTGAAAGACCATCGCCATGTCGCGCTGATTGGGCGGCAGGTTGGCAATGTCCCGCCCGTCCAGCACAATGCGTCCCTCGCTGGGAAACTCAAAGCCCGCCACCAGCCGCAGCGTTGTGGTTTTGCCACAGCCGGACGGGCCGAGCAGGGTCACAAACTGCCCTTTTTCGACGGTCAGCGATACATCATCCACGGCGCGCACCATGCTGCTGCCATCGCGGGATTGGAAAAATTTAGAGAGATTTTCGAGACGTAGAAACACAAGAGCCTCCCTGCATCATCGTGGGAACGCTTTGACAGGCTGACAAGGTGCGTCAAATTAGTTCGCTCCGTCGTGTTGTACCTTGTTGTCAATTCGTAACGATACTAGGGTGCGACGCACTCGCCATAAAATCTTTTTAGGACTAATCTACTCTTGGCGAGTGCGTCGCACCTGTATCGTTACATCAATTCAAACTTAGATCCACATCTGCCCCGCGTCCAAAGGCCCGACCCAGCATCAAGTAAAGCAGGCCAATCGCAATCAGCACAATCGCAATCAGGATCACCGAATAGGCGGCGGCGGTGCTCATGCCGCCCTGCTCCACCTCGCTCAGGATCCACACGGTCAGGATCGGCCACTCGGCCGTCGTCAAAAAGATAATGGCCGAGAGGCTGGTCATGTGGCGGGCAAAGGCGAAGATCAGCCCGGCAATGAAGGCGGGCAGGATCAGCGGCAGTGTGACATGGCGGAAGGTGTAACCCGCATCCGCGCCCAGGTTGGTGGACGCTTCTTCAATGGCCGGGTCGATCTGTTGCAGCGCGGCCACACCAGCGCGTACACTGGCGGGCAAGCTACGCACGGCATAGGCCGCGATGACAATGTAGGGCGTGCCCACCAGCGCCAGCGGCGAGCCGAAAAAGGTCAACGCCGCGCAGGGGATGAGCAGGGCGGCGGCAAAGAACGGGCGCACCGCTTCGCGCACGCGGCTGAGCGGATAGAGCGAGATCACCAAAAAAGTGAAGCCCAAAATAGCCGGAGTGGGGCGGGCAAAGACGCCGATCGCGCTGGACGTTTTGCTGATCAGGCGCGGCCAGAATAGCCCCGGCAGTGTGCGGCCCCAGCGGGTCAGCGGTTCGGTGAGCAGCGGACTCAGCGTGACGATTGCCAACATCAAGGCCATGCCCAGCAGCACCAGCACTGGCCCACGCCGTTTGCCCGCAGGCACGGCGAAGATCAACCGCAACGGCCAGCGCCACGAATATACCCGCCAGCAGCCAGCGCCAGCCGTTTTCGTCGACGCCCAGCAAATAGGGCAGCCAGTTGAAATAGTAGCCCGCCACTGTGCCCACGGCAAGAATGGCGACCCGTGTACGCCAGCGCGGCGCGGCATTCCCGGCCAAGTAAGCCGCCAACAGCGCATAGACCAACCCCACCACCACCACCGGCGCGTTGATAAAGGCGATAATGTAGCCGATGCCCAGGATCGTCCCCGGCACGGCCCCGCCCAGGTTCGAGACAAAGTCCAGCGTCTCTTTGCCTGAGAAACTTTTGCGCACCACCATATAGGCCACAATCATGCCCACCAGCCCGGCAATCGGCGTCGCCACGGCGGAGAGGAAGGTGGTGGAGAGAATCGCGTTCAATCCGCGCGTCAGCGCCGTGGCATAGTGCGACAGATCCGGCGTGTAATTGATGCCCCACAGCGTGGTGAATGACCCCACCAGAATCGAAATATAGAGGGCCAAAATCAAGAAGAGCGTCAACATGGTCACCGTGATAAAGCTCCAGCGAATCCACGGTTCTTTGACGGTGAGTTGGCCGCCCGGTGGGCTTGCCCGTCACCGCCACATAGGAGCGCTTGCCCACCACATAGCGTTGCAGCAGAAAGACGGTGAGCGTGGGGATAAGCAGCACCAACGAGAGCGCCGCGCCCTTTTGCTGATCATATTGGCCGTTGACCGCCAGGAAAATTTCTGTGGAAAGCACGGTGGCATTGCCGCCTAACAGGAGCGGATTGCCCAGATCGGCCAGGGATTCCACAAAGAGCAGCAGGAATGAACCAGCCAGCCCCGGCACCAGCAGTGGCAGCGTCACTGTGCGGAAGATGTGAAATTTGCTGGCGCCCAGGTTGAGCGCGGCCTCTTCCATGGCCGGGTCCAGCCGCTCTAGCATGGCACGGATGATCAGATAGGCCACGGAGAAGAAGGTGATGATCTGCACGAAGACCAGCCCGTCCACCCCGTAGATATCGTTGACGCCCGGCGCAAAGTTAATGCCGAAGCACGCGTTTGGTCACCAGCCCGGCGCGGCCAAAGAGCAAAATGGCGGCAATGGCAATGGCAAAGGGCGGCGAGATCGTGGGCAGCAGCGTGAGCACGTGCAGCAACCGCGGAAAGGGCACGGCACAGCGCACCATCGTATAGGCGAAGACGAACCCCAGCAGCGTGCCGCCCAGCGCCGTGAAGAAGCCCATACTGAGCGTGTTGCGCAGCACGCGGAAGTTGTGGCCCTGATAGTAGGGGTCAAGGTATTGCTGAAAGTAGCGCACATCAAACGCGCCGGTCTGCGGATCAAAAAAGCCCTGCCAGATCACCCGCAGCAGCGGCCAGGCGATAAAGAGAAAGACAAACGCGCCCACAAGCAGCAGCCCCAACCCCAGGATCGGATCCTGTCCGATCAGGCGGATCTCCTGCCAGCGTCGCCACAGGCCAGAGCGGTTGGGTTTGGGGAGCATAGATGATGGGGTGGGTATCATGGCGAGCCTGTTTTTGTGTGGCGGACGAGTGCGTCGCACCCTAGTGAATGGTGGGGTTCATGAGACGATCATACGTAGGAACAGACGATGTCGAAGATGATTTTCTTGGCATAACTACGCAATTACCATTCTCAATCCCCCGTGGGCGAAATTCGGAACTCGCGCACCTGACTGTTGCCCCGCAGCCAATCGGCCAGACGTGCCGTGTTTTTGGAGTCAATGGTGCGGATTACCATGCGGTATTCAAAGCAATTGCCGTCGCTCACCACCCGATAGCTAAGGTTGGCAATCGTAAAGCCGTACTGGGTCAACATGGCGCGTAGTTCCGCTTCCGGCATGACATTGTCACGGTCAAAGCGGATGTGATGGTGGGCGTAGATTTGCGTAGGCATTCGGCTCTCGAACCAGCGGAAAAGCGACAAAATGCCCAGAACCAGCCCCGTCGCCAATGTGGCGGGGAACCAGAAACCCACGCCAAAAAGGATACCAATCGCCGCTGTGATCCAGATCGAACCCGCCGTGGTGAGGCCGCGTATGCTGAAATCTTCGCGATAGATGACGCCTGCGCCCAAGAAGCCAATGCCGGTCATAATGCCCTGGGCCATACGTGTGGGGTCGGTGCGGATGGCCTCTATGGGCACTTCGGTCATCCATCGGTTTTGATAGAGGGTTACCAACATAAGCAGGCTGGAGGCCAAGCAGACCAGCGAGTGGGTACGAAATCCTGCCGGTCGCCCATGATAGCTACGTTCCAGGCCGATCAGCCCACCAGCCACCAGCGCTGTCAATAAATGAAGAACAATGACGCCATAATCAGGGTCCATTAGCGCCTACCCTCGGCTTCCAGCACCTCTTCCAACATCACCAGCGCGTCCCACATGGCCGGGTAGCCAGCATAGACCGCCACTTGAAAGAGCGCCTCGCCGATCTCCTCGACGGTGGCCCCGTTGGTCAGCGCCATCTGGAAATTGAGGCGCAGCGCGTTGACCCGCCCCAGCGCCGCCAGTGTGCAAATGCTACACAGCGAGCGTGTTTTTAGATCCAGCCCGGGGCGACTCCATACACGGCCGCCCACCACCGTCACCACCTCCGTGCCAAAATCGGGATAGACGGCGTTGAAGCGCGCAATCAGCGCATCCATGCGATCCGCGCCCACCATCTGGCGGAACTGTTCAAAGCCACGGTCGTAATCGGTCACAAGTTTTCCTCTCTGAAGAAATGATTTCGCTGCAAAAAGCGAGAATTCACCGAAAAGGCACAAAGAGCGCAAAGAATTCAGGCGAGAAAATCTGCGGAATCTGCGGATTAAAAGGCTTTTTGCAGGCAAGTCAGAATAGAACGCGGATTGAGCCTATAAAGACAGATTAGACAAACTGGGATCGGCAGACTACGCCGATCCCAATCTCCCAATCGCCAATCTCCCAATCGCTAATCCCCAATCACCTACTCCTTCAACGCATCCGCATTTGCCACTTCATTCGTGAACTTGTCCACGAAATCCTTTTTGTTCTCACCGCAATATTGGAAATCATAGTCAATGAGATTGACGTCCAGGAGTTCGGGGCGAGAGGCTTCCGCACCGGTTACCGTGGGCGCTTGGTACGCTTCATAGGTGGGGCCAAGTTCCTGGGTGGCGGGTTCCAATGCCCAATCGTACCAGAGTTGGGCAAGATCCAGATTTTTGGCCCCCTTGATGATGCCCATGCCGCCGATCTCATAGCCTGTGCCCTCGGCGGGGAAGGTAAGCACGACGGGCGAGCCTTTTTCCTGTTCGGCCACAATGTCGTGGCTAAAGACGATGCCCACCGCCGCTTCGCCCTGGCCCACAAACTTGGCCGGGGCCGAGCCGCTCTTGGTGAACTGAAGCACCTGTCCGGCGTAATCCTGGATATACTGCCAGCCCGCTTCTTCGCCGCGCATTTGTAAGACAGTGCAGAGCGCTGTGTACGATGTGCCAGAGCTAGACGGATGGGCCACCATGAGTTGCCCCTCGAACTCTGGCTTCAGCAGATCATCCCAACTTTGCGGCGCTTCCACGCCGGGGTGTTCATCAAGCCAGGTCTGGTTGGTGACAAAGCCCAGCGAGCCGACATAGATCCCTGCCCAATAGTTGTCGGGGTCGAGCATGAGATCGGGGGTGGCAATGTTGGCGGCGTTGGGCGATTCGTACTGCTCCAACAGATCCTCGGCTTTGGCGGCAATGAAACTATCCACCGGGCCGCCCCACCAAATATCGAATTGGGGGTTCTCCTTTTCGTTGCGCAGCCGGGTCAGCGATTCGCCGCTGGACATGCGCACGAAATTTACCGTCACGCCGGGGTGGACCTTCTCAAACTCGGCTTTCATGCCTTCGCACCATTGCACTTGCGGCGTGCAAAGGAGGTTTAGCTCGCCGCTGACTTCGGCGGCGGGTGCGCTCTCGCCACTGCTAGACGTGTCGGCGGGCGGCGGAGCGGCGGCAGGGGGCGGCGGCGCAACACAGGCGGCCAGCAGCAGCATAAACAGCAAAAATGGAAGCAATCTGCGCATGGGGTCTCTCCTTAAAAATGTGGGTTAATAGAAACGCGGGCCTGCAAGGGTAAGCTGAAATTCAACACCAGGCCCTATCTCTTGAGATAGTCGCCAGGAGGTAAGATGCGATCCGTGTGCTGGGGAATGGGCTATCAACCAGGCGAATTTATACAGCGGGATGGTTGCCTGTGCCTGTTTATTATCAAGGCTTTGTGCGAAATGTCAACCAAAGCAAAAATTCCCTCTTTCTTTGTCCCGCTTGGCTCTTTTGTGATGGCGCGGTGCTTTCTGTCATGGTCAGCGACATGATGAGTCAATGGAAGACGGGCTGTGAGTCCGTCCATAGCGTGCGGACTCACAGTCCACACTACTAACATCTCGTTGACTATTATATGGCGTACATGGTGCGGTATTGTTCGATGGATTCAGCGCTTTGCCTGCTGCTTTTTGCGCTTCTTCATAACCCACCAGACCACGCTGCCCAGAAACATGGCGATGACCCCATAAGTTGCCCACTGGATCACCATGCCCACGTCATCATAATTCTGCCCCAGGACACGACCGGCATAGACCAAGACTGTGGTCCAGATGGCCGTACCGGCTGTGGTGTAGAGCAGAAAAATGCCAATATTCATGCCGGTTGATCCGGCGGGAATGGAGATAAACGAGCGTACGCCGGGGATGACGCGTGCAAAGAAGATCGTGCGTTTACCGTGCCGATTGAACCAATCCATGGCCTGATCAATATCTTCTGGGTCCAGCAAAATCCAATGTCCATGATGCTCGGCCCAGGCGCGCAGATGTTCCACGCGGAAGATACGCCCCAGCGCATAAAGCAGGATCGCACCTAACACCGATCCGGCTGTCCCGGCCAGCACCACGCCCCAAAAATTCATCTCTTGTTGTTGAGTGCTCAGGTAGCCACCCAGCGGCAAAACCACCTCTGATGGGATGGGCGGGACAATATTTTCCAAAAAACTGAGGAAAAATAGGCCCCAATAGCCCATATTGCGAATCAATTCTTCAACCCAACCTGTCATGCGTTCCCTCCGGGGGATAGAGTTTGCACGTCTACAGAAAGTCTAGGCGTCCCCATTTACTTTGTCGGGGAATTTTTTTCCATTTGCGACTTTTGAATGTAACGATACAGGGGCGACACACCCTCGACCTGAATTGATACCTGCGAATTGTCGGTTTCCTATTCGTCCTTTATCGACAGTATGCTCGAAAGCTATACCCCTGCGCGCTGAGCGTGGCGAGGATGGTCTCCAGCGCGGCCACGGTTTGGCTGCGGTTGCTGCCACCGTCATGCAGCAGCACAATCGCGCCGGGGAAGATGCGCGAAAGGACGCGATCGGCGATCACATCTGCGCCGGGCTGCTTCCAATCCAGGGGATCGATGCTCCACAGCACCACCGAATAGCCCAAACGCGTGGCGTTGGCATAGGTGCTGGCGTCGGTTGCGCCATAGGGCGGGCGCATACACGGGGCCGCATAGCGACCAAAGACGTTGGCCGCGGACAGCATTTCCCGGTCAAAGCTGGCTGCACTCATATTTTTCAGATCGGCATGGCTCCACGAATGGTTGCCAATCCCATGCCCGGCTTCGTACATCTGCCGGATCAAATCGCCCTGCCCTTGCGCATTGACACCCACCATAAAAAAGGTGGCTTTGGCATTGTACTTATTCAGCAACGCCAATACCTGATTCGTGTAGACACCGTTAGGGCCGTCGTCAAAGGTGAGATAGACCACGGCCTTCCCGCCCGCCCCGGCTCGAATTCCACCGCCGGGCGTGGTTCCCGCCCCAGCCCCAGTCCCGCTGGTGGGCGTGGTTGGCAATGCGGGAGGCTGAACTGAATTTTCAATGGTGATGGTAGTGATGTATTCGTCGTAGTTGAGATTGCTATGCACCACGCGCAGCCGCAGCACATGCACGCCGTTGGGATAGCGTGTCGTGTCCAGTGTAGTCAACAGCGCGGGGGCGGGCACGGGGCTTTCGCCAAGGGCGAGAAAGGTCGCCTCTCGCTGATCGCCATTGTTGAGCAGATCCAATTGCCATTTGCGAAAGCTGGGATGGTGGGCCACACCGCGGATCTCAACTGTGCCGTGTAGTGTGGTTGCCTCCAGGCGCAGACCGTTTTCCGGGGCTGGCGGGGCAGTCGGCTGTGCCGTGGGGGCGGGCGTCGGCGTGGGCATTGCCACGACCGGGGAAGCGCCGTTGGCGAAGGTCACGTCCAGCGTGTATTCGTCGTAATTGAGGTTGCTATGCACCACACGCAGCCGCAGTTGATGTTCGCCATTAGGATAGCGTGTTGTGTCAACCTGGGTCAGCACGCCACGCTCGGCTTGGGCTGTCTCGGACACCGCCAAAAAGGTCGGGTCGTTGCCGTTGAGCAGCAGATCAAGCTGCCACTTGCGAAACTGTGGATGATTGGCCCAGCCTTCAACTGTGACGGTGCCGTGGAGGGCGGTTGGGATGCCATCTACAAAAAGTGCGCCACTGGGCAGATTGGCATAGCTGGGCGTTGCTACCAAAATCAACATCAGCACCAGGCAGAGCAGTGCCGACACCCGCTTGGGGTGCGGAAGCAATCTTGTAAACTTTGTTTTCATGGGCCTGCCATCTATTGTCAAAAGTGAGGGTGGAAATAGATGCAGCCGATAATACCACAAAGCAAACTACAACAGGAATCGCGCAAAGTGCCGGGGACTTCTCTTGCCCCCACGTGAACTACCCCCGCAGCGCGGCGATAAAGATCCCCGGCAGGTGGCCCCAGCCTGGTTTTTCGGCAAAGGCGGCCATGCGCCACCCCACGTTGTGGTTCTGGCGATGAGTGCCAAACCAGGGCGGCTTGGGCAAAAAGTGCCATTCGCCGTGGCGCAGATTGTGCGGAAAGGGGTAGAAGTTGCCATAGAGGACGCTTTTTTGTGGCTTTTCAAACATAAAGGTGTTGTGAACGTGACCTTGACCGCTGCCAATGTCGTTGGTCTCGTGGCCGGGATAGCCGCCCCATGCCGTCTGCGAAAGCAGAAAGCCCGCGCCGGACCAAAGATTGACGCCAATTGTGCCATAGCGCAACTCGGCCAGCGCCGCTTGATAGGCCGTGGCATACTGTTTCATGGTGGCCGGGTGGATAATGATATTGGCGCCGAGGCTGCCGTGGAGTTTTGTGTTGCAAAATTCCACGGCGTTTTGCAAAAACTGCGCCGGATTTTGGCCCGGTAAAACCGTTTGCCCCAAAACGCCGCCAAAGACCTCTTCGCGAAAAAGCGGCGAATCCGCAGCGGGGTCAATCCCTGTGATCAACGTGCGCGGCACGCTTCCCTCGGCCTTGGGATCAAGCTCATCTGATTGGTTCGCATAGGCAGCCACAGCCGCCTGCTGGCGCGCCGCCGCACCGGGATAGTAGGGGGTGCGCGCTGGCTCGCTGCGCATCACCGTACGCAGATGATAGAGCAACGTGTCGGTCTTGGCCCATTCTGCCGACATTACCAAAATTTGGGAGGCGATGCAGTTGAAGCCGCCATTTTGCATTTTCTGCGTGAAGATATGCTCGGCTTGAAAGCGCAGATCGGCCTCGGTCCACGGCCCCGGCACCACAATCGTGGGGCTGACGTTGCCCAACTCGGCGGTGACGGGCTTGTTCAAGCGTGGCTCGTTGCGCGCTTTGCGCGCCGCGCCCTCTTCGCCCGTGCCAAAGACAATGGCGTTATAGGTGCGCTCGCTGCCCGTCATGTGGATCTCGTCCACGCCGGGATGATGGACCAAATAGTCGCCCACATCGGCCCCGCCATAGACAAATTCCACAAAGCCATAGGCGCGCAGCGTGGCGAAGATCTCCTCGAAGAGGGGGCCAAGATAGTCGTTCACCGGGTTCATCTTGACGACACAGACCGCGCCTTCATTCAAGAGTTTGTGCAGCACATCCATGGGCGTGATGCTGGAAACATTGCCTGCACCCAGCACCAACGCCACTTTGCCTTCGGCGGGCGGATTTTTATAGTGCAGGGCCATGCGTTCGCCCAGGGTTTCGAGGGTAATCTCCGGCTCCATCCAGATCTCGGCGTGGATGCCGCTGAGCAGCAGCCGCTCGTAGATGTTAAGCGGGAAGACCTCCACCGCCACCTGTCCGCTGGGCAACGTGCGCACTGGCCCACACAGGTCCAGCAGATTGCCGCCAGCGTCCAGCGTGACCAGTGTCTCCACATAGCGGTTGATGCCGTGCAAAAAGGCCCACGGCCCGCCCGACCATTCCTCCCCGGCCAGTGGTGAATCAGCGGGGATGCCCTTGGCCTGGAGCGAAGCAGCCACCCACTGTGGGGCAACCGCGCCTGTACGCCGGCGCAGTTCGCCCAAATGATGGATCTTCTCTCGCAGGGGCAGGCGTAGCCGATCGTTTTTGTGGGCTTGCAGGCGTTGGACGGCATGGTCGAGTGTTTGGGGCTGCATAAAGGCTCCTCAGCGGTGATAGTTTCCTGGAATGGGCGAGGGTGCATATTGGATAGTAGATATGGGGAATGATGGTAAATATCTAATCCCCGTAACGATACAGGTCTAGGGTGCGACGCACTCGCCACGCGGAGAGCGGTTTGACAACCGCTCTCCTCTTGGCGAGTGCGTCGCACCTGAATCGTTACTAATCCCCAATATCCAATATCCCCATTGCCGGGCAGTTTCGGTTCAATTTCGTTTATAGCATCACCGCCGCCAGCAGGATCAGCACCTCGACGCACTCACAGAGCGCGCCATAGAGATCGCCGGTGAGACCGCCGCCCAGCCGTGCAGCGCCCCAGCGCGCCAGCCATACTCCCATGGGCAGGGCAATCAAGAGCCACAGCAGAGTCGGATGGGCAACGCCAAACCCCCCGTGTACCGACAATGCCAGCGCCGAGGCAATGACAGTCTGGCGCGGACCCAGCCCCTGGCGGATGAAACTCCCCAGCGAAGCCTCCGCCCGTGCATAGGGAAAGCGCTCGGATGCCCACACCAGCATCCAGCGGCCCCACACAGGGGCAAGGATCATCGCGGTTGGGGGGCCACTTTCGACGATTTGCGCCAGCAGACTCCATTTCAACAACAGCACCCAGACCACGCCGATCACCCCAAACGCGCCCGTGTGCACATCTTTGAGAATTTGCAGCCGCCGCTCCACGCCCACCGGCGCAAAGAGCGCATCGCAGCTATCCATCAACCCGTCCAGGTGTAGCCCGCCGCTGATCACAATCCACAATCCCAACAGAAGCGCGGCCTGAATTTGAGAAGAAAAAGGCAGTTGTGCCAACGTCCACTGCGCGCCGAACAGGATCGCTCCCACGGCCAGCCCCACCAGCGGATACCAGCCAAAGGCGCGTCCAAATAGCGCTGCATCAGCTTCGATCTGGGCGGCAGAGGGCGCGGGAATGGGGAAAACCGTCAGAAACGAGAAAGCTGACCGTAATTCTAGCCATAAAAAACGCCCCCGACGCTGGCCGGGGGCAGAGGACGCATCCGCCATTAGATGGCTATTGCCCTTGTTGATAACGCTGCACGTTGGCAATATGCTCTTCGTACGTGACCGCGAACACATGCGCGCCGCTGCCGTCGGGGAGCGCCACAAAATAGATGTAATCGTTGTCCGCCGGAGCCAGCACCGCCCGGATCGAATCCAGCCCGGGGTTGGCAATCGGGCCGGGGGGCAGGCCGGTGTAAAGATAGGTGTTATAGGGGCTGTTGACGTTGCCATATTCTTCCAACGTCACCGGGGTTTTCCACCATTGACCGCTCTCGGCTTGATAGCCCATGGCATATTGCACCGTGGGATCGGCGTTGAGCACCATGCCCACCGCCAGCCGGTTGAGGTAGACACGGGCAATGTCGGGGCGTTCGGCGGGGACCACAGCCTCGCGCTCGACAATGCTGGCAAGGGTGAGCACGGCATAGAGATCCAGCGTCGTGGTTCCGGCGGCGACCGCTTCGTCATAAAGGGGAACGACCTGATCTGCGAAGTTGCTCAACTGCCGTTGCAGCAGATCGGCAGCGCTGGGATTGTCGACGGGCAATTGATAGGTGTCGGGAAAAAGATAGCCTTCCAAACTCGTCCCCGCCGGGCGGGTGGTCAGGAAGGGATAGCGGCTCAGATCGACGCCTTCCAGCGTGCCGCTTGCGGCCAGGGCGCGATACTGTGTACCGTCCACCAGTTGGCCCTCGCTAAGATAATCGGCGATCTGCTCCAGCCGCCAGCCTTCGGGAATGGTGACCGTTGTGCCAGCGGCCTGGGAATTTTGCAGCGCGCTGGCAATTTCCGCCGGCGTCATGGACGGGCTAAGCTGAAATCGCCCTGCTTCTAGTCGCTGGCTGAGGCCGTTGATGCGCACATAGGCTTCAAACAGGCGCGCATCGCCAATGATGCCCTGCGTCTGCAAGGCTTGGGCAATGGCGCGCCCGCTCATACCAGGGCGGACTTCAAACTCGACCATCTCGCCGTTGACATCCAACGGTTGCTCCAGCGCGGCACGGTTACTTTCCAAATAGTCGGCTAGCATGGAATCTTGTGTACAAGCGCCCGTGAACAAAATAATACAAAGAAGCACACTCACTAATCGCCAATCCATGCATTAACCTCCGTAGCGTCCCAGGGTGAAGCCGAACAGTTGAGCGACGCCGGGCATATGACCATTCTGTTTGCGGAATGTGGGATCGTGGTGATAGAGGCGCTCTAGCCCTTTGCGCAACGAAACTTCCGGCTGAAAATTCAGCAAAGACGCGGCTTTGTCGATGTTGGCGACCAGCCGAGAAACGCCATTGCTGGTCTCTTGATTATAGAGCAGACGGGGCTTTTTGCCGATTACATCGCCGATTATACTGGCGAGTTCATTGATGCTGGTCTCTTGGCCGCTGCCAATGTTGATGGTCTGTTGATCGACGGCGGGCGCAGTGGCAGCGGCGGTCAACGCATTGACCACATCGTCAATATAGACAAAGTCGCGGCTCTGGCGACCATCGCCATAGACCACTACCGACGCACTTTGGGCCACCTGCTGCATCACATACGGAATGACTGGGGCGTGGCTGGGCGGGATGGGCTGGCCGGGTCCATAGGCGTTGAAGATGCGCAGACTGACCGCCTCAAACCCAACGAGCTGTCCCATGCTGAACAGGTAATTTTCGGCAGCAACTTTGCTGACGGCGTAGGGAACCGTGGGCCTGCTGGGGGCGTTTTCTGCCACAGGCTGTGCTGGCTGTTGACCATAGACCGTGGCGCTGCTGGCAAGCACCACCCGCCCCACGCCTACATCTCGGCAGGCTTCCAGGATGGCAACCGTGCCCCCCACGTTCACATAGTTGTAATCGCGCGGATAGAGGATGGAGGCCGGTACGCTGACCAGCGCCGCCAGATGATAGACCACATCCACGCCGTGCAGCAGCGACCAGAGTGTTGGCACGTCGCAGACATCCCCGCGCTTGACGAAAATATCAGGATGAAGATTGTCAGGTGAGCCACTGCTCATATCGTCCAAGACACGGACATAGTAGCCCTGTTTATGTAGATGGTTGGCAAGATGGGTGCCAATAAAGCCCGCCCCGCCGGTAATCAGTACTTGCATACAACAAAGTCTCCTCGTATGACAGTGATAAATGGGAAATATCACTGCTCTTGTGCGCGCAGTATACCACTGGGTTTTCTGACTGGGCAAGTCAAGAGTAAATTTTCGCTTTTTACCGTCGCTCTGCGGCGGATTTTAGGGCTTCTCCCTGCCCTCTGCTATACTGGCAACGATGTTTTGGCATGATCCCAGTTGAAACGAGGCCAAGCTGTGCGGGTTTTGATTAGCGGCGTAGCGGGATTTGTGGGCGCATGGTTGGTGCGACATCTGCTTGCCCTGCCCGATGATCTTACGCTGCACGGTTTGATTCACCGCCACGAGCATCGCATCCGCCCCTTTCGCGATCAGATCACCCTGCACCGTGGCGATCTGCGCAACGGCGTTTGGACCCATGAGATGATGGCCCAGGTGCAGCCTGATCTGCTGATCCATCTGGCGGCGTGGAGCGATGTGGGCGGAAGCTGGCAGCAACCCTGGGTGGCCTACGAGTTAAACATCCAATGCCAGCTCAATTTGTTGGAAGCCGTGCGCCATCATGCGCCCCAATGTCGAACATTGGTGGTAGCGTCCAACGAGGTCTATGGCCGGATCGAGCCACATGATCTGCCTGTGAACGAAGAGACGCCCTTTCGCCCCAACTCGCCCTATGGCGTGAGCAAAATCGCCCAGGACATGATGGCACTGCAATATTGGCACAACTATGCCCTGCCCATTATGCGGGCACGCAGCTTTAACCACATTGGGCCGGGGCAATCCGAGGATTTCGTCGCCAGTGCCTTTGCGCGGCAGATCGCCGAGATCGAGGCGGGCCGCAAAGCCCCGTTGATCCGCGTGGGCAATCTGGAGGCTGTGCGCGATTTCACCGACGTGCGCGATGTTGTGCGGGCCTATTGGCTGGTCGTCACTGGGGGCCAGGCTGGCGAGGTCTATAACGTGGGCAGTGGCACAGGGCGGTCGGTGCGCTGGCTGTTGGATACATTGCTTTCCATGACACCGGTGCAGATTGCGATTGAAACCGATCCGGCACGGCTGCGCCCCAGCGATGTGCCGTGTAGCGTGTGCGATAATCAGCGTCTGGTCAACGCCACCGGCTGGCAACCCCAGATCCCGCTGGAACAGACCTTGCAAGAAATCCTGAACCACTGGCGCGCCGAGATCAACCGAGACGTGCCGATAGCGTAGAAACTTCACCTTTGAGGAGAGATACACATGCCCATTGCATTAGTTACCGGCGTCACCGGTCAAGACGGTAGTTATTTGGCCGAATTCTTATTGGAAAAAGGCTACCATGTCATCGGCATGGTGCGCCGCACCAGCACTATTAACTTTGACCGCATCCGCCATATTCAAAATGACATTGAGATCGTACAGGGCGATCTGCTGGATCAGATGAGCCTGATCAGCATTTTGCAGAAGC
This sequence comes from uncultured Chloroflexia bacterium, assembly GCA_963721725.1. Taxonomy (GTDB): domain Bacteria; phylum Chloroflexota; class Anaerolineae; order Caldilineales; family Caldilineaceae; genus RI-153. Next base: position 54,174 of record CAVRLX010000018.1, read on the forward strand.
ACCGCCCGCAAGAGGTCTATAACTTGGCGGCGCAGAGCTTCGTACCCACCAGCTTCGAGCAGCCCGTCTTGACCGGCGAGTTCACGGCGTTGGGCGTCACCCGCATTATGGACGCCATTCGCATTGTCGATCCGTCGATCCGTTTTTACCAAGCCTCCAGCAGCGAAATGTTCGGCAAAGTGCGCGAGGTTCCCCAGACCGAGGAAACCCCGTTCTATCCGCGCAGCCCCTATGGCGTTGCCAAAGTCTACGGCCACTGGATCACGGTGAACTATCGCGAAAGCTATAATCTCTTCGCGTGTTCGGGCATTCTTTTTAACCATGAAAGCCCGCGCCGCGGCCTGGAATTTGTCACCCACAAGATCACCAACAGCGTGGCCCGCATCAAACTGGGGCTGGAACATGAACTGCGCTTGGGCAATCTGGATGCCCAGCGCGATTGGGGCTATGCGCCGGATTACGTGCGCGCCATGTGGCTGATGTTGCAACAGGACGCCCCCGACGATTATGTGGTGGCGACGGGCGAAACTCACAGCGTGCGTGAATTTGTGCAAGAAGCATTTAATTATGCCGGGCTGGATTGGGAAGAATTTGTGGTGCAAGATCCGCGCTTCTATCGCCCCGCCGAGGTCGATCTGCTGGTGGGGGATCCGGCCAAAGCTGGCGCAAAGCTGGGCTGGGAACCCTCGGTCAGCTTCAAAGACCTTGTGCATTTGATGGTGGAAGCCGATCTGGACGCCTGGAAACGACACATCAAACAAGAAGCTGCCCTGATCGTCTAGACGCTACCCGCGCGCACTGTGCGTGGCGGATTTGTTAACAACGAGGAAGGAGTAATGAGTAGCGGTTCAACGTCTACTCATTACTCCTTCCTTCTTCAGAATGAGGAAGAACCGATGGCTGAAACACTGCGTATCTTTGTCAGCGCTACGCGCGATCTGGAAACCGCCCGCGCCATTATCGGGCAGACGCTGGCCGAACTGCCCGTGCAGATCGGCGCAGAGATCCGCCGCACGCCGCTTGAGGGAGTCAGCTATGAATCACTGTTTGAACTGATCAGCAACGTGGATCGGGTCTACTTTCTATCGGGGCGAGACATCACCGCACCGTCCGGGGCCGAGTGGCTGCTGTCGCTGCAACTGGAGCGCAATATTATGCCCATGAAATTGACCGGCGCGCGCACGCTGGCCGCCGGGGAATTTTTGCGCCTGGCCCCGGTAGAATGGATTTCGTTCAACGGCAGACGCCATCTTGCTTCGCTGATTGGCCTCGACCTCATCGATCTGCTTTTGCACCCCAAAAACCGCTATGGACTAAGCATGACCGAACTGGAAGGGTTGCGCATGCGCCGTGCCCAGATCAAAGAGGGCATGGTCAAAGCCACCCAAGAGCCGGGCGGCGCCGAAGGGGGAGGCGTGATTTTGGATCGCGGGCGCATTGAAAGCGCCGAAGGGGTGCTGCTTGAAGACTAGCATCGCACCCTGCCAAATTTTCCCGCCCTTTCGCCCACTGCTATAATCCGCCCATGAATGCCGAGGAACGCACACCCAATGGCGCTGCCGGATTGTGGGCGCTTTTGCTGCTGACAATCTTTGCGTGTGCGCCTGCCACCTATCCAGGCTATTGGCAGAGTTTGGATGGATTCGCCCCTCTTTTCAACACGCTCTATCCCGCACCGATTGCCCATATTGCCACCACCGCCGATCTCTGGCGCGGCACAGGCAGCGCCGCGTTTCTCTTGAGCCACCCGCTCACCCAACTGGGACTTTCGCCCGCGCTGGCTGTGCGTTTGATCTTTATGCTCTCGTTAATGGTGGGGAGCTTGGGCCTCTATTTCTGGCTGCGCCCGCGCTATGGCGACCGCGGCGCAGCGTTGGCTGGCGCGCTCTATGGGTTGACGCCGCCCCTGTTGTCGACGATCTACGTGCGTGGCAACTTGGCCGATGCGCAAGTATTGGGGCTGCTGCCCCTGGCCTTGGCTGGGCTAACCTTCTATCGCCTGTCGCGCAGTCCGGCCACGATTGGCGTCAGTGTAATCAGCCTGATCTGGATCTGGCGGACACAGGCCGGGCTGGCCGTCTTTGCCACCCTGCTGCTCGTTGGCTATGCACTCTGGGTAGAACGGGATCGACTGGCCGCGCTGGCCCTCGTGGTTGCCGGGGGAGCCGGTTTGCTCAGCCTGATCCCGCTGTGGACGCTGTACGCCGCCCTGCCGGGTGACTTTGCGCAGCACTCGCTCGATCCTTATCAATTGATGGGCGGGCCTGCTTCCGCCATGCACCCCTTCGCTTTGGGACTATTACTGCCGCTCTTCATCATCGTTGCCCTCTGGCTGTGGTGGGTGCGTCACCGTGAGGGCGAAATCGTGGCGCCGATCACTGCGCCCTTGCTTAGGTTCAGCGCAGTCACGATTGCCCTGGCACTGTTTTTGAGCCTGCCTGTGGCGCAGCCGCTGTGGCAGGTCAGCGGGGGGCAGTGGCTGCTCAGCGCCCCGTGGCAGATTCTGTTGCCAGTGCTGCCCCTCCTCGCGGCATTGGCGGGGAGCTTGCCCGTGTTGCTGCCCCGGCTTGCAAGCCTGCCTCTGTGGGCGGCTCTTCTGGGGCTAGTCGTGGTGAGTGGTCTCACGGCTGTCCAGCCCGCATTTACCCAGTATGAGCCGCCCGCGCAGCCCATTGCCACCTACGGCCACCACGCCGATCTCGTCTTATTGGAAGCCACCATTGACGAGAGCACAGCGGGGACAGACGGAGGCAAAGCGACCCTTTCTGTGGTTTGGCAGCCGTTGCAGCCGCTTACCTTTGAATACAACCTCTTTTTTCAGGCGTTAATCGCGGATGGTGCAGAGGGGTACGACGTGATCGCCCAACTGGATCAACAACCCTTGCCAGATCGCCCGGCCACAAGCTGGCAGCCGGGCGAAATTCTCACCGCCACCTATTCGCTCGATCTGCCGGTGGATCCCAACACGGCCAACCTGCGCTACTACTTTGGCTATTACGACTGGCGCGACGGCACACGGTTGCCGCTGCTCGGCGGCGACGACAAGGTGATCTTGTATGGAGAGTAAGCGGGCCGCTTCAGCGCCGCTCTGGCGCGATCGCTTCTTCTGGCTGGCCCTTGCCCTTTGCGTTTTCGCCGTGGCCCCTTTCTTGCAACCCGGCTACTTTTGGGGGGCCAACGATGCCCGCCACCATGTCTATTTTCTCTTTGAATTTGATCGCCTTGTGCAAGACGGCATCTGGTGGCCGCGCTGGAGTCCCGACTTTGCCTTTGGCTACGGCTATCCATTTTTCAACATCTATGCACCGCTGAGCCACTTTTTGGCCGAACTACTACTCCACTTTGGGCGCTTCAGCCACACCGCCGCCATTGAAAGCATCTTTGGCCTGAGCATCCTTGCCAGCGCCGGTGCCATGTATGGCTATGTGCGCTTGTTGGCCGGACGAGCTGCCGGGTTGCTCGCCGCCGTTGTCTACACCTATGCGCCCTATCATTTGCTTGTGCTCTATGTCCGCGGCAACCTGGCCGAAAGCATGGCTTTTGTCTGGCTGCCGATCTGTCTGTGGGCCTTTCGCCAAACAGTGGTGCGCCCCACCCTGGGCTGGGTGATGCTGGCCGCCGTGGGCTATGCCGGGCTAATGTTGACCAGCAACTTGATCTTTGTGCTCTTTACACCGCTCTTGCTGCTCTATTTGCTGGCGCTATTGTGGACCCACGCGGAAACTCGGCTGCACTGGAAATGGCTCTGGGATACTGCCCGCGCGTCCCTTCCTGCGGCTTTGGCTGGCCTCGCTGGCCTGGGGCTGAGCGCGATTTTTTGGCTGCCCATGGCGCTGGAACGCAGCGCCGTGCGCGTCGATCAGTGGTTTGATGGCCGCTACGATTTCCGCGATGACTTTCTCTACTTCTTCCAGCTTTTTAGCCCGCGCTGGGGATTTGGCACGAGTGGCACCGGCCCCGATGATCCGCTTGGCTTTCAGATGGGGGCGATTGTGCTGCTCTTCGCCCTGCTGGGCTGGCTTGTGATCCGCCGTGTGCATGGGCTGCGCGCCGAGCGCCTTGTCTTGCCAGTGGTTGCCATTGCCACCACTGCGATTACCCTTTCGCCGCTCGCCTTTCTGTGGGAACTGCCTGGGATCGGCGCTGTACTACAATCGGCACAGTTCCCCTGGCGCTGGCTGCCCATCGCCATGCTCTGCCTTTCGGTGCTGGCTGGCTTTCTGCTTTATGATGCTAATGGACAGTCCGCCAAACCGCCGATGCTGTGGCTGCTCCCTGTGATGGTCATGCTCTTGGGCAGCTATCCGCTGCTGCAAATCCAGATCAGCCAACCCGCCGAAGGGCCTGTGGGTCTGGCTGCGCTCGATGAGATTCCAGCGCGACGCCGATGAAATGACCGGCAGCACGGCCTGGGTGCGCCAGATCCCAACGTGGAGTCCCATGGCGGAATATTACGTGGTTACTTTGGATGAAGCTGGCCTCCCGGTGACCCCTGTTACATCCAAAGTGGACTATGAATCTGTAGACTATGCCGAGGTTGGCATTGGCTCCGTGCGCAACAGCAGCGTGATGGAAGAGATCTACTTCTGCACCGCGCCGGGGAAACGTCCCGGAGAGTGTGAACCGCGCACCGACCAAGCAGTCACCTTTAATCACTTTTACTATCCCGGCTGGCGGGCTTATCTGCTCGACGGCAAAAGCGGTCCCATTGTTGAAGAATTACCCATCGTACCGGAAGGTTGCACTCCTCAGGGCATCGACACTCCTTCATCACAGCCACCACCCTGCCCGCCCTTTCCCGCGTACTCCGATGCAGCTTTGGCCGTGGCGCGCGCCACGCAACACAGCACGCTAGGCCGTATGGTTGTGCCCTTGCCGCCCGTCGGCGAAGGCTTCATCCTGCTGCGCTTTGAAGAGACCCTGCCCCGCCGTCTGGGGCTGTGGATCTCGTTGGCAAGCGTGGGATTGCTGCTGCTGGCTTTTTCGTTCGCGCACGTAAAGCGTCGATTTACACCATAACGACGCCTGGATTTTCCACGTCATCCCGTTAACCAAACTACACATGCCTGGCAGCATTTTCACCTCTGCAGGAGGAAGCCCTTTGGAGACGCCCTCGCTGATCGGTGTTCGCGCCGATCCTTTAGCCGTTGATCCCTACGAAGTTCAAGAGTTATCCACCCGATATGGAATGCCCCTCTATCGCCGCTATGACATTAAGGCCGACGATTACATGCGTCGCCATCGGCTGTGCCATGTGCCGGATCGGCGCGGCGAAGTGGTCTTTGCCATCCGCCAGCCCAACGGCCAAATTCTTCTCCACACCAAGCATCAGTATGAACAGGCGATCTATCGCCTGCCCTCCGGCGGCATCAACCACGGGGAGTGGGTTGAAGAAGCGCTCTATCGAGAGATTGCGGAGGAGACTGGACAGCCGGTCTTCCTCCGCAATTTTTTAGGCGTGCTCGATTGTCACTTTCACTATGGCGGCGAGAGTATGCCCTTTGTCAGCTATGTTTTCTATTTGGAGAGCGACACCGCCCAGATCAGCGGCAGCGATCCCATCGAGATCGCAGCATTTCGCACGGTTCCGCCGAAACAGATGAGCAGTGTCGCCCATCAGTTGCGCGCCCTCGCCGGCAAACGGCGCTGTTGGGGCTATTGGCGCTCGCTGGCCCATGACCTGGTTTATGAGCGGTTGATACGGCTGAAGCGAGGGCGTGGGGTAGACTAGAATCTTTACTCCTTCCCTTCAATTGAATGGATTTTTACCTATGCCTCTTTCCAAACGCACCCAAAGTGGGCTATCTTCTGATGGATTTCTCCCCACTTACGACTGGTTAATGAATCCTACGATTTAAGCATTGAAACTGCTGGGGGGTAGAGGCACTATTAATCAAATCTATGCTAAAGTTATGGAGTTGGTTTACGTCAAGTCAGAATATATTGAACTTCTCCATAAACCTGGCAAAAGTAACAAAACTGAAATTGAACTAGCTACCCGCAGTTTGAAGAGAAACGTGATCGTCAGAGCAAAACCTTGTGTAGTCTGGGTTGTCAACGATCCATTGTAGAGGTAGAGGTTTAGTCGATCACGCAAATCTATCATACTTGGCAGGACAAAATTCAACAACTGTGGCCGGATGAACGAGTCACTCGACAAAGAAATATGGCTTGGCTACTGGTTGGCATCTTTCGGGGCGCAGCGTTCACATCAGTGAGATAGCCTCACACATGCCGAGCCAGGCCAAGTTAACCAGTGTCACCAGGCGGTTCGAGCGCTTTTTGGATAACGGAAAAGTGCGAGTTCGAGCCTGGTATGAGCCGGTGATCAAACCGATTTTGACGAGAGCCGCCACGGATGTGGGGGAAATCAGGCTGATCATTGATGGCAGCAAGATCGGGCTCTAGCCACCAACTATTGATGGTGGCTCTGGCCTATCGACGCCGAGCCATTCCTGTCGCTTGGACATGGGTGCGACACCGAAAAGGACACAGCACCACGGGAAAACAACAGGCACTGCTTAGCTATGTTCGTTCTTTGCTTCCGCCTGCTGTCCCGGTTCTCCTCGTGGGCGACAGCGAATTTGGCATCATTGACGTTATGCGCCTGATCGAAGGGTGGGGATGGCACTATGTTCTACGACAGAAAGGCAGCCATCTTATCTCTGAAGCAGACAAAGACGTTTGGAAGCCCTTTCGGGACTTGGTGCAAAAACCAGGCCAGCGTTGTTGGTGTCCTGATGTCCACTTGACCGGAAAATTCGCCTACATGACCCATGTCCTGGCCCGCTGGAGCATAACCGAGGATGCTCCCTGGCTGTTGGCAACCAATCTTCCCACCTATCCGCTCGCCATTCGGGCTTATCGTCGCCGCATGTGGATTGAAGAACTGTTCGGCGACCTCAAGTACAATGGTTTTGACCTGGAATCTACTCACCTGAACCACTTCTTGCGCTTATCGAGGCTGACCTTGGCTGTTGTCTTGCTCTACGTCTGGTCCTTGGCAACTGGCTCCACCGTCATCAAGCGGGGGCAGCGCCACTTAGTTGACCGCCGTAGTCGTCGGGATCTCAGCGTTTTCCGTATCGGCTTGCGCTGGATTCAGCGCTGTATCACCAACGATCTGACTCTCAGCATTCAACTTGCCCCTATCTGGCACAAAACTGTCGGGTAGCTAGAAATTGAATATCGACTGGCCTGGACTCGAACCTATCTCAAAGAATATGGGGTCATAAAAAGACAGAGTCGTGGCGTTTGGGCTTTGACTGAAATGGGGCAACAAATTGAGCGAGTTGATGAGTCAAAAGTTAAGAAACATTATAAATCTAAATCAAATGGAGATAACCAAGTTGCTGAAACTACAAGTATTGACTTCGAATATGAAAATGAAGACGCCGAAACTTTGCTATTTACTACAGAAAGGCAAATAGACCCCGAATCCGATCCCGACCCCAAACCCAAACCCGACGAAGCCCCGCCTCCCACCCCGTACAGCCGGGACGATTTTCTGGCGCAGACCTACCTTGTGCCAGAGATCGCCGACGAACTCTACGACATGCTACTCGACAAAAAACAGCTTATCCTCCACGGTCCGCCGGGGACAGGCAAAAGCTTTGTGGCCCAACATCTGGCGCGCTGGCTCACAGGATTGGCCGAGCCACCCGTTGAGCGCATGGAAATGATCCAGTTTCACCCGGCCTATGGCTACGAAGATTTCATCGAAGGCATTCGCCCACAGAGCATCGAAACCGGCGATGGTCGCTACGCCATCACCTATCCCACCCAGCCAGGGGTCTTCGTGCGCTTCTGTCGCAAGGCCGCGCTGGCCCCCGCCCTACCCCATGTTTTCATCATCGACGAGATCAACCGCGGCAACATTGCCCGCATCTTTGGCGAGTTGATGTTACTGCTTGAATACCGCCATCGCGACGTTCCCCTGCCCTACTCTGGCAGCCGCTTCACCATTCCGCCCAATCTCTATCTCATCGGTACTATGAACACGGCGGATCGCTCGATTGCCCTGGTGGATTTTGCCCTGCGTCGCCGCTTCCACTTTGCCCACTTCAAAGCCGATCCCGATCTCTATGCCCGCTGGCTGGCCGGTCAAGAAGTGGGGCTGCCCTACCTGGCCGACCTCTACCGGCGGCTCTCCACCGACGCCATTGACGATCCCCACTTTGCGATTGGTCCCAGCTATTTCATGATCCCCGGCCTGACCGAGGGGAAACTCGAACGCATCTGGCGCTACAGCATTGAACCCTATCTGGCCGAGTTCTACATTGACCAGCCCGAAAAGGCCCAACGCTGGCGCTGGCATGGCGATCTGGTGCGCGGCTTGCGAGGGCACGCATGAGCATGCAGATCACCCTGCGCCTGCGCGAATATCAGACTGTCATCACCGAGGCCATAAGCGCAGAGCAGGCCGAACTGTTGAAAAAGCAGTTCAGCCGCCACCTGAGCGTGCAACCTGCCTGGGGCGGCGGCTATGAAATCCGCGCCCAACAATACGTGGGCGTCATCGCCCTGGACGGTCTGCGTATTCACATCCAGCCCAAAGTGCCGCTGGACAACCTCTTCTACATGCTCACCTATGCCTACAATCTGCCCGATTTTCGCAAAGAGCGCGCCGATGTGGCCGTGGCCGATGATCTCTTCGAGTTTATGGTAGACATCTTCGTGCGCCAGGTGGACGCGCTGGTGCGCCAGGGCATCCACCATGCCTATGTAGATCGGGAAGAGAACGAACGCTATCTGCGCGGGCGGCTGCTCATGGCGCAACAGATCCAACACAATCTGATCTTGCAAGATCGGCTCTATCAACAGCGCAACGAATATACTGACAACGTGATGGAAAACCAGATTTTGCAGCACACCTTGGCCCTGTTGAGCCGCCAACATTACCGTCAGCCCTCTCTGCGCCAACGCATTCGCCGCACCTCTGCCGCCTTTGTCGGCATCGAACCTCGCTTCATCCGCCCTTTCGATTGCACCCGCGTCCACTACAACCGGCTCAACGAGCGCTACCGCAGCCGCATCAACTTGGCCCATCTGCTACTGCAACACCTCTCGCTGGAAGGAGCAGCGGGCAATCAGCGCTTTTTCGCCTTTCTCTTTGACATGAACCAACTCTTTGAACTCTTCGTCGCCCACTATTTGAAGGAGCATTTTGACGCCCACCCCTCCCTGACTCTGGAAATACAGCCCAACATCTGGCTGGACACCGACCGCAAAGAGACCGGACGCCCGGATCTGATCCTGCGCCAGCAAGGCCAGCCTCTGCTCATACTCGACACCAAGTATAAAACTTTCGCGGATTCTCCAACCCCAGACGACCGTAACCAAATGGTCACCTATTGCCATACCATGCACCTTGCGCGTAGCCTCCTCATCTATGCCGATGCTGCGCCCGTCCACTATGCACGCGAATTTCGCGGCATCTTTCTCACAGCCACCTCCCTGCCCCTCGACGGCTCGTTGGAAAATTTGCGCCAACGCTGCCAGATCTTCGCCCAGGGTCTCGCAGATCACAGCCAGGCAAGGGCCTGGTCAGACCCTCTTCAAATTGACCGTGATGCACAGTGACACGGGATGGCAGAACGTAGCGTGCAATTTGTGCGCGAGCCAGAGTGGCGTGTTTGGGATCGCCTTCAATGGTGTCTACCTGGGCCTCTGGGCTGCCGTGGGCCAGACAACAGGCCAGGGTAAACTCCTTTTGTGGTGGTGAAATAATTGTACTGTTTGGCACTTAGGGTACAATAATCGACTAGATTTGCATACCGAGCCTCACGATCTTCTCGCCGGGCTAGGAACGTGTGAATCCTAATCTATACACCCTTACCTGTATGAAGTGGCTATGAAATTGAGATTGTGGAAATTGTCCCCCCGCTCCCCCCGACGGTGGCACATGGGGCTGCTCTCGTTGGCAGTAATCTTTTTATTGGGTGATGTGATGTACAGCCCCGGTCTCCCTGTGCCAAACGGGAAGGCAACCACACTAGCCCATCAACTTGACCCCATTGTATGTGATGCCGATCTGGTGCGATCAGGCGATCCGTTGCAAAGCCACTACTTCTATAGCAAACGCTACGGCTGGTTTGACAAGTCCCATTTTTACACGGGAAACCCTGCCAAACTCATTGACGATGTCCGCCGTGTGTCAGACCGCGGCGGCGGCATCATTCGTGTCCGCCAAGAGATCCACGGCGGCGTCACAGGCTACACGGCCCGCTATGCCGTGGCCGCCGACATTCCCGAAGCCAAACTACTGGGCGTGGCCTTGGGTATTTATTACGACTGGAGCCACCGTTTTGAAACCTGGGAAGGTCAACCGCCCCAAGGTTTTTGGGGGCCGTTCACAGCCTTTGCCCTGGAAGATCTCCCCTCCCATTATGTCAGCTTTTTTGCCAGCGCCAACGATCTGCCGATTGCCTATGTGCTGGCCTGTTACCTGGGCGGGGTCGAACGCACAGAAATCGAGCCGCCGCGCCTGAGTTGGATGGTGGAAAAGGATTTGCCCGCTGTGGAAGGCATCCCCGTGGTTCAGCAGATCGCCAACCGCTCTTTTGCCCCGCTGATCTATACCGACGAAGGGTGGCAGAATATACCCTGGCCCAAACATATGCGCATTGCCTCGATTGGCAGCAGCAGCGGGCTTTGGGATTTTGTAGAGGATTCGGGTTGGTATCTCCACGGGCGTCTCACCAGCGATAGCGGCGTGTTGGGCGTCCTCTTTTCCGTCTATGAAAGCATCAACTAATCGTAAAGTGAACTCGCATAAGGCCGCGGGTTGCCCCAGACTTTCATTTCATCGTCGCTTCTCCATAAGATTGTGCGTAGCCTCTCAGACAAGGTTTCGCAGATAGGGTAAGATAGAATCGATTTGTGTTCTATTTCACAAGGAGGGGCTATGTCGGTGCGAAAACAAGTGCGCCAGGGGGATCTGCGTTCTGCGTTTGATCAAGTAGATGCGGCGATTACCATGTGGATGGCGCGCTATGGCCTGCTGATTTTGCGTGTGGGATTGGGGATTGTTTTCTTTTGGTTTGGCGTGCTCAAGTTTTTTCCCGGCTACAGCCCGGCGGAAGATCTGGTACGCAATACCGTCTACTTTGTCGATCCCGATCTCTTTATCCCCGTGCTGGCAACCTGGGAAGCGCTGATCGGCTTGGGGCTGATCTTTGGCAAGTGGATGCGTGTGACCTTGCTGTTGCTCTTTTTACAGATGCCGGGGACCGCGTTGCCTCTGCTCTTGCTGCCGGATGTGGTCTGGACGCATTTCCCCTTTGGCCTGACGTTGGAGGGGCAGTACATCATCAAAAATCTGGTGCTGATTGGCGCGGGGATTGTGTTGGGCGGCACGGTGCGCGGCGGGGGCATCTCGCCGGAGCCGCTGCCCCAGAAGCGGGCATAATCAGTGGCTCATTTGTGCAGCGCGTGCGCCACGCTCAGCCGCTCCACCACGCGCTCGTCCACCTCGATGCCCAGCCCTGGCCCCGATGGCACAGCCACATAACCGCCAACCTGTTCAAACGGCTGGCTGCACACCTCGTCGCGGATGGCGCTGGGCGTGCGGTCAAATTCCATGGTCGGCTCTTGCATAAACGGCTGCGGATCACGCGCTGGCGGGCAGGGCGGCAGCGTGGCGGTGACGTGCAACGTGGCCGCGATCATAATGGGCGAGGCCCACGACGTGGGGGTTGACCCCAATGCCAAAGGCGTTCGCCATCTCGGCCACGCGGCGCATCTCGGTGATGCCACCCACGTGCGCGATGTCGGGCTGGGCAATGTCAAAGGCGCGACGAGCGCAAAAGTCCTTAAACTCATAGCGCATGCGCAACACTTCGCCCCCGGCAATCGCCATAGGCAGGGCCGCCTTGACCTGTAGATAGGCGTCAATGTCACGCGCATCGACCGGCTCCTCGAACCAGAGAATGTCGTAGTCGGCAAGCTTCTCGCCCATGCGGATGGCCGGTGGCAGCATTGTAGGCTTGATTAGCGTCTACAGCCAGATAGACGTCCGGCCCGATGGCATCGCGCAACGCCGCCACCCGTTTGACATCTTCGTTCATGGGCAGCCCGCCCACTTTGGTCTTCATGCCCAAAAAGCCCGCGTCCACGTAACTGCGCGCCTCGTCCAACAGCCGGTCGGGAAACTCGCCCTCTGTGTAATAAAGCCCTGTGGCATAGACCGCTACTTTGTCACGAATGCGCCCACCCAGCATGTCCGAAACCGACAGCCCCGCTGCTTTCCCGGCAATGTCCCACAGGGCAATGTCCACACCGCTGATGGCGCTGCCGCCAATCCCGCTGGCTGTGCCGCTGTTATAGAGGGCACTGAACATCTTGTGCCAGAGGCCCACACGATCGGCGGGGTCCTGGCCCAAGAGCATCGGCGCAAAATCACCGACCATTGTGGCTGCGGCTCCGCCTGCGCCTTCGCCCCAGCCCACAATGCCCTCGTCGGTGCTGATTTTGACGAGGCCCGTGGTGCGCTGATCGATCCAGCCCTGTGACCATCCAAACGGACGGCCCAGTGAACTTTGCAGTGTAAAGGTTTCGATAGAGGTGATTTTCATCGCTGCTCTCTTCGCGTGATGGGATGGATGATCAATGCTGCCATACGGGCAATGGACACTATATACATACTGCGCAGTACACAAGGAGAGTTTTCAAAGAGCAAAAACTGCTCCTTTTTCATCTATGCTCTTTTGTCTTCATTTCGTATAGGCAGTTCAACGGGTTGGCCCAACGCCGCCGAGTGGTAAATGGCGCGCACGATCTCGACGGAACGGCGCGCCTCGGCCCCTGGGATGGCCGGCGGGCGGCCCTCGCGGATGGCCCCGATGAGGTCCACGATCTGGCGGCGATGGTTCTCAAAGCCAATCGCCATAGGATCGGTGGCTCCGCTGCCGTCTGGCTTCTCCAGCGTGAGCATGGCCTCTTTTTCCTCTGGCGAGCCATCTTGCAGTTCCCACTTTGCGATCTGCCCCTCCTCAATCACAATTGTGCCACGGTCGCCGTGAAGTTCCACCCGCGCCGGATCGCCGGGCCAGTTGCTCGTCGCTCCCTGGATCACACCCAGCGCGCCATTGGCAAAGGTGAGCACGGCGCTGGCGGTGTCCTCGGTCTGCATTTCATGGGCCAGCGTGGCCGTGCGCCCAAAGATGCTTTGCACCGGCCCGGCCAAATATTGGAGCAGATCAATGTTGTGGATGGACTGATTCATCAGCGCGCCGCCGCCGTCCAAATCCCACGTACCGCGCCAACTGCCGTCGTAATAGCGCTGCGGGCGAAACCACTTGACGTAACAATCGGCCAGGGTCAGCCGCCCCAGCCGTCCGGCGTCGATGGCGGCTTTGGCTTTGGCAACGCCCGCGGCAAAGCGCAGCGGAAAGACACAGGCCAGGATCACGCCAGCCTGCTCGGCAGCATCGAGAATCGAATCGACACGGGGCAGGGTGATGTCAATGGGCTTTTCCACAAGCAGATGCTTGCCCGCCTGGGCGGCGGCAATGGCGATCTCGGCGTGGCTTCCGCTGGGCGTGGCGATGACCACGGCGTCCACGTCTGCACGGGTGACGGCATCGGCGTAATCAGCGGTCCACGCCGCGCCGGCGCGCTCAGCCAACGGGCGTCCTGTGGACTCGTTGCGGTTACAGATCACGGTGACACGGGCGTCGGAGATGTGGCCGAAGGCGTTAACATAGATTTTGGCAATGTTGCCCGCCCCGATCAGGGCAAAGTTGAGCGGTTGCATTGGGTTAGCTTTCGTTGGGTGGTGGGTGGCTCTGGTTGTCCGTCCGCCAGGGGATAAAGTCCCCTGGCTAGGAGCAGCGCCCCGTGAACGGGGCTTGTGGGGATGGGATAAAACTTCATGGATGATTGCTTTGGGATAGATTGAGCAGCGCTACAAAGGAACTTGTATGCTGCTGCAGAGTATAACGGGTGGTGTGCAAAAAGTACACACCACCCGTTATTTCAAGGCGAAGGGGATTTGCGTTGGATTACACTACTCTTTGGAGATCGCTGGTAGATAGGTGGACAACTCTTCCATCACCTGACCGCGGATCTCGCCGCCGCCGTGTGTCGTGGTGTGGATATTCACATAGTATTGTTCGGTCAACAAGTGGAGCAGTTGAAGATCATCCAACCAGAGACAGCCGCCCAACGGGTTGGCGGCATCCAGCACAGCGCCCTCACTGCTGCTAAAGAGCGGAAAGACCACCCCGCCATTCTTGCCTGCAATGCCGCGGTGGATGTGCGCCGCCGTGGCGTTTTGGGTGTTGGAGACGCTCACCGTATAGCGCAGCCCACCCATGAGCGGATCGAGCGAGAAGTGGGCATGGCCGAATGCATTTGTCATAACTGGCGGCACTTCGTTTGTCCCCGATAGCGCTGACATGAAGTCTGTCGGTGGCGTAGCATCCTCAATCTGGCCGCGGATCTCGCCGCTGCCGTGGGCCGAGGTGTGGACATTGATATAGTATTTCTCGCCGATGAGATCCATTAATTGGGCATTGGACAAGGCAAGCGTGCCGCTAATCGGGCTGGCGGGATCAAACGTGCCTGTGCCATTAAAGAGCGTGAAGATTACGCCGCCGTTCGTGCCCGCCGCCGCTTTATGGATGTGGGCCATGCTGATGTTGCTGATATTGTCCACGCCCACCCAGTAATTCAGACTGGTGGCCTGATCGTTCAGTGTCAACACACCCACGCCTGAAGCCAGCGTAGTGGTAATGGGCGGCACTTCGTTCAGACCAGAAAGCTGGCTGGCAAACGCACGCGGTCCACCCACCTGGCCGCGCAGTTCGCCGCCACCGTGGGCCGAGGTGTGGATGTTCACATAATATTGGCCGGTAAGCAGATCTACCCAGTTTTGGGCGTTCAAGTGCAATGCGTTGCCAATCGGCGCGCCCGGGCCAAACGTGCCGCCGCCACTATTGCTAAAGATCGGGAAGATCACGCCGCCGTTGACACCCATCGCTCCCTTGTGGATGTGGGCCGCGCTGACGTTGCTGACTTCTGTGATCACCACGCTATAGTGCAGCTTATCCACCAGGGGATTGAGGGTGAAGCGGGCGATGCCCACAGCGGGCGAATTCACAGCGGGAACCTCGAAACGGGCCGCCAGGGGGGCCATCATGTGCGTCTCTGGCGTCAGGCTATGTACCTGGCCGCGCATCTCGCCGCCGCCGTGTGCCGAGGTGTGGATGTTAATGTAGTAGCGCCCGGCGATAAGATCGATTACCTGGGTTGGGGTCAACGTCAGCGTGCCGCTGAGCGGGCGTGCCTCATCCAGCACTGCGCCGCCACCACTGCTGAAGATCGGGAAGATCACCCCGCCGTTGGAGCCAGCCGGGGCTTTGTGGATGTGGGCCGCCGTGGCCGCGCGGAGATTGTCTACATCCACTCGATAGGCCAACGTGGCGGCGTTGGCATCCAGCGCCAACACCCCATAGCCCGTGGCGTTGGTATTCACTGGCGGCACTTCGCGTGCGCCACAGATGCAGGCATCAAAGAGTTGCGTGCCCCCTATCTGGCCGCGAATCTCGCCGCCGCCGTGGGCTAAAGTGTGAACATTGACATAGAAGAAGCCCGTCAACAGATCTACCCAATCTTGACCGGCCAACATAACCGTGCCGGTGAGGGGATTGCCCGGCCCAAAGGCGCCGCTGCCGCCGTAGAGCGGGAAGCGCACGCCGCCATTCACGCCCATGGCGCCCTTGTGGATATGGGCTGCGGTAATGCTGATAATGTCGGCCACGTCAACGCGATAGTCTAGCGTGTCTGTGGTGACCAGCGTAAACTTGGCAATGCCAGCAGCGTTGGTGCTTGTCACCGGCGGCACTTCGTAGCGGCCCAACAGGGGAGCGCTGAAATGGGTGGGTGGCGTCAAACTGCGCACTTGGCCGCGGATCTCGCCACCGCCATGCGCCGCTGTATGCACATTGACGTAGTAGGTGCCTGCTTTTAGATCGTTTGCCTGAGCTTCGGTCAGCGTTTGTTCACCGCTAATTGGTGTGTTCGGATTAAACGTGCCGGTTCCGTTGAAGAGGGTGAAAATAACACCGCCGTTTGCGCCCGCGGGGGCTTTGTGAATGTGCGCTGCGCCGATGCCAGTGATGTCGGCAACACTCACCCGATAGGTCAGCGTATAGGGCGCACTCTCGCCCACCAAGGCCAGCACGGCGCGCCCGCTGGCGAGGCTTTCCACGGCGGGCACTTCTTGGGCCGGGGAGAGGTTAGCCTCGAAGAGCAGCACACCGTGGGCGGCGATGCCATTAGGCGCAGCCAGCGATTGCGTTGAATGGTCGTGATGTGAAGGGGCATACCGAGTGGCGCTCTTTTCTGCGCCTACGGTGGTCATGCCCAGCCAAAGCGCCAAGAGCAGGCCGAGTGTCAGCGCGCCAACGAGGCGCAGCCTTTCAAAAGCAGGTGCGTGGGATTCTGTGTGCATTGTGTCTCACTTTCTGTGGACTGGTCCACAGTATGGAATTGTTTTTGGCGGCTCCGTAAGCTTACTACATATACGCAGACATCTCAACCTGTTTGAAAATACCCCTGCAAAGGGATGCTTTTATGACGTCCACGCCGATTGACGAATGCGAAAGGGTCGGGTACGATTTTTGCCAGCAACCCATTCCCCAACCCCCATCTTCTCACAGCCCACATCCCACCAAGGAGGAATCATGAGTACCTCATCCAACGGACACAGCAACGGACACAGCAACGGCCTGCGTAGCGCCAACTGGTTTGGCCGCAACGATCTGGCGGGCTTTGCCGCCCGCGGCTGGACCAAAAACCAGGGCTATCCCGATCATCTTTTCGACGGACGCCCTGTCATCGGCATCTGCAACACGTGGTCGGACCTGACGCCGTGTAACGGCCACTTTCGCATCATTGCCGAGATGGTCAAGCGCGGCGTCTATGAGGCGGGCGGCTTCCCCGTGGAATTTCCTGTGATGTCCCTGGGTGAGACGCTGATGCAGCCCACCACCATGCTTTATCGCAACCTCGCCAGCATGGACGTGGAAGAGACCATCCGCGCCAACCCGCTGGATGGCGTGGTGCTGCTCACTGGCTGCGACAAGACCACGCCATCCACAATTATGGGCGCGGCCAGTGTCGATCTGCCCACAATTGTGGTCTCTGGCGGACCCATGCTCAACGGCAAGTACCGCGGCACTGATATTGGCTCTGGGACCGACGCCTATAAATTTACTGAAGAGATGCGCGCCGGTAACATGACTGTGGCCGAATATCTCGAAGCCGAGGGTAGCATCTCGCGCAGCGAAGGCCACTGCATGACCATGGGCACGGCCTCGACGATGGCCTGTATGGTGGAATCGCTGGGACTGACGCTGTCGGGCGGCGCGGCCATCCCTGCCGTGGATGCACGGCGCAAACGTACCGCCCACCTTGTGGGCAACCGCATTGTGGAGATGGTGAAAGAGGATCTGCGCCTGTCGAAGATTTTGACACGAGAAGCTTTCGAGAACGCGATTATGTTGAATGCCGCCATTGGGGGATCGACCAATTTTATCATCCACCTGCTGGCAATTGCCGGGCGCATTGGCGTGCCGTTGGAACTGGAGGACTTCAACCGCTTTGGCAGCAGCCAGCCGTTATTGGTCAACTTGATGCCGTCGGGCAAATATTTGATGGAAGATTTCTACTATGCCGGGGGGCTGCCCGTGGTGATTCAGGAAATGAAAGAGCGTCTGCACATGGACGCGCTTACCGTCACGGGCAAGAGCGTGGGCGAAAACACGGCGGGCGCGGTCTGCTATAACCGGGATGTGATCTCGACCATCGATGAGTGCTGGAACGAAAAGTCCGGCACGACCATCCTGTATGGCAACCTCTGCCCCGACGGCGCGGTGATCAAACCCTCGGCGGCGACGCCCGAATTGTTGCAACACCGGGGGCGGGCGCTGGTTTTTAGCAGCATAGAGGATTACTACGAGCGCATTGACGATCCGAATCTGGATGTAGATAAAGATAGCGTGCTTGTGTTGCAGGGCATTGGACCGAAGGGGTTCCCCGGTATGCCGGAAGAGGGCAAAATGGGGCTGCCCAAAAAGCTGCTCGAACAGGGCGTGCGCGACATGGTACGCATCTCCGACGGGCGCATGAGCGGCACAGCCTATGGCACTGTGGTCTTGCACGTTGCGCCGGAATCGGCTGTGGGCGGTCCGCTGGCGCTGGTGCAAAATGGCGACTGGATCGAACTTGACGTGGCCGGGCGGCGGCTGCATCTCGACGTCTCTGACGAAGAACTGGCCCGGCGGCGCGCCGCCTGGATCGCGCCGGAGCGTCCCGTGGAACGCGGCTATGTGCGCCTCTATACCGAACACGTGGGGCAAGCCAACACCGGCTGCGATCTGGATTTCCTCGTGGGCAAGTCGGGTTCCGAGCCAGTGCGCCAGCAGATGGGGCGTAAACTGGCTGTGGTCAAAGAGCGAGCGTGAGGCGGCAGAATCTATCCGCAGATTGTGCAGATTTCACAGATTTTCAGATCGGCATCTGCACAATCTGCGGGTACAATGAACAGAGAAGTGTAAATTGTGGTTGTAAAGCAGGAGACCCAAGATGACATTGACAATTACGCTGAAGCTGTCACCCGAAAAAGAAGAGGCGCTGCGCCGCAGCGTGGACAGCCGTGACCGGGAACAGGTGCGTCAGCTTTTGGTGGACGCGCTGGAACCGACCATTGATAGCATTTTCCAAAAGCCCCAGTTTTCTCATCCATCGCTCAGTATGGAAGCGTTTGACGCATTGATGGATGAATTGCTTGACTTTATTGATGAACATCGACCTGCAGATGCAGCCCCGCTTTCTGATTATGCACTCAGCCGTGAAGGAATTTATGGAGATCATCCATAGCTATGATCTATCTGGCTGACACTAACATTTTGCTCCGCTTTATCGATACAAAGCACCTTTTTCATGCGCGCGCTGCCCATGCCATCAAAGGAATTCAGCAAGGTGGAGATGCCATTCAAACGACATTGCAAAACTGTGTAGAATTTTGGAATGTAGCGACTCGACCCATTGAGCGAAATGGGCTTGGCTTTAGCGTGGCCGAAGTGGATTTTGCGCTTTCGTTGATTGAACAACTCTTCCCCATCGTTCCTGATACGCCAGAGATCTATGCCGAATGGCGGCGTCTCGTTGTAACCTATCGGGTTTCTGGCGTGCAGGTTCACGACGCCCGTCTGGTTGCCCTAATGAAGGTTCACGGGCTTACCCACATCCTCACCTTGAACAGAGCCGATTTTGCGCGCTACAGCCCCGAAGGGATTGTGGCAATCGAGCCGGCACAACCAGATATCGAATGAGAGCACCATGAAAATCACACGAATCAAGACCTTTCTCGTCGACGGCGGTTTTCGCCCGTGGACTTTTGTCAAAGTGGAAACCAGCGAGCCGGGGCTGGTGGGGTGGGGCGATTGCACCGATTGGGGATCGCCGGGGCCGGTGGCGGCCACGGTGGCGCGCTATGCCGAGTGGGTGATCGGGCGCGATCCCATGCAGGCCGAGGCGATCTGGTGGGATCTGCACACGGCCTCGGTGCGGCACATCGGCGGTATCGCGTATAAGGCTATGAGCGGCATCGACTCCGCGCTGTGGGACATCCGCGGCAAGGCGCTGGGCGCGCCGGTTTGGCAGCTTCTGGGCGGCAAGATGCGCGACAAGATGCGGCTCTATTGGTCGCATTGTGGCAGTGTGCGGGCGCGCCACGCCGAAGTGCTGGGCGTTTCCCCCGTAGAAACCACGGACGATTTACGCCGCCTCGCTGTGGAAGTGCGCGAACGCGGCTACACCGCCCTGAAAACCAACCTTTTTACGCTGACAGACCGGCCCGACGCCACGCCGCTGCTCAACCGCTTCACCCACCACGCCGGCGACGCGCACCCGTCGGTGATTCGCAACGCTGAATTGATCGTGGGCATCTTCCGCGAAGAGTTGGGGCCAGATGTGGGCATTGCGCTGGATGTGGCCTTCACCTTCAAACTGGGCGGGGCGGTGAAGTTGGCCCAGGCGTTGGAACCGTACAACCTTATGTGGCTGGAAACCGAGACGTTCGACCCTGACGCGCTGGCCCTCATCCGTCAATCCACACGCACGACGATCTGCACCGGCGAAAGCATCTTTGGGCTGCACGGTTATCGACCCTATTTGGAGCGCCACGCCCAAGATGTGATCATGCCCGACTTTGCCTGGAATGGCATCACCCTGGGCAAGAAGATCTGTGATCTGGCCCACGCCTACGACACGCTGATTGCTCCTCATAACTGTCACAGCCCGCTGAACACGCTGGTCTCGGCCAACGTCTGCGCCACCGTGCCTAATTTCTTTATCCACGAGTTCGACGTAGATGATGCGCCCTGG
Source organism: uncultured Chloroflexia bacterium (assembly GCA_963721725.1). Taxonomy (GTDB): domain Bacteria; phylum Chloroflexota; class Anaerolineae; order Caldilineales; family Caldilineaceae; genus RI-153. Next base: position 74,568 of record CAVRLX010000018.1, read on the forward strand.
CGCGATGACCTGATGACCCATCCCTTTGAGATCGAAGACGGCTATCTCAAAATTCCCACTCGCCCCGGCCTGGGGTCAGATCTCATCGAAGAACAATTGTTAAAACACCCCGCTGGACACTATCCCCACGCTCGCTAGGGACCGCATACAAAAGCCCGGCGCCATCACAAAGCTACAGTGTGATGGCGCCGGGCTGAATGAGGGTATCCGCAGACGAATTCTGAAATCTATTCGTAACGATACAGGGTTAGGGTGCGACGCACTCGCCACACAAGCTTTTACAACCAATCTATCCCTGGCGATGCGTCGCACTGCATCGTTAGATCGACTCTAATTCACGCCGGGCGGCAGCCAGAGTTCCAGGGCGTGGGGCAGCACCTCGATGGTTAGGATAGGGCGTTCTGCGGCCATTGCTTCCAACTGACCATTCAGATCGCCGTTGGTCTCTTTGCGGGGATGGACATCGGCATCCACATGGATGGGAAAGCCGGTCCACTCCACTTCGAGTTTGCGGCCAGAATAACGACGCACATTGGGCACTTTGTCAAAGCCCTGGGTCAGCAGCCCCGTGACATACGAGACAAAAGGCGTGCGCTCATCGTTGTGGACACAAACAATCTCCAAAAAGCCGTCATTCGGATCAGCATCGGGGGCAAGACTCAAGCGCGGCCCCACCGCTTTGGTGTTGAGCACCTCCACCATGAGATAGTCGCTGGTAATGTCTTCGCCGTCCAACAAAACTTTGCTGCTATAACTGCCATAGTTGTTGAGCGTTTTGGTGAGCGTGCTAATCCCGCGGAAGATGCTCTTGCCCTGTTCCGGGTCATAGAGGGCCAGAATATCGGCGAAAAAGCCAAAGCCTGCCCCCTCTAAAAAGTAACTTTCGCCCCAGGGGGCCACAAAATGGCCGATGTCGAAATGGCGTTTGCGCGGATGGTCCAGACTGCGCACGATCTCCTGGGGGCTGCCTTTGATGCCAAATGTGTTGGCAATGTTATTGGCCGTGCCCAATGGGATCAGCGCCAGCGCTACCTTTTTGCCCACAAGCCGCAGCGCCACTGCGCGCAGCGTGCCATCGCCGCCAGCGGCAATCACCAATCCTTGGGCATGGGAAAGCACCTCGTCCAGTTCGGCTTCGCTTTCGGTCTCGCGACATTCCGCCGCAAAGCCAATCTCACCCAGAATTGTAAGCAGTTCTGCGCTGTCGACTTTGTCTGTGTTGCCTGCATTTTTGTTCAAAATCAGAGTTGCCGGGGTTGTCATTCAGGATTTCCTATAAAGTGGATTCAGATTGAACAGAACTGGCTTTCGAGCTTTTGCGGGTGGCATCTTCGGCGTTGCCGCGCCACGCAAAAAAGTAGACGACCGATCCCATCATTGCCTGCCAGAGTGTGGTGCAGACCCGAAAGACGGCCACGGCCACCGAGGCCGGATTGGTGGCAACCCCAGCGCTGGAGACCAAAAAGCCCACCATGCCTGCCTCGGTAATGCCTACCCCGCCCGGGACAGGTGCAATGCGGGCCAACAACGCCGGCAGCACATAGGCCAGGAAAAGCATGTGATACATCAGCGGTTGCCCAATCCCCAGCAGCGCAAAATAGAGCACCACCGGCATCAGCGCATAGCCGACAGCCGTGATTGCCAGCGTCACCACCATGGTTTTGGGGCGCAATTCGATTTTGGCCGACCGTTGAAACTCTGCCCACATCTCCTCTTTTTTAAAGCGCCGCGCCAATCGATCTATCATGTGGAAGAGTCCTGTGCGCACAGCCGGGACCAAAAGCAAGAGTCCCACTATGCCCAAGACCCCCATTAAAATAAGCACCGGCGTGCGCGCCTCTGGAAACCAAAGCGCTGCAATCATCGAGCCGCTGATCAACACCACCTGATCAAGCAGGCTGGCGAAAGTCACCGCCACGGCAGCCTTGCCCACCGGGATGCCCGCCTGGGCCATCATCCCAGCGCGAGCGGCAAAGCCACCGGGTAGCAGCGTGGCGGCTTGACCAGCCCAAAAGATGCGGAAAAGTGTGCTGGCTTTGGCTTCGGGGGCAATCACACGCGTCAAAATCACAAAACGCCAAGCGTTCAACCCCATGTAAATTGCCGTTAGCCCCAGCATCACCGGAATGTAGCGGTATTGGAAGGTTTGTACCGCTTGCCAAAATTCGTCGCCGTTAAGATACTTCACCGCAGCCATGACGACGCCGCCGATGATAAGGGCGTGCATGGCAAATTTCAGAAGCCGACGTTTGTCTTTAAACATAATAATTCCTTACTTCACAGTAACAATACAGGCCTAGGGTGCGTCGCACTTGCCACACAAGCATTTCACAACCGTTCAACTCCTGGCAAGTACCTCGCACCCGAATAGGTACATTTCACAATTCTTTATTTCACTGTAGACGATCTCACTGTAGACGGCAGAATAATCGTTGGCTCTTGGGGGGGCGTCTTCGATTCTGCGTTCGGGTCCGACTCTCCAATCAGCACACCGCCACTATCGGTACGCCACTGGTTCTTGTGTAGCGCCGGTTCAATCACAAAGTGTTGAATCAGCACTTGCAACGCGCCGGCAATCGGAATGGCGAGAATCGCCCCTACCACACCGTTGAGCGTGCCGCCAGCCACCAGCGCCACCACCACTACCAGCGAGTTGACGCCAACGTTGCTCTCCATGACTTTAGGCACGAGCACGTTGGATTCTAACTGTTGGATGACCAAGTAAAGCGCTACCACCAGCAGCCCAGTGATCGGCGACACGGAGAAGGCAATCAGCACGGCTGGCACTGCCCCGATAATCGGCCCCACCACAGGGATGGCTTCAGTTAGCCCAGCCACCACGGCCAACGGCAATGCATAGGGAACGCCCAAAAGCAGCAGCCCAATAAATGAAGCTATCCCCACGGCCAGCATCAGAATCGCTTGTCCGCGTACATAGGCCCCCAGTGTCTGCTCAATGTCCGTCCATACCTGCAACGTCTTGGCACGATGTCGCACAGGGCTAAGATGCAAAACGGTCTCGAGGAACCTCTCTCGATTGGTGAGCCAATAAAAGCTCATCACCAAGGCCAGGAAGAACTGCCCCACGCCGGTTAACGTGGTCATCGCCACAGGCAGGGCCTGTTCCCGTGCCGTGTCATTGGCTTCCAAGAGCAGGCCACGCAACTGGTCGGGAACCTGCATCACAGGAACCACCATGTTGAACTTCTGCCAGAAGAAGAGCAGCACACTGCCCATAAAGCTCTGCACTTGCCGAATCAGAAGGTCGCCCGCCAGAATGTCCAGGGTAAACGTTGCCAGCGGCGGCACGCTGACAATGATCAGACCAAGCAGCGCGCCAAAGATAAGCAGATAGAGCAGCACCACAGCCACCCCCTGGGGCATGCCGCGCGCCGTCAGAAAGTTAGCATAGGGGCGAACTGTAGAGGCAAAAATAATGGCAATAAAAAGTACCAAGAGGATTTCAGCCAAGTACCAGAGCAGAACAAGCGCTGCCGCCGTTGCCAGTACAATACAAGTTTTGTAGAAGACGTGCCATCCGTTCATGAGAAGGTTGACTCTTTGTTGGTGGGGTGACCCAGGCGAATGTAGATAATGCGAACAGTATAGATATCTTCAAAGCAGAAATCTATATATCAGGAGAGAAAGCCAGATACAGATAAAGATAGGGTTTCGCTTGGTCATCTCAGGCTTTATTTGCCTTTGACAAGCCCGTCAATCTACGATAAATTATGCCTGCGTGATGACCCCCAGTCATCGGGTGCAGCTTTCTCTCCAAAATAAACCAGATTTTTACAAATTTTCCTTTCTCTATCCGATGCCACTCGCTTCGCTGATACGCAGTTTTGTTCTGGATGCGTGGAGTTTTAAACAACTCCCAGACGACAAACATTGAGCTTTTTTCACCAAAATTCTCATCACCCTTTTCGGCCATGCGGTTTCCCCTGTGTTGGTCTTTCCCACATTGCCACCGATCTTATTTTGTTTGTTTCCATACACTACCCAAAGAAGGATGTGACCATGAACCATTGGCAAACGCAGAAATCAACTGCACGCTGGCTGGCGCTCTGGCTGATCATCGCCATGCTGCTGGCCGCTTGTGGGCCGCGGCCAGAGCTTCCCGCCGCCGAAGCCCCCGCTGCTGAGGAAGCCGCCGCTACTGAACCCGCGACCGAAGCGCCTGCCGCGGCCGAAGCCCCCGCCACGGCTGATGGCGAATACCGCGAAGCGCCCATGCTGGCAGAGATGGTGGCCGCCGGAACCCTGCCTCCCCTTTCCGAACGCCTGCCCGCCGAGCCGCTGGTGGTGGAGCCGTATGAGTCCATCGGCAAATATGGTGGCACGTGGCATCGTGCTTTCACCGGCGTCAAGGATTTTCACGCCTGGGGCCGTGTTAACTACGATCCCGTGTTGCGCTGGGCACCTAACTTCGCTGACCCCGTACAGCCGGGCCTGGCGAAATCTTGGGAATGGAACGATGAGGGCACCGAGCTGACCCTCTATTTCCGCGAAGGGCTGAAATGGTCCGACGGTGTGCCCTGGACGGTGGACGATATTATCTTCTGGTGGGAAAACATTGAACTCGACACCAACATCACCCCTTCCCCGCACATTGAGTGGACGGTGGATGGCGAGCCGATGACGCTGGAGAAGATCGACGACATCACCATCAAGTTCATCTTCCCCGGCCCCAGCGGTATTGTCGAGACGATGGGCCTAGCCTTCCACGGCCACCAATGGCCGCTGGCCTTTGAGCGCTTCGGCGTTTTTGCCCCCAAGCACTATCTGGAACAGTATCACCCCAAGACCAATCCAGACGTGAAAGATTATACGCTCTTTGAAGAAAAGGCATTTGACTACAACATTGAACGCCCTGTAATCTGGGCCTGGAAGCCCGTACAATGGGAAGCCGGGGCCACGGAGATGGTGCTGGAACGCAACCCCTACTACTGGAAAGTTGACCCCGAAGGCAACCAACTGCCCTATATTGATCGGGTGCATATGTCCTTGGTCGAAAACACCGAAGCTGTAGCCGTTATGGCTGCCGCCGGTAAACTGGACATGCAACAGCGCGGCCTCAGCCTGGACAAGCTGCCCGTCTTGAAGCAGAACGAAGAAGCTGGCGATTACACCGTGAGCCTCTGGTCCAGCGATGGTGCGTCCAGTCTTGCTCTCCAGCCCAACCAGAGCTACGCCGATGAGAAATATCGGGAGTTGATGCAAAATGTAGACTTCCGCTATGCCCTCTCCCAGGCAATTGACCGCGACCTGATCAACGACATCGCCTACCTGGGCCAGGCCACCCCCACCACCCAATCGGTCGGCCCTGCCACCTCCTGGTATGTGGAGGAGATGGCGATGTTCAAGGGTGAGTTCGACCAGGAAGAATCCAAACGGCTGCTGGAAGAGAGCGTTGGCCTGGTCATGGGCGACAACGGCTTCTACACCTTCGCCGACGGCTCGGAACTGACCCTGATCATCGAGTCTTCCGAAACGGCTGGCCCGAACCTGGATGCGCTGGAACTGATTGTCGAGCAACTCAAAGAGGTGGGCCTGAGCACCACGCTCAAGACCATGAACCGCGATCTCTATTGGCCGCGTGCGATTGGCAACGAAGTCATGATCAACGTCTGGGGCACAGGCAGCATCTTCCCGCTCATGAACCCCGACAATCTATTGGCCTTCAATGAAAAGTCCTTCTGGGGACCGCAGTTTGGCATCTGGTACCAGACCCAGGGCGCTTCGGGCGAAGAACCCCCCGCCCATATCAAAGAAGGGCAAGAGATTTTCGCCAAGATCCTGAGCACGGTTGATTCTGAAGAACAGGCCAAACTGGGCCAGGAACTGGTGCGCAACGCCACTGAAAACATGTGGGCCATCAACATCGCGGGGCGCGCGCCCCTGCCCTTGGTGGTGAAGAACAACATGCGCAACGTCTGGGCCACCCCGGACTACACCGCTTCCTGGATTGCCATGTCGCCCGGCAACCAGAACCCTTCTACCTATTACTTTGACGATGAAGAATAGTTTGTAACGTGGCGCAGGGGTGAAGAGAGGGTCTATGCTCTTCACCCCTGCGCTATTCTTCCCGCTTGAAAGGGTTCGCCTCCATGCTTGCCTTCATTCTGCGCCGCCTGCTGTCCATGATCCCATTGCTCTTTATCGTCTCTGTGATCACTTTCTTTATCATCCAACTGCCGCCCGGCGACTTCTTTGACACCATGCAGGCGGACATCGCCCAGCAAGGCAGCGCCCAAGATTCGCAGATCTATCAGGTGTTGCGCGTGCGCTATGGCCTGGATCAACCGCTACACATCCAATATCTGCGCTGGATTCAAGGCTGGCCGGAGGGCGACTTTGGCTACTCCTTGGGCTGGAACAGCCCGGTCTGGCCGCTGGTGCGCGATCGCCTAGCCTATACTGTACTGTTGGGCGCATTCTCCCTGCTCATTACTGTTACCTATGCCATCCCCGTGGGCATCTATTCCGCCACCCATCAATATTCTCTCAACGACAACCTGCTCTCACTGGGGGGCTTTTTGGGCCTCTCCTTGCCGGGCTTTTTGTTGGCCCTCTTTTGGATGTTCCTGGGGGCGCTGGTCTTGCGGATCGATGTGGGCGGGGTGATGTCGCCGGAATTTAGCGGCGAACCCATGAGTTGGGAAAAATTTGTCGATCTATGGAATCACTTCTGGCCGCCTGCGCTGATCCTGGGGCTTGCCAGCACCGCCCAGATGCAGCGTATCATGCGCAGCAGTATGCTTGATGTCATGGGCCAGCAATACATCACCACCGCCCGTGCCAAAGGACTCAAAGAGAGCCAGGTCGTCAACAAATATGCCGTGCGCGTCGCCATCAACCCTATGATCAGCGTCTTCGCCCTAGAGATCCCCAAGATCATCTCTGAGTCGGCGTTGGTGGGCATTGTGATGTCGCTGCCCACCACTGGGCCTCTCTTCTTGCGGGCGTTGCAAACCCAGGACATGTATCTGGCCGGCACCTTCCTGCTCTTTATGACCTTCCTGCTCATGATCGCCGATCTCCTGGCCGACATTGCACTGGCCTGGGCCGACCCAAGGATTGTTTACGAATGAGTTACGTGCCCTCACCCAAGCATATTACCCGATCTGAGGAACTCTTTGATCTCTATCGCGAACTGGATCGCAAACTCCAGGAAGAGCGCTATGCCGAAGATGTGCTGATCGACGCCGCAGCCCAGACCAAGACCAAAGAGGACGAAAACCGCTACGCCCTCTCCCAATGGAGCCTCATGTGGCGCAAATTTGTACGCAATCGGGCGGCACTGGCCGGTGGCATCATTATCCTCTTGCTCTACATCATCGCGGTTTTTGCCGGTTTTCTCTCGCCCTATACCCTGACCACCCGTTTCCGCGATCGCATCTATTTGCCGCCACAAGGCATCCATTTCTTCGACGAAGGCCGCTTTGGCCCCTTTGTCTATGGTGCCAAAACTGCGCTAAACATGGAAACATTGGAGCGCATCTCTGAGACGGACACCACGGTCAAATATCCTGTGCGCTTCTTCACCCAGGGCGAACCGTATCAACTTTTGGGCCTTTTCGAGACCGATATTCACCTTTTTGGCACGGAAGATGGCGCCATCAACCTGCTGGGCACGGATCGCCAGGGCCGTGACATGTTTACGCGTATCCTCATCGGCAGCCAGGTTTCGCTGACGATTGGCCTCGTGGGCGTCTTTCTCAGTCTCTCGCTTGGCACAGTTTTGGGGATCACCTCGGGCTTTTTCGGCGGCAAGATCGACGAGTTGATCCAGCGCGTCATCGAACTGGTGCGCTCGTTCCCGTCGATCCCGTTGTGGATGGCGCTCTCGGCGGCGATCCCCGCGGCCTGGCCGCCCATGCGTATCTATTTTGCCGTCACGATTATCCTCTCGCTGATTGGCTGGACCTGGCTGGCGCGCCAGTTGCGCGGCCTCACCCTCTCGCTGCGTGGCGCGGACTATGTGTTGGCGGCGCGGCTCATGGGGGCCAGCAACAGCCGCATTATCTTCAAACATCTGGTTCCCGCCTCGCTGGGCCACATTATTGTGGTGGCAACTCTGGCCATGCCCTCCATGATTTTGGCTGAAACCGCCCTCAGTTTCCTGGGACTGGGCCTTCAGCCGCCGGTGACCAGTTGGGGCGTGCTGCTCAAAGAGGTGCAAGATCTCCAATCCATCGCTCTCTATCCCTGGGTCTTCACGCCTGTGCTTTTTATCGTCGTCACCGTACTCGCCTTTAACTTCCTGGGCGACGGTCTGCGCGACGCGGCAGATCCGTATACACGGTAGGAAGTAATTCGTAATTCGTAAAGGGCCAATATCGGACAATCACGCATCACGATCACGCAACACGCATCACTCATTCACCCGCGATCAGGTTCTCATGACTAACGACTACCAACCTTTGCTGGAAATTGAAAACTTAAAGACCCACTTCACCACCATGGATGGCATTGTGCGCGCCGTGGATGGCGTCTCGCTGGAGATTGGGGCGGGCCGTACACTGGGGCTGGTGGGCGAATCGGGCTGTGGCAAAAGCGTCACCGCCCACTCGATCCTGCGCCTGTTGCCCGGCCGCATCAGCCAGATCGCCGCCGGTGAGATCATCTTTCACCGTGGCGATGGTCAACTGGTGGACATGACCAAACTCAACCCCGACGGCGCGGTGATCCGCAGCATCCGCGGCAACGAGATCTCGATGATCTTTCAAGAGCCGCTGACCTCGCTGTCGCCGGTGCATACGGTGGGCGATCAGATCTCCGAGGCGATTGAACTGCACCAAAAAGTAGACAAACACGAGGGCAAGGCGCGCACCATCGACCTGCTCCAACAGGTGGGCATTCCCAACGCCGAACAGCGCTTTGATGAATATCCCCACCAATTTTCTGGCGGCATGAGGCAACGTGCCATGATCGCCATGGCGCTGTCGTGTCGGCCCCGCTTGCTGATTGCCGACGAGCCAACCACAGCGCTGGATGTCACAATCCAGGCCCAGATCCTCGAACTTATGCAAAAACTGCAAGACGACCTGGGCATGGCGATCCTGATCATTACCCACGATCTGGGTGTGATTGCCGAAATGGCCGACGATGTAGCCGTGATGTACCTGGGCAAAATTGTGGAACGCGCCAGCGCCGAAGTGATCTTCAACCGCCCGCTGCACCCCTATACCGTGGGGCTGATGCGCTCGATCCCGCAGATGGGTAGCCGCAACAAAGAACGGTTGACGCCCATCCCTGGCAGCGTGCCCGATCCCTTTTCGATTCCTGTGGGCTGTGCTTTCTCGCCGCGCTGCCCTGCGCCCAAACGCCCGGCCTGCTATGAAGAGGTGCCGCTGGTGGAGGTGGAACCGGGCCATTGGGTACGCTGTACGTTGTATTAAATCCGTGTCGTGTGTTGCGTGCTGCGTGAATTTTGAACGCGCAATACGCAACACGCAGCACGCAACATGAAATCTGAAGAGCCATGACATCAAACCCACAAACCCTGCTTGAAATCAACGATCTGAAAAAATATTTCCCCATCCGCAAAGGCTTTTTCCGCAAAACGGTGGGGCATGTGCGCGCCGTGGATGGCGTCGATCTTTCCATTCTTGAAGGCGAAACCCTGGGGCTGGTGGGTGAATCGGGCTGTGGCAAGACGACCACCGGGCGACTGATTCTGCGCGCGCTGGAGCCCGACGGCCGGCGAGATTCGCTTCCGCAAAGACGGCAAATTGGTGGATGTGGCCAAGGTTCCCGCCGACGAGTTGAAAGCCTTTCGCCGCGACATGCAGATTATCTTTCAAGATCCCTTTTCGTCGCTCAACCCGCGCATGACTGTGCTGGATATTGTCAGCGAGCCGTTGGTGATCCACGGCGTGGCAAGTGGGGATGCGCTGAAAACCCAGGTCGCGCGAACTGCTGGAGATGGTGGGGCTGCGTGCCCAGCACATGAATCGCTATCCCTATGCCTTTAGCGGCGGCCAGCGCCAGCGCATTGGCATTGCCCGCGCCCTGGCCCTGCGCCCCAAACTGATTGTCTGCGATGAACCGGTCTCGGCGCTGGATGTTTCTATCCAGGCCCAGGTGATCAACCTGTTGGAAGATTTACAGCGCGAGTTTGGGCTGACCTATCTTTTTATCGCTCATGATCTTTCTGTTGTGGAGCACATCAGCGACCGTGTGGCCGTGATGTATCTGGGCAAAATCGCCGAACTGGCTCCAGCCTCGGCCCTTTATGAAAGCCCGCTGCACCCCTATACCGAGGCGTTGCTCTCTGCCGTCCCGCGTACCAAACCAGGCCGCAAGACCAACCGCATTGTGCTTAAAGGCGATGTGCCTAGCCCGGCCAACCCGCCTTCAGGTTGCCGCTTTCACACCCGCTGCCACTATGCCCAGGCGCTCTGTTCCGCCGAGGAGCCCGCCCTGCGTGAGGTGCGCCCCCACCACTTCGCTGCTTGCCACTTCTCCGAAGAGTTGACGCTAAGCGGGATTGCGGAGTAGGGATTGGGGATTGGCGATTAGAGATTGGCGATTGGGGAGATTCGTCAAAACCGTCTCTGTAAAGTGAACGTAAATGTTCAGTCTGTTGGACGGCGACTGGTTCCCCGATGACATCAGCGAGCGCTTCAAACGCTTTCTGCGCGTCACCTTTGGCGAGGCGCGCTACGAAGAGAATCTGCGCTTTGTGGAGGCTGCGCTGGGCCGCGACGTGCGCGGCTATTTCCTGCGCGATTTCTACACCGATCACCTCAAGCGCTACCAGAAGCGGCCCATTTATTGGCTCTTCTCGTCGCCAAAGGGCAGCTTCAACGCCCTCATCTCCATGCACCGCTACCGCCCCGACACCGTCTCCGTGGTGCTCAACGACTATCTGCGCGAATTCCGCACCAAGCTCAGCGCGCGAAAACCGCATCTCGAAACCATCAGCATCAGCGCCACCGCCACCCCGCGCGACAAGACCCGCGCCCTCAAAGAGATCGACAAAGTAGAGAAAGTCCTGGCCGAACTGGTCGAATACGAAAACGAGATCCTCTATCCCCTCGCCACCCAGCAAGTGCAGATCGATCTCGACGACGGCGTCAAGGTGAATTACGGGAAGGTGGGGGCGGCGTTAAAGCGGGTGGTGGGGTTGAGTTCTTAATATCACAACCGCATTTCATCGGAATTGTCATTCTGGGCGACTGCAAGGAGCGATGAATCTGGGGAGTGGCAGGAGAGATTCTTCCTTCGGCTACGCTCAGGACCGCACGCTCCTTAGAATGACAACTGCGGTTGTCGTGCTAACCTCTCGTGATGGGCAGGGGACGAGAACGGATACGTTGTTCAGTGACACTGAGAATGGCACCCACTTCCAGTGCCTGTCCGTACTCTCGCAGAATAAGGTCAAGGAAGCGAATTACGTTGGCAGCAGCCATATTCGCAAGTCGGAAGATGATAACACTGGGGAGGTGTGCGCCACTGGCCGCCATGAGATCGCCAAAATCCAAATCGTGTGTGAGGATAACTCGCTTTTCGATTTTGGCCTTGGCAAGAATCTCTGGATCAGGCAGGGTATGCAGATCTTCCTCAATCAGATGAACCGCGTCATATCCCATCTCTCGCAGATACGCTACTGCTTTGGGCGAGATGCCCATGTCTGCCAGGAATTTCATACGGCGAGAGAGGGGACAGGGTAGACACTTTCTTCAGCCAGCCAGGCTGCGTAGCGTAGCGCTTGTTGAACGTCTTCTGGTTCCAGGTAGGGATAGTCGTCCACGATTTGTTCGACGGTGAGACCGTTTGCCACCAGATTCAAGACCAGGGAAACTGTTATACGCATGCCTCGAATACAGGCCCGCCCGCCCATCATGTTAGGATCAAAGGTGATGCGATTAAGTTCTTGCATAAGGCTACCTTACCACTTCTATAAAAAAATCTCGTCACTGTGCTTTTATTGTAACACGTAGGGGCACGAGTGCGGCACCTCGTGCCCCTACCGGATGCCACATTATGAACCTCGACGACAAAATCAACACCCATTTTCCCGGCCTGGTTGTGCGCAAAGATCTGGTTAAACAGGTCAAGGGCAACGCCATTGTCCCGTCCTATGTGCTGGAGTACCTGCTGGGGCAGTACTGCGCCACCGTCCGACGAAGCCAGCATTCAATCGGGTGTGGAGACCGTACGCGAGATCCTGCGCAAACATTACGTCCACCGCAACGAGGCGGGGCTGGTGCGCTCGACGATTCGCGAGCGGGGCCGTCACAAGGTCATCGACAAGGTCAGCGTCGATCTCAACGACAAGCGCGATGTCTACGAAGCCACCTTCGCCAATCTGGGCATCAAAGGCGTGCTGGTCGACGCCGAGACGATCAAGCAGCATCCCAAACTGCTGGTCAGTGGCGTCTGGTGCATTGCCGATCTGGAATACGAGTATACGCGAAGATCGCAGTGTCAGCCCCTGGATTCTGGCCTCGCTCAAGCCCATTCAGCTTTCCAACTTCAACTTTGACGAGTATGTGGCCGCGCGTCGCCACTTCTCCAGCGACGACATGGATCGACCTGCTCATGCAGAGCATCGGTTTTGATCCCCACTTCTTTGGGCGGCGCACCAAACTTCTGCAACTCACACGGCTGATCCCCTTCTGCGAGCGCAACTACAACCTGATCGAACTTGGCCCCAAAGGCACGGGCAAGTCGCACATCTATTCCGAGTTTTCGCCCCATGGCATCCTCATCTCTGGCGGCGAGGTGACAGTCGCCAAGCTTTTTGTCAACAATGCCAGCGGGCGCATCGGTCTTGTGGGCTACTGGGACACCGTGGCCTTTGATGAATTTGCCGGCAAAACCAAGCGCGCCGACAAAGCGCTGGTGGACATCCTCAAGAACTACATGGCCAACAAATCTTTTTCGCGTGGCATCGAAACATTGGGGGCCGAGGCTTCCATGGTTTTTGTGGGCAACACACAGCATACGCTGCCCTACATGCTGCGCCACAGCGATCTTTTTGATGATCTGCCGCCCCACTACCACGACTCCGCCTTTTTGGATCGCCTGCACTTCTATATCCCCGGCTGGGAAGTGGACATTATCCGCGGCGAGATGTTTTCCGAAGGCTATGGCTTTGTCGTCGATTATCTGGCCGAGATCCTGCGCAACCTGCGCAATCGGGATTACGCGCACCTGTATACTGACCATTTTGAACTGTTGGAAGAGATCTCCACACGCGATCGCACGGCGATTCAGAAGACCTTTTCGGGCTTGATGAAGGTGCTTTATCCCCACGGCGAAGCCACGGCGGACGAAGTGGAGGAATTGCTGCGCTTTGCCATTGAGGGGCGCAAGCGGGTGAAAGACCAACTGATGCGCATTGACCCCACCTATGCCGACGTCACCTTTGGCTATCGCAACGGCAGCGGAAAGGTGCAGACGGTCAAAACGCTGGAAGAAGATCTCTACCCGCGCCATTACCACCGCACATTCCACGAGGAGAGCCGGGATGCTGAGACGTCGCCTGCCCCACAGCCGGACGCTCTCTCCGCCCAAGATTCTATGGCAGCGGCCCAACCCGAGGGGCCGCAAGAAAAGCATCTGACTTTCCAGGAGAACCAAAAGGGCGTCAGCTACGACAATCTCTTCGCTGATTATCTCAAGGATGCGCGTCAACTTGTGATCACCGACCCCTACATCCGGCTCTTCTTCCAGGTGCGCAACTTGATGGAACTGATGGAAACGCTGGCGAATGTGAAAGCAGAGGATACCGAGGTTGCCGTCCATCTTGTCACCGGCAAAGATATTTACAACGGCGACCAGCAAGAGGAGTACCTGGAGCAGATTCAGCGCGCCTGTGCAGGTGTCGGCATCCAATTGACCTGGTCATTTGACGACACCATCCACGCCCGCCATATTGTCACCGACCACGGCTGGAAGATTTCGCTAGACCGGGGCCTGGACATCTTCCAGCGTTACGAGATGAACGACGCCTTTGACTTCGCCAATCGTCTGCAACGATTCCGCACGTGCAAAGCGTTTGAGGTGACCTATCTGCGGGTGGAGGGTACGAGTGATAGAACATAGAAGTTCATTCGCAGGTTAACGCTTGCTATCCTCGAAGCTGACTACAATCTAGAAGAGATTGATGAAGCGGTTGCTTTTGTGGCAAAGATAATCTTATAGGAGCATACAGTGGACGGATCTGTTGAACGCGGACTGGACTATTTGGTCACTGCCTTTAACTCAATTATTGGTGTGGAAGGACGACCCTTTGGCAGCACGACCAATCCTCACGTTGGCGTCAGCGACGACAGCAAAGGTGTGCAGTGGAATGCCGGGGTTACCAAAGAGACGGGAGAAGGGTGGGTGGGTGTGAATCTGGAGGGGATGGCCTATGGTGGGTACTGGCCCATTGCCGTCTTCATCGAAAACGAACAGCGGCAGCCCCGGTTGCCGAAACTTGCCGCCACGTTGGGTGATGCGGAGCAAATCGTACTCACCTTCTTTCGCGATGCATGGCAGGCCGCAACCCGGCCATCTATCCAAGAACAGTTTATCCATGGTACCCCGATCCGGCTGAACGAACTGACTGAACATCGGTGGATGGAGATACTAGCGGTAGCATATGGGTGCCTCGATCCTGAAAAAGCACATCGAGGGCGGGGGCGTCAGACGGTAACACTGTCTCGAAGCGGCCAGCGCGAAATGCAGGTGTCGCCCCATCTCCACGTTAGACTTCCAGTGTGGTCATCAATGCCCTGTTCACAGGCAGAAGCGGAAGCGAGAATGCGGATAGGGTTTCACCAGCTTCAGCCCATCTACCAGGTGATCAAACAGCAATCTTCATAGCGCAGGGTGCGCTACCAGGGTCCAATGGGAATTCGTTAGCTTCAAGGGAGGAGAGCGTACATGGAACCCATCAGCATGATCGTTACAGCGTTGGCGCTCGGTGCGGCGGCGGGGCTGAAGCCGACGGCAGAACAGGCAGTCAAAGATGCCTACGTGGGGCTCAAGAGTCTGATTCAGCGGAAATTTGCGCAGGTGGATCTGGCGCTGCTTGAGGCGAAGCCTGAAAGCGAGAAGCGCCAGGCGGTGGTCGAAGAAGAGCTGGAGGAGGCAGGCGCTGCCCAGGATCAGGAGATCCTGCAAGGGGCACAGAGGCTGCTTGACGTTGTGCAGCAGAAAGCACCTGAGGCAGCGGTCACAATAGGCGTCAGCCTGGAAAAAATCAAAGGGGCATCGCTCGACCTGAGCCAGATCATTGCTCAGGGCAGCGGCCAGGGTCGAGTTGCAGGTGTCGAAGTCAAGGATGCCGACATTGCCGGTGACATCAAAATTTCTGGTGTGACGGCAACGAATCGCTCTGGCAACACCAGTTCACCGATTATTACTGGGCCCGTGGAGCATGTGGGCAATCGCTCTGTCACCACGGGAGGGGGCACTTATGTGGAGGGCGATGTTGAAGCCGGTGGCGATTTCATCGGTCGCGACAAGTCTGGAGGCAAGCCGCCGCCACACCGGAGCTGATAGAGCAACTCATCAAGCGGGTAGGGGGCGGGCACTTCAACCGTGAGCTAATCATCAGCTATGGCCTGGACCCGGATGTACAGAATCCCGACATGCCGCCGCCGCCACCGCTGCAGTCAGGTACCATTGGTATCCATCACGGGTATGCCCACACAGGTGCTGCAGGTGAACAACGTAGTACCACCCGTTATCTGGCAGCACTAGATGGCCCCTACCTCATCAGCTATGCAGGTCAT
>CAVRLX010000019.1:0-273358 GCA_963721725.1 uncultured Chloroflexia bacterium
ACGCTGGAGTTATCCTGTTGCGTGCCGTAGACCTGATACGGGAAACGGTTGTCGGTGTCGAGACGGTAGAACTGGGCGGTGAGCTGATTGTAAATCGTGCTAAATGACGCGCCGCCGTTGAAGCTGACACAAGCGCCGCCGTCGTTGCCCTGCACCATGCGCTGGTTGTCCTGCGGGTCGATCCAGAGGCCGTGGTTGTCGCCGTGGGGCGTGGGGATTTCCGTGAAGGTCTTGCCGCCGTCAACCGATTTCCACATGCTCAAATTGAGCACGTAAACCGTTTCGGCGTCCTGGGGATCGGCGAAAACGTGCAAGTAATACCACGGGCGCTGGCGCAGATCGGCGTTGTCGCAGACAAGTTGCCAGCTTTCGCCGAAATCGTCCGAGCGATAGAGACCGGGCTTGTCCGCCTCTTTGGCCTCGATCAACGCCCATACCCGCCCGGCCTGGGCTGGCGAGGCGCTGACGCCGATCTTGCCCAGCACCTCGGCTTTGGGCAGCCCCTTGGCTTTGGTGATATTGGTCCACGTGTCGCCGCCGTCGGTCGATTTCCACAGGCCACTCTCGGGGCCGCCGCTGTTGAGTTCCCAAAAGTTGCGGTAGACCTGCCAGATCGCGGCGTACATGACATCGGGATTTTGCGGATCAATGCTCAGATCCACTGCCCCGGCTTTGTCGCTGACGAAGAGCACTTTTTCCCAATTTTGCCCACCATCTTTGGATCGATAGACGCCGCGCTCCTCGTTGGGTCCAAAGGCGTGACCCAGCGCCGCCACATAGACCCGATCCGGGTTTTTGGGATGGACGCGCACTTTGCCAATGTGACGGGTTTCGGCCAGGCCCAGGTGTCGCCAGCTTTTGCCGGAATCGGTGGACTTGTAGACGCCATCGCCAAAGGTCACGTCGGTGCGAATGGTCGATTCGCCCATGCCCACGTAGATCACGTTGGGATCCGAGGGCGAGACGCAGATGTCGCTCACCGAGGAACTCTTCAACTGCCCGTCGGAGATGTTGACCCAGGTGGTGCCAGCGTCCTCGGTCTTCCAGACACCGCCGGCCACCGCGCCAAAATAAAAGGTGGCCTTGCGCACAGGGTCCCCGGCCACGGTGATCACACGCCCCCCGCGCGAGGGGCCGATACAGCGAAATTTGAGGGCTTTCCACACAGATGGCTCGATTGGGGCCAATGTCATAGAACGACTCCATTGTTGATAGGGTTTAGGGTTGATACGGGTTAATAATAAAACCGGTTCAGTCATCAAAATCCATGAAACTGTAGCGGAAAGGGGAGGGAAGGTCAAGTAACAACGAAAAGCGCTCTTTTCATAGTTGCAATTCTTCTGCACTGCGTTATAATAGGGACCATCAGCCACCCACAAGCGGATCGAGCCACTCGATTCTAGTTTGCAATATTGTTGAGTTGATAGGATTCTATGTTGATTGCTTTTGTTCCAGCCGTGGTTATTGTAGTACTGATTAGCCTCGTAGCCGTAGTCCTTACGGAGCCGGGGTTGATTTCGGTTGGAGGAAAGGTAGAGGCGTAGAAACGCCTAACCATCAGGTCAGTGCAGACCCTTCCCCAACCGGGAAGGGTTTTTTGTTTGTGCTGCCTGCCTGACGGATAATAGTTGTACCGCCCATGTGTAACCTGTTTGCCAACGCCAATTGATCTTTCTTTCATGAGTTCACGAGGAGAGCTTTCCCATGACTCTAGCCACGACCACCCAGCCCGATAGGCAACCCGACCCAACCCCGCGCGAGATGACGGGCGCGCAGATGGTTTGGGAAGCCTTAGTCCACGAAGGGATCACCGTTATTTTTGGTCACCCTGGTGGTGCCATTCTGCCCACGTATGATGCCCTCGCCCCCTACGAGGCTTCCGGCAAGATCCATCACGTCCTCGTTCGACACGAACAATGCGCCGCCCACATGGCCGATGGCTATGCCCGCTCCACGGGCCGCGTCGGCGTCTGTATTGCCACCAGCGGACCCGGCGCCACCAACCTCGTCACCGGGCTTGCCACCGCCCAAATGGACAGCATCCCCATGGTTGCCATCACCGGCCAAGTTCCCACCAACCTGCTGGGAACCGATGCCTTTCAGGAATCTGATGTGGTTGGGGTGACGCAACCTGTGTGCAAGCACAACTATTTGGTGACCGATGTACACGAACTGCCCCAGATCATGAAGGAAGCCTTCTATATTGCGCGCGAAGGTCGCCCTGGCGTGGTGCTGGTGGACATCTGCAAAGATGTGCAAAACGCCAAAGGTATTTTCCGCTACGACTATGAGATCGACCTGCCCGGCTATGAGCCGTGGCCGGAGTATGCTTCCGCAGAGTTGGAAGAGGCGGCAACGCTGATCAACAAGGCCGAGCGCCCGCTGATCCTGGCTGGGCATGGTATTCACCTGGCCGGGATGAGCAAGGAATTGCTGGAGCTGGTGGAACGGGCCGAAATTCCTGTGGTCACCACGCTGCTGGGTACAGGCAACATCTCTGAAACCCATCCGCTGAGCCTGGGCATGGGGGGGATGCATGGCGAGGTCTTTGCCAATCAGGCCATTCAAAGCTGCGATGTGCTGATTGCGCTGGGGATGCGCTTTGACGACCGGATTACCGGGCGGCTGGATACTTTTGCCAAACAGGCGAAGATCATTCACTTTGAACTGGATCGCGCCGAGGTGGGCAAAAATGTTGTGCCGGACGTGGCGGTGATCGGTAGCCTCAGCGATACATTGCCCAAACTGCTGCCCATGATCAAAGACAAACGCCATCAAATCTGGATCAACGAGATCCGCGAGTGGCGCAATGATACCGACGAAACCGATATTTTGCATTTGGAAACCGACGAATTGACCCCGCCCTTTGTGATCCGCCAACTCTGGCACGCCACCAAGGATGCCGGCCGTGGCGACGCCATTATGGTCACCGATGTGGGGCAGCACCAGATGTGGGAGAGCCAGTATTTCATCCACGAACAGTCTGGGCAGTTGCTCACCAGCGGCGGATTGGGTACGATGGGCTTTGCGTTGCCAGCGGCCATCGGCGCGCAGATCGCCAACCCGCACAAGTTGGTGTGGGCGGTGGCTGGTGATGGCGGCTTTCAGATGACGCTGCAAGAGTTGATTGTGCTGCAACAAGAGAAGTTGCCGGTGAAGATCGCCATTATCAACAACGGCTTTTTGGGCATGGTGCGCCAGTGGCAGCAGTTCTTCTATGACAAGCGCTATGTGGGTACGCCGATTCTGGCCCCGGACTTTGTGAAACTGGCTGAAGCCTATTCTGTTCCGGCGCTGCGCGTGACCAAGCCAGAGGATGTGGTGGCAGCACTGACCAAAGCCCACCAGACCGATGGACCGTTCTTGATTGATTTCCGGGTCAAGGAAGAGATCAACGTCTATCCCATGGTGGCCCCCGGTGCAGCCGTCAACGATCTAATTCGCCGCCCCAAACCCACGGTGGTACAGGGGTACAGTGGCGTGCAGCCGAGTTGGTAAAGATGACAGGTGACAAGGTGAAGGCATCAAAGATCACCTTGTCATCGCAGTGAACGTGGCGAAAGCGTAGTCTATTCTTTCATGCAGAAGCGAGGCGAAACGATGAAACATACATTAGTGGCCTGGATGCGGGATAAACCCGGTGTGCTGAACCGGGTGGCGGGTCTGCTGCGCAGGCGCAATTTTAATATAGATAGCCTCCAGGTCAGCCATAGCGAGACGCCGGGCATCAGCCGCATGACTTTTGTGGTGGATGGCGATGAGCATATGGTTGATCAGGTGGTGAAACAGCTTCAGAAGATCGTCGATGTCACCCGTGTGGATGAAATCACGGATCGGCCCACGGTTCTGCGCGAGTTGGCCCTAATTCGCGTTCACACCACGCCAGAAAACCGCGCCGAGATCATGCAATTTGCCGAGGTTTACCGTGCCCAGATTGTGGATGTTGCCCTCGACAGCATGGTGATTCAAGTGGTCGGCTCGGAGGAAAAGGTCGATTCGGTGATCGAACTGCTGAGCAATTTTGGCATTGAAGAGATGGTGCGCACTGGCCGCGTCGCCATTAGCCGCGGCAGCAGTCCCAAGACGGAAAAACGCAGCAGCGCCGTTTGGAAGGCGCAGGCGCATACGAATGGCACAAACCGGGCGGCGCGAGAGAAAACAAGTGGGGTGTAATATTGGAGGGTAGGCGATGGGGGGATTGGCTGAAAGCGTCAATCTCCCCATCGCCTACTCTCCGTTTAATCAATCTGATCGGGCGATAGCGGACACCCAGTCCCCTGTCGCCACTCCCTAATTACCCAATTACCAGTAGAAAGAGTATTTTACCCTCATGGCAGCAACCATCTATTACGAAAACCAGGCAGATCTGGATCGGCTGAAGGACAAGAAAGTCGCCATCATCGGCTATGGCAGCCAGGGCCATGCCCACGCCCTCAACCTTAAAGACAGCGGCGTGGATGTACGCGTGGGTCTGCACGCAGGCAGCAAGAGCCGGGCCAAAGCCGAAGCCGACGGGCTGCGGGTGCTCAGCGTGGCCGATGCCACCAAAGAAGCCAACATGATCATGGTGGTGATCCCCGATCCCCTCCAGGGCAAGGTCTATGAAGAAGAGATTGCCCCGAACCTGGAAGCGGGCGACACGATTATGTTTGCCCACGGCTTCAATATTCGCTTTGGCTTCATCGTCGCCCCGGAGAACGTAGACGTGTCGATGGTGGCCCCCAAAGCCCCCGGTCACCGTGTACGCGAGGTCTTCACCGAAGGATCAGGCGTGCCAGCGCTGGTTGCCGTGCATCAAGATGCCAGCGGCAATGCGCTTGCCAATGCCCTGGCCTATGCCAAAGGTATCGGCAGCAGCCGCGCCGGTGTGCTGGAAACCACCTTTGAGGAAGAGACCGAGACCGATCTCTTCGGCGAACAGACCGTGTTGTGTGGCGGTGTCAGCGAGTTGGTGAAGGCGGGCTTCCAAACCCTGGTCGATGCGGGCTATCAGCCAGAGATCGCCTATTTTGAATGTCTGCACGAACTCAAGCTGATTGTCGATCTCATGTACCAGGGTGGTTTGAGCTACATGCGCTATAGCATTAGCGATACTGCCGAATGGGGCGACTACAAGAGTGGCCCGCGCATTGTCACCGACGAGACGCGCGCGGCCATGAAGGCCGTGCTTGACGACATCCGCAGCGGGGCCTTTGCCGAAGAGTGGATGGACGAGTATCACAACGGTGGCAAAGTCTACTACAACCGCCGCAAGTCCGAGCAGGGTCTGCAAATCGAGCAAGTGGGCAAGGGGCTGCGCAAGATGATGACCTTTATGAACGCCAAAGAGGTGGAATAATTGTGAAGTTTGAAGGGAGAAGTGGGAAGGGTGAAGTAGTAGCCAATGCTTTATTAACCCTTCTCCCTTCTCCCTTCTCCTTTCCCACTTCAAACTTCTGAAAGGAGGTGATTGGCTTGGACGATGGCCTTAGTGATCTTAAGACGAAAAGACTTTTAGACGCACACCGTGTACAATTACCCCAATGTCAATTACTTCCCGGAGGAATCTTATGAATGAAGGTAGTGGCAACGGCCACGATGCACAGCATCCTGACAGCGACGAACCCGCTGTAGATGTATCCACATTTGCTATCCCCGATATTGCCGCTTGGGCGCGTGAGATTGCCCACGGCAATACCATTGTTGTCTTTGATACTACGCTGCGCGATGGCGAACAAAGCCCCGGCGCTACGCTGAACGAACAAGAAAAACAAGAGATCGCGCGCCAGCTTGCCCGCCTGGGCGTGGATATTATGGAAGCTGGCTTCCCGGCAGCCAGTTTGGGCGATCTGGCGGCGGTTAAACGCATTGCGGAGACCGTGGGCCGCACTCCCCGCGTGGACAAAAATGGCAACGTCAGCGCGCCACCGATTATTGCAGGGCTGGCGCGTGCCAACCGCAACGATATTGACAAAGCCTGGGAAGCGGTTTCGCCCGCTGTGCGCCCGCGCATCCACACGTTTATTGCCACCAGTGACATCCACATGGAGCACAAACTGCGCATGAGCCGCAACGAAGTGCTGGAAGCCGTGGGCGACATGGTGGAATATGCGCGCAGCAAGTGTGAAAACATTGAGTTCAGCCCCGAAGATGCCGGGCGCAGTGACCCCGAATTTTTGGTGCAGGTGCTGGAAGTTGCCATCCGCGCCGGGGCCACCACGTTGAACATTCCCGACACCGTGGGCTATACCACGCCCAATGAGTTTGGCGGGCTGATCAACTATCTGCGCGAGAATGTGCCCGGCGGCAAGGATGTGATTTTCAGCGTGCATTGCCACAATGATCTGGGGCTGGCAACGGCCAACACGCTCTCCGGCGTAGTCAACGGCGCACGTCAGATCGAGGTCACGCTCAACGGGATTGGCGAGCGCGCCGGCAACACTAGCCTGGAAGAGGCAGTGATGGCGCTTTATACGCGCAATGCCGTCTTTGGCCTAGAGACCAACATTGTCACCAACGAGATCCACCGCACCAGCGACATGGTCAGCCGCTACACGGGCATGGTAATCCAGCCCAACAAGGCGATTGTGGGCGCCAATGCCTTTGCCCACGAGGCAGGCATTCATCAGGACGGCATGTTAAAGAACAAGCGTACCTATGAAATTATGGATGCTTCTACGATTGGTCTCAACCAGAGCCGGTTGGTGCTGGGCAAACATTCGGGTCGCCATGCGCTGCGCGTGCGTCTGGAAGAGTTGGGCTATCATTTAGACGCCGAGGAATTGAAAGAGATCTTTGTGCGCTTCAAAGACATGGCCGACAAAAAGAAGACAGTAACCGACGCTGATCTGGAAGCGCTGGTGGGCGATGAACTCTATCAGCCGGTGGAGGTGTGGGAACTGCTCGACGTGCAGGTGCAGTGCGGGACGACGTTGATCCCCACCGCCGTGGTGAAACTGCGCAACAATCAGACTGGCGAAGTGATCACCGAGGCGGGCTTTGGCTCTGGCCCGGTGGACGCGGTCTACCAGGGCATCAACCGCATTGTGCATGAGACCAATAATCTTGTGGAATTTTTGGTACAGGCCGTGACCGAAGGCATGGACGCCAACGGTGACGTCACGATCCGGATTGAAGTGCCCGCCAGCCGCGGCTATAGCCAGACGGCGCAGGGGCGGGCGCGGCGTCGCCTCTATAGCGGGCGTGGCGTAGACACCGATATTATCGTCGCCAGTGCCAAAGCCTATATGCAGGCGATCAACAAGTTGATCGCAGCCCCAGACGAGGATAGCGCATCCGTGGCAATTGTCGATGACAGCGCACAGGCAGTTACGGTTTAGCTCAGAAGACGAAAGACGATGGACGAACTTTCCCGTTCGTCCATCGTCTTCCGTCCTTTTCCATCCAGGAAGAACCCCATGAACGAGGCGACGCTTCACCTCCAGCCCGAATTTTTTACGACGTCCGAACGCCCGCTGCTGGCCCAGGCCGATCTCAGCGCCAGCACCTTTCGCTATGAGAGTGGCGTGGCTGCGTTGCGATTGCGCAATGCTGTGGGTGAGTTGATTCTGTTGCCCTATCAGGGCCAGCAGATCTGGTCGGCACACTTTGGCGGACGCACCCTGACCATGAAATCCATGTTCGAACAGCCTTATTCTACCCAGGAATATCTGCACACCTATGGCGGCTTTTTGCTCCACTGTGGGGCAACGCGCATGGGCGTGCCCGGCCCGGGGGATGATCACCCGCTACATGGCGAACTGCCCAACGCGCCCTATCAAAGGGCCTGGGTGGTGATAGGCGAAGATGAAGGCGGTCGCTATATCGGTCTGGGCGGCAGCTATCAACATACCGTGGCCTTTTCGACCAACTATGTAGCTGAACCGTTGGTCAAGTTCTATGAAGGCTCTACCCTCTGCCACGTTTCGCTGACCATTCGCAATTTGAAGCGTACACCAATGGATCTCATGTATCTGGCCCACGCCAACTTCCGCCCGGTAGATGGCAGCCAGCTTGTGTACAGCGCTTTGGCCGATGCCGATCACGTGCGCGTGCGCCGCAGCATCCCCGCCCACATTGCGCCCGGCCCAGGCTATGCCGAGTTTATCGAAGAATTGAGCCATGCTCCCGAACGCCATCACAAGCTGACGCCGGACTTGGTTTTTGACCCCGAAGTGGTCTTGAACATCGAATACTTGGCCGACGACGACGGGTGGGCACACTCGTTGCAGATCCACCCCAACGGCGGCGCAGATTATATTCGCCATCGCCCGGATCAACTGGACGTGGGCGTGCGCTGGATTTCGCGCACGCCGGATCAGGACGCGCTGGGCCTGATCCTACCCGCCACCGCCGAGCCAGAAGGCTACACCGCCGAGAAGGCCAAAGGCAATGTCAAGTCCATCCCTGCCGGGGCAACATGGCGCTGCGACTATGTTATGGGTGCGCTTGGCCCCGATGCAGCGTCGCAGATTCGTGATCAGATTAACCAGATTGTAAACGCTAAAATGGGATAAGAGACGTATCCCGTTTCACTCGCCACACAAAGGAGCGTTATGTCCGATCTTTTTGAAAGTTCAACTGATCCTGCCCAGGTGCAAGCAGCACTGGAACAGTTTTTGGCCGTGGGTACGCTAGAAGAGATGCAAGAGCTGGTAGATCTCTACCCCTTCATGCGGGAGATGGCTTTTGATAACAGCGTGCAACGGCTGATTGAACATGCCATTCGTGTGGGCGAACCCGAAGCCGTCTTGCGTATGCAAGAACAGATGGATCTGCTCAATCGAGCGTTGCGCGCCAGCCATGCGTCTCCGGTGGAGCGGGCCGTGGAAGATTTTCTCTATGCGTTTGATGACGAAGAAGCCACAGAGATTTTCCACGCCCAAGCCGAACTTTTGCGGTTACCAGCCGCAGCCAAAATACTCTTTGACGTAGAGTCAGGCGATCCCGAAAGTGCCATCTTGCTTGAATCTCGCCAAGCCCTTTGGCAGCGTCTTACCGGCAGAGTAGGGGATTAGACTCCATTGTAAGTCCGCAGCATACTTTAATTTTGATGTAGGAAGCCACAAATTTCAGCAAGCTTCCTGAATAACCTTACACGGTCTTTGCCTCTTGACAGGCCGTTTTATCCAAACCAAATAGGCAAAACAACGTTTTCTCCGCAGATTTCCGCCAAATTACGCAGTTGGCTCTGCATCTTTGAGACTGTCTCCTCGCTCTTTCGTTTAGGAATTAAGTAGCGTATTAAGGTCAGCAAAAGTCCTGTATGCTCGATGGCAGTTGACCTATATGGACTTATTCTACCATGGTGCGCGAAAGCAATTGTATCGAGTTGTTTGAGTTTACAACTCCGTTCGGAGGGGAGACCTTGATTACACTTCTATCCATCCCTGTCTTCAAAAGCATTCTAATGAATGCACCAATCTGTCTAGTCTGGGTAATTGGCTTGGGCATGGCCTGGGTACAGCGCCACGAACAGCCCAAGGTTTCGGCATTAGTCGCGATTGCGTTGCTGCTCCTGTTGGTGAATACCGTGCTGGGAACCTATATGGATCTCTGGATGCCTGTAATGCTGGACCGTTACATTGAGCAACTGCCGCGCTGGCTTGGTCACGTGCTGATTCTCAACGAACCTGTCCAACTGGCAATCCAAACCGTAGCCTGGACATTGCTACTCTTTGCCACCTTCAACTGGCGCACGACCCACTGGTAACCACGGTACTCGTATAGAAGTCGGATAAATTGAATGAGTAAGGAGTAGTGAGGAGTACTCATTACTCCTTACTCATTTTTGTATTCCAACGCGTTTTGCGGTAAACACAGAGCATAGAATCTCTATTTACCCATCTTTCCCACGCTGCCCAAGGAGCCGACTCCAATGCCACTTCTTTTTGATATGCCCTTCGAGCGCTTGCCAGAGTACGAAGGGCGTAACCCTCGCCCCGCCGATTTCGACGAATTCTGGGATCGCAGCCTCGCCGAACTCGATACCCTCGACCCCGCGGTGGAGTTGATCCCGGCTGAATTTCAGACGCCCTTTGCCGAGTGCTTCCACATGTATTTCACCGGCACAGGCGGCGCGCGTGTCTATGCCAAACTGTTGCGCCCGCGCAACGCCACGGTTCCCCACCCTGCCGTATTACAGTTTCACGGATATTCGGGCAGTTCTGGCGACTGGGTGGACAAACTGGGCTATGTGGCACGCGGCTATACCGTCGCCTCGCTTGATTGTCGCGGCCAGGGTGGACGCTCGGAGGATGTGGGCGGTGTCCCTGGGTGGACGTTACGCGGTCACATTGTGCGCGGGCTAGACGGTCGCCCCGAAGATCTGCTCTTCCGCCATATTTTTCTGGACACAGCCCTCATGGCACGCATTGTCATGGACATGGAAGATGTGGATGAAAAGCGCGTGGGGGCCACAGGCGGCAGCCAGGGTGGCGGCTTGACATTGGCTTGTGCTGCGCTGGAACCGCGCATCAAACGCGCCGCGCCGGTCTTCCCCTTCCTCTCGGATTACCTGCGCGTCTGGGAGATCGATCAGGACAAGGACGCCTACGCCGAACTGCGTGAGTGGTTCCGCAAGTTCGACCCGCGCCACGAACGCCGTGAAGAGGTCTTCACCCGTCTGGGCTATATTGACATCCAACATCTGGCCCGCCGCATCAAAGCCGAGATCCTCATGGGCGTGGGTCTCATGGATACCATCTGCCCGCCCTCCACCCAGTTTGCCGCCTACAACAAGATCACCAGCCCCAAATCGCTTGCCATCTACCCTGATTTTGGACACGAAGGGCTGCCAGATTTTCCCGACAAGATCTACCAATTTTTGGGCGAGTTGTAGCGTAACTTTGGGATCGACCTCACATTTGATACGGGTAGGCGATTCCAAAAAGTAACTGTTCAGGTGTGACGCACTTGGCAGGACAAGATCGGGCTAGACATTCTGTGTGGCGAGTGCGGCGCACCCTGGACCTGGATAGAGATTCCAAAAAATAAAATATCCGTCCAAAGTCCCCGGCACTTTCTGTTCTAGCTTGCGTGAAGTGCCGGGGACTTGTGGATAATATCCAATATCCACTTCTCTATCTTGACCGCCGTCTCTGCTGGGGCAGCGGTGGTTGTATCCACAGTTTGTACCGGCGGAGTTTCTGCGGGTGCAACCGTGCGCAACCAATGGTTAAAACTAATTTGTCCGTTGATGAATGTTTCGTCACCGCTGGCTCGCCATTGAGGACGTGCCCGCAGTCGCTCCGCCAGCACTTCGTCATCACACGTCAGGGCGAGATAATGAAGTTCGCCCAAATAGCGCCGCTCCACACAGGATTCTAGATTCTTCGGCACGCCGAAGCCAGCCCCAAAGAGCACGACAGGCCGCCCCGACTGGCCGATATTCTTTGCCATACGCAGCCACGTTTCAAAAAAGGCGCGGTAGTTATCATCGGGGGTGTTGAAAGCCGGTTGCCACAAAATATCCGCATCAAGTAGCACGGCCCTCTCAACCTGTGCCCGTTAAATGCTGACAGATCGTCGATTTACCCACACCGCTGGCCCCGCCGATGAGCAAGAGCGGCAAGCGCCGAAACCCGTGGCGAAATCCACAGGCCGGGCAAATGGCAACATTGCCCTCGACCTCTTTATCGACGTGATATGCGCCGCACTGATAGCAGACATTAAACATTGCTCACTCCTTCGTCTACGGTTGCCACACCCCGCCGAGAATGCTACACTTTGCACAGTTGACCCCACCACTGCCAGAGGCCCCATGAGCCACGCTAGGCTAGACCAATTACAGAGCGCGCTGGTCGATGAACTCATTCACAAAGAGGGCATCCGTTCGCGCGCCGTGGAGGCCGCCTTCCGCAGCGTACCCCGCCACCTCTTTCTGCCCGATGTTCCGCCAGAAGAAGTCTATAGTGATCAGGCCATTGTCACCAAAACCGATGACGAAAATATCGCCATCAGTTCCTCGTCGCAGCCAGTGCTAATGGCGGCCATGCTGGAATCGTTGGATCTGCGCCCCGGTGATCGCGTGCTGGAAATCGGCGCGGGAACCGGCTACAACGCCGCACTGCTGGCCCATGTGGTCGGGCGCGACGGGCTGGTGGTCAGCGTGGACATTGACGCCGATCTGGTGGAAAGTGCGCGCCGCCATCTGCACACAGCCGGTTATGATCACGTGGAAGTCTTGCTGGCCGACGGCGGTGACGGCGCGCCGCTCTTTGCGCCTTTTGATGCGATCCTCGTCACCGTGGGCGTGTGGGATATTCCCCCGGCCTGGCTCGCCCAACTCAAGCCGGGACGACGGCTGATTGCCCCCATCTGGTTTTATGGGTCACAGCTTGCCATCACCTTTCAAAAAGACGAAGAGCACTTGGTGGGCCTGGAGAGCATCCCCTGTGGCTTTGTGCGTATGCAGGGGGCCTTTGCCGGGCCAGAGACAGTGTTGACACTGGACGAAAAGGGTCTACTCCAAATTACGTTGGATACCACGGCCAATGTTGATCCCCACCGCGTGCGCCACTTTTTGCAAAGCCGCTACACGTTGCGCGCCACAGGCATCAAAGTCGATGCGCGCCAGATCGCCTATGGACTCTATTTCTGGCTGGGCATTCACACCCAAGGCTTTGTCCATATCCATGCCTTTGATGAACTGGCAAAGCATGGCAGCATTCCCCGGCTCTTTGGCAACCAAGATCGCTACCTTGCCAGCGCTGGCCTCATGGCCCCAGACGGTCTGGCCCTGCTGATGCGGGCTTCGGTGGTGGGGGACGAAGAAGTGACGGCGCGGCCTTTTCAACTCTGGATTGCCCAATATGGCGACCGCACCGTTGCCGACCGTTTGCTGGCTGCCGTGGCGGCTTGGAACGCGGCCAGCCGTCCGCACATGGACGAATTTAGCGTCACCGCCTATCCTATGGCTGCGCCCCAGCCCGCCGCACCCGCAGGTGTGGTGAGCAAACGCTGGATGCGCTATCATTTTACACGCCGTTAAAACCCCACACACAGACGGAGACTCATATGGCGGACCCATTCCAGATCGGCATTTCCTCAGATTTCAAGATTGCAGCCGCCGGAGCCATTGAACCTGTGCTGGCCCAGATCTTCGACCCGCTGCCCTATGTTCGCTATGATTTTTACGAATCCCCGGCCAGCGAAGCTGTTTCGCCCGCCACCATCGCCGATTACGACGCGGTGATCGTGCTCAACACGCTTTTCAACGCCGATTCGTTTCGTGGCAACGACCGCCTGGCGCTGATCGCGCGCTGGGGGGTGGGCTATGATCGCATCGATACCGAGGCCATCACCGCCAACGATGTATTGCTGGCAATTACCGTCGATGCCGTACGCCGTCCTGTGGCCGAGGCCATCCTCACGCTGATCTTGGCATTGGCCAAGAAACTGCCCGCCAAAGACAAACTCGTACGCACCGCCCGCTGGGATCTGCGCGGCCAGACCGCTGGCCTGGGACTGCGCGGGAAAACCGTTGGCTCAGTGGGCATGGGCAATATTGGCTCAGACATGTTCCGCCTGCTCGCCCCGTTTGAGTTGGGTCGCAAACTCGTGCATGATCCTTATCTTAGCGCCGAACGCGCCGCGGCCCTAGGCGTGGAATTGGTCAGTTTGGAGACTGTTTTCGCCGAGTCGGATTTTGTCACCGTCAACTGCCCGCTAACGGCGGAGACGCGCGGCCTCGTCAACGCCCGGCTCTTTGCGTTGATGCAGCCCACGGCCTACTTTATCAACACCGCGCGGCCCCATTGTCAACCAGCCCGATCTCATCGCCGCGCTGCAAAGCGGACAGATGGCGGGGGCGGGCATCGATGTCTTTGAAAGCGAACCCATGCCCGCGGACAATCCGCTCACGGGCATGGACAATGTGATTCTCTCGCCGCACAATCTGGCCTGGACCGACGAACTCTATCGACTCAACGGTGAACACGCCTGCGACAATGTTCTGACCGTGCTGCGTGGCGAGATCCCCAAATACCCTGTCAATCGCGCAGTGCTTGACCGTCCGGCCTTTCGCCAAAAGCTGGCCGATCTACGGGCACGGTGGGAGCAAGTCATAGCGGGCAAGTAGCAACTTCATCTCATGCGGTCTGCGGTCCGCCGTCTGTGCCGCCCATTTCCCAAAGGATATGTACCATGAAAGAGAATCTTACCAAACTGATCCTGGCCGACGGTCGTGTTGCCGTGGGCCATATGATTATGGAATTCGCCACGCGCGGCATGGGTCGCATGGTAGACGTGGCCGGGCTGGATTTTGTGATCATCGACATGGAACACGCCAGCTTTTCCACGGCGGATGTGGCGAATCTGATCGCCTGGACCCATGCGGGCAAAGTTGTGCCTTTTGTGCGCGTGCCACAGATCGAATATCACCTGATCGCCCGCATTCTGGACGCCGGGGCGCTGGGCGTGATGGTTCCCAACGTCAAGACGGGAGCCGAGGCCAAAGCCATTGTAGACGCCGTCAAGTATGGTCCGCTGGGCAAACGCGGCGTGGCGCTGGGCGGCGCGCTGACGGCTTTCCGCGGTGTCAATCCGCCCGAATTTTTAGAGCAATCCAGATCATAGCACCACAGTGATCTGTCAGATTGAAAGCGTAGAGGGCATGGAAAACCTGGAAGCCATCGCCAGCACGCCCGGTGTGGATATTCTGTGGGTGGGCCATTTTGATTTGACCCAATCCATGGGCATCCCCGGCCACTTCGGCGATCAACGCTTCATTGACGCGCTTAACAAAGTAGTCGAGATTGCGCGCAAGCATGGCCTGGGCGCGGGCATTCAGCCTGGCAGCCCCGATCAGACCAAACAGTGGATGGCAATGGGCTACAATGTGATCTCGTACAGCGCCGACTTTGCGCTCTATCTGGGCGCGCTGAGCGAGGGCGTGCGCACAGTGCGCGGGCTGGCCGCGCCGGGGGCATCATGAGCACGCCGTTGTTTGGACCGTATGGGCGGGCAGCACTGGAACACGCCGAACGCTTTCGTGCCCACGGTATCAACGCCGCTTGGTTTCACATGTTCGACGCCGAGGCGTTCGAGATCTGCGCGCAGCACGGCGTGGCGGCCTGTGTGGAATTCAAAACCTTTCGCGCCGACTTTGCGGAGCATCCCGAACTGATCCCCATCGGCACAGACGGCACCCCCATCCGCTACGGTCGATTGGTGCAGGGGGTGTGTCTTTCGCAGATGGAATTTTTAGAAAAGACCGAGGCTGCGCTTATAGAGGGGGTGCGGTCATTTCAGCCCCCGGGCATCTGGTTGGATTATCTGACCGGGGCGGGCTGGTTTGAAGTGCCCGATCCCGATCTGCAAGAAAGCTGCTTCTGTGCGGCCTGTATCGCCGAGTTCTGCGAAGCCACGGGCATTGACGCCGAAACCCCGGCGGCGATTCTGGCTGACCACGCCACGGCGTGGACGCGTCACAAATGCGAACGCATCGCCGGCTTTGGCCGCCACTATGCCACCATCATCCGCGCCCATCTGCCCGATTGCGTCATCGGGGCTTATATGTGCCCGTGGACGCCGACAGAGTTCGACGGCGCACTCACGCGCATCTTTGCCCAGGATTACACGCTGTTGGCCGGGGCAATCGACATCTTCACGCCCTTGATCTATGCCAAAAAGAGCGGGCGGACGGCACAGTGGGGGCAAGCTTGGCTGGCGGAGGCGCGCCAATTTGTGCCCGAATCTTGCCCGGTCCAGTTAATTCTCGACGCGCTGGATTTCCCGGCCAGCCTCGATGCCGTGGCCGCGGCCTCACCGCCCAGTTGGGGACTCCAGATTTTTGGCGGAGCGGCTCTTTTTGCCACGGATGACGGGGCTGCCCACTTTGGGCGTGCCGTGGCAGAGATTCGCCAGCGACTCGCATAAGGGAGGCAATGCATGGATTGGATAGCTTCTCCATTGCTTAGTGCAGCCATCGTTTTGATCTTATTGGGAGCCGGGGCATGGCTTGTGCTTGGCTCGCCGCGCCCAGAGCAGCGGCAGCGTACCACAGGTGTTACCTCCAGGGCAGGCACACGCCAGGACGATTTCGAGATTGGCCGCCAGCAACGGCTCAAGTCCAAACTCTACTATTACAGCGCCTATGTCACCGATGTCTATGACGGCGATACGCTGACGGTGGATGTGGATCTGGGGTTGGGGGTGTGGCGCAATGGGCAGTCGATCCGGCTGTGGAAGCTCAACACGCCAGAAGTGCGCGGTCCCGAACGCGAAGCAGGGTTGAAAGTGCGCGATTTCGTGCGCGATCTGGTGTTGGATCGGCATGTGTTGCTGCGCACCATTATCGACAAACGCGGTGACGATCAGACGGAGAAATTTGGACGGCTCTTGGGCGAAATTCTGGTGGAGGATAAAACGGGCAACACGATTAACATCAACGAGTTGCTGCTTCAACAGGGCATGGCCCGGCCCATGACCGAAGATGGCTCCATGCCGCAGACGCCACAGGCGCGCAGCTTGGGCGAACTGCCCGCCACACTTCCCTGCCCCTATTGTGGCGAGATTCGCAGCGTCGATTCCGCCAGCGCCACGGTGGAAAGCTGCCCTAACTGTTTGGATGGACAGTATGTGCTGGGCGCGGCGTAGCTATAAAAAACCCGCCAGGTTTTCAGAAAACCTGGCGGGTTTGGCAAGCTGTGTGCCGATTACGCTTTGAGCGATTCTTCCACATCTGCGCGCTCTTCCAGCAGTTCATCGCCGGTGATTTGAATGCGCTCTTTATCAAAATCACTGAGCGCCAAGCCCTGTACCACGCTAATCTTGCCGTCCGTCACCGTCACCGGATAGCTAAAGATCACCCCTGGCGCTGAGCCATACTCGCCCGTGCTAGGGATCGCCATGCTCACCCAATCCCCGGCGGGCGTGCCGTTATACCAGGTTTGCACGTGATTGATACAGGCATTGGCGGCGCTGGCCGCGCTGCTCTGGCTGCGCGCTTCGATAATGGCCGCGCCACGCTTTTGGACTGTGGGAATAAAGGTACCCTTAATCCAGCCATCATCGTTGATCACCGCAGCGGCGGACTGCCCGTTGATCTCAGCGTGATAGGCATCGGGATATTGGGTGGCGCTGTGATTGCCCCAGATCGTCACCTTTTTAATCGCAGTCACGGGCTGGCCGCTTTTGCCCGCCAGTTGGCTGAGGGCGCGGTTGTGATCCAGCCGGGTCATGGCGGTGAAGCGCTCATTGGGCACATCGGGGGCGTTGCTCATGGCGATCAGACAATTGGTGTTGGCAGGGTTCCCCGACCACGACCACGCGAATATCATGGGCGGCGTTGGCATTAATCGCCTTGCCCTGGCCCACAAAGATCTGGCCGTTGGCACTAAGCAGATCTTTGCGTTCCATGCCCTTGCTGCGCGGACGTGCGCCCACGAGCAATGCCCAGTTGGTGTCTTTGAAGGCAGTGTTGGCATCATCCGTCAGCACCATGCCGTGCAGGAGCGGAAAGGCGCAGTCGTCTAGTTCCATGGCAACGCCTTCCAGCGCTTTCATGGCAGGGGTGATCTCCAACATTTGCAGAATTACAGGCTGATCTGGCCCAAAGAGATCGCCGTTGGCAATCCGAAAGAGCAGAGCATAGCCGATATTACCGGCAGCCCCGGTCACGGTTACACGCAATGGAGATGTCATCAAAAATTCTCCTCAAATGGGTTAAAGAGTGGGATGGGTAGCGCGTTGCTGCGGGTCGATATTGCCTCAACGTACACGCGCCTACAGCAGAGCATACCGCCATTCAGCCTGATCGTCAATGTGTGCGGCGCAAGAATTTCACGCCAAAATTTGCTCTTTACAACTGAGTACAAGTGTGCTACACTCGCACGCGTGCAGTTAATTTCAGGCACTAACTCTTGACGAAAGGAGGCGGGTTCTATGGCACAAGTGAAAATAGCTGAAGTCGTGCAGACTGTTCTTGCTGTCATGGGAATACGCCTTATCGAGATCCGGTAATGGGTCTCGTTCTACCCCGCATGGGTGGCCGTAGGCGTTTTCCTCGCCTGCGGCCTTTTTGATTGGTCGCAGCCCGTTCGCTTTCCATTCTTACCATTTCAAAGTTACCTTCTCAAAGGAAAATTTGCGATCATGCTTTCCCCAAACCAATCGAATTTTGGTCAGTTTGATGACGATAGCTTGGCTTTTTACGAAGATAAATTTAACCTGCCACGCAGTGAAGATCGCTACAAACCGCGCCCGCCCAAGAACGTCCACCAAAAGGCCGCCGAACGCCGCGCCGAGGTGGAAGGGATTGTTGACGACGCTGGCATTGCCGCCGGTTTTAACACCACCTATACGCCCACCCGCTTTGAAGCCGAATGGTTACACGAATCGTTGCTGGTCTTCTTCGAGCAAGATCTGATCACCGATGTTGAGGCGCGCGTCCAGGGCGGCAAAGAGGCCAACGTCTATCGCTGCACGGCGCACCCCACGTTGGGCGTGCCCTGGGTGGCGGCCAAAGTCTATCGCCCGCGCAAGTTTCGCAACCTGCGCAACGATGCCATGTATCGGGAAGGGCGGCGGCTGCTTACCGAGGAAAACGGGCAAGAAAAGAAGGTCAAAGCCACCGACACGCGCATCATGCGCGCCGTGGGCAAAAAGACCAGCTTTGGCGCACAGGTGCAGCATACCTCGTGGCTGCTGTATGAGTTTCAGACACTGCGCACGCTCTATGATGCCGGAGCGGCAGTTCCCAAACCCTACCGAGCTGGCGAAAATGCCATTCTCATGGGCTATGTGGGCGACAATAGCCGGGCAGCGCCCACTCTGCACGAAGCCCGACTGGACCCTGCCGAAGTGGAGCCACTCTTTGCAGAGGCCATGCGCAATATTGATTTGATGTTGCAGCAGGGCGCGATCCACGGCGATCTCTCGGCCTATAATATCCTGTATTGGCAAGGCACAATCAAGTTGATTGACTTTCCGCAGGTGACCCAGGCCGAGAATAACCGCAACGCCTATAAAATCCTTCAGCGCGATATTCAGCGCATCTGTGAGTACTTCGCTGGCTATGGGCTGCGCGCCAACGCCCGCCAAATCGCCGACGGATTCTGGGAGCGCTACGCGGCCCTCGATCCGTTGGACGCGGCGGCGGATGCCTCGGCGTTGCAACCTGTGGAAGAGGATGAGTAGAGAATAATGAGTAATGAGTAAGTGTAGACACTACTCATTACTCATTTTTGCAACGCCCACAACTGCCGGGTCAACTGAGCATGGCCGATGTGCTGGGCCATGTGTTCGATGGCGTGTTGCACGTCCATGCGCACGGTGAGGGCGCGCCCGTGCTTGGGATGGGCACGCTCTGTGGCGAGCATCGCTTCGTCCACACTGCTCAGGAAATTTTCGATCCACGCCTGGGCGCGCTGGGCGCGTTGGCGCAAATAGGCGGGGTCGTGGTTGGCGACGCTGAATTCCTCGTCGCCCTCGTCGCCGTTGATCTCCTCCCAGGCAATGCGCCCGGCCTGCCATTCTGCCCGCCGTAACAAATAGATCGTAGACGAGATTGAATGGGCCACCAACCAGCCAATTGAACCGCTTGGCCCCTGCCACGGGCTTTGCTCAAACGGTTTCCACGTCAGCGCCTCGGCGGGGAGATCCGCCAAGAGTTGCTCGATTTCGCCAATCTTGTTGTCAAAAAGCCGTCGATAGGTGCCAATTTCGGATGTGTCTGCCATGTGATGGGTCCTTTCGTGATGCGTGTTGAAGTTAGATCGTCCGTCGTCCACTGTCTGCCGTCCGCTTGCCCTCGTGCATCCTTTGCGGGATAATCGAAGCATTGTCCTTTACTCAAGCAAGTGAGAACGCCATGCAATTTCCCTTTCATTCAATTTACGCCCACGGCTTCATTCGCGCAACTGTGTGTATTCCCTTTGTGCGCGTGGCGGAGCCGGCCTATAACCTGGAACACACGCTGGACCTGGCCCGCCGTGCCTCGGCCATGCACGCCGCCGTCGCCCTTTTCCCCGAACTGGGCATCTCGGCCTACAGCAACGAAGATCTCTTTCATCAAGACGCGCTGTTGGATGCCACGCGGGAGGCATTGGCAACACTGGTGGCGGAAAGCAAAACGCTCTCACCGGTGCTGTTGGTGGGTGCGCCGCTGCGCTTTGAGGGCAAACTTTTCAACTGCGCCGTGGTGATCTACCGGGGCCGCGTACTGGGCATTGCCCCCAAAACCTACCTGCCCAACTACCGCGAGTTTTACGAAAAGCGCCAGTTTGTCTCGGCCCGCCATGCCGTCAGCCGCGAGGTGCAATTCCTGGGCGAGCGCGTCCC
Organism: uncultured Chloroflexia bacterium; assembly: GCA_963721725.1. Lineage (GTDB taxonomy): Bacteria > Chloroflexota > Anaerolineae > Caldilineales > Caldilineaceae > RI-153. The sequence goes on from CAVRLX010000019.1 coordinate 20,263, forward strand.
CTTTGGCAACGATCTGGTTTTTGAGGCCAGTAACGTAGAGGGTTTCGCCATCCACGCCGAGATCTGCGAAGACGTGTGGACGCCGCTGCCGCCCAGCACCTTTGCTGCGCTGGCCGGGGCTACCGTCCTCGCCAATCTTTCCGCCTCAAACATTACCGTGGGCAAGGCCGACTATCGGCGGGACCTGTGCGCGGCGCAGTCGGGCAAGTGCATCGCCGCCTATCTCTATTCCGCCGCCGGGCCGGGCGAATCTACCACCGATCTGGCCTGGGATGGGCACGCCCTGATCTACGAGAACAACGACCGGCTGGCCGAGTCGGAGCGTTTCGCCGACGACGAGCAGATAATTGTGGCCGACATCGATCTGGAGCGGCTGATGCAAGATCGCATGAGAATGACCAGTTTCAGCGACACAAGTATGGCCCATAGCGAAACGGTGCGCGCCGTACGTCACATCCCCTTCGAGTTCGAGATCCCGGAGACGGAGATTCCTCTGCGCCGGGAGCAAGAGCGTTTCCCCTTTGTGCCCAGCGATGCGCGGGTGCGCGACGAACGCTGCTTCGAGGCGTACAATATTCAGGTTCACGGGCTGATGAAACGGCTGGACGCTACCGGCATCAAAAAGATTGTGATTGGCGTCTCTGGGGGGCTGGATTCTACGCAGGCGTTGATTGTGGCGGCGCGCACAATGGACCGGCTGGGGCTGCCGCGCACTAATATTCTGGCCTATACCATGCCAGGGTTTGCCACCAGCAGCGGCACCAAGACACAACGCCCACACGCTGATGAAATCGCTGGGCGTCTCGGCCCACGAGATCGACATTCGCCCCTCGGCGCGCCAGATGTTGGACGACATCGGCCACCCGTACGCCGAGGGTAAAAATGTGTACGATGTAACTTTTGAAAATGTACAGGCCGGCGAGCGCACATCGCACCTCTTCCGGCTGGCGAACCACAACAACGCGCTGGTCCTCGGCACAGGCGATCTCAGCGAGCTGGCGCTGGGCTGGGCCACCTATGGCGTGGGCGATCAGATGAGCCACTACAACGTCAACGCCTCTGTGCCCAAAACGCTGATCCAGCATTTGATCCGCTGGATTGTCAGCACGGGGCAGTTTGACGACGAGACCAGCGCCACGCTGACTTCCATCCTCAACACCGAGATCTCGCCGGAGCTTGTGCCCGCCGAATCTGGCAGCAGCGACACGCCATCCCAGAGCACCGAGGCCAAAATCGGTCCCTATGAACTTCAGGATTTTCATCTTTATCAGATTCTGCGCTTTGGCTTTCGGCCTAGCAAAGTAGCGTTTCTCAGCTATGCCGCCTGGGGCGACAGAAGCAGCGGAAACTGGCCCGATTTTCTGCCCGACGCCCGCCGCAATGAGTATGATCTCAAGACCATCAAAAAATGGCTGGAAATCTTTCTCTTCCGCTTCTTTCAGATCAGCCAGTTTAAGCGTTCAGCCATGCCCAATGGCCCCAAAATTGGATCTGGCGGCTCGCTTAGTCCGCGCGGCGATTGGCGCGCGCCCAGCGATTCGCACGCCGATGTGTGGCTGGCAGAGCTACGCGAAAATGTGCCGGATGAGGCTGATGCGTGATGCGTAACTTCTCGACACGCATCAGATCCATGTATCATCCCCCTCTCCACATCTCTCTTTAGCATAGGCGGAAGACGAGCGACATCATCGCTGACATCATCATTGCCCGTCCTCGTCTTCCGTGTCCCCTTTTCCCGCAAGTAGCCTATCCCGTCTGGAACTCTTATAGACTCTGCGCGTATAGGTATGGCGTAGGGCGGACTGATAGTCCGCCCTACGTTTTTTACCCTTCTCGATGGTTCAAATGGATAGCTCGACCATGGCGACGGCATAGGGGTGCAGGTGAATCGTGTCGTGCCCCGGCCCAACGGGATCGGCCCCGGCACGAAAGCCAACGGGATCCGTCATGGCTGTGACGGCGTTGGTCTCGTCGAGCACGCGCACTTTGACCAGCATACCGGGCAATTGCAGCGTCACCGCCTGAATTTCATGGGTGAGGTTGGCAATCAGACCGCGAATCGTGCCGTTGTGGCGAAAGGCAAAGCCGGTGATGGTCATGGGATGGCTGGCTTGGCTGGCAAGCAACGGCGCACCGCTACAGCCTGCCACCGCTGCCAACACGTGATAGAGCGGAAAGACGGCCCCATCCAGAGAACGAAATTGCTCCGACAGCGGCGATCCAGTTTCGCTCTCCATCACCCCGCGCCACCCCACGGTCTCGTAATAGGTGATGCTCTCGACGCCACTTTCGGCCAGCGCTTTGAGGCTGCCCACGGTCCACGCTGCGCCAAAGAGCGACATCTGGCGTTCGTCCACCTGCGGGGGCAACTCCCCGGCGGGGACAGGGGTATCATCGCCGGTGGCGTTGGGATTAAAACGCGGCTGCAACGTAATGGGTGTGATCACAATGGGTTTGTCGCCCACAAATTGGCGCGTACTCACCACCGTATCGCCCTGGGTGGGCAGCGTTTCCAGCAACGAGAAGTTATCAAAGGCGTGGACCTGCGGGTTCATGGAATAGCAGACGGCGTCCAGCAGATCGGCGGGCGGGCGGTTGCGGTTGAGTTCGGTAAAGTAAAGATTAGTGCCGCCCACCATATCGGCGGCGCGGTCGAAGTCGTAAAGATGGGCGCGCGCCAATTCAATCCACGGCGCGCTGATGCCCTTTTCGGCTTTGTGATAGACCAGCCAGCGCAACACCGGCGGGCGAATCTTGGCAAGCAGATCGCGCAGCGCGGCCAGTTCAGTTTCCGCATCTTGGGACAAATGCAGCGCGATTTCCAACCGACAGCCCAGGCTATCGGCCTCATCGGTGGCCCGCAACAACAGATCCGACCAATCTGGCTGGGCAAAGTCCAGATCCACGCGCAGGTGCGAAAGGTGCAGCGCGCGCAATCGCTCGATCTCCTTGCGATCCAGCGCTTCTTCCTGGCTAGAAAGCCCCAGGCCCAGGCGGGGCAGCGTGCCGATGGCGCGGTCTTCAATCGTGAAGGTAAGATCAGTGGCACCATCCTCGGCAAACGAGGTCATGCCCGCCAATGTCACCGTAATGGCCTGTTGTACCGCTGTGCCCGCGGCGATCTCGGCGGGGAAGGGCACGGCCAGCGGCGTGGAATAGGTTTTGTACGAGGCGTCTGTCCAGTTGCGCTGATCTTCCATCTCGAAGGTATCGCCCTCCATACGCACCTCGGCGCGTACGCCCGGCAATACCTCATGGGTGATGGCGCGAATATTAAAAAAGGGCTGATGCGGCGAGATGTGCAGCGGAAACTCGCGCTCGGTGTGGCTGCCGTCTACATGCTCCACCACACAGGGCACGCCGGCCACGTCTGCCGGGTGCAGAATGCAAAAGCCGATGCGGTTACGCAAAAAGGTGGAATTTGCCACGCCATCCATATTGAAACGCAGCGTGCCACTGGCATCACCGACGATAGTCCCTGCCCAGGCAAAGTCAATCTCACCCTGCCGGTGTCTGGCTTTGTAGGCAATCTGGAACGAGTCGCCGCGGTCGTCGATCTCCACGTCCGAAAGCTGCATGGGGATGGTGTTCCAGTTGCGGTCGCGCACGGCCACATAGAGCCGCCGCACAATCTCGCGGCTGCCCAAGCGGATGTAGCGCAGGTCGCCGCCGCTGTAGATTAGCGAAAGCGGCCCGGCGCGCAGCGAAAGCGCCTCTGGCAGGGGCGTTTCTCGCCCATAGCGCAGCAAGTTGGTGGATAGAGCGGTCATGGCGCTTCCTCTCATGTACGATGAAGTATCGCGGTTAAGTTCAAGATGGGGTTCCCTCAAGATACACCAATGACCATCCTCGTCGCAAAGCAGGCCGACTGAAGGAGGGCCAGCGTTACTGTGCGCCAGAGACGAGCACTCAATCTACGCCTCGTGTTGGCGCAACGCCCGCCACACCCGCTCTGGCGTGAAGGGAATCTCGCGGATGCGCACGCCGGTGGCGTCGTAGATGGCACTGGCAATGGCCGGGGCCATGCCGTCCATGGGGATCTCGGCCACGGCTTTGGCCCCATACGGGCCGGACGGCTCATAGGTCTGCACGAGGATCACGTCTATCTCCGGCACTTCGTCGGCGGCGAAGATGCGGTAATCGCCCAGGCGTGGATTCACCAGCCGCCCCGCTTCATCGTAGAGCATCTCCTCGCAGATCGCATAGCCCAGCGCCTGCACCATGCCGCCCTCCACCTGCCCGCTGGCGGTGATGGGGTTGATGGCAATGCCACAATCCACAGCCATGACAATCTTCTGCACGGTGACCTGGCCGGTTTCGGTGTCCACCTCCACGGCGGCGTATTGGGCGGCGAAGGGCGGTGGGCTGACGTAGCTCATGTGGCTGGCGGTGGACATGATCTGATGCTGCTCGGCCTGGTGCGTGCTATGCAGGGCCACGCTTTCAAGCGAGACAGAGCGGCCGTCGGGGGCATGAACTGCGCTGTTTTCCAGCCAGAGACGGTCAGGATCAGCCGTGGGCAACAGATGGCGGGCGGCGTGGCTCGATGATCTGCTGGGCCACGGCTTCGGCGGCTTTCATCACCGCGCCACCGGAAATATAGGTGGTGCTGCTGGCATAGGCTCCGGTGTCGAAGGGCGTAAAATCCGTGTCGCTGCTGTAGATTAGCACCTGTTCCAGCGGCACGCCCAGGGTTTCGGCGGCGATCTGCGCCAAGACCGTGTCCGAGCCAGTGCCCAGATCCGTGGCCCCCACAAGAAGATTAAAGGAGCCATCATCGTTGAGTTTAATCGACGCCGCGCCCATGTCCAGCCCGGCAATGCCTGTGCCGTGCATACAGATTGCCAGCCCCATGCCGCGGCGAATGTGTGGGCGGGTGGGATCGCTTTTCCAAGTTGGATCAAAGCGCCGTTCCCAGCCAATCGAGGCCGCGCCTTCGTCCACACATTCGGCCAGCCCGCTGCTCATGACCGTCTGGGCAAAGCCTTCGCGCCCTTCGCCCATTGCCTCGGCCATGGGCAGATCTTGCCCTACTTTGATCCAATTGGTGCGCTTAAATTCCAATGGGTCCAGACCGGCGGCCAGGGCCAGCTCTTCCATGTGTTGTTCCAGGCCAAAGAGGGCTTGGGGTGCGCCATAGCCGCGAAACGCGCCGGGGACGGGCTTGTTGGTGTAGACCACATCACAGTCGAAGCGGGCGGCGGGCAGCCAATAGGTGCTGAGGGCGCGGAAACCCGTGACCATCTGCACGGTGAGGCCGTGGGTTCCATACGCGCCCGTATCGGCCAACACATGCACATCCATGCCCACCAGTTTCCCTGCTTTGTCGATGCCGCTGCGGAAGCGCAAAATCTGCGGGTGACGGGTGCGCGCGCTGCTAAATTCTTGTTCGCGCGTATATTCAAACTTGACCGGACGCCCGGTGGCAAGGGTCAGATGGGCGCAAAGATCCTCAATTAGCATCTCCTGCTTGCCACCAAAGCCGCCGCCAATGCGCGGCTTGATCACACGGATGCGGCGCACAGGCAGCCCCAGCAATGGCGCCACCATACGGCGCACGTGGAAAGGAACCTGGGTGCTGGTGCGGATCACAAGGCGGTCGTCTTCATCCCAATAGGTAATCACAATGTGCGGCTCGATGCTGACCTGCTGCACCTGTTGCACACGATATTCGCTTTCGTAGACGAAATCGGCCTCGGCCAAAGCAGCGTCCACGTCGTGGTGGTTGACCAAGATTTTAACGGCAACGTTGCGGGCGGCATCGTGAATCTTGAAGGCGTCGGGTTCGTCGTGGATGACGGGCGCGCCAGCGGCGATGGCGGCTTCGGGCGTCAGCACAGCGGGCAAAACTTCGTACTCCACTTCAATGAGTTCCAGCGCCTGTTGCACCAATTCGGGTGTTTCGGCAGCCACCACAGCCACGCGATCCCCCACATGGCGCACTTTGTTGTCCAGGCTCACCTGATCATAGGGCGGCGGGTTGGGGTAGCTCTGACCGCCACTGGCATAGATCACACGGGCCACGTCTTCGTGGGTCAAGACGGCATGGACGCCGGGCAGCGCCAATGCTTTGCTTTTGTCGATGGCCTTGATACGAGCGTGGGCGTGGGGGCTGGTGAGCAGCCCACCATGGAGCATCCCCGGTATTTCTACATCATCGGCGAAAACCGGGCGGCCCTTGACCAGTTTGATGGCGTCCACTTTGGGTTCGGGCTTGTTCACCACTTGGGTTTTGGGCGGGGCCACGGTGACGGGCACAGTACGTGTGCGGGTCTGGGTTTCGGGGCCATCGTGACCGCCGCGATCTTCAGGCGGGAGGTTGCTGTCGGGGGTGGGCCATTCGCCAATGTCGGGAACATCGCGCACGTTCACAGGCAGCGGGTCAAGTTGCTCGCCGCGCAGTTGGGCCGCCGCACGCAGGATCGCCTGCACGGGCTTGACGTATCCTGTGCAGCGGCAAAGCACGCCGGCGATGGCCTCGCGCACCTGGCTCTCGTTGGGATCAGGGGTATCGTCGAGCAGCTTTTGGGCAGCGAGCAGTTGGGCCGGCGTGCAAAAGCCACATTGGATGGCCCCACAGTGGACGAACTGCTCTTGAAGCGGGGTGAGTGAGCGGGGATCGAGGATTGGCGATTGGCGATTGGCGATCGGGTGATCGGGGGAAAGACCTTCAACAGTGACAATGGACGCGCCGTTGGCACTGGCAGCAAGCATAACACCGCTGTTGACGAGCCGATAGCTGCGCGTCTGTTCCGGCGTGTGGGTGAGCAGCACGGCATCCGCGCCAGACTCGCCGGTCTCGTCGCCGTGCTTGACGCTGTAGTAGCGCAGGCGGCGCAAGGCCGTGCGCAGGAGTTCGCCAGGGTGGACGTCCAAACTGTGGTGGTCTCCGTTGACGATCAAGGTGATGTTCATATCAGCCTCCTCTGGCCTCGGCCAATGCACGACGAACGACCACAGCGGCCATTGCGCGCCGATAGTCGGCACTGCCTTTGAAATCGGATGGCGGGGTGAGGCTCTGCCCGGTGAAAAGCACAGGCCGATCCGCCACGCCACACAGCGCTATCCGCTCTTCGCCATCACCCACCACGGCCACGGCAGCCACAATCGGACGATCCGACGGGGTGCGGGCGATGCGGGCGTGTCCGCTGCACAGATCGGCAATGGGGATGTGGATTTCGGTGAGCAAGCGCGGCCCCTCACCCCCGGCCCCTCTCCCAGACTGTGACTTTGATGTCATCACGTTCAGCGCCACTCCGCTAAGCTGTGCTTGCTCGCTTGGCGCTGGCAGGGAGAGGGGAGCCAGAGCAGCAAGGGCGGTGATGGATTCGGCCTCGCCGTCGGTGGTGACGACAAACGCGCCCAGCGCCAGCAGGGCGGCATAAAATTCGCTGTCAGGGGCAGCGCTGACGATGAGGCCGCCCAGGGTGGCCTGATTGCGCAGGTTGATCGGACCTTCGGTGCGGGCGGTGCGGCGCAGAATGCCACCCGCCAGATCACGCGCAACAGGATGTTCGCTCAATTCGCCAAGGGTGACTGTCGCCCCCACATGCAAAACATCTCCCTGCTGTTCGATGTGGTTCAGTCCCAGCCCCGCCAGATCGACCACGCCGTCCACATCCCGGCGCTGGCGCGTTTCCAATTCGCCCACCAGTTGGGAACCACCGGCCAGCGGCACAAGATGTACATCGGTGCGGCGGAGAAGTTGCACAGCCTCACCGAGTGTCTGCGGCCTATGATATTCAGCCAGAATTGCCATAGCTCTGTTTTCCGTTCTTGAGGGGAAAGAGAACGAGGGACGAACGAAGAAGAATTGATCCGCCGCTAATCGTTCGTCGTTCGTCTACGGTCTTTCGTCTTTTTCTTGCCACGCCGCCAACAGTTCGCGTCGCGTTCTGGCGACAGCCCAGCCCGCCACTGATAATCATTCGAGCGTGTCTGTGCCCAAGCCAGGGTATCGCGCACAGTTTCGGCCAGGGGGCGGAAGGTTAGCCCGGCAGCGACGGCTTTGGAGACATCAACGCTGGAGAAGCCCGCATAGGCCGCATCATCACCGATCCACAGGGGCAGATCGCTCCAGGGCTGCACGTTGTGCTGGCGCAAAAAGTCTTCGGGAAGCCATTCAAAACGGGCATCACTGCCGCTGATGGCTTTGCTGGTCTCCAACAGATCGCCTAATGTAGCTTGCCCACCGGGTCCGCTGGCGTTGTAAATGCCCGTCATGCGCGCTTCGGCCCCGTGGATCATCCACGCCGCCAGATCGCGCACATCGCTAAACTCAATCGGGTAATTAGGATGCGACGGAACCAGCACTGCGCCACCTCGCGCCACGCGTACCGGCCAATAGGTGAAGCGGTCGGTGGGATCGTGCGGGCCGACAATGAGACCGGGGCGCACCACACAGACCCGCCCCGGCATGGTGGACTCGGCGGCTTCTTCGCACAGCACCTTGAGCGGACCATAGGTCTCGCCGGTAATTTCTTCCACCGTGGGATCATCCAACTTGCCCACCGGCGCGCCTTCGGTGATGCCCAGTTGGCTGTAGTCTGTGTAGACCGAAAGCGACGAGACAAAGGTGTAATGCTCGACGGCATCGGCCAATAGCTGGGCAGATTGGCGTACAATGCGCGGCACATAGCCGGAGGGATCGATGACAGCATCCCAACGGCGACCGGCCAGCGCGCCCAGATCGCCATCCCGATCCCCGCGCAGCTTTTCCACGTCCGGGAAGAGATCGGCATTGTGTCGCCCGCGGTTAAAAAGTGTCACTTCGTGGCCGCGGGCTTGCGCGGCTTCGACAAGATGCCGCCCCAGGAAAATTGTACCGCCCAAGATGAGTAACTTCATTAGGTCCTCGTGCTATTTGTGCAGATCAGGCGGCTGGGGGGCCAGTTCCATCTCCTGGAGCATGCCCACCAGCGCAAAGTTGGCAGCTACTGCAATCGAGGCCGGAGTCAGCAGAAAAATTGGCAAGACCGTGGCGACGCTGATCCCCAAAAGCAAAAGCTGAAAGAGCACCATCAAAAATGAATAGAGGGGATGGCGAATCGCCAGCAGAAAGGAATTGCGCAAAACGAGGCGCAGGCTCTGCTCTTCCTGTTGCCAAAAAAGCGGGAAAAAGTATTGGCTCGAGATCAGATAGAAGACCAAAACCCACAAAAAGACAATACCCAGAATGCGCATCCACTCGGCGGGGCTGTTGAAATAAAAGGCGATGTTAATGGCAATCATGGCTGCAAACAGGATGTTTATGGCATAGAGCAGCCAGCCTTTACCGATGTGCTGGCGGGCGCTCTCATAGAAAAAGCCGCTGTCCACCCGCTTGTAATTCGCCACCCGATTGGCGGCCTGATGTAGCCCTAATGTGACCGGCGCGGCGGGGATGATCAATGCCGTGCCCACCCACCAAAGTACGCTCAGCCAGACCCATAAAAAGAGTTCGTCGTAAAGCGCCTTAAGCGTACGTCCCATGACTAAAAATGCTTTCATCGTCCCCCACTCTGAACTGTGTGTAGATAAGTTGCGTCAAGATTGGTCTATTATAGCATTCCCCAGGGTGGGCGACCAACGAGGCAGGGCGTTTTCTTTTGCCATTTTTTTCGAGCAACCGCTATAATGAGCAGAAATAGAGCGTCATTCTGTTCGTATTTCGTATTCCGTATTTCGTCTTTAGTACTGGCTGCCCGCGACGCAATACGTTTGATACAAAATCCACTGTCAAACGCAAGGATCTCGTGCCATGACTGACCAACCTCGTAAAATTCTTGTCTGTGTTGCCTGGCCCTATGTCAACGGTGAAAAGCACATTGGGCAGATCGCTGGCGCATACCTGCCGCCGGACATCTTCGCGCGCTATCAGCGGCTGGCCGGGAACGACGTGTTGATGGTCAGCGGTTCGGATACCCACGGCACGCCGATTACGCTACAGGCCGAAAAAGAGGGCCTATCGCCCGCCGCCGTAGTGGATAAATATCATCGGCTCTTTGTGGAAGGCTGCCTGGCGCTGGGGCTGAATTTTGATCTCTACACCCACACGGACACGCAAAATCATTGGGAAGTGACGCAACAGGTTTTCATGCGCCATTTGGGAAATGAGTACATTTACCGCGACACCCAAAAGCAATGGTTTGATCCCCAGGCCGGGCGCTTTCTGGCTGACCGCTATGTAGAAGGAACCTGCCCATTTTGCAGCTTTCCCGATGCCCGCGGCGATCAGTGTGACAATTGTGGGCGGCTCTATGATGCGCTGGAATTGAAAAACGCGCGCTCGAAGCTGACTGGCAATATGGCACTGGAAGTGCGCGAGACCGAGCATTTCTTCCTCGATTTGGGTCGGCTCAACCAGCCACTGATTGATTGGATCGAAACCGGCAAAGAGCACTGGCGTTCTAACGTGATCAACTTCACCAAAGGGCAGCTCAACCTGAAAGAGTTGCGCGGGCGCGCCATCACACGGGACATTGAGTGGGGCGTGGCGATTCCGCTGGAAGGCTACGAAGGCAAGTGTATTTACGTCTGGTACGATGCCGTGCAGGGCTACCTGAGCGCGGCGATTGAGTGGGCCAAGATCGCCGAACGTGGCGAAGAGTGGCTACAATGGTGGGACCGCAACAGAAACCCCGACGCCCGCCACTACTATTTCATCGGCAAAGACAACATCCCTTTCCACACCCAAATGTGGCCGGCCATGATCATGGCCTATAACGACGATCCGGGCGCGGCCAACGATCCTGTGCGGCTGCACCTGCCCTATGATGTGCCCGCCAACGAGTATCTCAACTTTCGCGGCATGCAGTTTAGCACCAGTCGCGGCAACGTTATCAGTTGGAACACCGTGCTGGCCGAATTTCAGGCCGACGCCTGGCGCTATGTGCTCACAGCCGTGGCCCCGGAGAACGGCGACAGCGAGTTCACCTGGCCTGATTTTGTGGAGCGGGTCAACAACGAATTGGTGGCAAACTGGGGCAACTTAGCAAACCGAGTGCTGGGCTTTGCCTACAAACGCTTTGACGGCCAGATTCCTACGCCGGGCGCACTGGATCAGATCGACCGTGATCTGTTAGACGAAGTGCAATATGGTTTCAAAAGCATCGGCGCGCTCTACAACGCCGTGCGCCTGAAAGCCGCGCTGCAAGAGATCAACCGCCTCACCCAGCGCGTCAACCAATATCTCAACGCCAAAGAGCCGTGGAAGGCCATCAAAACCGATCCCGAAGGCGCGGCCACTAGCGTCTATGTGGCGTTGCAAGTCATCGACTGGCTGAAGATGCTCTGGGCGCCGATTCTGCCCCACAGCAGCGAAGCCCTGCACCGTTATCTTGGCTATACGAATCTACTTTTCGGCCGCCAATATACCCAAGAAGTTGCCGACAACCGCGGCGGTCATCTTGTGCTGCGCTATGACGGCAGCGACGCCACGGGTCGCTGGGAAGCCGGAACCCTGCCCGTCGGCCAAGCGTTAACCCAGCCAGAGCCGCTCTTTGTCAAGCTCGACCCGGCAGAGGTGTTGGGGGAAGAAGAGACGGAAAAAAGCTCTTAAGGTGCGACGTATTTTGTCGCGCTACCACGAAAAGAGATTGACAGATCCATAATGGGCTCGTAATCTAGATGATCCGCTGTCATTCAGCAAATGCCGCAGACATTCACTAGCCACCAATTCATTCTTATGCTCGCTCATCAGAACCAGCGGTTGTACATTGATGCTTTGTATAGCTACAGAGAGTCTATCCATAGAGGCGGCAATGCTCCATTTCAAGTAGTACACGGTGTACTTTCACAGCACCTATCAAATTTCCCTGATCTTGTGGAAAAGATCGGCAGCGTTGCAAGCTACGATATCTTTGGAAACTCGAATGAATGCGCGCAATGGCGACGACAGTAACTGAACTCTCACGAACACCGGCAACACGTATTCCTCATCATTCTTTATTTTTCATTCTTTTCGCTTATCTCGCCCTCGCCATCCTCTTCGCCGTGATTACGCCGGCGTGGCAGAACCCCGACGAGCCGGCCCATTATAACTACGTGGCGCAGATCGCCCGCGGTGAAGGGCTGCCGGTGCTGCAAATGGGCGATTATGACGCTGCCTATTTGGAGACGCTCAAAAGCAAGCGCTTCCCCGACAATTTCCCGATTGATCCCGTGCGCTACGAAGCCCACCAGCCGCCACTCTATTATCTGCTGGCCGCGCCGGTTTTCTGGCTGAGCGGCGGCAGTTTATCGGCGTTGCGACTGTTCAGCGCACTTCTCGGCGGCGCTGTGATCTGGCTGATCTTCAAGACCATTGAAACGATTTGGCCGGAGCGCCCCCTGCTCGCTCTGGGATCTGCCGCCTTTGCTGCCCTGCTGCCCATGCACCTCGCCATGCTCGCCGCCGTCAACAACGACGCGCTGGCCGAGGTGATCATCGCTGCCACAATGTTTCTGATCGTGCGTTGGATGAAAGCAGATGGCACCCTTCACCCTTCACCCTTCACCCTTCACCCTTCACCATTCGCCACCCCCCTCCTCCTGGGCATCCTCATCGGCCTGGGCTTTCTCACCAAAGCCACGGTCTATATTTTACTGCCCGTGGTGGGGATCAGCGTGGGGCTGTTTTCGCTATCGCGCTGGGGATGGCGGCGGGCGTTTGGCAATGTGCTGATACTATTGCCGTGGGCGCTGCTTTTGGGCGCGCCGCTCTGGCTGCGCAATATGGAAACCTACGGCGCGTGGGATTTCTTGGGCTTGCAATGGCACGATCAGGTTGTCACCGGCCAGCCCACCACGCTGGATTGGATTGCTGCCAATGGCTGGGCCGTCTATCGGGAACGGGCCTGGACCTTCACCTTTCGCAGCTTTTGGGGCGTCTTTGGCTGGATGGGCGTCTTTATGGATGGGCGCATGTACACAGTGCTGGCGGTGGCAACCGTGCTGGCGGTGGTGGGTCTACTCTCGCTTCCTTTTCAAAAGTTGCCGCCAAGCTTCTCCTCGGCGGCGCGTGGCTGGGCGATTTTGGCGCTGGTCCTGCTCTTGTTGAGCGTGTGCGCGGCCTATGTGTGGTATAACTTGGGTTTTGTCCAACACCAGGGGCGCTATCTTTTCCCAGCGCTGCTGCCCTTGAGTCTGGGGTTTGCCGTGGGCTGGTATGCGCTGCTACGCCCGTTGCCCAGCTTAGGCGCTGTTGTGGTGCTGTTGGTCTGGCTGCTCGGCGAGGCAATGCGGGGAACTGTGGGCGGCGATCTCAACGTTTGGACACTGGCGATCCTGAGCGGCGCAATTACAGCACTGCTCCTCAATCTTGGCCTGACGCTGCGCTTCCACCGGTGGGCAGAGCCGCACCCGCTGGTCTATGCGATACCGTTTGTGGCGTTAGCGTTAATAGACGTAGCCATCCCTTTCATGTATATTGGACCACAGTTACGCTAATTTCTTTTATTTTAGGTATAAACCAATGCAATCAACACTTTCGACACCCCGCTATTCTCCGCGACACGCAGAACGCTCATCGGTAGATTTCCTGGTCCTCTGGCTGGCGGTTATTGTGCTGGTCGGGGTGGCCGTGGTGGGCGGCTGGCAATTTTGGCACGCCGACCGCATCTTCACCGGCGTGCGCGTCGAAGGCGTCCCCGTGGGCGGCATGACTCGCGCCAAAGCCCTGGGTCACTTGAGCCAGGAACTGACACCCTATCCGCTGGCCCCGATTAGCATTCAGCATGAAAATCGCCAATGGGTCTTGAGCAATGCCAATCTCGCACCCCAGGTTGATCTCTTGGGCGCAATTAATCGCGCCTATCTAGTGGGGCGGCGCGGGGATGTGGTGGCGCAGTTGTGGCTACAGGGACAGGCGCTCTTGGGGCAGCAGAATATCACGCCCTCTATCCAGTTTAATGAAGGGGCCATTCGCCAGCAGATCAGCCAAATCGGGGCCGAAGTGCGCCGACCGGGGCGGGCAGCCGTGCAGGTAGGAACAGTGTCTCTGCCGTCTCAGCCGGGGATCGACATTAACATGGAAAGCAGCACACGGTTGGTGCTCAATGCGCTGTTGCGGCGCGAGGCGGCCAGCATTCCCTTGCAGACGGTGGCTGTGCAGCCACCCGATGCCGCCCAGACCACAGGCACAGCCGAAGTCGCCCTGACACGTACACCGATTACGCTGCGAGACAGCAACAGTGGGCTGACGCTTGCCCTGGATGGCGCCAGTCTGGGGGGCATTGTCACCGGCGGCAACGGAGATCAGGTCAACGAGGACGCACTGCGGGCGCTGGTGCAAAGTTGGGCGGCGCAGGTCGATATACAGGCCCAGAACGCACGACTGCGCTTCAATGGAGCCAGCGGCGCAGTCGAGGTACTCACGCCCAGTGTCATGGGACGGTGGCTGAATGTAGAGGCGACCCTGATCAACCTAAAAGAGGCGATTGCCACCAACAGCGCCGAAGCCCCCTTGGTGATTGAAAGTGTGGCTCCCCAAGTGGATTCTAACCGGATTGGCGAGTTGGGCATCCGCGAGCTAATCGCCAGTGGCAGTTCCTATTATCAGGGCAGCAGCCTAGCGCGCATTCGCAACATTGAAGTGGCCGCCGAAAAGTTTGTGGGCGTGGTGATCCCCCCCGGCGGCATTTTCAGCTTTAACAAAATTGTACAGGCAGTCAGCGCGGCGAATGGCTTTGAGGATTCGCTGATCATCTGGGGCGACCAAACCATGGTCGGCGTGGGCGGCGGCGTCTGTCAGGTCAGCACGACGGTTTTTCGGGCGGCGCTCAATGCTGGCTTCCCGATTGTGGAGCGCTATAACCACGGCTACGTGGTCAGTTGGTATGGCGAGCCGGGCATGGACGCTACGATCTATACGCCCAGTGTGGATTTCAGGTTCCGCAACGACACCGCTGCCCACGTGCTGGTACAGCCCGTGGTGAACAGCAGCGGCGGCGTGATCACCTTTAACTTCTATGGAACCAAGCCCAACCGCGAAGTCAGAATGAGCGCGCCAGTGATCACAGATGTAAAAGAACCAGGCGATGTGGTCTATAAAGTCGACGAAAGCCTGGCCCCCGGTGAGCGCAAACAAGTAGAATATGCCCAGCGCGGCATGACTGTGACCGTGGACCGCACCATTGTTGAAAACGGCCAAAGCCGTGTTGACAAGATCGTCTCCAAATATCAGCCGTGGAATGCTGTGATTTTGGTTAGCTCCGGCACAGAGATTCCCGCTACACCCACGCCCGCCGCAGAAGCGGTGACAACGCCATAGCGCCATCAACTGATACTACGATACAAAATTGTATTATCAAAAAGGTAACGATACAGGTCTAGGGTGCGACGCACCTGACTAGTTACAAAAAAATAGAAAGGTGTACAGACGTACTAGATTCCATTGCGTCTGTACACCTTTCGTCTTTATACTGACCAAGGGTGTTAGCAGAGAAAATCAGTGCTAATGGACGTTCGTGTGTAGCGCAGCCGCCATGACTTGTGACAGGCAAGGTCAACAAGTATAATAGCTCCATTCCCTGGCGAAACCCAGGGTGAGCATCCTCTCTGTACTCTTCTACGCCGCGTCCTCTGTAGTTTCTGCGGTATCCATTGACCATTATTCATCACTTGAGAGAAGAAAAATCCATGACTATACGCCAAAAAGTTCTCGTCACCGGGGCGTCCGGCTATATTGCCAGTTTGATGTTGCCAGCACTGCGCGAACGGTATGATCTGACGCTGCTCGACGTTAAAACCACGGACCGCAACGGGGACGAGGTGGCGGGCGTCCAGATCGCCGATCTCACCGACAAAAATCGTGACGGCTACCGTTCCTTTTTCGAGGGCATGGACGCAGTAATTCATCTAGGCTTTATTAACACCCATGACAAAGAAAACCTGGATCGCTATTTCGGCAACGAGATGATCAACGTGCAAATGGCCTATAATGTCTTCCAAGTGGCCTGGGAAGCCAACGTGCGCCGGGTAGTCATGGCGAGTTCCAACCATGCTGCCGACTATTACGAGCCGCTGATTTTGAAGCACGAGTGGGATTTTGTAACGCCGGAGATGCGCGCGCTTTCTGATAACTATTACGGCTGGGCGAAAGAGGTCTATGAGCATTTGGGCTTTGTCTTTGCCACTGGCGCGGTAACCGGTCGCCCGCTAGAGAACGTGCAAGTACGCATCGGCGGCCCGCGCGAGACGGATCTGGACACTATCGAAAAGGGCGATCTAGTGCGTATGCGGCGTGCGTTGGCGGTCTATCTCAGCGCACGAGATCTGTCACAGCTTTTCATCAAGGCCATTGAAACCGAGGACATTGGCGACGCCCAGGGCGTGCCCTTCCAGATCGTCTACGGCATCAGTGGCAACGATCAGGCGTTTTGGGGATCGGCAAACGCACGGCGTGTGCTGGGTTACGCGCCCGAAGATAATAGCGAGATCAAGTTCAGCGAAAAGATCCGCGAACACATCCGCGAGCGGAGAAGCAGAAATAAACCGCGAAGGCACAAAGGAGAGAGCGATTTCCAGAAATAGAACATGGATTTTCGCAGATCTGCAAGACTCTGATATCTGTGCAAATCTGCTAAATCCGTAGTAACGATCCAGATGCGACGCACTCGCCAGGCGTAGAGTGGTTGTGAAAGCTTGTGCGGCGAGTGCATCACACCTGGATCGTATACTAATTCGTATGCTATTTCTCTCTGTTCTTGGCGTCTTTGTGGTGAATTTTCTATCAGCCATTGTCAGGGGCCGGTCGAGATGCTTCTTCGTCCGGGATGGGAGGATCGGCAGCGGGCGTCGTCGCTTCTTCTTTGTTCGCTTCTGCGTGGAAGCGAGCGATGGATTGATGCACGTCTTTGCGCCGCTGGCCCAGTTTGCGACCCAGCGTCTTGGCAAAGCTATCCAACGGGTTATCTTTCTTTTCTTTTGCCACGGTCAACTCCTTTGGGATGGGGTTGTGAATGTCTGTAATGAGTTTATCACACGCCACACCCTTCTCATCAAACAGCCCTTTCGGGCATATCAAGAAACGAGATGCGATGTTGATAGATCCGCTCTTGCAACGCTTGTTTGACGCGGTGGACGCCAGCCGCGACGAACTGATTCAACTCCACCAACAGTTGGTGCAGATCCCCACGATCAACACTGGCGCCGCGGACAGCGGCAACGAAACCGCGGCCTGCCGCTTCTTGGCCGAACGACTCGACGCCGACGGCATCGAATCCACAGTGGTGGAATCGGCTCCCACACGCGGCAATTTGGTGGCGCAATTGGGCAACAGCAATGGACCGTCGCTGCTGCTCATGTCGCATGTGGATGTGGTGCCGATTGAAGACGAGAGCCGCTGGCAGCGCCCGCCCTTCAGCGGCGAGATTATCAACGACACCATCTATGGGCGCGGCAGCGACGACGCCAAATCGCTGGCCTCCACCGGGGCAATGACGCTAATTTTGCTCCAACGCATGGGCATTGAACTACACGGCGAGGTGCGCTTTCTGGCCGCCGCCGACGAGGAATCGGGTGGTCGCTATGGGATTGGCTGGCTGGCACAGCATCACCCAGAACTAGTGCGGACGGATTACGCCATCAACGAAGGCGGCGGCATGCCCATGCAGACCGAAGCCGGGCTGGCCTATCCCATCTGTATTGGCGAAAAAGGGCGCATGGAGGCCCATTTCACCATTCACGGGCGCAGCGGGCACGCGGCGCGGCCCTGGAGCGCCGACAACGCGCTTTATAAGCTGGCGGAATTGCTGCAACGCATTGAGACGTACCAGCCCGACATTGATCTGCGCCTGCCCCTGTTTGATCATCTCCATCTGTTTGGGATTAGCCAACAGCCCACGCCGGAGACGGTGGACAACATGATCGCGGATCTGCATAAGCGCAATCCCAATGTGGCGGGCAGCCTGACTGCGCTCTCGCGTATGTCGATTGCGCCCAGCATGGTCAACGCTGGCATCAAATCCAACAGCATCCCCGCCGCCGCCAGCCTCACCTGCGATATTCGCACGCTGCCCCATCAGGACGAAGCCTATGTGCGCGGTCAATTGGAGGGGTTAATGGCGGGCATCGACGGTGTGGACCTGCGGCTGAATGTGACCGCACAGGCCAATGCCTCGGATTATGACACGCCGTTTATCGCCCAATTGCAACAGGCCACGTCCCTGGCGCTGGGCAACGACGATCTGCGCTGGCTGCCCAATGTGACGATTGGCTTCACCGATTCGCGCGAAGTGCGCCCGCTGGGGACACAGGTCTACGGCTTTTCGCCGCTGCTGCCCGGCTCCGATCCCGTGCGGGCGGGCGTCCACGGTGTGGATGAATCGTTCGAGATCGACAATCTGATCTTCCGCACCAAGATGAACCTGGCGCTGGTCTATTTGATGTTGGGCAAGCGGGCAGAGGAGAATCATGCGTAATTCGTAATGCGCAGGCTACCTTGACGAATCAACACCAAGCTGCGAGACTCGCTCATCAACCTGACAATACGCATTACGCATTATCCATATTCATCACCCACCACACACACGAGGAAAACGATGAAGATCAACACAGCGAAACAAAAGATGCTCGACGGACAACCGGCCTTTGGCTTCGGCATGGGGCTGGGATCGATTCTGGCGACGGAGGTGCTGAGCCAGAGTGGCATCGACTTTTTACTCATCGACCGTCAACACGGTTCGTGGGGCGAAGACAGCACAGTGGCGGCGCTGGTCGCCATGAACGCTGGATCGGCAGTGCCGATGGCGCGTGTTTCGCGCAACGACTATACCATGATCGGTCGCCTGTTGGACGAGGGCATGATGGGGATTGTGGTGCCTATGGTCCACACGGCCGCCGACGCGAAGCAGGCCGCCGACGCCTGTCACTTCCCGCCCGCCGGGGATCGCTCATGGGGCTGGGGGCGGGCGCGCATGTATGGCGACGACTACGCCGAATGGATCAGCCAGCAGCTATTCGTGGCAATTCAGATCGAGAGCGCCCAAGCTGTGGAAAACGCCGAAGCGATCATGGCGACGCCGGGCATCGACGGCTGCTGGCTTGGCCCGTCGGATCTGGCCCTCTCTATGGGCATCCACCCCGGCAAGATGGATGGGAACGACGAACACATGCGCGCGCTAGAGAAAGTTGTGCAGGCGTGCCGCAACACGGGCAAGATCCCCGGTGTGGCCGGGCGCAGTTTGGCCGATGCAAAACAGCGGGCCAGCATGGGCTTCCAATTCATTACGATTGCTGGCGACATTGGCTTTTTGATCAGCGGCGCAGCGGCGGCGATTGCGGCCATGCAGGAGTAGCAGAGGAGATTGGGTGATGAGGGGTAATTGATACACCTCAATTCTTACTCATCCACTCTCTGCAAAAAACAAGAGCCATCTCGAAGTGCGAGATGGCTCTTGTATCTTCCCTAGCGTTTCCGGGGAAAAGGTGATCGCGCCGGGGATGCGCGATCACTTGACGACACTATAACACGCCCCTTCAAGTCCGTTGTCAGCGAAGTGCGGATTGAGTCTACATCGAATAGATGATGCCATATGGGGGTTTCCCCCCATATGAAGCTACTACCCAGAGGGAAGTCATGACCACGATACCAATTGAACAGCCCTATATCGACGAAATTCAAGAATGGCATCAGAACCGTATTGCAGATCTACGCGCTGCCGACGGCTGGCTGACTCTGGCTGGACTTTTCTGGTTGGAACCAGGCCCCAACACCTTTGGCGGAGATCCGACCAACGATATCCTCTTTCCAACAGACAAGGCTGCGCCCTTCCTGGGCACGTTTTATCTTTCGCCAGAGGGTGTGACCGTAGAGATCAACCCCCATGCTGAGGTCTGGCAGGGGGACGAGCGGGTCAGCACACTGGCCCTGACCGACGATAAAGGCACGCCCACCGTCCTCCGCCACGGCACGCTAAGTTGGTTCATTATCCGTCGCGGCGACCAAATGGGCGTGCGGCTGCGCGATAGCGAGAGCGACTATTTGCACAATTTCCAAAGCATCGACACTTTCCCCATAGATGCGACGTGGCGGGTTGAAGCGACGTTGGAAGCCACAGACCCGCCGCGCGTGATTCCCATGCCCACGATTTTGGGGACTGTCAGCCCCATGAGTTCGCCGGGCAAGCTGCGCTTTACGCTCAACGGCAGCGAATGTCAACTTGACGCATTCAGCGGCCACAACGGCGCGCTGTCACTGGTCTTTGGCGATGCTTCCAATAACAACGAAACCTATGGCGGCGGGCGATTTCTCAGCGTAGATGCCGTGGATGGGGACGGGCGCACGGTGATTGACTTCAACCGGGCCTATAATCCTCCTTGTGCGTTTACGCCCTATGCCACTTGCCCGCGCCCCACGCCCGAAAACAAGCTGCCCATGCGCGTTTTGGCCGGCGAAAAGAACTATCACGCATAGCGCAAAGTTACGTGGTTTGGCACAGAAGCGCTTGTCGGTGGTCGTCGATAGAGTATAAATACTGTACATTCATCATGCTCTATTAACATTCAGGGGAGCATACCCTGCATGTTTCCAGAGCGACATTTGAGGAAATTCTTCTCCACAATAGGCGGGGAATCCCCACTATACAGAGTAGTTGGGTTGCTTCTACACTGTATAAACTAACTATAATCGAGCTAGAGTCGTTCTTATGCTGCTCCTATGATTCATCGTGACTCGTCGGCAGCGTTTTTTCGTTCTCATATGTAGGGCTAACGCCTAGAAATCTCTATGAACCGATCAGACTCGATCAATATTTTGATTGCAGACGATAGCCGTGAGTTCCGCTCGATCCTGCGCCTTTTTTTGGAATACGCACAGGATATGAAAGTGGTGGGCGAAGCTGGAGATGGGTATGAATTGTTGGAAATGCTAAATCAGATGCATCCAGATGTACTGTTGTTGGATATGCGGATGCCACGCATGTCTGGTTTAGAGGTTCTTGAACAACTCCAAGAGAAACAGACGGACGTCAAAGTTATCATTATGTCAGCCCACGAAGGCTCTTTCTATGAGAATCAAGCCCTTTCCCGTGGGGCCACTCGTTATATTGTCAAAGGGGGCGCACCGGAAAAACTGGTGCAAACCATTCGCGAGGTTGCGGAAATGTAGAGGGTGTTTGGGGATATGAAAACTAACAGCAAAGGGTGAGGCGTGAATCATGCCTCACCCTTTGCTGTTAGTTTTGGTAACTGTTCAGGTGCAACGCACTCGCCAGGACAAGATCAGGCTAATAGATACTAGTTTTGCTAAATTCTTATATTCAAAGCCAGCTTACGGTTTCGGTGTTGGGGTTATCTTTATCACAGGTAGTGTCAATGGAGCCTGATCCACCTGGAAACGGGCAATCCAGCGCCCATCCGCCAGTTGATACCATGCCCCATTTTCATTTCGTCCGGTTACGTCCACGGTCTGCCCAGCCGATACCTCACCCACCGCCGCATAGTCAGTGCCGGGCCCTTCGCGGCAAGTTGGCGTTGCGATTGACGATGCCCTGGGACATCCCCCACATGCCCAGTCCACCCAACATAGCATCGGCCTGACGCATTCGCAATCGATCTTCGTGGCGCGTATCGGGTGCGCCGCTACCCACTTGAGCGTGTCCCTCACTCAGTAAAATTTCGTTAACCATGCGTCCATCGGGCAGGTAGACATAGCGCAACAGCCGCCCGGCGCTGTCTCGGTCGCTGCTATCTCGCTCCAAATAAACAGTTTGCCCGGCCACCAACGCTTCATTTTGAGCCGCAGCTTCCTCGGCATAGGACGCTCGCTCTTCCGGTCGGCTCAAGAGTAGATAGCGCACCTCCGCCGGAGAACCGTCAATTTCGACACCAATCGTGATGCCGTCGATAACGCTGACCACGGTCGCTGTGATCACGCCATCGGGAAAGACCACAGGGGTGGGGGTAGGCAGCAGTGTCGGCGTTGGTGTGGCCGTCGGCAGCGGTGTGGCTGTGGATGTCTCGGTGGGTGGGGGCAAGAGAGTGGCTGTGGCTGTGGGAACGCTGCCCACCGCTTGGGGTGGTTCAGCGGCCCCTGTACAGGCCACCAACAGACCGCTCACCACACAGCAGATACCGAGATTGATCCAATTCCGATACATTTTCAAGAGAGATGGAAAACTGATCGTGTACATCGTAGCTTTTCCTCAAGTGGATGTTGTTGAAACAGAGGGCGTGCCCCAATCCATGTGGCGCAACCGCCACCAAAAATGCACAATTGCCAGCAAGAGCAGCCCACCCACAGGCAAATAGAGGGGCGCAAATCCCACCCAGGCTACCAGTGGCAACGCCAACAGCGGCCCCAGCGCTGATCCACCGTCGGCCAGCGTGGCATAGACGCCAATGAACTGCTGTGGCGCAGCCGTGCGCAGCGCCACCCGGTTGGCAACCGCATCTAACGTGACGTTGATGCCAGGGCTAAGCAACAAGACGCCCACAAAAGCCAGCAGCGACACCCATCCGCCAAACCAGAGCGCCGCCGTAAGGCAACCCAACAGCAAGGTCATAAGCAGGGTTGCCAGCGGCAATTGCCCTACCCAGTCGGACAAGACGCCCACCAGCGGCCCCACCACCAGATCCGCCAGCCAGCGCGTTGCCAGCAAAGCCCCTGCCATCTGCCCCACACCCAGTAGCGAGAATCCTTGATCAACGCCAATATGGTCAGCCAAGAAAAGCGCGGCTGTTGCCACCAGGATCGCATCAAAGAAGAGCTTTAGCGCCCCGATCAAGACAGTCTGACCTTGCAAACTATCGTGCAAGAGCGCCCGCCAGCCCTCCCAAAAGCGCACATGCGGACGCCCAATGGGTGTTGCCGCCTCGGTTTGCGGCCAGCGCACTCGCCATGCCAGTGGCAATGCCATCAACGTTAGCCCGGTCACCACAAGCACGGTGGTGCGATAGCCATAGTGGTCGAAGAGATAACCGCCAAGTAGCACGCTCAGCGCGCTGCCCGTGCGGATAATGCCCCAAAGTAGCCCCATAAGCCGCCCAGTCTGATGGTGACCGCCCCGCCACACAGCTTGATATCCACCCTGGCGCAGCCCAGACCAAGCAATGCCCCACCCCAGCCGGGCCAGCAAAAAGAGGCCAAATCCCCAGCCAGCGGCGTAGATCAGCGTGGTCAACACGCCCAAACCGGCAGCCATCACAAAGGGCCGGCGCGGCCCCAGCCGAGCAAAGAGCGTGCTCAACCAGGTGTTGGAAACCAGCCGCACCAGACGGTTAGCGCTCAAAAGTAGCCCTACCTGTTGCGGCGAAAATAGTAGATCTTCTGCTGCCAACGGCAAAATGCCATAGAGCAATGAATCGCCCATAATCGCAAAACCAACCACCGTCGCCACCTGCACCACCGACCACCACGCCGCCGGGCTGGCGACTTCTGGCCCTTCCTGTGCTTGCTTCATCTTACCCAAGTTCTAGTGGATTGAATAGAAGACCCGCTGGCGTGGACCAGCGGGTTTTCTTGGTTTCCTCAAAATGTATCCGACGCGGCTATCCGCCGATCTCCTGTTTTACCGTACGCAGCAGTGTATCGGCGCGCAGATCGGGCAAGTTGTAACAGATGCCACCCATCGACTCTGCCAGGGCATGAGCCAAGCCGCGGTCAAAAGCGGCATGTTCCATGTTGATCACAATCGAGCGCACATTTTTGTCCTGTTGAAAGAGATCGGCCATGCGCATCGCTTCCTCCTGGGCGGGCATGCCGGTCATACTTACATTGCCAGCTCCATCCGTCAAGAGAATAACCAACGGGCGAATCTCGGCGTCGCGTCGTTGCGCCGCCTCAATCACTTGCCACGAGATAAGCAGGCCGCTGCTTAACGGCGTCTTGCCGCCCACGGGCAAATTTTTCAAGGCTTTTTGGGCCAAATCAACGCTGTTGGTGGGCGGCAAGACCACACGGGCCTTATCGCGCTGGAAGACCACCAGCCCCACTTGATCACGGCGCTGATAGGCATCCAGCAACAGGCTGAAGATCGCACCTTTGGTGGCCTCCATGCGTTCGCTGGCTGCCATCGACCAACTTGCATCCACCACAAAGAGGATCAGGTTGCCTGTACGTCGCACGCGCACCTTGCGTTGCAGATCGCTCATGCGCAATTTCAGCGCCATTTTGCTATCTTCGGTTTTGGCGCGCTGCTGTTGAAAAGGCGCTGCCGCCCGCAACGTGGCATCAAACGCAATGTCGTCGGTTTTGTTGCCCGCCGGGCGTGATTTGATGTAGCGCCCGCGCTTGCGCTCTGTGCGGCTATACGAACGCTTGCCAGTCTGTTCACGCGTCACCTTGTCCAACGGGGTGTCGATGCGCTTGGTCTCAAAAATCTCGCCCACGTTGACTGGTTTCTTGGCCCCTTTTTCGTCTCCCGACGAACGGCTCTGTTGCGGAGACGCATCGGGTTCGGCCATCCCACCTTCGCCACTTTCGGGCGACGCGCTCATCTCGGAGTCGTCGCCCTCATCACTTTTTTTTCCGCGGCTCCACTGCTGCCTTCGGCTTCCTGGGCCGCCTCATCTTCCTTAAAAGCCTGCTCGGCGTCGGCACGGGCCTGGCGCATGTTCGACGCCAACTGATCGGCTTGCAAAGCTGCTTCCTGAAAGGGTTGCTTCTTCATGCGGTGGGGCAGGGCTAATTCCGCCGCCAGCAAGATATCGCGGTCGGTAATATGGGTGCGCCCTTCAAAGGCGGCCTGGGCACGCGCCGTTTTCAGGATTACAATGTCGGCGCGGTGACCGTCCACCTTGAAACTGGCGGTCAGCGCGGCGATGGTGTAGAGATCTTTGTCGGTGTAGCTGACATGTTCATAGAGATCACGGGCGGTACGGATGCGCTGGCCCAACTCGACTTCGTTGTTGGCGAAGTCAGAGGCGAACACATCTGAATCCTGCTCGAACTGCGTGCGGCGGCGCAGGATGTTGACACGGTCGCGGGGATTGTTGATGCCCACAACGTCTACAGCGTGGGCAAACCGATCCAACAGTTGCGGGCGCAGATCGCCTTCTTCGGGGTTCATGGAGCCAACCAGCACAAAGCGGGCCGGATGTTGCACGCTGATGCCCTCGCGCTCGACCACATTGACGCCCATCGCTGCGCTGTCCAGCAGCAGATCGACTACATGATCGTCTAATAGGTTGACTTCATCCACATAGAGCACGCCGCGATTGGCCGCAGCCAGCACGCCCGGCTCAAAGTGGCGTTCGCCCTTTTGAATGGCCTTTTCAATGTCCAACGTGCCCACCACACGATCTTCGGTGGCGCTGACAGGCAGATCAACAAAAGGGGTAGCTCGCATACTGGTGGGCAGTTTCCCGGTTTCGCGGGCCAGTTGACAGGTGGCGCACAGCCCCACGGTGTTCTCTGGCCGACAGGCAAACGGGCAGCCCTCGACTGCGTTGATGGCCGGGAGCAGCGCTGCCAATCCGCGTGCGGCGGTGGATTTGGCTGTGCCGCGCTCGCCGCGAATTAAGACGCCGCCGATGAGCGGATGCACGGCGTTTAAGATCAACGCCCGTTTCATACGCTCCTGGCCTACAATGGCTGTAAATGGATAGGTGACTCGCATTGACTGGATTCCTTTAAACTCACTGCTGACGGATGAATCAGTGGCGGCAGGCAACCGATGTTTGCGAACTGTCAGCCTGTCGTCAGATCACTGGGAAGGTATGAACACCACTAAATCGGTAGAGTAATAGTCAGTTTGATTATACCCGTTTTGATTATACCCGTTTTGATTATGCCGGTTTGATTATAAACGACAGCCAGAGGCAGGACAAACCTTTGACGCTCCAGCATTCGTCCCGGTCCGATGCACTATTTGTCGGTTGACCGCGAAACCTTTTCGCCGTTTATTCGTAGTATATTTTGGCGGAGCCGCAGACACAAAAGGTATGATTCTTATGACAGAAAGTGCAACGCCCCTTTATAGCCAGGAACAACAGTGGTTGGATCTGGCACGCGGGGGAGATCGCAAGGCATTTGGTCGTTTGGTAGAGGCGTATCAGCGCCCTGTTTTCAACTTGACCTATCGCATGTTGGGCAACGCAGAGGAGGCCGAAGACGCCGCCCAGGAAGCATTCCTGCGGGCCTATGCCCGGCTGCACCAATATGATCCGGGGCACAAGTTTAGCACGTGGCTCTTTTCCATTGCGAACCATCACTGTATCGACCGTCTGCGCAAGCGCCGGGCCACGTTGGTTTCTCTGGAAGATTCACCGCTGATCTATACGCTGGAAAGCGAAACCGCCCGCCCAGAAGATCACCTGCTGGCCCAGGAGCGATCCCAGGAAATTCAGGGGCTGCTCGATCAACTGGAGCCGGACTACCGCACGCCCCTGGTGCTTCGCTATTGGCACGAATACAGCTATCAAGAAATAGCCGATATGATGGGCATCAGTCTGGCCGCCGTGAAGAGCCGTCTCTTCCGCGCACGCCAAAAGCTGGCCGAGTCGTATGCCAGTTCTGGCGCAACGGCCAGCCCGATTGGATTGGCCGCCCGCCAGACAGAACGCAGCAAGGCGGGTCGCGAAGCGACGATCGGTTCGGTACAAATGGCAACTGTATTTGGACGTTAAGCAAGGCCGGGAATGGTCCGGCAAGAATGAGGACTGTATGAGCCAAACCATGATGATCCCAGAAACTGATACTACCCGCCACGATGATTGGACTATGTTAATGTCGTTGGCCCTGGATGGGCTGTTGGATAGCGACGAACAGCAGCGGCTGGATCTGCATCTGTCCGATTGTGAGCCGTGTCAACACCAATGGCAGATCTGGCAAAGCATTGACAACAGCTTCCAAGCGCCCCCCTGGGTGATCCCCACAGCTGACTTTGTGCAACGAGTAGATCAACGAATTGAAACACTGCAAACCGTGCGCGAACGACGCGTGGCGTGGACGCTGGCGTTGTTGACGATCCTCGTATGGGCGGTTGGCTTTGCGGGCACAGGATTACTCTTTACACTGCTGATTTATAATGGCGTGGGCTGGTTTGCCGAGACTCTTCAGTGGATCAGCAACGCTTGGCGCACGATGACCACGGTGGCAACGACTCTATGGGGAGTGGTGGTGGGACTGAGCCAGAATCCTAACACGATAAATCTGCTGCTTGGGTATGTTGCGTTGGCCTTGGCTATGCTCACCGGATGGGGCTATCTTTTGCGCCGCAGCCTGCGCCCCTTTGAGGTTGGAGCAGCCTAATCTATCTTCACCATTGGAAAGTTGGGACCGTTATGAAACGCCTTTCTTCGCACCAACTCTGGTTTTTGTCCGCAATCATGATAAGCCTGATCACACTGGGCGTGCTGTTTGCGCCTGCGGCCCAGGCCCAATCTCGACCGGAGCGCCCGCCACAAACCCGCTGGGCAGCCAATCTGCCTGCACCGCTGGCAGATCAGCAAATCTTTAACGAAGATTTTACCGTGGAATCCGGCCAACTCATCGAGGACAATGTGGCTGTCTTTCGCGGTGATGTCGAGATTGAAGAAGGGGGCATTATTCGCGGTGACCTTTCGGTCTTTGGCGGTGATGTCTCGATTGCTGGCACAGTGGAAGGCAATCTGGCGGTCATGGGCGGGGACGTGGAGTTGAAAGGCACAGCGCGGCATCACCGGCGATGTAAGCGTACTGGGCGGCGATCTCGACCGCGACCGCGATGCCATCATTGGCGGCACTTTTGTAGGCAGCGGCGAAACTGATCCAGAAAACTCGGAGTTCATGCCCACGATGCCAGCCATGCCAGCCATGCCGGCTGAGATGGGAAGTCGTGAACGCAACAGCCAGCCTTTTATTATTGCGATCTTTTTGCGGCTGCTTCAAGCCATTTTATGGACAGTACTGATCACCGGGCTTGTGCTGCTGCTGGCTTGGCTCTTCCCTAAACAGATCAGCTCCATTCAGAAGACAGCCGTGGGCGAACCAGCCCTCAGCTTTGCGACCGGGCTAATCGTCTCGCTGGCGGCGCTACTTCTGGGTGGGCTGCTCTTTGTTACGCTCTGTCTTGCGCCCTTTTCGCTGTTACTCTGGGCGCTGCTGGCTGTGGTGACGCTGGTGGGCTGGACGGTGATCTCGGTCTGGCTGGGCGACCAAGTGGAAAAGGCGCTGGTGCGCCAGCCTGGGTTGCACTTGCACTCCGCCATTCCGCTAACGCTGGGGGCGCTGTTGCTCACAGGGGCCACCTTCTTCGCCTGGAGTCTGCTGCCCTGCCTGGGATTGGTCGCCGCCGTGCTCATTGGGTCCACAGGTACAGGGGCTGTGCTGGTCCATCTGGCCCGTCGAGCCAACCTGACTGGCAGCACAACGGCTCGCACGGATGCCGCCAGCATGGAGCCATCCACCGTGGCGGTGAGCTATCCGGGGCAGACAACACCGCAACCGGCGGCCACAGTCGACACCGTTGCAGCGAGTCCCGATACCGTAGAGGCCACAGCCACCGGCCTCACCGAGGCTGCGGAGATCCCTGCCGAGAGTCCGGCGGTGACGCTTGCAACCGATCCCACGGCTGATTTTGTCACTGGCGAGGAGTTGGGCCTGACCGATGCCGAGCGTGCGGAATTGCGCCAGGGAGCGGGCATCGCTCAGGAGGCGGATAATTTCCTGCGCATTCAAGGAATCGGCCCAACTCTTAACCAAGCCCTGGCGGATGCGGGCATCACGACCTATGCTCAACTGGCAAGCTTGGGTGTGGACGAACTGGCCGCGATCCTGGGCTGGCCGCCGGAACGTGTTGTGCGCGATCGGTTGCGTGAACAAGCCAGCGAGTTGGCGACGCAATAGAATCGTCATCCACTCGTTGGCGTAAAACAAAAAATCTGGCATACTGGTACGGGCTTATCGATCAGGCCCGTACTTTTTATGCTCCCCATTTCGGAAAGCCACCATGATTGCTGTTCACCTTCACGCGCTCAGCATCACCTATATCGCCAAGCCCATTTTCACCGATCTTGCTTGGGAAATTCATGATAACCGCTGTGTAGGGTTGGTGGGGCCTAACGGCGCGGGCAAATCTACCCTGCTACGTCTGATTGCCGGCGATCTCCAAGCCGACAGCGGCAGCATTGTGCGTGCCAGCGGTCTCACTGTGGGCTATCTGCGCCAAGAACCACCGTTGACACCGGGCCGCACAGTCTGGGAAGAGGCATTGACCGCTTCGGCGCGGCTGGCCGAAATTGAAATTGCTCTGGCCCAATGTGAAGCAAAGTTGGCCGATCCAGCGGTCTATGGCGACGACGTACGCTTGGTTGCGGTCCTAGATGAACAGGCCCGCTTGCTCCAACGTTTTGAAGAAATGGGCGGCCTCAACTATGAGGGGCGCGTACGGTCGGCGCTGGCCCAGGTGGGCTTTGAGGGAGAGCAAGCGTTGGCACTGCTCACCGACACGCTCAGCGGCGGACAACGCAAGTTGCTGGGGCTGGCAAAACTACTGGTGGAACAGCCCAGCTTGCTGCTGCTAGACGAACCGGATAATCATTTGGACATGACGGGCAAGGCGCTGCTGGAGGGCCTGATCCGCAACTACAAGGGCGGCGTGGTCATCGTCTCCCACGACCGCTATCTGCTCGACGTGGTGGCCGACGAGATTGCCGATCTGGAGGATGGCAAGATCACCCTCTATCCGGGCAACTATTCGGAATTTGCCTTTGAAAAACAGGCGCGACTGATGCGCCAGCAACAGATGTTCCAGGCCCAGCAAAAGGAGATCACGCGGCTGGAACAGGCGGCCAAACGGCTGCTGATCTGGGGGCGCACCTATGACAATGAAAAGTTGATCAAACGGGGCAAATCCATCGAGAAGCGTATCGAACGCATTGAGCGCATCGACAAACCCGTATTAGAACGTCGCCGCATGGCGCTGGAACTGGCGGGCTGGCGCGGCAGCAACAAAGTGTTGGAACTGGCAAACGTCGATAAACACTTTCCCACGGCAGACGGCGACGAGACCATCATCCTGGCTGGGCTGGATCTGCTACTTTGGCACGGCGAGCGTGTCGGCGTGGTTGGCCCCAACGGGGCGGGCAAATCGGTGCTTTTCCGGCTGATCTTAGGTGAAGACATAGTCAGCGGTGGTAGGATTAGCCTGGGGCCGAGTGTGCGCGTCGGCTACTATGCCCAACAGCACGAAACGCTTGACGATACGCGTACATTGGTCGAAACTGTACGTCGGGCAGCCCCCATGACCGAAAGCAGCGCCGTCAGCTTTTTGGGCAAGTTTCTCTTCACCTATGAACAGTGCCGGTCGGCGGTGCGCACGCTCTCTGGCGGCGAACGTAGCCGCTTGCAGATGGCGCTGCTTATGCTCTCCAACGCCAACTTTTTGCTGTTGGACGAACCCACCAACAACTTGGATATTGCCGCCGTTGAAGTGCTGGAAGAGGTGCTGGACGAATTTGAAGGGACTGTGCTGGTAATCTCCCATGACCGCTATTTTCTTGACCGCACGGTACAGCGCATTGTCGAACTGGACCAGGGCACGCTCACCGAGTATGTAGGCGGCTACAGCGACTATCAAGCGGAGAAAGCCGCCAAAGCCAACCGCAAAAAGTCGTTGGCCCTTCCCCGCCGGCCTAAGTAGGGGTGGGCCGCACCCGTGTGGTTGCCAATCATAGCGCGCAAGGCAATGAGTAGTGTATATTACTTCGTGTGCGGTCCCCGCCAGCACATGATAGAGACCGAACGCATTGATAACGATCTGTGTTTCAACGATCCGTGTTTCAACTAGCCCACCTCAAATCCTATGACCTACTACTATACCCCCTTTCTTGAAAAAAGCAGTTTAGATACATTGCCCTTTGAAGACCGCTTCCACATGCCCGCCGAGTGGGAACCCCACGCCCGCTGTTGGATGTTGTGGCCGCTGCGCTCCGATGTCTGGCGGCGCGAGGCGACACCGGCGCAAAGCGCGTTTGTTGAAGTCGCCGAAACCATCGCCCGCTTTGAGCCGGTGACCATGGGCGTATCGCCCATGTACTATGAGAAAGCGCGCCGCCAGCTTTCCGAGGCCATCGAAGTCGTGGAAATGCTCTATAACGATGCCTGGATGCGCGACATTGGCCCCACTTTTTTGATCAACCCTGATGGCGAGGTGCGCGGGATCGACTGGGAGTTTAACGCCTGGGGCGGACTCTACGCCGACTATGGGCAAGATCAGGGTGTGGCGCGTCGGGTGCTGGACTATGCAGATCTGCCGCGCTATGCCGCCGATTTTGTCATGGAGGGCGGCGCTATTCATGTGGACGGCGAAGGCACATTGCTGGCTGTGGAAGAAAATCTACTCAACGACAACCGTAATCCCCACCTGAGCCAACGAGAGATTGAAGGCGCGCTGTGTGAATATCTCAACGTGCAAAAAGTGATCTGGCTGCCCTATGGTGTCTTTGAAGATGAGACTGACGGCCATGTGGACAACCTCTGCTGCTTTGTGCGCCCTGGCGTGGTGGCCCTCACTTGGACCGACGACCCCGGCGATCCCCAATATGCGCGCTCGCTGTTGGCCTATGAAGCCCTCGCCGCCGCCACCGATGCCCGCGGGCACAAACTGGAGATCCACAAAATCCACCAACCCGGCCCGCTCTATCTTTCCCACGACGAAGCCTTTGGCGTTGAACGCAAGGGCGGATCATTTGAACGGTTGCCCGGTCAGCGGTTAGCCGCCTCCTACATCAACCATTACATTGCCAATGGTGGCGTCATCGTCCCGACTTTTGACGATCCCTTTGACGATCTGGCGCTGGCCCAACTGGCCGCGCTTTATCCCGGTCGCGAAGTTGTCGGCATCCCGACGCGAGAGATTTTGCTCGGCGGCGGCAATATCCACTGCATCACACAGCAAGAGCCAAGAGGCATGGCAAGGTGATCGGGTGCGGAGAAATCGTAGGGGCATGAGGTGGGGCGGGCTAACTGCTACATTTCTACCCAGACAAGATTTCTCGCCCCACCTCATGCCCCTACAGGTTCGCAAACCGAATTGACATTAATCCCCAAAAAAGGGTTACCCATGACAAAACTCCGTCTTCTCGAACTCTCCGGCACGCCCTACGAAATTGGCTATGCCCACGGGCGAGCTTTTGCGGATGACATTCGCCGCTATACCGAAGAGCGTGTGGCGTTGGCGGGCGGGGCTGGGTGGACCGGCCACGATCTGCCGCAGGATGAAGTGCTGGCCCTGGGCGAAGCCTGTGTGGCCGAGCACCGCGCCGATGCGCCCGATCTAATGGAAGAGTTGCAGGGCATCGCCGACGCCACCGGGCTGACGCTGGCCGAGTTGGTGATCACCAATGGCTTCACCGATTTTGTGGACACCGTCTACAGCTATGCTCGCCAACGTGTACCCACGCTGCAAGCTGCCGATGATTGTACAGCCTTTATTGTGCCCGACGCCCACGCCGAGGGGGGTAAGGGCTTCTTTGGGCAGACATGGGACATGCACGCTACTTCCACCGAGTTTGTGGTGTTGTTGCGCGTGCAACCTGAAAGCGGGCCATCCTGCCTTACCTTTACAATTACCGGCTGTGTGGGCATGATCGGCATGAACAGCGCCGGCATTGCCGTGGGCATCAACAACTTGTTGGGCGGCGATGGACAGGTGGGCGTGACCTGGCCTTTCGTGGTGCGCAAGGCATTGCAACAGACCAACATCGACGCCGCCCTGCGCTCTATCACCGAGGCCAAGCTGGCCGGTGCGCACAACTATCTGCTTTTTGATGGCGCGGGTAAGGGCTACAACATTGAAGCCACCGCCACCGCCACCTATGTTACGGCTTTGGGCGCAGAGCCACTGGTGCATACCAACCACTGTGTCGTGGAAGAGACTCGTGCGCGTCTGTCGTCCGCGGCACGGCGGCCTCGCAGGCTAACACGGAGGCACGTCTGGCGCGTGCCACGGACCTGTTGCAAGGGGACAAAATCACGCCGGATGCACTGATGGCCCTCACGCGTGACGAGACGATCTGCGTGCGCGGCACACCGCCCATGCACATTGAAAGCTGCGGTGCGGCGATTATGCGCCCATCCACTGGCGATTTTTGGGCAGTGTGGGGTCTACCAGCGGAAAACGACTACGAACATTTCACGGTGTAATCATGGCCGAGATCAAAATTGTCAACGTGCATCCCAACTATGCCGAGGCGCTAGAGCAACTTCAGCGCGATTGTTTCCCCACGCTGGGCGCGCATGAACGTATGACCACGGCTCATTTTCTGCGCCACTGCGAGATCTTCCCCGAAGGTGAGTTTGTGGCGCTGGCGGAGGAACGGGTAGTGGGACTGGGATCAGGCTTTTTCTGTGAGTTTGACTTTACCCATCCCAACCATACCTTTCAGGAGATGATTGACGGCGGCTACTACAGCCATCATGATCCCAACGGGGAGTATTATTACGGGGCGGATATTAGCGTTCATCCCGACTTCCGCGGCATGGGCATCGGGCGCATGTTATATGCTGCACGCAAAGACGTGGTGCGGCGTTTCAACAAAAAGGGCATTGTGGCCGGTGGCATGATCCCCGGCTATGAGCGCTACCGAGATCGCCTGAGTATCCCCGAATATGTGGATCATGTGGTTAGCGGCACCCTGACCGACCCCACACTCTCCTTTCAACTGCGCCAGGGCTTTGTGGTGCTGGGCCTGTTGGAAAACTACATTGAGGATAGCGCCTCGGACAACTGGGCCACGCTGATCTTCTGGCCGAATGTAGCCTATCGGGAGAGCGCAAAAAAATAACCGCACAAGACAGCGATTTGAAAGGACCCTATGGGCATCATGCCATTTGAACTGGGCCTCTATTCCTTTGCCGAACTTACGCCAGATCCCCACACGGGCCAGATGATCAGCCCGGCCCAGCGGCTGCAAAATCTATTGGAGACGATTGAACTGGCCGAACAGGTGGGGCTGGATATCTTTGCCCTGGGCGAGCACCACCGGCCCGATTTTGTCTCGTCTGCCCCGGCGGTGATCCTGGCGGCAGCGGCAGTGCGCACACAGTCGATCCGCCTGAGCAGTGCGGTCACTGTGCTCAGTTCCGATGACCCCGTGCGTGTCTTTCAAGATTTCGCTACGTTGGATCTGCTCTCGCACGGGCGCGCCGAGATCATGGCTGGGCGCGGATCGTTTATCGAGTCGTTCCCCCTTTTTGGCTATGATCTGCGCGATTACGACGCCTGCTCTTTTCCGAAAAGTTGGCGTTGCTTTTGGAAATCCGCAAAGCCGATCATGTGACGTGGACGGGTAAACATCGCCCCCCATTGCGTGATCAGGGCGTCTATCCGCGCCCGTTTGGGGATGAACTGCCGGTCTGGGTGGCCGTGGGCGGCACGCCAGAATCGGTGATCCGCGCCGCCACACTGGGCTTGCCCATGGCGCTGGCGATTATCGGCGGTCGACCCGCCCAGTTTGCGCCCTTCGCCCAACTCTATCGGGAGACAGCCCAGCAACAAGGGCATGATCCCGCGCAGACACGCCTGAGCATCAACTCTCACGGCTACTTGGCCGACAATTCCACGCAAGCCATTGACGAA
The DNA here is from genome assembly GCA_963721725.1 of uncultured Chloroflexia bacterium. Classification (GTDB taxonomy): domain Bacteria; phylum Chloroflexota; class Anaerolineae; order Caldilineales; family Caldilineaceae; genus RI-153. Next base: position 54,723 of record CAVRLX010000019.1, read on the forward strand.
TCGTTCCCCTCGTTTGCCCTGGTCATGAACAAGATCTGGGCGTGAGCGCGGCTGGCCGCCCATGTCGCGCACCCAGTTCGAGGCGTCATGTTCGCTCCACGGAGCCAATTTCGTGGGCAGCCCCGATGATGTCATCGAGAAAATTCTGTTGCAACACAAGATCTTCAACCACGAGCGGCTGCTGCTCCAACTCAGCGTGGGCACCATGCCGCATGACAAAGTTATGCACGCCATTGAATTGCTGGGGACAAAGGTCGCGCCTGTGGTGCGTGCGGAGATTGCCAAACGTACGGCATCCATCGCTCAATAACAGATTGCGTATTGCGTGTTGCGTATTTTCGGAAATACGCAACACGCAATACGCATATCGACCCATGCTGTTAGCCCCACAAAAAGTCAATCAGCTTTACGGGGTCGTCAGCGTCACAATCATGCGCTGCGGCGGCGAGACGTCCTGGCGGTCGGGTGTGTAGTAATCATAGACTTGGCTGGGGGCCGTCTGGGCGCGGATCGGGAACCGGGCGCGCAGGCGATACTCCAGCCGGTAGACTCGGTCGTTTCGGACCTCAGTGAGGTAGAGAATGATCTGGCGTCCGGTGAGTTCGTAACGGTCAATCGTGCGATTTTCCACCAGACGATCCAGATCTTCGGTGAGCGGGGTGAAGCCGGGCGGCAGCCCCAGATCGACCAAGACGGTTCCCGCCGTCCCCGGCGCCAGCAACTCCACCAGCGCTGTGGCGTTGACCACATCATTGACGGCCAACTCGGTGCGGTCATAGAAAACGTCGACGCGCATCTCCTGTTGGCGGTCGGGGGCATCGGTGGGGAAGCTGCCCCACGGCACATAGGCCCGGCTGATCACCTGATATTGCACCGCCCGCTCGCCCTCGATGGTGAGATCGACAATCTGCTCGCCAGGAGCGATATCGTCAAAGGTGATCTGCTGCACCACGTCGGCGTTGGTCTCGTCCAGGCGTGATAGTTTGCGTGCGCCCGCCGTTGAGAGTGATGGTGACGGTGGCAGGGCCAGCCTGCGCCTGCTGCTGTTTGCTGTCCATGATCAGCGCCTTCAACGCCCAAATTGTAGCTTGAGTAGTATAAAAACTACCATACGGATTACGCCGACTCAGCAGGAAATCTAGCGCTCCTTGGGCCACATCTGGGTGTTGACCACTGCGCATCAAAGCAATAGCGATTTTGGCAGTAACTTCAAAATCAGCAGGAGTACCTCGGCTTCCCAAATAGGTTGGGGTCAACGCATGCCAGAAGTACAGACGACCATCTTCGAGGTTGGCCTGGGTCACCAGCCAATCTAACAATGCCTTTGCTTGGGGATCGGCATCGTCTACAGCGATTAGTGCATTGGCAATTATAGTTAGATTTGAAACTCCCAGAGCATCCACAATTTCAGGGGTCGGCAGCGGGGATGCAAATGTACCGCCGCTATCTTTGTTCAGCTTATCCACATATGCCAGTTCATCTTTCAAATACTGAACAGCACGTTGAATTGAGTCAGTCTGACCGTAACCAGCATCGGCCAGCGCCCAAGCAATATAGGCCGTTGTGCCAAGATTATAGGCAGCCATCTGCTCCCGACTCATCTCACTTGTGACCCACCATGGGCTCCAACTTCCGTTGGCGTTTTGTTGATCAAAGAGGAAGCCTGCTGTGCGTTCGATCAGCGCTGGATCGACATAACTGACCTGGCTCATATCGGTGAACTCCATCAACCCATAGGCAGTGAGCATAGTTCCTGGCGGTGGGGTCGCCGTACAGGCTAAAGCCACCGGGCACATTGGTCTCGAAGGTGAGCAGACGCTGATAGCCCAGGTTGATGTACTGCTCGGCCTGGAGTTGGATGCGCGGATTGAGTTGCCCAGTACTCTTGAGATAGTCCAGCACCATCACGTTGGGATAGGTGGTGCTGCTGGTCTGCTCGAAACAGCCATAGGGCTGCTGCAACATCCCCTCCAGCCCTTCGAGGATTTGGCTGACCGTGCCGGGGTAGAGTTTGACGGTGACAGTGGCCGTGCCGGGGATGGCCTCGGCGGGCACGGTCACACTGGCGCTGGCGCTGTCAGTCAGTTTGCCATTGGCAAGCGCGGTCTGCGGGCTGCCGTCGGGGAGCACCTCGACTTGACGCAGCACGGCGTCGCTCATGGCGCTGCCCGTGGCGTCCACGCGGCAGATCATGCAGGCCAAAGCCCGTGATGCGGATGGGCAGATAGGCCACGCCCACCTCGTTGGGGCCGATCTCCACGGTCAACTGCGGCTCTTGAATGAACTCGAACCAATCAGCGGGGGCCACGCTGAGGGTCACCGTCTGCGCTTCGCCCAGATAGTTGAAGATGCTCACAGGCACGGCGATCTCGTCACCCACGGTGAGGAAGCGGGGCAGATCTGGCTCGACGAAGAAATCCTGGAAGACACGCAGCCCGCTTTCGGCACTGCCCAGGTTACCCGCCTGATCCGAGGCCACAATGCTGACGCGCCACGTAGTGATGGAGTCGGCAATGGGCACTTCCAGCGTGGCGTGTCCATCGGCGTCTGTCTCCACTTGGGGCTGCCAATAGAGCGTCTCGGGGAAAAACTGGCGCAGGCGGGTCTCTTTGGGCTGGCCGCGGGTGGCGGTGGTTTCCTCCATGCCAGCCGATTCGGCGGCGGCCGGGGCTTCGGCAGCCGGAGCCGCAGTTGGTGACGCCGAGGCACATGCGCCCCAAAAGAAGGCGGCCAGCCCCAACAGCAGCGTGGCGATCACAGCCCGGCGGCGGCGCCGGCTGCCGTCATAGAAGGCCAATCCTAGTAGGGGCAGGGCCAGCGCGCCGCGGATGCTCCACGCCCGGGCCAGCACCAGATTATCATCCGCAGGGGAAGTGGTCGCCACAACGGGACGCGCCACGGTGCTGACATCATGCAGCGCCAGTTCCTCGGCGAAGAAGCCGAAGAGAGCGAGCTTGGCGCGAACTGCGTGTTGCAAATTGCGAATTGTGATCTCCGCTGTCCGCGTCTGCGGTCTCGTCGGTCTCGCCGTCCGCCGTCCGCTCGGCTCTCCCCAGTTCGTGCGGATAGGAGTGCGCTTTTGGTCATAGGGCGAGGGATCGTCGGCTTGCAGCGGCGCGAAGTCGTGGATCTCGTAGCGGGGTTCGCTGAGTTCGCGTTCGAGCAGAAAGTAGGTGCGGGCGAAGCCAGGATCTTGCGCGCCCACGGAAAAGACCGACTCGTCCACAATGGCAACCCCCAGCGCGCCGATCATGGGTGCGCCGTCACGGCTGACGGTGACATCTAGGGTGGCGGTGTCGCCGGGACGATAGACCTCTTGATCGGCGCTGATCTCGACCTGGGCCGGGGCGGGGTTGACCAGCACATAGCGGCGGTCGCGGACGATTTCGCCGTCCGTGGTGATGACATAGGCGTGGAGTTCCAGCGTGCCCAGCAGCGAACCGTCAATGTCAATCGCGGCCTGGGCCACGCCATCCTGCACGGGCAGGGCCACGAGGCCAAAGGTCTGCTGATCTTTCACCACGTCGAGATAGGCTGTCTGGGCCGTGCCCGCCACGTAGATGTCCACGTTGAGCGTGTCGCCGATCTGGTATTCAGCCTGATCCGGGCGCAGCAGCACAGCGTTGGCTCCATCGGCAACACCGAGCAGCAGGTTGGTTTGGACGCTGGGTCCGACCTCCCCGCTGGCGTCCAGCGCCGCAGCCGTGACATTCAGCACCACATAGTTGCTGTTCGCTGTGGGGGTGATGGTGACGGTGGCAAGGCCAAACTCATCGGTCTGCACAGTCTGTGTGATATCGCCGGTGTCGCTGCCCACGGTCAACTCCGCCTGGGCGGCGCGGCCATCGGGATAGCTGGTCTGCATGTAGATGATATTTTCCAAGCCAGGGCGCAAAAAGCCTGATTCGGGCACAGCCTCCACCAAGAGCGGCTGCTCGGCCACGGTCACGCTTTCGGTGACAGATTCGGCGTGGTTGGCGGTATCGACCACAGTAATATCAAGGTCGATGCTGGCCGTGTTGTTCTCTAACTGGCCGACAAAGTAGTCGGGCACGGTGAACTCGTAGCTGTAAAAGCCGGTTTCGTCGGTCAGCCCGCTGATCTCAAAGACGGTAACCCGCTCCACATCGGTGACATAGCCCACGATGCGCACCATGCCCCCGGCCACAGGTTTGCCGAAAAAGTATTGGGCGTCGACGGTTCCCGTGGCAACATCGCCGGGCAGATAGAAGGTGCGCTCTGGGCTGAAGGTGATCTCGAAACGGGGCAGCGTATACGGCTTCACCTCCACGCTGCGGCTGCTGGTCACCGGTCCCATCTGGGCGGTGATGATGTAATCCCCGCTGGGGGCGAGGGTGTCCAGCGCAAAATCTACGGCAGCGATGCCCCACGCCGAGGTGGTGATCTCCTGGCGCATGAGCCGGTTGCCACTGGGATCGTCCACGGTGACAATGAGCGGCTGATCCTGGGCGGCTTTGAGGGCCAACGAATCCAGCGCCAGCCCGCGCACGTGGATGACCTGGCCGGGTTGATAGACGGGCTTGTCGGTGGAGACCAAAATGTTATAGACGCGCCCAATGTAGATCTCCTCGATCACTTCGGCATACAAATTATCCGTCTCGGCGATGATTTGGAGCGTCTGTTCTGCGGCATCGACACCTTCAGGCACGTCAAACTGGGCCAGGGCCAGCCCGTTTTCGTCGGTGCTGGCGGTGTACAGTTGGGTGGCATTGCCGTCTGGCGTGTTGAGGATCACTTGCACACGCGGATTGGCGGCTGGTTCGCCTGTGTTGCTGTCCAATACCTGGAGCAGTAGCGAGCCGGCGCTGCCGGGGGCCAGATAGTAGGGCTGGCCCATAACGGACAACATAAGATTGGGGGCGGGATGTATTCCTCGGAGGGCGGCGGGCAACCGAGGATGAAGAGCGCCAGCGGCAGCAGCAGGCGCAATAGACGATGGCGTGCGGGATGGGATCGCATGGGGCCTCCTGGTGGGTCTCTAGAAAGGGATAGGGTGGATGAAGAGCAGACGATAGGGATGATCAAAAAGTTGCACGGCATAGCGTGGGTTTGTGATCCAGATTCCGGCCCATCAAATGGTACAATTGGTGGGCATTCATCATACACGATTTTAGCCAGGAGAAAACTTATGATTTTTTGGTGGTGGCCGTTTGGCAAGGTTTCAGGGATTGATCGAAAGCAACTTCAGGAACAATTACGGAGCAAACGAACTCCGCAGCTAATCGACGTACGTAGCGGCGGCGAATATGAGCAAGGGCACATTAAAGGGGCGCGCTCGGTGCCGATTCATCGGCTGCGCGGACAGCTCGACAAGTTGGGGTTGGATCCAAAGCGTCCGGTAATCGCCATTTGTAAGACGGCGCATCGTTCGGTGCCGGCGGTGCGGCTGTTGCAGGAGCGTGGCTTTGAGGCACATCAACTTGAGGGGGGAATGGATGGGTGGCGTTCGGCGGAGTTGCCAGAGGTAAAGGGATAAAAGAAAGGGATTGGATATGGGGTAGTACTACCCCATATCCAATCCCCAATCGGTACCTCAATCTTTAATTTTGCACTTGAATCGTCACCCGACACGGCGTCGGATAGTTGCCTGTCGTGTCTACTACGGTGAGTTGAACGGTATAGGAACCATTGGGCACGGCGGCGCTGTTAAAGCGCCCTAGCACGCCCCCTTGCACCGCATTGGATGTTCCATCAAAGTAGCCAAAGCCACCCTCAGCGTTAGCCCCTGGCGCATATTCCAACTTGTAAAAGTTCATCTGTGGGTTCGTGGCAGAGCCAAGAATCGGCACAACCCCATTGACCACTTGATTAACCCCTGGCGACGTAATCGCTGCATTGGGATCAGAACAGTTGGCGGCGGCGATGATCGGCGCCGGGGTGGGCGTGGGCGGCTCTGGCGTCGCCGTGGGAATCTCCACTGTGGGCGTGGGCGGCTCTGGCGTCGCCGTGGGAATCTCCACCGTGGGCGTGGGCGGCTCTGGCGTCGCCGTGGGAATCTCTACCGTGGGCGTGGGCGGCTCTGGCGTCGCCGTGGGAATCTCTACCGTGGGCGTGGGTGGCTCTGGCGTTGATGTCGAAGTAGGTCCCACCAGCGCAGCAGAATTTTGGCTGGCAGGTTGCGTGGCATTTGTGCTTTCGGCGTTATTAACGCCCCCTGTACCACCCGCCGCAGAGTCAGCCAGGATGGCGGCGGTCGGTTCAGGCTGGGTAACAGCAGAGGTTGCGTCGGCTGCGGGATTGATCAACTGATTAGCTTGGCTTTGCAGCCCCCCAAAGAGCATTGCCACCTCGCCACCGATTTTCGCGTACTCCCCAAAAGAGCAGCGCCGCCACCAAGATCACAGCTACCACAGCAAGGATAGGCGCAAACCAATCACGCCCCATAGCCATATATTCAGAGATCTGACTGCTAACTGGTGTCTCTTCCAGGTCTACATCTTTGGGCCGGTAATCCACATCACGCAGCGGCGGCAATGCTGCGCCGGCACTGGTCTTGGAAAGCGCACGCGCCAGTTCACCGTCGGTGTTGGTGCGGCGTCGGTCCATTAGATCATTAGCATTGATACGCAGAAAGTTGGCATAGTTGCGCAGAAAACCACGCCCCACCACTTCCCCCGGCAGCAGATGCCATTCGTCGGCCTCTAGCGCCGCCAAATATTTTTGGCGGATGCGTGTGGATTTTTCCACCTCGGCCAGAGAAACACCAGCATTTTCGCGGCGATCGCGCAAAACAGCCCCAATCGTCTGGAGCGAAGAGGTTCCGTTGTTGCCATTGCCGCCCCGACCATAACCCTGGGCGTGGCTTGAAACGTCGCGTGTATCGGAATTTTCCATAGATGCGTTTATGATAGCGAGACCTATACTCTCGGATAATAACGTCTACATGCAGGCTGACTTCGCAAACAAAGCCTGACCAGCGCGTCCATAAGATAGATAAATGCGGTGTTATTGTAGCATACAGATCGAGGCAGCCTCTAATCTGTGCAGAGTGTGGATAGAACGAATCGTCGGGTTTACGGGCAGATTGACACACCGGCTTCCTGTTGTACAATGCGGCAAGGATACAACGTCGATCAAGCGTAGGTCAGGCGTAGAGCATCGGTCCCCCGAATCGGTTCATGACTTCATGCGTCTCCATCTGCTCCGCCGGTTACAACAACTCTTTGCTCTGGTCAGTGTGTTGCTCATTGGGCTGGTAATAATATTGATCGGCCAGAGTATCGGGCTGCTTCCCTCCAACCTGGGAACATACGTCGCCGAGACATGGTTTCCGCCTGCGCCGCCTGATGTAGCGCTGATCAGTGGACACGCTGGCTATGATTCCGGTGCGGTCTGCACCGATGAGAAAGGCCAGACCACAGTAACCGAGGCATCGGTCAATGCCAACGTGGCTAGTTTGGTGCAAATGCGCCTGCGCCGTGCCGGAATGAACGTCATACTACTGGATGAGTACGATGCACGACTGGCGGGGTTGGTAGCCGGGGTAGTGTTGAGTCTGCATGCTGATAGCTGTGTGCCGTTGAGCGGATACAAAGCGGCCACCCCTCCCCAAAGCGCCACGCCCCAGGTTGAAGCTCGTTTGCTGGCCTGCATCGATCAACACTATGCAAACGCCACCGACCTTGCCCCGCACCTCGACACGATCACCCATGACATGACTGACTATCATGCCTTTCGCAAGGTGGAAGATCAGACACCCATTGCCATTTTGGAACTGGGCTTCTTGGGCGGAGATCAAAGGCTGCTCACCGATAATGTGGAGGTTGTGGCCGAGGGGGTGGCGGAGAGTTTGCGCTGTTTTTTACGAGGAGAAAAAACGAGTAAGGAGTAAAAAGGCCATGATGCCTTTTACTCCTTACTCGTTTTGCATACAAATCAACTCAATAAACAGTCAGTCGGCCTACGCCACCTGTCCTACTTTTTCCACAGGTTTCACGGCTTCGTGCAGGAAGCAGGCCACGTAATGGCCGCTGCCCACATCGGTAAAAGCCGGTTCATACTGGCGGCAGATGTCCATCACCCGTGGGCAGCGCGTGTTGAAATTGCACCCTTTGGGCGGATTGGCCGGGCTAGGCACATCCCCTTCCAGGATGATGCGCTGTCGTTTCTTCTCGATCTCTGGATCAGGAATAGGCACTGCCGAGAGCAACGCCTGCGTGTAAGGGTGCATGGGATCAGCATACAGAGCGTCACGATCCGCCAACTCGACAATCTTGCCCAGATACATCACGGCGATGCGATCCGAAATGTGGCGCACCACTGAAAGATCATGGGCGATGAAGAGGTAGGTCAGTCCCAATTCGCCCTGAAGATCTTCCAAGAGATTAATCACTTGGGCCTGAATCGACACATCCAGCGCCGAGATCGGCTCGTCGCAGACAATGAACGATGGGTTCACGGCCAACGCCCGCGCCACGCCGATGCGCTGGCGTTGGCCACCGGAGAACTCATGGGGATAGCGGTTAACAAAGTAGGGATTCAGCCCCACGGTTTTGAGTAATTCCTGCACCCGCTCTTGGCGCTCTTTGCGGTTGCTGCCAATGTTATGCACTTCCAGCGGTTCGCCGATGATGCTGCCCACGGTCATACGTGGGTTGAGCGAGGCATAAGGATCTTGAAAGATCATCTGCATCCGGCGGCGCATCCGGCGCAGATCGCCGCCCTTCATCTCGGTGAGATCCTTGCCTTCAAAGATCACTTGCCCGTCGGTGGGATCGTAAAGCTGCAAAATGGCGCGGCCCGTTGTGGATTTGCCACAGCCCGATTCGCCCACAAGCCCCAAGGTTTCGCCGCGCATCAGATCAAAATTGATGCCGTCCACGGCTTTGATACTGCCCACTTGGCGCTGAATCAAAATGCCGCGAGTGATGGGGAAGTGCATTTTTAGATTGCGCACGCTTAGGATTACATCCTGTTTCGTGGCATCGGCTCCGGCGGACATACTGCCCACAGGCAATGTTCGAGTGGTTTCTTCTTTGCTCATCGTACGACCTCTGCATCTGTTTTGGGTTCGTAGACCTTGACACCGGAAATATCCACCCAACAGGCAGACCGGTGGCCCGGCCCCACATCCATAAGCGGCGGATTTTCTGCCCAGCATTTTTCAATATTAAAGGGGCAACGGGGAGCAAAGGGACAATGGCTTGGCGGATCGAGGAGATCTGGCGGTAGACCGTCAATCGGGATAAGTCGTTTCTGGCGGCCCAGATCCAGACGAGGAATCGAGCGTAGCAGCCCCAACGTATAGGGGTGACGGGGCTGGGCATACAGCGAATCCACCGAGGCTTCTTCCACAATAAAGCCGGAATACATCACAAGCACCCGGTCGGCCATGCCTGCCACTACACCCAGGTCATGAGTAATCCAGATAATCGCCATGCCCAACTCTTGCTTCAGACGCTCCACCAGATCAACAATCTGGGCCTGAATGGTTACGTCCAGGGCGGTGGTGGGTTCATCGGCGATGAGCAGTTGCGGGTTGCAACTTAGCCCCATGGCGATCATCACACGCTGGCGCATGCCACCCGAAAATTGATGCGGGTAGTCATCCAACCGGGAACCGGCCCCTGGGATGCCTACCAATTCGAGAAGTTCCACAGCCCGTTTGCGGGCTTCTTCCCGGCTCAAATGCAGGTGCAACTCAATGGCCTCGGTGATCTGGCGGCCAATCGTCAACACCGGATTGAGCGAAGTCATGGGGTCTTGGAAGATCATAGCGATGCGATTACCGCGGATGCGCCTTAGTTCTTCCTCTTTGAGCTTGAGCAGATCTTGACCGTCAAACCAGACCTCGCCATCGACAATCTTGCCTGGCGGCTCTGGGATCAGGCGAATCAACGACATAACCCCCACGCTCTTGCCACTACCCGATTCACCCACAATTGCCACGGTTTCACCTTGCCCCACTTCATAGGTGATCCCGTTAACGGCATGGACAACGCCGTCCTGGGTGAAAAACTGGGTTTTCAGATTTTTCACTTCTAGCAGTTTAGCCATTGCGGCCTACTCCTCTGAAAACTGATCGATGAGCACAATAATGTATAAGGAAATAAAGGATAAAAGCGTATTCAGTAAATACACCCAAAAACCTGTAGAAAATAGAGGATAACGACTGACCAAAGCATCTTTGTAGACCACATTCTAACAGACAGCCAGGGGAAATTTAGAGTGGTTCTTATTTTGTGGTCGATCCGCCTTTGACGAAGCATCGCTATCCTAACAAGCTTTGGAGGCTTTGTCAATTTGCTTTTAAATGGAGCAGCGTCCGTAACGTCTTAATCTGCTCCCCCACAGCCCGGCGGCTGGAACCACCCTCGGCGTCGCGCTGATCCACGCTGCGCTCGTAATTCCACACGTCCGCTACATCCTCGCCAAAGGCCGGGTGCAGCGATTGAAGCTGCGCCAGCGAGAGATCGAACAGAGAGACGCCATTTTCTTCGGCAAGACGCACCGCCGCCCCCGCCACATGATGGGTCTCGCGGAAGGGCACACCGCGCCGCACAAGATATTCGGCCAGATCCGTCGCCAGCATTTCGGGCACAAGCGCCGCCCGCAGCCGGTCGCCGTACACGGTGAGGGTGGAAAGCACGCCTGTGGCAATTTGCAGCGAGCCGTTCAGCGTATCCACAGCATCAAAAAGCGGCTCTTTGTCCTCTTGCAGATCCTTGTTATACGTAGTGGGCAACCCCTTCAAGGTCATCAACAGCCCTGTGAAATCGCCAAAGACCCGTCCCGATTTGCCGCGCAGCAACTCCAGCGAATCGGGGTTCTTCTTTTGCGGCATCAGGCTGCTGCCTGTGCTATAGGCGTCGGCCAGGGTGACAAAGCGAAACTCGCGGCTGCTGTAGATGATCAGATCCTCGGCGAAGCGGCTGATGTGCAGCATAGTCATCGTTGCCCAAAAGAGAAACTCAGCCACGAAATCGCGATCGCTAACGCCGTCCATGCTGTTAGGGGTGATGCCCTCAAAGCCCAGATGCTTCCGCCAGAAAGCGACGATCGACGGCAAAGGGGTTGCCCGCCAGCGCGCCCGATCCCAGGGGGAGTTGGTTGACGCGGCTTCGCAGTTGGGCCAGACGTTCGGCATCACGTGCCCACGGCCAGGCATGGCTAAGCAGCCAGTGGCTCCAACGCACAGGCTGGGCGGGCTGCAAATGGGTGTAACCGGGCATGATCAGGTCAATCTCGGCTTCGGCGCGCAGCACGGCACTCTCGATTAACTCGTGCAAGTGCTGGCCGTAATGTGTCGATTTCGGCGCGCAGCCAGAGGCGCAGATCGGTGGCAACCTGGTCATTGCGGCTGCGACCGGTGTGCAGTCTTGCCCGCCACCTCGCCGATCAACTCAGTGAGACGACGCTCGTTGGCGGTGTGGATGTCCTCGTCGCCGGGCTTCTCCACAAACTCACCAGCGGCCCACTCTGCCCCCACCTGATCCAATCCGGCGATAATCTGGCCCGCTTCGTCCTCGCGGAGGATGCCGCTGCGCACCAGGGCACGGGCATAGGCTTGGCTGCCTTCAATGTCGGCGCGCCACATGCGTTTATCAAAGGGCAGCGAAGCGTTGAAAGCTTCCATCAGAGGATCGGTTTTGCCACTAAAGCGCCCGCCCCACAGTTTTGTCGACATGCTCTCTTCCTTTTGGTGAACCCAACAGTTGATGAATGGTCCTATCATAAATGAGTGGGATCGAATTGTGAATCTTGGCAATGGCGTAACGAGTTTGGCAACCCTGTTACTGCCATCCCTTACCATTAAAACCGCATAATAAAATCTGCGTAACACCTAACAAATAATTCAGGTAAACGCAATAGATTTCTCAGAAACTTACGTTATTTCTTACTAAGTTTCACATATGCGTACTCTATAGCTATTGAATCCTGGTACAATGAGTGACACACTTGCAAAGTAATTGCTACTACAAAAATATTTTGATAAATCTTCGCTGCTACTAAGACTTATCGATTTCTAACGGGAGCTTATGTGTTATATCGTCGCTTTATTTTAAGGGTATGTTTATCGCTTTTCTTGGGCATGGGTTTGCCGGCCGCTCCCCTATCTCTTGTTCATGCTCAAGCATTGATGCCGCCGCATGTACCGGGTCGGCTTTTAGTAAAATTTCGCGCCGGGGTCGCGCCACAGACCCAGGAGCGTGTGTTGGAGCGCTATGCCATTGAGAGCGAAGGCGTGCTGGCACAAAGCCAGATTCAGGTTGTCGATGTTGCCGTGGGCGAAGAAGCAAATACCCTGCGTTTGCTCCAGGCCAGCCAGTTGGTGGAATGGGCGGAACCAGACTACATCGCCACAGCTAGTGCCATGCCTAATGATCCTTATTATGTCTATCAATGGGGGCTGTCTATGATTAATGCACCGGCTGCCTGGGATGTGCAAAGTGGCATCTCTACAGTCACCATTGCAATTTTGGACACGGGCGTGGATCTGACGCACCCGGATCTGGTCAGTCAGATGGTGAATGGCTACGATTTTGTTAACAACGATGCCGATCCCGCCGATGATCATGGACACGGAACCCATGTTGCCAGCATTGCCGCCGCCAGTGGAAATAATGGCGTGGGACTGGCTGGGGTGGCGTGGAATGTAAAAATTATGCCGGTGAAGGTGTTGGCAAATAACGGATCGGGCAGCTATAGCGGGATTGCGAACGCGGTGATCTGGGCAGTAGATCAGGGGGCGGATATTATCAACATGAGTCTCGGCGGCAATAGCTACTCGCAGACGCTGCAGGATGCTATCACCTATGCCCACAATCTGGGGGCGGTGGTGATCGCAGCGGCGGGGAACGGTTATGAAAGCGGCAATGCACCTAATTATCCGGCGGCGAATAACCACGTAATTGGGGTGGGGGCGACGACACAGAGCAATACGTGTGCCAGCTTTTCGACAACTGGCTATTTTGTGGACATTGCCGCGCCGGGGGTCTCGATTGTCGGGGCCTATCTGCGCAGCAAGGGATATTCCTATGTGTACATGTCGGGAACCAGCATGGCAACGCCCTATGTAGCTGGGTTGGCAGCGCTGTTGCTCTCTGTGGATGACACGCTGACGCCAGATGAAGTGCAGGCATTTCTTGCCAATACGGCTGTCGATCTGGGTGATGCAGGGCGCGATGACATCTTCGGAGCAGGGCGGATTGATGCCGCGTCTGCGGTCAACGCGGTGTTCGCCAGCCTGCCGACAGCGACACCAACCCCGACCGTATACAGTGAACAGCCAACAGCAACGGCAAGCGATACCTTTACACCCACAGATACGCCAAGCAGCACGCCTACAGTAACGCCAAGTAAAACCCCCACACCCATCCCAACGCAGACAGCTACGCAGACTTGGACAGCGACGGCAACGGCTACAGAGACGGCTACCTCCACATTTACACACACCGCCACACCTAGCTCAACGCTGACCGATGTACCGGAGAATACGGCTACACCCACAGCCACAGCGACAGATACTGCGACGGATACTGCGACGCCAACGCCCTTCCCGGTCCCAACGGAGACACCTTCGCACACACCAACACCCCTGCCAAGCGAAGAAGCCAAAATAACCGCGGAGCCAACGCTCACGTCCACAGAAACGCCTATCCCAACACAGACGTTGACTGAAACACCCATGCCTTCAGCGACGCCAACCGTCACAGCCACGCATCTTCCCACAGCCACGTTCACACCGAGCGAGACACCTACGGCGACCCAAACGCCAACGGCTACCTATACGCCGACGGACGAGCCGACGCCCACATCGACAGCAACAAACCGAAACGCCAACGGCTACCCATACGCCGACAGATGAACCGACATCTACATCGACAGCCACCGAAACGCCCACGTCAACCGAAACGCCCACGGCTACCCATACGCCGACGGACGAGCCGACATCTACATCGACAGCCACCGAAACGCCAACGGCTACCCACACGCCGACGGACGAGCCGACAGCAACAGCCACCGAAACACCAACGGCTACACACACGCCGACGGACGAGCCGACAGCAACAGCAACCGAAACGCCCACGTCAACCGAAACGCCCACGGCTACACATACGCCGACGGACGAGCCGACATACAGACAGCCACCGAAACACCAACGGCTACCCATACGCCAACGGCTACCCATACGCCAACGGACCATACGCCAACTACGCCAACGGCTACCCATACGCCAACGGCTACCCATACGCCAACGGCTACCCATACACTGACATCCACTGAAACACCCACCGCCACTTGGACGCCAACTTTACGACCTACTCATACAGAGATAGCCACGCCAACGGCAACCATAACACCTTCAGCCACACCAACATTCACGCCGTTTCCGACACCGACAGGAACATCGACACTGACGCCAACTATCACCCCAATGCCCACCGATACGGTGACGGCAACGCCCACAGAAAGCACCTTTACATCGCCCCTGCCCACCCCTGTGGAAGCGGCCACGCTGAATGTAGACGCGGATCCAGTGATGCTTGTGGCTGGCAGCAGTACAGTAAGCCAGATCGGCGTGGAGGTGTTGGACAAAGCGGGCAAGCCTATTCCAGCGCTGCCCATCACCTTCCAGAGCAGTCTGGGCAGCGTCGATCCCGTCGCGGTTACCAATCAATATGGGGTGGCCGTGGCCCACTTCTCCCCTGGCAGCGAGATCGGAGTTGTTACCATAACGATCTCGGCCTCAAACCTTCAGGCCACAATGGTGATGACGCTGACCACCGGTTCAACCACACAGGTTGCTCCACAAGCGGAAAGTACACTGATTTTTACAAGCGAAGGCGCAGAGGTGGCCTTGCAGATCCCCAGTGGAGCCGTGACGGCTGATACAACCCTGGCCTATGTGGATCTAAACCCTGTGCAAAACACAAAGACAGATCAGCAGTTTGCCGGTCTCCATTTTTATTTGGATGCCTTTCAATCAGGCGCGTACCAGAGCGACTTTACCTTTAATCTGCCGATTGAACTTCTCTTTTCCCTGCGAGGCATCCGATCATCCCAAACGGAAGGGTATACCCTCATCCTGGGCATTTGGGATGGCAACCGTTGGGTCAACAGTGAGACAGATTGCAACCAGCGCTTCATCGCCACCACGGTGACACCCCCACGCTTTCCCATTTGCCGGGCCGGTGAATTTGCGCTCCTAGAAGTACCCGCCCACCACATCTTCCTGCCCACAGTCACCCGCTAGGCCAGAGATGCCCCGCAGCGGACGCTTTTCGGGCATCCCCCGCCGGAACACCCCGCTCGTTCGTGTTGTATGCGCCGTGTTACGTGATCAAAACACGTAACACGGCGCATGCAACACGTTCTGTTTCTGTTGGCGGCGAGAATTTGTTACACTGTACACAAACGCCAACCGCCTACGGAGAGAGATTTGTGTCGAAACACCCCCCCACCACTACCGCCACCCTGTCGCCACCGCTAAAGTGGGCGGGGGGCAAACGCTGGCTGATTCCCCACCTGCGCCCTCTCTGGCAAGATCACCAACAGCGTCGATTGGTAGAACCCTTTTGTGGCGGGCTGGCCGTCGCCCTAGGACTAGATCCACAAACGGCGCTGCTCAACGACGCCAACCCCCATCTGATCAACTTCTATCACTGGCTACAACGCGGTCTTGTGATTGAGACAGAATTGGTCAACGATAGCCAGGTTTTTTATGAGTATCGGGCGCGCTTCAACGAGCTAATCAGCCATGGTGAAGCCGAAAGCCAGGCCGCCGCTGAACTCTTTTACTATCTCAACCGCACCTGTTTTAACGGGCTGTGTCGCTTTAACCGCAGCGGGGAATTTAACGTGCCCTTTGGCCGCTATAAACGCATTAACTATGTGAGCGATTTTCTGGCCTATCGGGAGGTGTTGACGAGCTGGGAGTTTACAGTGGGGGATTTTGCGACGATTACGACGGAGGCAGAGGATTTTATCTACGCCGACCCGCCCTACGACGTGGAGTTTCGCCAGTACTCGAAAGATGGCTTTGCCTGGGAAGCACAAGAACGGCTGGCACACTGGCTGGCCGCGCATCCGGGACCGGTGGTACTTTCCAATCAGGCCACGGAACGCATTGTGGCGCTGTACGAGTCGTGCGGCTTTGAACTACACTTTTTGGATGCCCCACGCCGGATCAACAGCACCGGAGACCGCACCCCCGCCCCCGAAGTGCTGGCCCTGCGCAACATTGCCTGATTTTTTACCGAGGAAAGCACAGGGGACAGAATAGAACACGGATTTGCCGGATTGAGCGGATCAAAACGGATTCTTGTAAGGCCAGAAACTACTGAGCTATTTTGCCTTTTGCACTCGTAACCATACAGGTGCGACGCACTCGCCAGGCGTAGATTGGTTGTGAAAGCTTGGGTGGCGAGTGCGTCGCACCCTAGACCTGTATAGATACTTGCACTCTGCCTTTTGACTTCTCTGCGTTAAACTCTGGCCTAGCTTGGACGAAGCTGAGCTTGCCAACAGCCGGGAACCTCATCGATGACACGTTGAATGGGCACAAGTCTCCCCACAGTTGTATAAAATTCGTCGCCAATCGGGGTCTGTGTGGAGCGTTCCGGGAAGCTGTCTAGGCGGGGCAGAAACCACTCGCGTGTGGCGGGCATGGGCAAAATGTGCAGATGGCGGGGTTCGATGAAGTAATAAAAGAGCAGATCAGCCTCGGTGTAGAGGAAACATCCCGGGGTCTGCTTCTCAAAATTGCTCCACGTTTCAAAAAAGAAATTGCCGGTCTTGTGCCAGCGGTCCCCCTTGATCTCAACCCGATAGCGCCCCTTTTGCGTCGTCCACACCAGATCCACATCCACGCGCTGATAGTCGGGATCGGCTTCCACATTTTCCAGCGCCACGGTTTGGGGCCGAGAACGCAACCACGCTTCGATCTCCCGCGCCGCCTGATCCGCCACACGCACCGCGTCATCCATCTTGTAGCGTCTCGGCATCGGAAAGCCTTTCCAAACTAGGACACGGATTGGGCAGATTGAGCAGATCTGAAATCCGCTTTTATCTGCCCAATCCGTGTTATCCGCGTTCTATCTCTCTACCCGTGGCGCTGCATAAAGCGGCGCATACGCTCTAGGGCGATCTCAATATTTTCCAAGCTGCCCGCATAGGCACAGCGCACGTGACCTTCGCCGCCGCGGCCAAAGGCGCTGCCAGGGATGACAGCGACACGCTCTTCCAACAGCAGCCGCTCGGCGAACTCGTGTTCATCCATGCCTGTGCGCGCAATGCTGGGGAAGGCGTAAAACGCGCCCTTTGGCTCGAAACAGTCGAGGCCGACGCTGTTAAGGCCATCCACAATCGTACGGCGGCGCGTGTTGTACGAATCCACCATGTACGCCACCGCCTCCTCCGCGCTGGGATCGGTGAAGGCCGCCAGCGCCGCCGCCTGCCCCGCTGTGGGCGCAGACATGATCAGGTATTGGTGGATCTTGCGCATGGCCCCCAGCAGATCCGCTGGCCCCGCCGCATAGCCAATCCGCCAGCCGGTCATGGCGTAATCTTTGCTCATGCCGCCCAGATGAATCGTACGCTCGGCCATGCCCGGCAGGCTGGCAAACATCACATGATTGTGATCACCATAGACCAGACGGTCATAGATTTCGTCGGAGATTACAACCAGATCGTGCTTTTGGGCCACTGCCGCAATCGCCAGCAGTTCCTCACGGTTCATCACCGCGCCGGTGGGGTTACAGGGGTAACCAATCAGCAACGCTTTGGTGCGCGGCGTAATCACCGCTTCGATCTGCTCCGGGGTCAACACAAAGTTGTTATGGGCATAGGTGGGCACGTCTACTACGTTGCCGCCGGCCAGGATCACATCGGCGGTGTATGAGACGAAACAGGGCTGCGGCACGATGACTTCGTCGCCGGGGTCGAGGATGGCCTGCATGGCAAGGTACATGGCCTCGCTGACGCCCACAGTGATCAGTACTTCCTTTTCGGCGTCATAGACCGGTCCGTTGTGGCGACGCACGAGCATTTCGGCCACGGCTTCGCGCAGTTCAATCATGCCCGCGTTGGAAGTGTACGCCGTCTGTCCCTGACGGATGCTCTCCAGCCCAGCGTTGATCATGGGCGGCGGGGTGACGAAGTTGGGTTCGCCAATGCCCAAGCTGATCACATCTTCCATGGTGGCGGCAATGTCGAAAAAACGGCGGATCGCCGAGGGCGGCACGGCCACCACGCGACGGCTCAGGCGGCTCTCCAGCGAACGGCGCAGGGTGCTGCGGCCATTGACGGGGATGGCGCGGGATTGGCTGGTAACGGGAAGCGCTGAAACGGGAATCGATGGATTAGAAATTTGTGTAGTCATGGTTGATCAACCCACAGGGGTTGCTTCCTTTCTCTCTGAAAGATATAACGAATGTAAGGGTGGGGTCAGATTGCCAGCCTTTGCGTGCCGATTCCACAACCGCTGACAGGCTAGCTCAACGGTTGCCGGCTCGGTGCAGTGGCGGCGTAGAGAGAAAGAATTGTCAAAAACCTATCAGAAACCATAAGTCGCTCTTCTACAGGGTTAGGACTTACGCAATTGAGCCAGAAGTTGAACTTTTCGAGAAGTTCAACTTCTCCTGTCGCCATCCCCACAGTGCGTAAGTCCTAAGGGTAAAGTGACGATATAAAATTTGTAACGATACAGGTTTAGGGTGCGACGCACTCGCCACAAAGGCTTTTCAAGATCAATCTACGCCTAGCGAGTGCGTCGCACCTGTATCGTTACAAAAATTTAACGCGGAGAAGTCAAAAGGCAAACTACAAAATAGCGCAGCAGTTTCTATCCGCTCAATCCGGAAAATCCGTGTTCTATTCCCTCTATGCGATCCCCGGTCTCTGCGTTAAACTTCGGCCAGTGCCGGGCGCGCTTTGTGCCATTCGGTGCTCTGTTCATAGGCATGGGCTGTGCGCAGGATGGCGGCTTCGCCCAAAGACGGGCCGCAAATTTGCAGGCCAATGGGCAGCCCGCTGGCATCAAAACCACACGGCACACTGATCCCACACATGCCCACCAAATTTAGGCTCACGGTGAAAATGTCGGCCAGATACATGGCAATCGGGTCGTCGGTCTTTTCGCCAAAACGGAAAGCCGTGGTGGGCGTGGTGGGCGAGACGATCACGTCCACCTGCTCAAACGCCTTTTCCCAGCTTTGCTTGAGCAGGGTACGCACCTGCTGCGCTTTGAGATAGTAGGCATCGTAATAGCCAGCGCTCAGGGCATAGGTTCCCAGCATAATGCGCCGTTTCACTTCTGGCCCAAAGCCATTGCCGCGGGTCTGGCGAAAATTATCCAGCATCCTATCCGCCCCGGCACTATGACCAAAGCGAATGCCATCATAGCGGGCCAGGTTGGCGCTGGCTTCGGCCGTCGCCACCAAATAATAGACGGGCAAGGCTTTGTCGGTGTGCGGCAGCGAAATCGGCACAATCTGCCGCGCCCAGGCTGGCAAGGTGATCAATGGCGGCGCGCACAGCGCTTTCCACCTCGGGCTGGATGCCCTCGGTGAAATATTCGGCGGGCATACCCACGCGCAGCCCGCGCAGATCGCCGGTCAGCGCGCCCACGTAATCAGGCACAGGCGCGTCCAAACTGGTGCTATCATGGGCATCAGGCCCAGCGATGACGCTGAGCAGCAGGGCCGCATCGCGCACGTCGTGGGTGAGCGTGCCGATTTGGTCGAGGCTGCTGCCATAGGCCAACAAACCGTAGCGGCTGACCCGACCATACGACGGCTTCAGCCCCACCACGCCGCACAGCGCCGCCGGTTGGCGCACACTGCCGCCAGTATCCGTGCCCAGCGCGCCCAACGCTTCACCGGCCGCCACCGCCGCCGCCGATCCACCGCTGCTGCCGCCGGGCACGCGCTCCCGATCCCACGGATTGCGCGAGGCGAAATAGCCGCTGTTTTCCGTGCTCGATCCCATGGCGAATTCGTCGGTGTTGGTCTTGCCCAGGATGATCGCTCCGGCATCTTGCAGCCGTTGCACCGCCGTGGCTGTGTAGGGCGGCACAAAGCCGCGCAAAATTTTGCTGCCCGCTGTGGTTTCAATGCCCTCGGTTGCCAGCACATCTTTGATTGCCAGCGGAACGCCCAAGAGCGGCAACGTGTTCCCCACCGCTCGCTGTTGATCGGCGACGGCGGCGGCGGCCAGCGCTTTGTCTGGCGTCACCGTCAAAAAGGCGCGGATCTCTGGGTCCAACGCGTGAATGCGATCCAGAAAACGCTGAGTTAGTTCAACGGCACTAAAATCACGGTTTTGCAGCCCTTGAATGGCTGCACCAATCGTCAAGTTGTGGAAGTCCGGTGTACTCACAATCATATCCCTCGGCTCTGTTAAATTCTCTGCCGCCTCTGTGCGCTCTGCGTTGAAATCCTATTCTTCAAAAATAGCGCGCACGCGGAAATAGCCATCGTCGTGATCAGGCGCGTTGGCAATGGCAGCGGCGTTGCCCAACGAAGGCTGCACGATGTCCGCGGCCATAATGTTGACCAGAGGCAGCACATAGGGCGTGGGCGGCACACTACTGGTGTCCACATCCTGCACCTGCTCGGCATAGGCCAGAATCGCCGAAAGTTGTTCGGCAAAGGCGACTACTTCTTCATCGCTCAGCGCCAGCTTTGCCAGTTCGGCCACATGGCGAACCTCATCCAGGCTTAGTTTCATGCAGAAAGCTCCTCGTATCAGGAATGCCGACAATTCTAGTCAGGACTTACGCAGTCGCCCCAGAAGGTGAACTTTTCAGAAAAGTTCACCTTCTCCTATCGCGCACCTGCGTGGTGCGTACGCCCGGCTAGTAAACAAAAACGCCGTGGTTGCGAGTCCACGGCGTCTGGTTGCGACAATAAAAACGCCGTGGGCGACTTTGTGCCCACGGCGCAGAAAACGAATTCGTTCCGCTACCAGAGCACAGTGTTTGCTGCCGGTGCGGCCTCTGCCAACAGATATAGAAGCGGAGTGTCAAATACGTATATCATTTGCATCGTGGAAACAGTATAGGACTGATAGAAATCATTGTCAAATTGAAATTTTGATGAACCTATTTACAGCGAAATCCCTTCGATACGTTACCGAAGGGATTTCTACCAACAATTTTCAGTTGTGCTTTGCAAAAAATTCCTCAATCACAGTGTACGGGTGGATATTGATAAACAAATACCGGCTAAATACACTACGCACTTCAGGCACAATACACGTGCAGAAACACGCTAGAAACTGCAAACACGATCCATGTCTGAAACAGGCAACTGAATAAAATGGTGGATAGTAGATAGTGAATGATGGATGCCGATTGCCAGACGACCGTCCTTGACGCATCGCCCCGCCGATTGATAGAGAATGCTCCTAGAACCAAGTAGCCGACATAGCGCACAACCGAGTTGTCGAGTTCGTCATCAATGTAGTTACACTGTACAGGAACTCTGATACATTGCCTATAGGAAAAAGGTAACGCTGTTTTCTTGTAACTCCGCTTACCATGATCACCTTTTACCTACGATTGGAAGCCGACTCTGCTATGGCTACCGTCGCAAAATGGTTTGTTGGCTGACGCGCCACAGCGACAAAGGGTGATTCGGCGACTGCTGTAAACTTTCTCTCCCTTAACTCCTTGTAAGGAGACTTCACCCTGAACCAGCAACGGGCCGTTAGCACTGGGGGTCATTAGCAAAGGTGTCGGCGCTGTAGCGGTGGCGGTGCTTGCCAATCCGTTGCTGCCCAGGTCTCCATCATCGCTAAATTCAATCTGGCGATGGCTGTTGTCGCAAAAGGGTTTGTTGGATGATGCGCCACAGCGGCAGAGCGCCAGCCGAGTATCCTGCACGGTGACCTGGCCCGACGGCGCGGTGATGGTGACCTGACCGCGCACGTAGAGCGGACCGTTGGCCGCCACAGTGATGGTATTCTCAACCGGGGCAATTTCGGGCGCGCCGCCATCGTGGCGCTCAAAATGCAGCGCGCCCGTGGGACAGAGAGTCACCACGGCGGCGATTTCGTCGGTGCTGGCTGCTGTGGCATCCACCCAGGGCCGCTGTTGTGGGTTAAACACCTGCGGCAAGCCATGAACACATTCGGCGGCGTGGATGCAGCGTTTTACGTCATAGGTGACTTCAATTGTTTCGCTCTTGTAGCTGTGGAGTTTTGCAGCCATTCCATTCCCTCCCGTGGATTGGTTTGTCATGAGATAATTTGGGGTGACGGCGGATCTTGCTGGACAGCGTAACACAAAAACGCTGAGGCTGAGTCTAGCCATGAAGCGGAAAAAGCACAGTGGTATCACTTCCCCTATCCGGTTGGCGCAGATAGCTTGGCAACGGTACAATGGCACTCTATCACTCAGGGAGGAAAAACCCGTGAACCCAGAACAGACAATTTTACAGCAATACGCACAGCTATTGCGCACGTATGTGGAGATGCGGCAGCAGATGGTGGATCTCTTGCGCACAATGGATGAAGAGGAGAGTCCACAGGGGTCGGGGGCAGCGCGCACAGCCGCCGATCTGCTGGACATGGCCTATGAATTCATGGATGAGACACGCGAGCATCTGGAGCCTGTGGATAAACTCTTGATGGCCGTGCAGCCACTCTTTTTTGCCCACAGCATGTTGCTGGAGGGCAGCGAAGAGGAGCCGAACATGGACGATCTGCGCGATCTGCTCAAGGGCTTAAACCTGGACCTATAAGAAACGGTTTGAAAGGACGACACCCATGACAACTTCCGTTCGCACAGCTATTATCGGCACAGGCGGCATTGCCCGCTCGCATGTGGCGGCGGTGAAGGCGCAGGCTGGCCGCGCTGATCTCGTGGCCGCCGTGGACATTGACGCCGAGCGCGTCGATGCCTTTTGCGAAACCCACGAAATTCCCCAACGCTATACCGACGTGGCCCAGATGTTGGCCGACGAAAAGCCCGACATTGTGACCATTGCCACGCCGCCCGGCACCCACTGTGATCTGATCGTGCAAAGTTTGGAAGGGGGCGCGTGGGTGCTGTGCGAGAAACCACTGTGCGCGTCGCTGGCCGAGATGGATCGGATTGAGGCTGCCGAGGCTGCAACCGGCAACTATTGCAGCAGCGTTTTTCAATGGCGCTTTGGCTCTGGCGGACAACACCTCAAGCGGCTGATTGGCAGCGGCGCGTTGGGCCGCCCACTGGTGGGGGTGTGTAACACGGTTTGGTATCGCACCCACGACTATTACGCCGTGCCCTGGCGCGGCAAATGGGCCACGGAATTGGGCGGTTGCACCATGGGCCACGGCATCCATGCCATGGATTTCTTTCTCTGGCTCTATGGCGAATGGCAAGAGGTGCGCGCTATGATGGGTACATTGGACCGTGCCATCGAGGTGGAAGATGTGTCGATGGCGCTGGTGCGTTTTCAAAACGGGGCCATGGGCAGCATCGTCAACAGCGTGCTCTCGCCGCGCGAAGAATCTTACGTGCGGCTCGATTTCCAAAAAGCCACGGTAGAATTAACCCATCTCTACAGCTATCGCAACGACCAATGGCGCTACTCGGCCATTGCGGGCGCGCCCGACCCGGTGGCCGATTGGGCAGCCATTCCCGACGACTACGCTTCGTCCCATGCGGCGCAGTTAAGCGCGTTTATGGCGGCGATGGAGGCTGGTCAACGCCCGCCGGTGAGCGGTCCCGACGTGCGCCCAATGATCGAATTTCTCGCCAGCCTCTACAAAGCCGCCATCACCGGCGAGGCTGTTCAACGCGGCAGCATTGGCCCCGACGATCCTTTTTATCACGCCATGAACGGCGGATTGTCGGATCGCCCAGCCAAATCAGCCTAAACTGTATCTCCCTGATTCATTGAAAAAGAGTACCTATTCAGGTACGACACACTCGCCACACAAGCTTTTCACAACCGTTCTACCCTTGGCGAGTGCGTCGCACCGTAGACCTGTATAGTTTCGAAAAAGGAGCCGTCGCCATGAGCATCCCCTCTTCCCCCGCCGCCACTGTCATGCAGGATTTTGTTTTTGGCGGCATTGAGAGCGACCCCGATCAACTGCTTGGCGTGGAGCAGCGACGCTGGCGCGGCATTCGCCATTTTCACCAATCCACGCCGCTGGATCCACAGCCCGGTGAGGCTGTCACCCTGACGGTGACCGTGGGTCAGGATGTGCATGTAGACCGGGTCAGCGCCTATGTCACCCTTGATGGCAGCGATCCGGTGGGCGCACGCGGACGCGCCACGCACGGCTTTAGCGTCGATCTGACACGCGTGGACACCCTGTGGCAGCCGCTGATCTGGGATTATGTGGACATTTGGCGCGGCGAAATCCCTGAGCAGCCGGATGGAACACTGGTTCACTATCGGATTGAAGGCTGGCACAGCCAGCAGACATGGGTGGGTTCGCAGTCCGGGCCAAACGCCACCGTCTGGAGCAGCGAGATGAATCTGGACCGCAGCCCAGAGCAGGCCACCCTCTACGGCTATCATGTGGATCGGTATCAGACGCCAGCCTGGGTGCGGGAAGCCGTGATCTATCAGATCTTCGTAGATCGCTTTGCCAGCGGCCCCACAGGTTCGCCGGTCAAACAGGGCTGGCTATCTGAAGACGAAATGAATACCTTCATGGGTGGCAATCTCCAGGGCATCACCGCCCGGCTTGATTACATCGCCGAGCTGGGTGTCACCGCCCTCTGGCTTACGCCCATCTTCAGCGCCGACGCCTATCACGCCTATGACACGCTGGACTACTGGGAGATCGACCCGCGCTTTGGCACAAAGGCCGATCTGCGCGCCCTGGTCGACGCTGCCCATGCTCGCGGGCTACGCGTGATTCTCGATTTCGTCGCCAACCACACGTCATCGGCCAGCCCCGCTTTTCAAGCAGCGTTGGCCGATACTGCCTCGCCCTATCGCGAGTGGTTCAGCTTTGATCCGGCCTATACCCACGGCTACCGCTGCTTTTTTGATGTGGCCTCTATGCCCCAGTTCAACGTGGATAGCCGTGCGGTGCGCCGCTATTTGTGTGATGCCGCTCAGTATTGGCTACGCGAATTCGATGTAGACGGCTATCGGCTCGATTATGCGGCTGGCCCCAGCCACAGTTTTTGGAGCGAGTTTGGTGCGGCGTGTAAGGCGATCAAACCCGACTGTTGGCTCTTTGGCGAGGTCACCCGCCTGGGCGATCTGCTGCGCAGCTATGCCGGGCGGCTGGATGGCTGTCTGGATTTTGGCTTTACACGCACGCTGCGCCAGATCTGTAATGGTCCTGACGCCAGCATCCCGCTCAGCCGTTTTGTCACCTATGTGGAGCGCACGCAGCGCTTTTACCCCGACGGTTTTACGCTGCCCGCCTTTTTGGATAACCATGACATGAATCGCTTCCTGTGGGTGGTGGGGAATGACATGGCACGGCTGCGGATGGCGTTGGGGCTGCTTTTTGGCTTTGGCGGCACGCCTATTCTCTATTACGGCACCGAGGTGGGGCTGAGCCAACCCCACCCCAAGCGGCCTTACATGGAAGAGTCGCGCCATCCTATGCTGTGGGCAGATCAGGATCGTGATCTGCTGGCCTATACCCAACGCTTAATCGCCCTGCGCAAAACACACCCTGCCCTCACCCACGGCGAATTTCAGACCCACTTTCTCGATGACGATCTCGGCCTCTGGCTTGTGGAACGCACGAACGGGGCGGATGGTGTCTACATCGCCGTCAACACAGGGTCCACCGCGCAAACCCTTACATTACCCGCCGGCACGTTCACCGATCTCATACGCGGCAGAGAAAGTGATCGAAACGTGTGAAGTGGGTGGGCAAAGTGTGCGCTTTTTGAAACGTGATGCGTGAAGCGTGCTTGAAACATTCCGGGAATGAACCAAAACTCTCTGTGATTACATTCATCGTCTGGTTCATTCCCGGAATGTTTCCCAGAACTCGAACTACACCCGTCCGCGGTCTGCCCCAGTTGCCCTAGAGCGGTTCAGATGGTACGATTTGAAGGACAGCTACCCCATCCATTACTGGACAGGAACACTGATGACAGATCAGCCCCTTGTTAATAAAGTCGCCTGGGTCACTGGCTCCTCGCGGGGGATTGGGCGTGTCATCGCCGATCACCTGGCCGGGCTGGGCGCGCAGGTGGCGATCCACGGCACGAGTCCCCATTCCACCCGCGCTTTTAACGAAGCCGATTCGCTGGACGCCGTGGCCGCCGAGATTGCCGCGGCCCACAACGCCGAGGTGCTGTCCGTCTGGGGCGATCTGGCCGACGATGAAACGGTGCGCAGATCGGTAGCGCAGATCAACCAGCGCTTTGGCCCCATCGACATTTTGGTCAACTGTGCCGGGGGAGACATCGGCGCAGCAGGCACAGCAGGCGCAGGCGGCGGCAAACCGGCCAGCAACGATGCTATCTTTGTCGATCTGGACGACGTTCATTCTGTGATCGACCGCAACTTGATGACCTGTATACTCTGTTGCCGCGCCGTGGCCCCGGCCATGCTCGAACGGCGCAGCGGCTGGATCGTCACCATTGGCAGCGTGGCCGGGCTGGCTGGTCGCCAGGATGGCGCGATTTACGCCACCGCTAAAGCCGCCGTCCACGAATATTCACGCTGTCTGGCGGCCCAACTGCGCCCGCACAATGTCTACGTCAACGTGATCGCCCCCGGTGGGGTAATCACACCTCGCTTTCTCGCCAGCCGCCCGATTGATGAAAGCGCCATCCACGCCGACGATACGCTGGAACGCTACGGCCAGCCGCTTGAAATCGCCCGTGTTGTGGAATTTCTCGTCACCCCAGGCTCATCGTTTATGACTGGGCAGGTGTTGCGGGTCGATGGCGGTCGCCAACTCTGGCCCGCCTGATCCCACCCTGCCGTCCAATCTATTCTCCCCTTCCACCCAATCGAGGAACGCTTATGCCCACTCAACCCTCCGCCAAGATTACCAAAGTAGAGCGCATTTTGCTCTGGGTGCCCATGGTAGACCGTGTGCGCCGCGAGATGGAACGCGCCAACATTCACACCTGGGCCGAAACCGAAGTGATTCGGGTCACCACCGATGCTGGCATCGTCGGCTACGGCGAGACGATCCAGAACTACACCTGGGGCCGTGTCAAAGAGACCGACCGCGTCATCGGCAAGTCGCCTTTTGAAGTGATGTGGGACGACAGCCTGGGCGCGGGCTTGCAAATGGCGCTCTTTGACGCTGCCGGGAAACTGGCCGGCGTGCCGGTCTATCGGCTGTTGGGTAGCCCCATCCGCCAAGCCTGCCCGCTCTCGTTCTGGGATCACGATATGGGGCCGGCAGCCTATGCACGCGAGGCCAAAGTCGCCCACGACTTGGGCTATACGTCCATCAAAATCAAGACGCGTCCCTGGTTCGATGTCTACGAAACGGTAAAGCAGATTAGCGAAGCCACGCCGGATTACTTTCACATTGACTGCGACTGGAACGATTTCCTGTTGGACGTTTCCACGGCGGTTCCTGTGCTGCGTGAATTGGAGACCGACTTCCCCAAAATCGCCCTTTGGGAAGGGCCGATCCACGCCCACGACGTGGCCGGAAATCGATTGCTGCGCGAGAAAGTGCGCACGCCGATTGCCCATCACTACGGTTCCATCCCCGGCGGCACGGCGATTACCACAGGCTATTGTGATGGCTTCGTGGTGGCGGGCGGCGTTTCCAATGTGATGAAATCGGGGATTAGTTCGGCCACGGCCAACATGCCCTTCTTCCTGCAAATGGTAGGGACGGGGCTGACCACGACCATGTCGCTGCACCTGGGCGCAGTGCTCAGCCATGCCCAATGGCCGGGGATCAACTGCCATGAGCTTTACGAGCACAATCTACTTAGCCAGCGCATTGAGGTTGTGGGCGGCTTTGCTGCGGTTCCCGATGCACCGGGCCTGGGCGTGGAGATCGACGAAGGCGCGCTGGAAAAATATCGTGTCGATGAAGCTGATCTCTCGCTGCCGCCCCGGCTGATCAAGTATAGCCGCGCTAATGGCATCAACATCTACTTTTCCGACAACTCGTTTAGCGGCGGTTCGCACATGTGGAACTATTTCCGCACAGCCAACGGTCCGCTCTACGAGCGCGGCGTCAACACCGAACTTCTCGACGACGACGGCAGCAAAGAATTCGCCGATCTGCGCGCACGGGCGACCCAGGCTCCGGTGATGACGCGGGCATAGCAGCGGACGAGGGACGATAGACGAGGGACGAAGCTCGTAATGTCATCTTCAGGACTTACGCACTGTGGGGATGACGACAGGAGAAGTTGAACTTTTCGAAAAGTTCAACTTCTGGCTCAATTGCGTAAGTCCTAATCTTGTCTTTTCAACGATATGTGCAAGACTGTCTTACCCAGAAAGTCTGCGTTCATCCCTCGTCTTCCGTCTATCGTCTTCCATCCATCATCAACTTTACAACCATTTACCACCCGAAAGGACTCACCATGTCTTACGCAGCAAAACTCGAAGAAAAAGGCTACACCCTCCAGACCATGCAACTCAACGCCGGGCGGCTGATGCACGCCAAGCGCACGGGGAATCTGATCTACACCTCCGGCCAAGTTTCGCGCTGGGGCGATCAGAATATTAAGGGCAAAGTCGGGCGCGATGTCAGCGTGGAACAGGGCTACGAAGCGGCCAAACTTTGCACGCTTAACTGCCTGCAAGCCGTGCATACACTGGCCGGTGGTCTCGACAATGTAGTGCAGGTGGTCAAGGTCTTTGGCATGGTCAACGTCGCCCCGGATTTTGACAACACCCCGGCCGTGATCCACGGCTGTAGCGACCTGCTCATCGAAGTCTTTGGCGAGGCGGGCCGCCATGCGCGCAGCGCCATCGGCCTGACCGTGCCGGACAACTGGGCGTGTGAAATCGAGATTATCTTTGAAGTGAAGGGTAGCTAATGCATGGCGCTATCACAGAAGGTCGCCATCGTCACGGGCGGGGGCCACGGCATCGGCCGGGCTACTGCCTTGCGTCTCGCACGCGAAGGGGCAAAGGTCGCCATCGCCGATATTCAGGATGAGTGGGGAAATGCCGTCGTCGCCGAGATCGAGGCGGCGGGGGGCACGGCCCGCTTTGTCCACGCCGATGTGGGCCAGCACGCCGACGTGCGCCACATGGTCGAATCCACCGTGGACGCCTGGGGGCGGCTGGACATTCTCGTCAACAACGCCTATTGGACCAAAAAGGGATCGGTGGTGGATCTGGCCGAAGAGGACTGGGATCGGGGCATGAACGTCATGGTCAAGGCTATCTATTTGGCGGGGAAATATGCCTTTCCGGCCATGCAAGCGGTGGGTGGCGGCGCAGTGGTCAATCTGGCCTCGGTCCACGGGCTAATGGCCTGGCCGAATAATGCCGTCTATGAAACAGCCAAAGCCGCCGTGATCAACCTCACCCGGCAGATGGCAATGGACGGCGGGCCACTGGGCATCCGCGTCAATGCTGTTTGTCCGGGCTGGATTCTCACCCACAACGAGAGTATCACCGAGGGGCGGCTATCCTGGGCCAAACGGCTCTACACGCTGGGGCGGCCCGGCCAACCCGAAGAGATCGCCAGCGCCATCAATTTCCTGGTTTCGGACGAAGCTAGCTTTGTCACCGGCCATGCGCTGGTGGTGGATGGTGGCCTCACGATTCAATTGCAGGATTCGTCGAATCTAGCCCCGCCAGAAGGTTCGCTATAACGTTGACAGGGTTGGATCTTCAACCTTATAATGGGATAGATGTTTCAGTTTTATGTCTGAAACATCTATCCCCCTCATCCAGATCCTCATTCAAGTGTCTCACCTATTCACAACTCACTATTGGAGGTCCTCGTGAACAACAAGATGTTTACCCGTCGTGCTTTTCTGAAAAATACTGCGTTGCTGGGGGCAGGGGCCACTTTGGCTGCCTGTGCGCCAGCCGCTGCGCCCAGTTCTGCACCGGCTGCGCCCGCCACCGGCGCAGAAGTAGCGGCCCCAGCCGCAGCGCCCGATCTACCCTTTGAGGTTGCGGCGGATGCGCTCAATCCGTTGGGCCTGGAAGCAGGCAAACCCGTTGAGGGTGTCTTCTTTGAGGGTGGTTTTGGCCGCGGCTATCTCGACAACGCTGCCGACATTTTCCGTGCGCTGCATCCTGAGAACGAGATGAGCGTGGACGGTATTCAACGTGTGGGTGATCAGTTGCGCCCGCGCTTCATTGGCGGCAACCCGCCCGATGTGATCGACAACAGCGGCGCGGGCAATCTGGACACAGCGGCGTTGGTGGCCGAAGGTCAGTTGGCCGATCTGGCGCCGCTCTTCAATGCGCCGTCGCTGGATACACCGGGCAAGACATTTGGCGAAACCCTCTTCCCCGGCTCGCAGGATAGCGGCAAGTATGACGGCACACAGTTTGTGCTGCTCATGGCCTTCACGGTGGCGGGCATCTGGCACAGCCAGTCTCTCTTCGAGGAGAACGGTTGGGAATATCCCACAACCTGGGATGAGATGCTAGACTTCTGCGAAATGATCAAGACCACCACAGATATGGCTCCGTGGACGTATCAGGGTCGCTATCCCCAGTATATGAACTTTGGCGTGCTCTGGCCGTTGTTCTACAAAAACGGTGGCGCGCAGTTGATCGTCGATATGGACAATCTGGTGGTGGATGCCTGGGCAGATCCGGCGGTGCTTACCTCGTTGCAGATGATGCAGGAACTCTACAACCGGGGCTACATTATGGCTGGCACAGAGGGGTTGACCCACACCGAATCCCAAGCCGAGTGGTTGCAGGGCAATGCGGTCTTCATTCCCTGTGGCACCTGGCTGGAGAACGAAATGCGCGATCTGACGCCCGAAGGCTTCGACATGGTGCTCAAGCCTGTGCCCGGCCCCACCGAGGATACCTTCAACTCGATTATGGCTTGGTCTGGCGAGAACTTCATTGTTCCGTCGCAGGGCGAGAATCCCGTCGGCGGCATGGAATATCTGCGTACGCTGATGTCCAAGGCCAATGCTCAGTGGTTCGCGCAGAATGTGGGTGCGATTATGCCCGTATCTGGCGGCACAGAAGGCGTGGACCTTAGCCCAGCGGTGCAATCGGCCACAGCGATGGCCGAAGCAGCCGGGGATGATATCTTTGATACACAGACGGATGCTTGGTACACGTCGCTGAACGATGAAATGCGCGACCGCACCGGCGATCTGATGACGGGGCGCATTACCCCCGAAGAGTGGATCACAGCAATGCAGACCAAAGTTGAAGAAGTTAAGGGCGACGATTCCATTCCGAAATACACGCGCTAGGCGATTGGGGGATTAGATATTGGGGATTAGATATTCAAAGATGCAGCCTTTTCAAATATCCGATCCCCAATAT
Source organism: uncultured Chloroflexia bacterium (assembly GCA_963721725.1). Taxonomy (GTDB): domain Bacteria; phylum Chloroflexota; class Anaerolineae; order Caldilineales; family Caldilineaceae; genus RI-153. Next base: position 86,075 of record CAVRLX010000019.1, read on the forward strand.
CTAACCTCCAATTTCCCTCAGAATTCCACCGCTTGACGGTCAAACGAGTTTTTGTCTGCCCAAATCCACTAATGTCTGGCCTGTGCCTGGGTTGCACAGGCCAGATCTGTTCTGGAGGCATCAATGTATCGAAATAAGTATCGGCTGATTATTCCATTTCTAGCGCCATCCCTTTTGCTCTACTTTACATTTGTGCTCTATCCCTACCTGCAATCTATGTATATTAGCCTGACCCAATGGCGCGGTCTGGCCCAGAACCCCGTCTTCATTGGCCTGGAAAACTTCACACGCCTGTCCAACGACGCTCACTTCTGGAATGCATTGGGCAACAACGCCTTTTACATTATTACGTTGCCGCTCTTTAGCCTGAGCCTGGCGCTCTTCTTTGCTTTTGTGCTGACACAGGGCGTGCCGCTCTCCAAGTTCTACCGGGTCACCTACTTCTTCCCACAGGTGATGTCGGTGGTGGCGATTGGCGTGCTGTGGAGTTTCGTCTACCACCCCACGATTGGCATTCTCACCGCCATTCTCAAATCGGTGGGCATTGCTGCGCCACCCGTCTGGCTGGGCAATCCCGATACCGTGCTGCCAGCCATTGGTGCGGTGACGATCTGGCAAGAGGTGGGTTTTTTTATGGTGCTCTTCGTCGCAGCCATGGAATCAATCCCCATCACGTACTACGAAGCCGCCATGATCGACGGAGCCAGCCGCTGGCATCTCTTTTGGAAGGTTACCCTGCCCATGATCTGGGATACGCTGCAAACGGGTCTGATCTTTATCATGATTGGCGCCACCAACATGTTCGCCATCACCCAAACCATGACCGAGGGTGGGCCGAGCCGCTCGTCGGAAGTGCTGGCGACCTTTCTCTACAACGAAGCATTTATCAACAGTAAATTTGGATACGGCACAGCCGTGGCGGTGGCCCTCTTCTTCCTGACCCTTGTCATTTCGGTCATCCTGAGCCGGCTGATGAGCCGAGAATCGTTGGAGTATTAATTATGGCACCTGACTCTTTTGCCGAGACCCCAGCCAAGCGTGCCGCCCCCGCTCGCCAGATTGGCAAATCACGTTTCAGCCTTCCCAACATTTTTCTCAATCTCTTTCTGTTGTTGTGGTCGGTGATCGTGATCTTTCCCATGGTTTGGCTGCTCTACACTTCGTTCAAGACCGATAAAGAGATCTTCTTCAGCCCGTGGGCGCTGCCCGAAGTCCTGCAATGGGACAATTTTCGGCGTGGCTGGGTGGACGCCCACATCGGCGAATATTTTCTCAACAGCTTTATTGTGGTCTTGCCCTCACTGGCCTTGATCCTAATCCTATCGGCCATGACGGCCTATGTGCTGGCCCGCTTCCCCTTCCCCGGCAATCGCCTTATTTTCTACGGCTTCATGGCGGGGATGCTCTTCCCGGTCTTTCTGGCCCTGATTCCACTCTTTTTCCTGGTCAAGGATCTGGGCATGCTGAGTACATACCAGGGGCTAATCCTGGTCTATGTAGCCTATTCGCTGCCCTTTAGCGTCTTCTTCATGACCGGTTTCTTCCGCACCTTGCCATCAGAGCTACACGAAGCAGCCACCCTGGATGGGGCCAACCAATACCAGGTTTTCTTCCCGCGTGATGTTGCCACTGGCCCAGCCAGGGCTGATCAGCATTGGTATTTTCAACTTTTTGGGGATGTGGAATCAGTATCTGTTGCCCGTGGTGTTGATGACCAATAACAAACGCTATGTCCTCACCCAGGGGCTGGCCTATATGCTCCATCAGCAATACTATCAGAACGACTGGAGCGCGCTCTTTGCCGCCGTGAGCATGATCATGGTGCCAACGTTGCTTGTCTACATCATCTTCCAGAACCAGATTCAGAAGGGGATTACGGTGGGGGCGTTGAAGGGGTAAACGAGAGGAGGTATTGGATATTCGGATATTGAAAGAGGACAAAGGCCGCTTATAATATCCAATATCCAATACCTCTTTTATTTATTGGCTCTGCTGAAACGCCACCAAAAACTCTGCTACACGCCGCACGGTGATCTCCAACAACTTCTGGCCCTCTTCCACGCTGGCGGCGGCGGGGTTGTCGGTATAGCCTGGCCCAGCCTGCCACGCGCCGTGGACCTGTACCGTGGCCCCGGCGAAGTTGGCAAAGAGTCCCTGCTCGGCGGGGACTTCTTTTGTACGGCCCAGCCCCTCTTTGTTGATGAGATCAGGCCGGATCGCCAACATCATGGCTGTCTCAAAACGCCCTGCATGGCCGGGGATCAGTGCGCTGTCGAAACCCGCTTCTTCCACCAACGCCGGGCGGGCAATATCCCAATAGGCTGCCGCGGCAATGCGTACAGGGTGGCCCAGGCGATTGGCAATGTCCAGCGCCGCCACCTTGTTAGAATCGGTGTTGCCGCCGTGGCCGTTGAGGATCACCAGTTTGCGGAAGCCGCTTTTGATCAGCCCTTCCAACACGTCAATCACAGTCGTGATATAGTTGGGGCTGGGCAGCGAAAGCACACCGGGAAACGGCATGTGATGGTGCGAGTTGCCGGTCCACAACACGGGGGCCACTACAATCGGGATCTGCTGGCTGGCCTGCTGGGCGGCGCGCTCAGCCACAGTGCCACACAACATGGTATCAGTGATCACAGGCAGATGCGGGCCATGTTGCTCAATCGAGGCAGTGGGCAGAACCACCAATGCCTCTGAGGCCAGAGTGCCGATCTGGTCGCGGGTGAGTTCTGCTAATTGCACGGTCATATTCATTTCCTCTCTACAAACGGGTGACTGGGAAGTGGGGATTGGGGAAAGATGGCTCCGAAATTCCTGATCTCGAATCTTCCGCCCCCAACGCCAAAAGGATACCTTATGGACAATTCAAGTTTGCCCCGCTTTTCGGTTCCGGTCAAGCCTGCCGGGTGGTCGGGAACGCCATTTTCCGCCTGGGATTGGTCACATTTACCGTCACTGCCGCCGCTGATTTTGGCGGATGGCAGCGGCCCCGCCCTTCAACAGACCACGGTGCGCCTCTGCCACGACGACGAGGGGCTTTATGTACGCTTTGACTGTGAGGACGATGACGTGTGGGGAACCTTCACCCGCCGTGATGATCCCATCTATGACCAAGAGGTGGTGGAGCTATTCATCGGGGCGGGTGAGGCTACGCCGGTGGACTACTACGAGTTTGAGATCAGCCCCCACGGCGTGCTTTTCGATGCCAGGGTCCACAATCCCCACGGGGATCGGCGTGACATGGGGGTGGATGCGGCCTGGGATGCCGACAACATCCGCTGGGGTGGTCAGCGGATGGGCAAATCACGCTGGGCGGCCACATTGGCGCTGCCCTGGGCGGCGATTGCACCGCCCCACCAAAAGCCCGCCGTGTGGCGGGCTAATTTCTACCGGATTGAGCGTCCGCGGCCAGGCCAGAGCCAGCAGCCCACCGAGTTCAGTTGTTGGTCGCCCACGCTCACCGACCCCGCCGATTTTCACAAGCCAGCGCGGTTTGGGGTGCTAAGCTTGGGTTAGAAAAGAGACGCTCAGGGGAGCCTCTTTACCCAGCCAGCTTGCTCCACTGCTCCATTTGCGCTTCAAGCGCAGTTTGGGCTGCGGCATAGTCGGCGCTCAACTTTTGGATGGCGTTGAGATCTTGGCGCTGGCTGGCGGCGGCCAGCGCTTCTTCGATTTCGGGCAGCTTTTGCTCCAGCCGGTGGATCTTCTCTTCCAGGGCGGATAGCTCTTGGACACGGCGGCGCTCCTCGGCACGCTGGGCGCGGTCGCCGCGGCCATCTTCCTGTCGGACAGCGGCGCGCTGTTCGACAACCTGCACGCGAGCCTGCTCCTGGGCTTGGGCACGCAGCGCCAGATGCTCTTGATAGGAAAAAGGCGTGATGTGCAACTGCCCGTCGCGCAGATCCCAGACCTGGGTTGCCAGCCGGTCAATAATGTAGCGGTCATGCGAAACCAACAGAATCGAGCCGTCGAAGTTCTCCAACACCTCTTGCAAAATCTCCTGAGCCGGAATATCAAGGTGATTGGTCGGCTCGTCGAGGAGGAGCAAGTTGGCCCCCTCCAATGCCAGAATCGCCAGGGCCAGACGGGCGCGCTCGCCACCGCTCAACATGCTCACCTTTTTGTAGACATCGTCGCCGCGGAAGAGATATTGGGCCAAGTAGCTGCGCGCTGGCCCCAGCATCAAATTTTTGTGATCAAGCAGTTCATTTAAGACTGTATTTTCTGGGTTGAAAGTGTTGTGAGATCGGGCAAAGTAGCCAACCTTGAGACTGGCCCCAAACTCGATCTTGCCAGCCAACGGTGGAATCTGCTCCATGAGCGTGCGCAAAAAGGTGCTTTTGCCCACGCCGTTGGGGCCGATCAGTGCCGCACATTCACCGCGGTGCAGTTCAATGGGATCCGCTTCAAAGAGCGGCGTGCCAGGATAGCCAACGGTGAGTTTGCTGGTACGAAGGACAATTTTACCGCTGCGCAGCTTGCTGTTCAGGCGCAAATTCAGTGACGGCGGGCGCTGGACAGGACTGCTCAGGCTTTTGATATGCCCTTCCACATCCATTACGCTCCATTTGCTGCTGGAGATGTCCACCTCGTCCATCACCTGCCCCCAGTTTTTGCTGTTGAGCAAGTGCAGCCCGCCAGCCTCCACCACTTTGACCTCGCGGATCAGCCGTTGTAGCCGCCCTTTCGCCATGTTGCTGGTGCTATCCCGCGCAATGTTGCGTTTGACGTAATCGAGTTCCTTAAGAAACTTCTCGCGAATGGTCTCAAACTCGTTTTCGCGCAGTGCCCAGCGCTCCTGGCGTTGCAGCACATAGGCGCTGTAGTTGCCGCGGTATTCCTCCATGCCCGTGCGGCTCATCTCCCAGATGCGGTTGACCACGCGGTCGAGGAAATAGCGATCATGCGAGACGATGAGCAGTGTGCCTTCCCACAGGCGCAGTGTGCTTTCCAGCCATTCAATCGCATCTACATCGAGATGATTGGTCGGCTCATCCAGGATCAAAAGATCAGGACGTTCCAAGAGCAGACGCCCCAACAGCGCGCGGGTTTTCTGTCCGCCGCTCAGGTGACTCAGCGGCGTGTCGAGATCGTCGCGGCCAAAGCCCAGCCCCTGTAAGACCTGATTAATGCGCACTTCGTAGTCATAGCCGCCAGCCCGTTCAAAGGCTTCTTGCGTATGGCTATATTGAGAAAAGAGATCGTCGGAAGCATCCCCAGCGGCCATCTGATGCTCCAGGCTGCGCAACTGCGCTTCCTGGGCTTTGATCTCCTTAAAGACGGTGAGCATCTCGGCGTAGATGGTATTTTCGCGGCCGGCAAAGGCCTCCATGGCCTCTTGGCGCAGATACCCAATCGTGGAGCCACGCGACACCGACAACGAACCCCCTGAAGGGGCATCGAGACCGGCCAGGATGCGCAGCAACGTGGTTTTGCCCACGCCGTTTGGCCCCACAAGGCCGATTTTACCTTCGTTGGGGATGGCAGCGTTGATGCCCACAAAGACATCAAAATCACCGTAGGATTGGGTCAGGTTGGAAATAGTTAAAATAGACATAGGTTAAGTCTTATCGAATAAAGGTACGTAACGCTGGATTCAAAGCTTCTATTTCACCGCAAAGCCGCAAAGAAAGCAAAGATTCGCCCGCGTAGATTCACAGCTTCATCCAGAATCACCATAAACGGGGAGGCGCAGAGGGGCAGAGACGTAAGGAGGAATTTCCTCTCCGCGTCTCCGCGTTAAAATTACACATAGCGGAAACGGCGTACGCCCAGCGCAAAGAAAATCGCGCCCGCGGCCACCAACACGCCGATCTCCGGTAGCACATCCACAAAGCCGCGGTTGAACCACATGAGATCATGGAAGGCGTTCATGGCCCAAGAGACGGGCGAAATGTAACTCACCGTGCGCATGAAATCCGGCACGATCTCCAGCGGCCACCATGCGCCGCCCAGCGGAGCCAACGAGAGCGCTAACAGACGGGCGATGCCGTCGGCCTGTGCTTCGCTTTGGACGTGTGGCGCAATGGCAAAGGCGAGGCCGGTGACACATAAGGTAAAGGCGATCATCACCAGCAAGATCAGCAACGGGCTGTCGCCAAAATCCAGCCCCACGATTAAGCCCACCGCAAAGACCACCAAAAATTGGATCATACCCAGGGTGAAATAGGTCAGCACCTTGCCGCCCAAAATTTGAGCGCGCGACAAGGGCAACGCCACCAGCCGTTGCAGCGTCCATTGGTTGCGTTCGCGCAGCAGCACCGCCATCCCCCCCAATACAGTGAACATGACATACATAGCCCCCATGCCCGGCACAGATTGACCAAAGCCCTGGTCCACCTGCACAGTGTCATCCTGGCCGCGGGTCAGTGTATAGCGCACAGCGTCTGGTCGCCCTTCTAGGCGAATGTGGGCGTCCTCATAAATTCGCCGCACAAGATCATCGCGAAAGCCGCCAATCAGGGGTGACAACCCAGTCTGCGCGGCTAACGCATCCAGAAGCGCGCCGCTGGTGGCCGCCGTGAGCGAAGCGGTGTTGACCTGTTGTAACACAGCTTCAATGGTCTGCTCCACGGCGTTGGGCAGGGTAACATCGCCTGTGGCATAGAACTCAAGTTGGGCGGGCGAGAAGTTGCGCAGCGCGTCGCCGTAGCCCGCCGGGATCACAAGCAGGGCCGTGCTGACTTCGCTGCGGGCGCGCTCAATGGCGCGCGCCTGGGTCAGCGCTTCGTCGCCCAGGCGGCAAAAGTCATCGGCGTCATTATCAAACGGGCAGAGCAGCAACGTCTCATTGGCGGCGCGGATCTCGTCCACCAGCGTGGCTGATTGGGGTGTGTCGTCCAGATCGACGATATCCACGCGCACACGGACCGGGCCATCATCGCCGCCGCCAAAAGCCCAGCCCAAGACCAGGGTAAAGGCCAGCGGAAGCGCTATCAGCCCAACTAGGTTGCCGCGCTCGGCAAAGAAGATGCGCAGATCGTTAAGGGTAATGGTCAGGAGTGCGTTCATGGGTATCGATTCCAAAAGTGTTGGTGAAAGGGACGATGGACGAAAGACGATGGATGAACGTAGACTTCGTCCATCGTCTTTCGTCCATCGTCTCTCCTACAAGTCCAGCCGACGGCGAAAGAGCATTGTGCCGATGATAAACGTGCCGATCCCAACGCCAAAGAGAACAAGTAGCGGCGTCGCCAGGGTGTCGATCTCCCCTGTGGAGACCCGTCGCAGCGCTTCGGACCCCCACCAGACTGGGGAGAGGCCAGCAATAGAGGGTGGCAGGCGGAAGCCAAAGGAGCCGCCCAACGCCCCCATTGTGGAAGCCACCATCGGCCCAAAGAATTGCACTTGCGCAGAGTTCTTCGCCAGCCCCACCACCAGCACGCCCAGCCCTGATACAAAGAGGGCAATGCCCACAATCACAGCCAGCAACGCAGGGATATTTGTGCCCCAAATGAAGCTGGGTTTGCCCTCAACTATACTGGCAATCACAGTAAACGAGGTCAAGAGGATCACCAGTTGGGCGGTGACCACTACAAGATTGCCCAATAGTTTCCCGGCCAGGATGAAGCTGCGCGGCGTGGGCGAGGCCACCAGCCGTTGCAGCGTCCAGTTATCCTGCTCGGCATAGATGGAGTTGATGCCAAAAATGCCTGTGAACATGGCGAAAAAGATGGCCTGGGCCGAGCCAAGCAAGATCATAATAAATGCGAACGAACTCTGCGTCTGCAAAGGATCGAGCGGCTCCTGGTGCAGGGTGATGTTGCCCGCGCCAGGGGTCATGAGGCAGGCCAGCGGGTCGAGGATCGAAGCGTCCAGGCTTTGGATGCCATTGGTGAGCAGAGTGGGGTCCAGGCTGCTGAGGTTGAGATTGGTCAAGCTGTTGACGTTGAAGGCTGCGAGCAATCTATCGACGGAGACCGCCAGCATCGAATCCAGGGCCACGCTTGTGCGCTGAAGTTGGTTGACAATGCCCTCGACCACGGCACGCACAATACTGGCCGAAATAGGCCGCCCGGCATTGGCGTAGACCTCCACGGCGGCTGCGCCCTCTTGAGGATTGGTCACGGTATTGGTCACTGGGTCGGCAAGGGCAAAGCTGGGCATGAGGCCAGTGCTGAAGCCCGCCGGGATGATCACCGCTGCCACGTAATCGCCCCGATCCACGGCGGCGCGGGCCACAGCGGCATCGTCCACTTTCACGGCGGCAAAGAGATTGTCCAGCGTGCCACTAAAACCGCTGTCGGCGGTGCTGGTTTCCACCAACGGGCAGGTGAGGGCGTTGAAATCTAACCCCGTTGTCGCCGTCGTTGCCGTGGTCGCCGTGACACTTTCCGAAAGGAGCATCCCGGCCAGGGTATCGCCCAAGTTGAACGAAGCATTGCTCGCTTGCAAGGGGGTGTCGCTCACCGTGAGATTGGGATTCAGGCGAAGTTGTTCGCCCAGGTTAATCGTCTGCCCGCCAATGGCAAACTCCAGATCGTCCAGGGAGGGCATTTCGCCATCGTCGCTGGGAATCTGATCGGCCAGATTAAAGCCTTCGTCAAGATTGACCACGGCAATCGGCATATCGGCAAAGCTGGTTGAGCCGCTGCCGCTGCCCAATCCGCCAAAGACCAACCCCATAATTGTGGAAAGCACAATCGGCGTCAGAAACATGATCAGGATCAGGTTGCGGTCGCGAAAGGTGGTATAGAGTTCTTTCCAAGTGATGGTGAGAATTTTGGACATGGGCTAAGCCTAATGCGTGATGCGAAAAGTTTTTTGAGCCGCAGATTACGCAGATTTTTCTGGTGAAATCTTTGCGATCTTTGCTTCTTTGCGGTGAAGTCTTCCCCAAAAACTCAGTCGCGCAGGGCGCGCCCGGTGAGGGCGAGAAAGACCGCTTCTAGATCCGGCTCGCGGATCTCCACAGCGTGGATCTCCACGCCGGCCCGATCCAGCAAGTTGATCAGCGCGGGGAGAACGCTTTGGCCGTGGGCCGCAAAAGTCGTGATCTGGGCTGGCTTGGGCTGGCCGTTGCCCTCGCCCAACGCTTCCGCCGGGGTATAGAGCGCTTTGCTCACGCCGGGAATGCGCGCCGGGATCTGTTGCAACAGAGCGGCGTCCACATGCTGCGCGCCCACGCTAAAGTCCAGCCGATCTTCTTCGCCCACACGCCGGGTCAACTCTGCCTGTGTGCCCAGCGCGATGACCTCGCCGTGGTCGATAATGCCCACGCGGTCGCTGAGTTCCTGGGCCTCTTCCATAAGGTGGGTGGTATACAGCACGGTGATGCCCTGTTCATCGCGCAGGTGTTTGACTGTGTCCAAGATGCGGCGGCGGCTCTGGGGATCGATGCCCACCGTGGGTTCATCCATATAGACCAGCCGCGGCCTGTGCAGCAGCCCGACACCGATGTTCACACGCCGTTTCATGCCGCCAGAGAAGGTGTCGATGCGGTCATGCTGGCGATCACGCAGATCCAAAAAGATCAGCACTTCATCAACACGGTGGTTGAGATCTTTGCCGCCCATGCCGTACATCTTGCCAAAGAAGGCCAAATTTTGGCGGGCGCTCAGTTGGGGATAGAGGGCGATCTCCTGGGGGACAAAGCCCATGAGTTTTTTGGCGGCAATCGGCTCTTGGGTAATCGAGTGACCACCGATCCAGGCATCGCCTGCGGTAGGTTGCAGCAGCCCGCTGATCATGGAAATGGTTGTCGTCTTGCCGGCACCATTTGGCCCCAGCAGGCTAAAGATTTCGCCGGTTTGGATCTCCAGGTCCACGCCTTTGACGGCCTCGATGGTTGAGCCGTCGGCGCGGCGAAACGATTTGCGCAAATTCTCAGTTCGCACCATAAGCGTCATGTTAAATTTACCTGACCGTGGGTTTGTTAAAAATCGAGTAACGCTTCAGGTGCGACGCACGGGTCAGGATGGATTCAGTGTTGTAGCCTAATTCAGACCCGTGCGTCGCATTTGAAGCTGTATAGTTACAAAATCGAAGCGTTTGTAGCGACGTTTAGCGACGTATGAAAGACAATACGATCTGGAGGGCGGAAAGGATTCCGACCATGACCAGATCAATCAAAAAGGTAAACAAAAAGGCATTGCTCAACATGCGCAGCGGATCAACCAGCCAGTGTGAAAGGCGGCTGAGCAGTTGCCCCGACTGATCGACGAGTAGATAGAGGACGGCAAAGACCAACACATAGAGCAGAAGCGGCTTCAACGGCTCACGGTCGCTGCTGCTGGGCATCATGGCGTTGGCGATGACAAAAATGAGATAGGCCCAGAGCAGGCCATCTTCACGGGCATAGAGATCGGCAAAAAGCATAGAGACACCCTGCACCCAGCCGCTTTCTGTCCACAACTCGCTCAAGTGCTCGGTAGCAAAAACCTCACTGCTGATCCACATCACCAATAGCGATCCTGCAATGAGTGGGGCCATGCCCACCAAGCTGTCGGCAACTGTCCCGCCGCTGGCGATGCTCACACTGCCCAGTCCGATATACTTCCCCTGCTTTTTAGGCCAGACGCGAAAGTTACCGGTTTTCAACCCCAACAGCTTTGCCATGAGCCAATGTGCGCCCTCATGCACAACAATGCCGGGCAAGTAGACGAGGAAAAGCACCACCATTGCTAGATCCGCCGAACGTGCGAGGAGAAGTACATTTTGCTGGATCAACAGCCCAATGCGGTTACTACACCAAGCCAATGCCAGAAGCAGCAGGCTAAAGCCGAAGAAGATAAAGAAAGGAGATTCAAGCGACATGGGCAGTCCGGCGGGTGTGAATCAAAAGGCTCCCAGTCCGAGAGGGTGGGAGCCTAGAAAATCCATTTATCCAACGCAGAGGCTAGGCGTAGAGTTCGTGGGTGATGCGCACCATTTCGCCATAGCTTTCAGCGGTCAGCGCAGCCCCGCCAATCAGCGCGCCGTCGATCTCTGCTTCTCGCATGATCTCGGCAATGTTGCCCGGTTTGGTGCTGCCGCCATAGAGAACGCGGGTGGCGTCGGCCACGGCATCGCCATAAAGTTCGCGCACAGTGGCGCGCACCAGACCGCAGGTTTCGCCCGCCTGGGCTGCCGTGGCCGCCCGCCCAGTGCCAATCGCCCAGATCGGCTCATAGGCGATAATTAACGAACTCACCTGTTCGCCGCTGAGGCCAGCCAGCGCAGCGCGCACCTGCCCGCTCACAAAGGATTCAGTTTCGCCCGCTTCGTTTTGGGCCAAACTTTCGCCCACGCACAGAATTGGAATGAGGCCGTGGGCCTGTGTCACTTTAATCTTGGCATTAACGCTTTCGTCGGTCTCGCCAAAGTATTGGCGGCGCTCGCTGTGGCCGATGATCACATACTCCACCAACCCTTCCAGCATCGCTGCGCTGATCTCGCCGGTGTAGGCCCCTTCTTCTTCGCTGTGGACGTTCTGCGCGCCCAGCAAAATCGGGATGCTGGCGGCCACAGCCTTCACTGCCGAAATGCAAACAAAGGGCGGACAGATCACACGCTCCACATTGTTGTAATCACAGGCAACATCACAAATGGCCCGCGTCAGGGCAATGGCATCGGGGATGGTTTTATTCATCTTCCAGTTTCCAGCCATCATGGGTCTACGCATTGTCATCTCCGTGTTCTGGCGCTTGGCCTGAATTTGTCTCACGCTCATCGGTCTCGGTTTCAGGCGGCGCGTTGATACGCTCCACCTCGGCGGCGTATTCGTCTTCGGTCAGCCAACGCCCGCCCTCTACATGATGGCGCAACAGTTTGCGCTGGCTGTCGAACCAGAGTTCCACCTCCACTTGGGCGAAACAGCGATTGGCCCCTGTGCCCTGAAGCACTTTGCGTGTATAGAATGCGGCATCGCTGTCGTCGGATCCGCTGAGGGCGTTGAGCAGATCGACTTGCGCGCTCAGTGGTTCGTTACAGCGCCGGCTGATTACATAAATGCTCATCCAGCGCCCGCCGCTGCTGCGTCCGCCGCCGGTGAAGAGAGAGAGAAGTCGTTGAAAAAAGTTCATGGGACTCCACAAAAAGGTGTGAGTTGGAGTGTGAGATTGGGGATTACCAAAAGGATAAACTCACCCAATCACCATCATTACATGCGATCAGCCAGCACAGCCACACCGGGCAATTCGCGCCCTTCGAGAAATTCTAAACTGGCCCCGCCGCCGGTGCTGACGTGGGTCATACGGTCTTCTAGCCCGGTCTGGCGCACCGCCGCGGCGCTGTCGCCGCCGCCGATGATGGTGGTGGCGTTGCGCAGATCGGCGAGAATGTCGGCAATGGCAACTGTTCCTTTGGCAAAGGCCGGGAATTCAAAGACGCCCATTGGTCCGTTCCAGATTACCGTGCGCGCGCCAGAGAGACGGTTGGCATAGTGGGCAATGGTCGCTACGCCAATGTCAAGCGCCATGCCATTACTGGGCACTTCTTCGATGCTGACGATTTGATTGGCGGCATCGGCGGCGAATTGGTCGGCCACGCGCAGATCAACAGGCAGGTGAATGATCCCTGCGCCCTTGCGGATCAAGACTTCGGCGGTGGCAAGGGCGTCTTTTTCCACAAGGCTTTTGCCCATGTTGTAGCCTTCAGCGGCTAAGAAAGTGTTCGCCATACCGCCGCCGATCAAGATCGCGTCCACTTTTTCAATCAGCTTCTCGATGACGGTGATCTTGTCGCTGATCTTGGCTCCGCCCATGATCGCAATAAAAGGCCGCGCCGGATCTTCCAGCGCACCGCCCAGAAATTCCAGTTCTTTTTCCATCAAAAAGCCAGCCACAGCCGGGAGGTAATCCGCCACACCGGCAGTGCTGGCATGGGCACGATGGGCGCTGCCAAAGGCATCGTTGACAAAAACGTCGCCCAGTTTTGCCAGTTCTTGTGCCATGGCGGCGTTGTTTTTGGTTTCGCGCGGGTCAAAGCGCGTGTTTTCCAGCACCAGCACGTCGCCCGCGCCCAGTGCATTGGCTGCGCTTTCGGCAGCCGCGCCGGTCACTTCTCCCACAAATTGCACAGGGACGCCCAACAGCGCTTCCAAATGTTCGGCCACGGGCTTCATGCTGTAGCGGGGATCAGGGCCGTCTTTGGGGCGGCCCAGGTGGCTGATCAGCACCAGAGATGCGCCATGTTCGCGCAAATAGGTAATGGTGGGGAGCGCGCCCACAATACGGGCGTCGTCGGTGATGTTGCCGTTGTCGTCCTGCGGCACATTAAAATCAACGCGGACCAAGGCGCGCTTGCCCTGCCAGTCCATGTCTCGAATCGTCTGTTTACGCATAGATCATCCTTCAGGAGGGACAAAGTAAAGTGGCAAAAGAATGACAAGGTGAAAGGGCGACAAAGTGACAGCACATTTCACCTTGTCACCTTGTCGCCTTGTCACCTGCTCGGCTTTTGTCGCCAGGTTCTAATTAGATGCCTTTGTCGGCAATGTACTTCGCCAGGTCGGTAACACGCACGCTATACGCCCATTCGTTGTCGTACCAGGTGATGACCTTGACCAGATCGCCGTAAAAAGCGGTGAACTCGGCGTCAATCGTGCTGCTATAGGCGTTGCCCTTGAAGTCCATACTGACCAAAGGCAGGCGGCTGACAGCCAGTACACCCTTCATGGGACCAGCGGCGGCTTCGTCAAAGGCGGCCAGCAGTTCTTCGGTGCTGCCAGGGCGCTCGACCTTGGCGACAAAGTCCACCACGCTGACCGTGGGGGTGGGGACACGCATTGCCATGCCGTCAAATTTGCCCTTGAGTTCGGGGATGACAAGCGAAACGGCTTTGGCTGCGCCGGTGGTGGTGGGGATGATGCTGAGGGCAGCGGCACGGGCACGGCGCAGATCACTGTGGACGAGATCCAAAATGCGCTGATCGTTGGTATACGAGTGAACCGTGGTCATGACGCCCTGGATGATGCCAAATTTGTCGTTGACCACTTTGGCGGCCGGGGCCAGACAGTTGGTGGTGCAACTGGCGTTGCTGATCACGTTGTGCTTGCTGGCGTCATATTTTTCTTCGTTGACGCCCATGCAAATGGTGATATCTTCGCCCTTGGCCGGGGCGCTGATGATTACCTTTTTGGCCCCGGCGCTCAGGTGCAGCGAAGCCTTTTCGCGGTCAGTGAAGATGCCCGTGCTTTCGATGACAATGTCTACGCCCAGATCGCCCCAGGGCAGTTTGCTGGGATCGCGCTCGCTGAATACTTTCACACTGTCGCCGTTGATGATGATCTCGCCATCGCCCACTTCGACTGTGCCATCAAAGATACCGTAATTGCTATCATATTTGAACAGATGGGCATTGGTGCTGACATCGGCCAAATCGTTAAACGCTACGAGATCGAAATCCTTGGGGTATTTCTCAAACAGCGCTTTGGTAAGTTGACGCCCGATGCGCCCAAATCCGTTAATTGCAATCCGTGTAGCCATTCATAACCTCCAGAATCATGATAGTGAAACAAACCGTTAAATTGAGAAATAAATTGAGAACCAGAACGCTGCTTTGGGTTCTGTATAGTCTAGCTGCTGGGCAAATCATAATCAGTTTGCGGCAAAAATCTACCTTGCAAAGAATCATGCCCGCCTCCTTATTCTACCATACATTCCTTTCTGCTCTGTATGCAAGTCCATCCTTTGTTAAATTGGGATGTTAAATTGGGACTATCTAGACAGGTCTAGGGTGCGACGCACTCGCCACACAGGCGTTTTATACGCACTCTACTCCTGGCAAATGCGTCGCACCTATATGGATACAATTGGGGATCGATCAGAGGGTAGCAAGGCGTGTGGCGTTGTAGATCTCCATGACACGGGCCGCGACTTTATCGGGATCATGCCGCCACGGGCGCTGTGTGTCCACTAGATCGCCGGTGAAAAGTTGATAGGGGATATCCTCACTACTGGGCGGCAATGTCACCCATTGCACGTTGCCAGAGGGAGGGTGGTCGGGATCGTAAACATGATTCGCCAACACCGTCGTGAAGGCATCTTCGGCGTGCAGGGTCAGATGGCGCATGTGATCGGATAAGGTGAAGTGATCGGTTTCACCGGCTTGGGTGGCAACGTTGCAGATATAGAGGCGCACCGCTTGCGAGGCACAGATGGCCTTACGTATATTGGGAACCAGCAAATTAGGCATCAAACTGGTGAAAAAGCTGCCCGGCGCCGCGATGATCAAATCGGCGGCGAGGATGGCCTGGATCGTCTCCGGGTAGGCTCGACACCGCTCTGGCTCTAGATGGACACGCAAGATGCGCCCGCCCGATTCGGGAATACGGCTTTCGCCGCGTACATAGCCCCAGCGTTCGCCTGGCCCACCGTTGGCGCTCTCGCCTTCGCCCGTCGGCACAGGAAAGGCCACCTCGGCGCACAGCGTCACATTGTCCAGCGTGCTGGGGAGAATGCGCCCACGCACGGCCAATACACGGCTGCTTTCGGCAATGCCCCGCTCAAAACTGCCGGTCAGCGTGGCCATGGTAGTGATAAAAAGATTGCCAAAATTATGATTGCTCAGGCCACCTTGATCGCCAAAACGGTATTCTAGTAATTGCGCCATTAAGCCTTCGGCATCGCTCAGTGCAGCAATGTTGTTGCGAAAATCGCCTGGGGGCAAGATGCCCATCTGTTGGCGCAAAAGACCACTGCTGCCGCCGTCGTCGGCCACGGTGACCACAGCGGTGATGTTCTCGGTGTAGCGGCGCAGACCGCGCAGCAAAGTGGGCATGCCCGTGCCGCCGCCAATCACCACCACTTTGGGGCCGGTGCGCAGTTTGCGCTGTTGCTGGCGCACAACAATCGCCTCCACCAGTTCCAGATCATCCAGATCTTCTTCCCGCTCCAGCAAGACGCTGGCTAACCCACGATTCAAGCGCCACACACCAAAGGCCGTGATCAGAAGGCCCGCAATCAAAATCAAGCTGCCCCATCCCCCATCCAACGACAAGATCAGGCGTAACAGCATCGGCAGGAACTGCACCACTTCCAGATCGCGCAAGATCAGGGCTAGCCCCAGCCCTGATGTCAGCACGCCCACCAACAACAGCAAAATCCAGCGTTTCAGAAAAATACCAGGAGCCAACATCAAAGCCACACGCAACCGCGCATTGCTCGCCCCCTCCACACGGCGGCGCAATGCCCATCCGGCAAGTAAGCTGCGATTATAAAAACGACGAATCCGGTGAAATAGAGATTGCATTCCCCGATTATAAAGAATGGAGGGCTGCTTAGGCAATCCGCTTGCCAGCTTTGCCCTACGGTTTTTGCATCCCCGATCGGCTGAAGTACAATCAATGGGATAAAAGGAATTGGCGATGAGCGATTGGAGAACAGGTCACGGTTTTTCCCAATCTCCCCATCGCCAATCTCCCCATCGCCAATTCCTTGTGGAGATCTCATCTGTGGCCCATTTGCGACCCGACTCTTTATCCTATGAAGCCGCGCTGGCCTACCTTTTTGCTGATGCCAGCTTTGGCAACCGACCATTGAAATATGAAAACCCAGAACGCGGTCTGGAACGCATGCGTGAGGTGTTGGCAAGTTTGGGCAATCCTCACACGCGCTACGTGCTCTTGCACATCACGGGGACCAAAGGCAAGGGCAGCACCAGCGCCTATGCCGAGTCGATGCTGCGCCATTTGGGCTACACCACCGGGCCTGTTCACCAGCCCGCATCTGCATTCGTTTCGCGAGCGTATGCGCGTCAACGGCCAGCTCATCGGGCGCGATGAACTGGCGGCGTTGATGACACGGCTGCGCCCACACTTTGAGGCGATTCCCGATCTCTCCATTTTCGACAAGATCACGGCGCTGGCCTTCCAATATTTCGCCGACCGTGGCGTGGATTGGGCGGTCATCGAGGTGGGGCTGGGCGGGCGGCTGGACAGTACCAATGTGATCCAGCCAGCGGCCTGTGGCATCACCCGCATCAGCAAAGATCATATGAACATTCTGGGCGACACGCTTAAAAAAATCGCCTTTGAAAAGGCCGGGATTATCAAAGAAGGCGTTCCCGTCTTTGTGGCCCCGCAACATCCCAGCGCGGCGGCCGTGTTGACCAGCATAGCCGCCGAGCGCCATGCCCCTCTGCACAAAGTGGAGCCGCTGACCGGCGTGCCGATCCCGTTGGTGGGCCGCCATCAACAGATCAACGCCGCCATTTCGTGGGGGATGGTGCAGAGTGTGGCCCGCCGCGGCCTGCTCCAATTTGACCATGAGCGCGCCGCGTGCGGGAGTGGCCGCCACGCGCTGGCCGGGCCGCTTTGAACAGTTGCCCTCGCCTGCCCCCAGAGCACAGCCGCTACTTGTGGATTGTGCCCATAACGTGGACAGCATCGAGATTTTGCTACACACGCTCAACCGCTTTTACCGCGGCCAGCCTATCACCTTTCTGTTTGGGGCCAACCGTGACAAGCTCATGGGGCCGATGGTGGAGCGCTTGGCCTCGGTTAGCCCACGCTTAATTTTGGTGCAGAGCCATCATCCCAAAGCGCTGCCCACGAGTGCCATCTGGCAGGAATTAGCGCCGATTATTGAGGCACGCGCCCAGAATGCAGCACCGCTCCATGTCGAGATCGCCGAGTCCATGGACGCGGGCATTGTGCGCGCCGCCCAGATCACCCCGCCCAACGGCATTCTCGTGGGCACAGGATCGGTCTTTGTGGTGGCCGAACTACGCGAAGCCTGGCATCGGCTTCATCCCGGCCTCTTTGCGGCTGACGATTGGGTACACGAAGCGGCCACCGAGCCGGTGCTCATGACGCCTGTTTCCGGGAAACAAGCATAGGAGGGATGATGCTTCCCAGCCATCGCCCCTTTCCGCCCTCGATGCCGCCCAATATCTCGCCGCCGGTCCCGCCGACGAGATGCCTTTTTCTGTCGGCCAGCATCGAGATATCCCCAAGGGGTTAATCAAGGTGGGGGCAATAGAAGGGCCGGGAACCTCCGCATGAATCGTCAAGCGGGCAACCTATTACATTCTCAAATAACCTGATGTGCTATTTTGAGCGTCTTTGACAGCCATCGGGTAGATTTTGGGAGTTGTACTCTGGTATAAAAAGAGAGCAGCACAGGATCGGTGGGGTACGTTGCCTGTTGCGTAATTTGTGTTGTGTATTACCAACGGCACGAATCACGCAGCACGAATTCCCTATTCTGTAGCATTTCTGGAACGAACTTACAGTCGTGGCCCGGCCCACGAGGAGGATTTATGCGAAGTGTCTCGATTGTCGGGATCGGACAGATGCCCGTTGATGAACATTGGGATCTCTCCCTCCGGCACATTGCCTTTCATGCCATTTCCGCCGCCATGCGCGATGCCAACATTGAGCGCGCCGACGCCCTCTTTTTGGGCAACATGCTCAGCGGGCGGCTCAACGAACAAGAGCATCTGGCAACGTTGGTGGCCGATTTTTGCGGGCTGCGCGGGATTGAAGCGGCCAAGATCGAAGCGGCGTGTGCCAGTGGGGGCGCGGCGCTGCGGGTGGGCTGCATGGCGGTTGCCAGCGGCATGCACGATGTGGTGATTGTGGCGGGTGTGGAAAAGATGACCGATACCACCAGCAGCCGCACCACAGCAGGGCTGGCTATGGCCGCCGATGCAGAGTATGAGTCGAGCCACGGTGTCACGTTTGTAGGGCTGAACGCGCTGTTGATGCAGCGCTACATGCACGAATATGATCTGCCCATGGATGCCTTCGCGGGCTTCAGTCTCAACGCACACCGCAATGGGGCCAACAATCCCAACGCCATGTTTCAGCGCCCGATTGATCTGAAGACCTATTTGAACGCGCCCATGATTGCCACGCCGATTAACATGATGGACAGTAGCCCCGTGTGTGATGGCGCGGCGGCGTTGGTGCTTGTGCCAACGGAACGAGTGGCCGAGTTCACCCGGGGCCACCACCGCGGCGCAGTGCAGATTCTTGCCAGCAGCAGCGCCAACGATACGCTTGCCATCCATGACCGCAAAGATCCGCTCTTTTTGGAGGCAGCCTATGGGAGCAGCCAAAAGGCGTACGTGCAGGGTGGCATCACCCCTGCCGATATTGATTTCTTTGAACTTCACGATGCTTTCACGATTATGAGCGTGCTCAGTTTGGAAGCCACGGGGTTTGCCAAGCGCGGCGAAGGCTGGCGCATGTCCAGCGAAGACGAGATCGGGATCGGCGGGCGGCTGCCCATTAGCACGTTGGGCGGTCTCAAAAGCCGCGGCCATCCCGTGGGCGCGACGGGGATCTATCAAGTTGTGGAGACAGTGCTTCAGCTTACGGGGCTGGCGGGGCAAAACCAGGTTGCCAATGCGCGGATCGGGATGACACAAAATATCGGTGGCAGCGGGGCCACGATTGTTACTCACATTTTAGGCGTATAACAGTAGTGTTGTCCAAGTTTCCAAACGAGAACCCGGCAGGGTTGCACTGTCGGGTTCTTTAATTTATGGACAATACTGTGACAAAAAGCCTAGAAAATGGGAGGAAACTTACTATCAAAAGCTATCAAAGCCGCAATTTGCGCCACTTTGATAGTGAATGAAAGCACAAGCCTGCTATAGTTCATCATGAAGGCAAGCAGAACCCGATCTTGCATTATCTAGCATTTATACACTTTTTTAGAGGAGACTCTTGATGAACATTGCAACGGCATGGCGCACCAAACGACAGCGGTATTCGCTTGTGGGTGAGGTTTGCCCGGACTGCCATCAGGCCATTTTTCCGCCGCGCGATGTCTGCCCCCATTGCAGCGAGCCGGCTGGCCCTGCTCATGTCATGAGCGGTCGTGGTGAGGTCTTCAGTTTTACCAAAATGTATAACGTGCCCGAAGGCTTTGAGTCACAACGCCCCTATACTGTGGCCCTGGTCAAACTGGACGAAGGGCCAATGGTGACGGCGCAATTGACCGACATGAACGACGAAGAGGTCAACATCGGAATGCGCGTGGAGATGGTCACCCGCAAACTACGCGCAGAGGGCGATGACGGGCAGATTGTCTATGGTTACAAGTTTCGCCCGGTGTTGAGCCAGCAAAACGCCTAAATTTGTAACTATACAGGTGCGATCCACTCGCCAGGGGTAGATGGGTTGTGAAAAGACTGTGTGGCGAATGTGTCGCACCCTAAACCTGTATAGGTACCTGAATTTTTAGACAAGCAAAAGCGGCGGTGTATAGATACACTGCCGCTTTTTTAATTGGGCAAACGTGACGGATTAGCGCAAGAAAATAAAGCTCATGGCTACATAGATGGGCAACAAGATCAGCAGTGACCACTTCATGTAGCCAAAGAAACTGGGCATCTTCACGCCGTTGGCCTCGGCAATCGCCTTCACCATGAAGTTGGGGCCGTTGCCGATGTAGGTCATGGCCCCCATGAGCACAGCGCCCAGCGAGATGGCGGTTAGGATATTACCGGGGATAAGTTGGATTACTTCCCAAGCGGGGTAGAGCGCTGTGAGTTCGGCAGTGGATGATTGGGCCAGCGAGAAGAAAGTAAGATAGGTGGGAGCGTTGTCGAGGAAGGACGAGAGTGCGCCTGTGCTCCAGAAGAACTGCCAGGCTTGGGTCAGGCCCGAACTGCCCGCCTTTGCTTTCCAGCAAAATCAAAGCCGGATCATCGTGATAAAGATGCCTACGAACAAGACGGCCACTTCCAGAATGGGGCCAAAGTTAAAGTCTTGCTTTTCACGGTAGGCTTTGGGCGTGAAGACCCACGAGAGCACCGCCAACCCAATCATCACCCACTCACGCGCGAAATAATGGGCGGCCTCGCCGATGTACTTCTCGTTGAGAAAGGCCACGGCTAGTACAATTCCCAATGACCAAAGCGAGTTGAGCTTGCCACTCACCTTTAACGGCTCGATTTGGCGGATGTCCTGTGCCAACGAGGAGAGCGCTTCTTTGGTATAGGCGCGAATGTCCAAAATCAAGTAGATGGCAAGGAGCACGCCCAATACGAAAAGCCACTCTTTCCACAGGGTCAGCGTCCACTCAAAGGGGACGCCGCGCAGGTAGCCCAGGAAGAGTGGCGGATCGCCCAGCGGCGTAAGCAGACCGCCGGCGTTGCTGACGATGAAGATAAAAAATATCGGGGTGTGGATGGTAAATTTGCGCTCGCTGTTGGTGCGCAGCAGCGGACGAATGAGCAACATACTGGCGCCAGTGGTTCCCATGATAGAGGCCAGCAGCGCCCCCAGGCCCAGAAAGCCCACGTTGACCAGCGGCGTGGCGCGAATGTCGCCCGTCACCAAGATGCCGCCGGAGATAATGAAGAGTGCACCCAGCAGAACGATAAAGGCAAAATACTCTTCGGCGGCGTGGCCGATGTGGCCCATGCCCTGGTTGATCACCAGATAGAGCAGCACGGGCACACTGAGCAGTAGACTGACCAAAAGTTTGTTGCGGTTGTGATGCCACCAATGTTCGGCCACCAATGGCATGGCTGCCACAGAAAGCAACATGGCGACGAAGAAACTGGTGGTCCAAAGCGGCATTGACGAAGCGGCGGCATGACCGGATTCCATAGATGAATTCTTCTTTCAAGGTGAAAAGAGGCACACAAACTATTAAGCTTACTGTAACGCATTCTCCTTGTCGAATCTCTATGTAATTTAGCAAGTTTTCGCTTAGATCATTTGCCTTTCTGAAGAAATGGTGTCAATGAATTGTCTCTACAGCCAAACGGTGTGTTTGCTTTAGATGTCTTGTTTTGATGCAAAAATTAAATTCTATTTGTCTCTATTCACGTCTAGGGTGCGACGCACTCGCCAGGCATAGATTGGTTGTGAAAAGCGTGTGTGGCGAGTGCGTCGCACCCGTATAGTTACTTCTATTAACGTTTTGTAACAGCGATAGTCACCCGGCGGGGAGTGGTGTAGAATAAGCCGAACAAAGCGAAGGCCATTACACCATAAAAGAGTCCTTACCTTGAAGATAAACACCATCTCCCGGAGGAAGTCCCATGCATATTGACCAATTGACTGTCCATATTCAGCGCCAGACCCCCAGTTCCACGCCCAAACGCGATGCGCTGCAAGCGCTGCCCGGTTCCGGCAGTGTACGTGTTGAGGTGACCACCAATACCGGTATCTCTGGCGTGGGCGAGGCCAGCTTTGGCCGCATTGCCGGCGGGCCGGATGCGCTGGCGGCGTTGATTAACCATGAACTCAAACCCCTCATTTTGGGCCAAGATCCCCACTTTGTGCGCGGGCTGCATGGGGCCATGCTGGCCGAGACCGAATATCACGGCGCGCAAGGGCTGGCGATGTTTGGGATTGCCGCCATTGATACAGCGTTGTGGGATTGTCTGGGCCGGGTGCATGGGCTTCCTTGCTGGCAGCTTTGGGGCGGCGTCCACACGCGCATCCCCGCCTATGCCATGGTAGGCTGGCTCAACTATGACGATACCGAAGTGCAGGCCATTTGTCGCCAGGCGGTGGACCAGGGCTTTCGGGCGGTGAAGATCAAAGTGGGTTACCCTACGCTGCGCCAGGATAGAGCGCGGGTGGCTGCGGTGCGTCAAGCGGTGGGGGACGACATTGGCATTATGGTGGATGCTAACCGATCACTCACGACAGCGGAGGCTGTGTGCCGGGGCCGGGCCTTTGAAGAGATGGGCTGTGTCTGGT
Organism: uncultured Chloroflexia bacterium; assembly: GCA_963721725.1. GTDB lineage: Bacteria > Chloroflexota > Anaerolineae > Caldilineales > Caldilineaceae > RI-153. The sequence goes on from CAVRLX010000019.1 coordinate 108,666, forward strand.
GGGAGGAACCCATCCCTGCCGACGATATTGATGGCTATGCGGCGTTGGCCCAAGCGTTGGATATTCCCATTGCCACCGGCGAAAATCTCTATACCCCCGCCGATTTTGCCCGCTTCTTGCGCCGCGATGCCGTGGATATTGTACAGCCGGATCTGCGGCGGGCAGGCGGCCCCACGGCGCTATTGCAGATCGGGAGCATGGCTGCGGCCTTTCGCCGCCCCTATGCCTCGCACGGTGGCGGGCCGGTGCAGCTTAATGTGATGGCATGTCTGACCAATAGCCTCTATTTGGAAACCGGCCTGATCCCGCCCCACTCACCGCTACGCCTGGAAGAGGGCACGGTGGCGATTCCCCAGGGAGCGGGCTTTAGCTGGCATTGAAAGGGGCGTAGAAACAGAGTAGTTGCTATTCGACAGGAGAGAAATCGCCATTTCTAATTGCGCCCTGTTCCCATCAACGATCATCATACGCATCAGGCCATCCTTTCAACTGCCGACATAAATCGTCTGAGGGAATCAATAAACCGGTATGACAAAAGACACTGACGGCCTCCAAACGGCTAGTTCTGGCTAACAAGCATGGGCAAGAAAACCCGCAGGGTTTCCTGATTTTCGGTCGGGGCAAAGGGCAACAGTCCAAAGTTGAGATTATCAAACTGTTGCGTAGACGTAGTGTCCACTTGTAACGACGATGATGTTAGCGGGCGCAGGCGATCTGACACCTCAATACGAACTTCGTAGACCGCGGGCAATAAGTTCTCGACAGCCCACACCCCCTCCACATTGGTGGAGACAGATGCTACCAACCCCATGCTCTCGTTCCACACATGGACGTTCACCGCTTCTACCGGCAGATCTTCACCTAAATCCAATAACCCGTTACCATTGTTATCTTGCCAGATGATACCGCTCAGGCGGCGGTCGGCAGTCGGCACAGGCACCTCGGCCCGGAGCGCAGCGAAGACGTTGATGCGGCCATGTCCAAACTCTGCATCCCAGCCCGCCGCTCCCAGATCCACAGCCGTGGATGTCATGAGGCGAATGAGATCAGCCGACGTGCGACTCTTATCCTGGCTCAGGAGCAAACCAGCCAAGCCAACGACTTGGGGAGAAGCCATACTTGTGCCGCTCATGAATGTGTAGCCTTCATAGCTATTTGCCAAATCTTTATAGGTGCTAAAGACGGCAAAGCCTGGTGCAGAAAGATCTACATAGCTGCCAAAGTTGCTCAACCCCCAACGCTCGTCACGGGAATTGGTACCACTGACGCCGACGACACCCTCAAAAGCCGCTGGATAGAAAGGAGAATCGCTGCGGCTATTGCCAGCGGCGGCCACCACCAACACATCTTTCATGAGGGCGTAGTTAACCGCATCTTGCATGATGCTGGCGGCGCTTTGACCGCCCAGGCTGAGGTTGATGACGCGTGCGCCATTATCTACCGCGTAGACAATCCCAGAAGCCACATTGAACCAAGAGCCGCTGTTGTTATGATCCAGCACCTTGACGGGCAAAATCGTGCAACCGGGGCAGATGCCAGCGCTGCCAATCCCATTATTGGCAGTGGCGGCGATGATGCCAGCAACGTGTGTGCCATGACCCTGGTCATCGCTAGGATCGTTGTCTTTGTTTACAAAATCGTACCCCCCACTGTGAATGCGCCCAATTAAATCAGGGTGATTCAGGGTGACACCACTATCCACCACGGCGATGATAACTTCTGGCGACCCCATGGTGTAGTTCCAAGCCATAGGAACCTGCATAAGCGACAACGCATAGACAAATTGAGCATTATTAGCATAGGGGTCGTTCACCGTCACCGGTGCAACAGGCGGCAACATGGCGGGAATTGTGCCTTGTCCGCCAATCGATTCTTCTAAGATAGGCAGCCCAGAGACCAGACCGTCGGCTTCAATCGAAACAATCCGGGGATCTGATTCACTGCGGGCAAGAATAGCGCTGGCCGTTTCGAGTTCGCTGGCAAAGTTGATGCGAACTTGGGCTGTATGGAAAACGGGAAGCCAGTTCACAAGTTCACCATTCATCTGGTGAATTAACATATCTCGCTCGGCTTCACCGACGTTGTCGTCAAATTGAACAAGAATGGTGTTAGCTTCGATAGCGACATTCTCCGCCGCCATCGTCATTTGTGTCTCGCCCAACATGAGCCACAAAACACCTAGTAAAAGACCTATCCATGTTAGTTGGAAAATTCGTTCTTTCATCTTACACCGCCTCCTAAGCACTGCTTATGCTAAATCTTGCTGCTGCGCTTAAGATAATCTAAAGCTTCGTGCAGATCTATAAGAAGTCGATGTAAGTTTACCGTTAGTTTTGAGCGAATATATGATTTTTTTACACGCAAATGCGCCACTAAGGAACATTGAGACGATGTTCCTTAGTGGCGCATTTGCGGCAGCGATAATCGATCTGTCCAGACCGCATGCTAAAAATGGAATATCTATTCAGGGTATAGGGGCGGAGCACAAGGCGACGGATTGCTTCTCACGCCATGCCCTTCCCGCTTAGGCTATCGGACGGAAATAAGGATGCACAAGTCCACGGCACTTCAATGGCTGGAGTAGGCCGTACTGACTCGACAGGATAGAAAGTTTTGGGTCTTTGGCCGGATAGTTTATGCGTTGGCATCGCCTACAGTAACTTCGCCTGCAAAAATCCAGCGCAATCTCTGCTAACCGCGAAACAGCACAAAAAAGCAAGCTTTTCACCTCGGCTAGGCTGGTACGGCTGTCAGCCGATAGCCGACACCCCGCACATTCTCAATACAGCTGATGTTGCCAGTATCTGCGCCGAGTTTGCGACGAATGGAACGAATCAAAGGGCGGATAATCGAGCCGGCCTCTTCACTGTCCAATTCCAACTCGTGGGTGATCAAGACAAGAGCCTGGGCAGAGATAACCTCTTCGGTACGGAGGGCCAAATACTCTAGCAGGGCGAATTCACGGGCGGATAGTTCGATGGGCTGGTCGTTGTACCAGACGCGATGGCTCGCGGGTTCAACACGCAGCATTCCAATAACCAACGGTGGGGGCAAAGTGGCGACAACGCTGCGGGCCATTATCGAAGCCGAACTTATGAGCTGTTGCGCTCGACGCAATTTGCCGCGGACAGCCGAAAGCAGATCGTCAGTTTCAATCGGTTTTGTTAGATAATCGTCAGCGCCTAATTCTTTGCCAAAGCGAATATCGCTGTCCAGGATGCGGCCCGTGAGGAAGATAAAGGGGATGTAGATCCATTCAGGATTCTCGCGGGTGCGTTCAAAGAGTTGGTAGCCGTTCATACGCGGCATGGCAACGTCGGCCAGGATCAAGTTAATGGCGTTGGTTTGGAGTTGTTGGAGCGCTTCGATACCATTGCAGGCGGTTACAACTTCATAGCCGGCGTATTCGAGTTCGAGGCGAATGCCTTCTCGCAAGAGATCGAGATCATCAACAACGAGAATGGTGGCTTTTTCATGCATATTCAAATTTCTCCCAATGCAATAGCTCGGCCTGTAATGTCTGCTGTTTGGATGCCGGTGTTGCCGTTATTCATGTTGCGTACTCTTCTGCTATTGGATAAAGGCTCATTTTCTGTGGGTCTAGATGCTGTGGGTCTAGATGCTGTGGGTCTAGATGCTGGGGTTCTAGACACTGGGGTCGAATGCATGCTTGAATTCTCTGGTTTAGGTCATCTTCTGTGAATGGTTTTTGAATCCATTCCACTACATCACCTTCCAAAGAGGCTCGGCCTTCGTCGCCCAGTGGGTATCCTGTCATGATGATAAATTTCAAATCGAGAACTTGGGCTTTGAGGGTTTGGTAGAGGGTGATTCCGCCCATTTCAGGCATTACCATATCGGATAGCACGAGATCGATCTCCTCTTGATGCTCGCGATAGACAGAGAGGGCTTCCTGACCGTTATTGGCTGTTAGGACATGATATCCAAACATTTGGAGACTTTCCTGCATGGCAACCTGGGCCACAAGGTTGTCTTCTACCAATAGAATTGTGCAGTTATTGTGGATTGGGGGAAGCACTTGTGGGTTAATGAAATTGTCGGCAACTTTGCCGACGACTTTGGGAAGATAGATTGTGAATTTTGTGCCACGCCCAACCTCGCTTTCCACGCTGATCTCTCCACCATGTTGCTTGATAATGCCGTGGACCTGGGCCAATCCCAGCCCTGTGCCTTTTCCGGGTTCCTTGGTGGTAAAGAAGGGTTCAAAGATGCGAGCCTGGATATCCGGGGACATGCCTACACCCGTATCGGAAATGTTAATTCGTATCCACTTTCCCGACGCCATGGCAGGCATGGGCGGGTTTCCCGGCCCCACCGTGATCTCGTCCAGCGCAATGTGGAGCAGCCCGCTGTGGGGCATGGCGTCACGAGCATTGACGGCCAGGTTCATAATTACTTGTTGCAACCTTGTGGTGTCGGCACTAATCGTATGAGAGGGTGCGGCGTCGTGGGTGAAGTTGAGGTGAATGTTCTCTGGCAAGGTGCGTTCAAGCAGTTTCATCATCTCTTTGAGGAAGGGAAACATATCTACTTCTGTGCGATCCATTACCGAACGGCGACTGAAGTCTAGAATCTGGTTGATCAAGCTGGTGGCATGGTGGGCCTGTTCATTGATGGTGGTGAGATATTGTTGGCGCTTATCGGGATCTTTGTGGCGGCGCGCCATAGAACTATAGATGGTGATCACCGACATGATGTTATTGAAATCATGGGCGATGCCAGCCGCCAACTGGCCCACGGTTGCCAGCCGATCCTGGGTTTGAAGATGTTGTTGACGCTGTCGTTCTTCTGTCACATCGCGGATTACCAGCACCCATCCGCCCACCTCCGGATCTAGCATCGGACGTGCAGCCACCTCGAAGATTAGCCCATTTTGGGGTTCAATTACATCGTGCCAGCGCTGCCCATTGGGGGAGATCGTGAGCATTCCGTCCACAGGTTGGCTGACCAAACGGGTCAAGACTTCGCCTTCGTCCACATCGGCCAGCAGAGAGAGATAGGTGCGGGCGAGCGGGTTGGCGTGGACAATGCGCTGGTCGTGATCAAGCAATAGGACACCTTCGGGGACGGTGTCGATGATCTCTTGAACTTGGCGGGCCTGGGCCTGGGTTTGTTGGAGCAAACGGCGTGTTTGGGCAAAGAGATCGGCATTGTGCAGGGCAATGGCGGCATGGCTGGCAAGGGCTTCTATGAAATTTTGCCATTCAGGTTTGGGCTCCAAAGGCCTGGAAAAGAAGAGTTCTAAAATGCCTTTGACCTGGTTTTGCACGATCATCGGCAAGGCAAAGTAGCTTATCAACTTTTCGTCTGTAAAAAGAGCCGCCCGCTTAACTTGAATATTGGAATCAAGGAGATTGGTGATCTGCACATTTTTCAGAGTCGCGGCGATTGTACCCGCAATCCCATCCCCAACAGCAATGGAAAAATCGGAGACTTTCGTCGATTTGAAGCCCCGATGTGCTGCCATAGTGAGCCGGTCTGTTGCAGGATCCAACAGAAGTACATCAACAGCATCCACAGGCAACAGTTCAGTAATGTGAAAGAGCAGGTTATCCAGCGTCTGTTGCAGATCCAGACTGGTGTTAATGGATTTATCAATGGATTGCAAGGCTAATAGTCGTTGTAATTGGCGCTCGGTCTGCTCGTGCAGCGACGCACGGTGCAGTGCATTGGCTCCAATATCGGCGATAGCAGGGAGCATGTGGCATTCAGGTTCCAAAATGGGTCGCCGCCGCCCTACCCAAAGCACGCCGATGGCTTTTTCTTGGGCAATGAAGGGGACACAGACCAGAGCCGAATGGCCGAGCAGTGTGTGATAGAATCCGCCACTGTCCTCTTGGCCGGGACTACAGCTTGTATAAATCTGACCAGATTCCATGACTTGGCGGCTTACTGCTTCGTTGGCAGGCAATTGGTAGCCTGTCAAATGGGTGGCTTCGCCAAAGGCTTGCTCAATGCGCATCGTGTGGTTATCCCCCGTGGGAATAACCACCATGGCACTTTCGGCATTGAGCAGATCCAAGACCTGGGCGAGGACGATCTGCATGATTTCGGAGCGCTGGGTGGCGGCGCGCAGAGCAGCGGCCACTTGGACAATTGCCTCTCGCTCTTGGGCGCGGCGGTTTTCTTCGGTAATGTCTTTGGCAATCCCATAGACGCCCACCACGCGTCCTTGCACGACAATGGGAACATTGGTTACTCGGGCCTCGACCATGTGTCCATCTTTGTGTTGGATCTGCATCTCATAATTTTGTGGGATACCCTGGACAGCGCGCTGGAAACGATAGCGCAGTTGGGTCAGCGGTTGGGCTTTGATCTTGTCAAGTAGGGGTAGTTGCAGCAATTCATCTACCCTATAGCCAGTCAGGATTTCGATATTTTGATTGGCAGAGGTAATACGGCCATCAATATCACAGGAATAGACCACATCGGGGCTGTGATCAAAGAGGGAACGGAAACGTTGTTCGCTCTCTTGTAATTGAAGCGAAGCCAGTTTGCGCTGAGTAACATCCCGAGAGGAAGCGTGGATTTCCAGCACTTCGTGGGTGTCGGGATCGCGGATGGTGCGGATGGTGGTCTCGAACCAGATATAATGTCCAGCTTTGTGCAGGATGCGATAGACAAGGGTATAGATATCAGGGGTCTTTAGGACCGTCTGATGGCTCTCGATAACCTCCGCCAGATCGGCTGAATGAAAGAAATCATAGGCAGAGCGGCCCACCAGTTCTTCGGGCTGATAGCCCAGCAAAGACAGACAGGCCGGGGATGCATATACATAATCGCCTTTGGGCGTGTGCACTGAGACAAAATCTGTGGAATTTTCGGCCATCAGGCGAAAGCGATGTTCGCTTTCGCGGAAGAGTTCGACGGAGCGCACTTGCTCGTCGCGCAGCTTTTTCTGGGCCAGCGCATTCGAGACCGCTGATTCCAGCCGCCCCAGCCGATCTTTGAGCAAATAATCGACTGCGCCTAGATGCAATGTCTGCACAGCCAGATCTTCGCCAATGGTTCCAGAAATCACAATGAGGGGTATGTCAATGGCATGGATCTTGAGAAGTTCCAGCGCACGCAAGGCGCTGAACTGTGGCATGGAATGGTCGGCCAAGATAATGTCAAAGTTGGATTGTAGTGCCTCTAAAAAGCCTAGCTCCGTTTGCTCGCGTCTCCAATCCAACATGAACCCGGCTCGGCGCAGATGACGCAGCACCAAATCAGTGTCATCGTCGGAATCTTCTAAAATTAATACACGTAATTCTTTACTCATGATTCTTCTCTTCAATCAATGCGTTTCAATCCGATTTCCCTTTAATTATGATTTTGGTTGAGCACCAACCAGTAAAGCCCTAATTCCTGGACGGCTTTGGCAAAATCATTAAAGTTGACTGGCTTACGCACATAACTATTGGCCCCTAGATTATAGCTGGCGATAATGTCCTCTTCTTCGTTGGAAGAAGTCAGCACCACAACCGCGAGACGTCGTGTGCGCGGGTCGGCACGCAGGCGGCCCAACACATCCAGACCATTCAATTTAGGCAGCTTCAAATCCAACAGCACGACCTGGGGCAACGAGGGGGGATCGCCTTTGTAGGGACCTGTGCCCAAGAGATAATCAAGTGCTTCCACTCCATCTCTGACAACAATGATCTCGTTAGCGATCCCGCTGCGCCTGAGCGCACGCAAGGCCAATGCTTCATCATCGGGATTATCTTCCACCAACAGAATACACTTATTTGACATCGTGTTCTTTTTCTCCTAGTGTGAAATAAAAGGTAGCGCCCTGGTCCACAGCGGCCTCCGCCCATACTCTGCCGCCGTGCCGATGGATAACGCGCTGCACAGTTGCCAGCCCAATCCCGGTTCCTTGAAATTCTGTAAAGCCATGTAGACGCTGGAAAGCCCCAAAAAGTTTGTCAATATAGGTCATATCAAAGCCCACCCCATTGTCACGGACACGGTACACTGTGCGCTCGCCGACGGTTATGGTATCAAATATGATCTGTGTAATCGGTTGTGTACTCGTAAATTTCCAGGCATTATCGAGTAAATTTTGCAGCACAATCGTCAACAAATGCGAATCGGCATGGGCCACAATGCCATCCATAATTTCCACCTGCGCCTGGCGGGTGGGATCTTGCTGCTGCATCTGCTCCATCATCTCAGTGGCGATGTGCGAAAGATCGATTGTGTTAAGGCGAAATTCGCTGCGGGTCACACGCGAGAGTTTGAGTATATCATCAATAAGCTGCCCCATGCGTTGCGCACCCACTCGAATGCGGTTGAGATAATTTTGGGCGGTAGCGTCAAGCTGATCTTTGTAGTCTTCTAGCAGGGCCAGGCTGAAACCATCTACACTGCGCAAGGGCGCACGCAGATCGTGTGACACAGAATAGGCAAAGGCTTCCAACTCACGGTTAATCGCTTCAAGTTCACCGGTGCGGTGCTGCAAATGTTGATTCAACACCAGAACTTCTTCCTCTGCTCGTTTTCGTTTGGTAATGTCTTCAATTAAAGCCAGGCTATAGACGGGATTTTCATCCCCGTCCTGAATCAAGGCGGCGGTCAGGTTAACATAGACGATCTCGCCATGTTTGCGCAGATAGCGCTTTTCGAGCTGGTAATTGGGGATGGTGTTGGCAAAAAGTTGTTCGGCGAAGGTCAGAGTTGTGGATACATCATCAGGGTGGGTAATATCGGCAAAGGTTAACTGGCATAGTTCTTCCGGTGTATAGCCCAACATCTTGCAGAGCGCGCTGTTGGTGTGGACAAAGCTATGGTCGGGGGCAACCAGGGCCATTCCAATCGGACTTCGTTCATAAATAAGGCGGAAGCGTTCTTCGCTGCTGTGCAGTGTTTTCTGCATATCCTCGCGCTGTGCAATCTCGCGCTGTAATTCCTGATTGGCATAGGTCAACTCTTGCGTGCGCGCTGGCCACACGCTGTTCCAACTGCTCGTTAGCCTTGAGCGTCTCCTCATGCAATAGTGCATTTTCCAACGCCAAGGCAATACGCACTATCAGATCTTGGACCATATCAACTTCATCTAACGTATAGATACGCCCTGATTCCGCTGTGCTGAAACTGACGACGCCCAGCACTTTATTGCGTACAATCAAAGGGAAGGCCATATAAGAGCAAAGGTTCATGCCACGGATAATGTCCCGCTTTTCATCATTGACAACATGACAGGTCAAGATATCTTCGTCAACCATCGGGATATATTCAGACTCGAGCGTCTGGATCACCCGGTAAAAACCATGCGGTGAATTGACCGCCATAGGATATTTTAGATTAATTTCCAACATCAATTGCGCTTTATCAGGGTCCGAGTGGACCGCAGTCAGACGTGTGAGGATTCCCTCATCGCTTAATAGATCAATGATGCACCAATCAGCCAGGATCGGCACGCTAAGCTGGGCAATATTTTTGAGGGTTTCCCGATAATCCAGACTCTGGGCCAGAATTTTATCTGCCGCGCTCAAAAAAGCAAGGCGCTGATGCGCAATGTCAGCCTGTTGTTGTGATTCTTGCATCCGTAGCAAAATGACCTCCTCGCTCTAATAAAAGCCACAAAAACGCTGATTCGGTATATCCATCCACAGTTCTTCTTAACCCATCTACCGCTGGCGAGTGCGTTGCACCCTAACCCTGGATAGATACTAAATTTTTATCAAACAAAAATCCAACCTACTAAGAATCCTATACCAGGAAACTTACGGATCACCTTACTATACTATAAATTGCGGTGTAAATGGTACGCCATAATACAGATACAAGATGTTGGTCTGCACAAATCTCTAGCGCCTTTGACCTTTTCCCAACCGATCTACCCCTGAACTCCTCTATTCCTGTGGCAGAGCGACGACGAGCCATGAGAGGACAGACAAGCCAGTTAGAAGAAGGAATATGGGCTGGCCCTGCTCCCGTGCGGACCCGCTCGCAGACGTAGTTTGAGCGTGCTTTATACTGGTTTTGCCATCCTATCTTCCCGTTTACAGCCATGCTATAATCTCTCCATTCCCTCGCCACCTCATCCCATTTGGCTTGCTGCTCAAAGGAGGCATACCCATGTTGCACGGTTTAATGATGGATTACCCGTTAACAATCGACCGTATTGCCGAACATGCCAATCGTATGTTCCCGCACAAGCAGATCAAGACCAAATTGCCTACGGGGGAGATGCACAGCTACACCTATGTGGATTTTTACCGACGCGTGAAGCGGCTGGGCAATGTACTGCTCGATCTCGGCGTGGAATCGGGGGATCGGGTGGGCACCTTTGCCTGGAACAACTATCAGCACATGGAACTCTATTTTGGCGTGCCAGGGGCGGGCGCAGTCTGCCATACGCTTAACATTCGCCTCTTCCCAGAGCAACTGGCCTATGTGATCAACCATGCCGAGGACAAGGTGATCTTTGTAGATGGCACGCTGTTGCCGCTGCTGCAACGCATTGCTAAGCACCTGGGCAACGTGGGCCATTTTGTGCTTTTCAACGCGCCGCCGGGGATAGACGCCAAACTGCCCGGCCAGATCCACCATTATGAAGCGCTGATGGCTGCGGCCAGCGCTGATTTTGCCTGGCGTGTCACCGATGAAAATCAAGCGATGGGGCTGTGCTATACCAGCGGCACGACAGGCAACCCCAAGGGGGTGCTCTACAGTCACCGTTCCATGTATCTGCATACGCTGGGATCCGCCATGGCAAATTCCCTGGGGCTGACCGAAGCGGATACGGTGCTGCCTGTGGTCCCCCAGTTCCACGCCATGGCCTGGGGGCTGCCCTATACGGCTGCGCTGACCGGAGCCAATCTGGTGATGCCGGGGCCACATCTCAAGCCAGACGCCCTGGCTGGCCTGATCGAAGAGGAGCGTGTCACCGTGGCAGCGGGCGTGCCCACGATCTGGAACGGCCTGTACCACGAGTTGAAACAGAATCGTCGCGACATTTCGTCTGTGCGCGCCCTCGTGGTGGGCGGAGCAGCCATGCCCCGTTCGTTGATTGAGGGCTACGAAAAGGAGCTGGGCGTCAGCGTGCTGCACGCCTGGGGCATGACCGAGACCTCGCCCTTGGGGTCGGTCTCCAAATTGCTCAGCCACCATCTTGACTTGCCCGATCACAAGCAGTGGGATATCAAAGCCAAACAGGGCTATGCTGTGCCCGGTGTGGAGATGCGGATTGTTAACGATGCCGGGGAGCCGTTGCCCTGGGATGGCACGACAATGGGCGCGTGCTGGAGGTGCGCGGGCCGTGGGTGGTGCGGGATTATTTCAAGATGGAGGGAAGTAGCGACAATTTCACGGCGGATGGCTGGTTCCGTACCGGCGATGTCTCCACGATTAGCGAAGATGGCTTTATGACCATCACCGACCGCACCAAAGATCTGGTTAAAAGTGGCGGCGAGTGGATTTCGTCGGTGGCGCTGGAAAATCAATTGATGGCCTACCCCAAGGTGTTGGAGGCTGCCGTGATTGCCATCCCCAATGAGAAGTGGCTGGAACGTCCGCTGGCCGTGGTGGTGCTGAAGCCAGGGGGCGTTGGCTGCACGCCAGCCGAGTTGCGCGATTTTCTGGCCGAACATGTCGCAGCGTGGTGGCTGCCCGACGCCTATGCGTTTATTAGCGAGATTCCCAAAACCAGCGTGGGCAAGTTGGACAAAAAGGTGCTGCGCCAGCGCTATGCTGATGGCGAGCTAATTGTAGAGCATGGAGGGATGTAGAGATTGACCCGCCGGACCTATTCCCCGGTGATTGGGAAACCCAGTAGGGCGAGTGCGTCGCGCCTGTATATATTCCGCAGCAGCACACAAAGCCATTTTTCAAAAAGCAAAAACTGTTGCTTTGTGGCGCTGCTCTGTATATATTCCGCAGCAGCACACAAAGCCATTTTTTAAAAAGCAAAAATTGTTCCTTTGTGGCGCTGCTCTGTATATATTCCGCAGCAGCACACAAAGCCATTTTTCAAAAAGCAAAAACTGTTGCTTTGTGGCGCTGCTCTGTATAGGTACGATTTTTATAACTATTAGGAGTGCACCACCATGAGTGATCTGGAAATTCAACTCCAACAGATGCAGCAAGCGCTGGCTCGCAGCGAACAGCGATATACCCATTTAATCAATAGGTTCCCCAATGGCGTCGCGATCATTTTCGACCGCGAGTTAACCATAAAATTGGTGGGCAGTGCCGAATTTGCACAAATGGGCGTTTCCCCAGAGACAATCGTGGGCAAGCATCTGCGCCATATTGTTTCGCCAGAAAACTATGCCCTTATTGAGCCTCACTTCCAGGCGGCCTTGCAGGGTGCGCACCCAAGTTTCGAAGCATCCTGGAAAAATCGGCTCTACTTGGTTACCCTCATTCCCTTGGCCGATGACAACGGCCATGTGGATCAAATCCAGACCCTCGCTCAGGAAATTACCGAACGCAGAAAGGCCCAGAGTTCTCTTGGCGAAAGCGAAGCCCGCTTTCAGCAGATCTGGGAAACCACATCCGACGCCATGGCCCTCTCGGATCCAGAGGGGATCACACTGGCGGTCAATCCGGGCTATGTCAGCCTGTATGGTTTTGCCGAGGATGCGTTGGTGGACAAGAGCTTTACGGTCATCTTCCCAGAGGAGAACCGAGCCTGGGCGGAGGAACAATATCGAAAGATCTTTGCCAACGAGAAAGCCCCAGAGGCCTTTGAATCGGTTATTCGGCGGGCCGATGGTAGCGAGCGCATTGTGGAATCGCGTATTGGGTTTCTAACCAGCAATGGTCAACGCTCGGCCATGCTTTCCAGCATTCGCGACATTACCGAGCGTAAACAGGCAGAAAAGCAATTGCACCAGAGCAATCATCATCTGGCAACAACGCTGGCGCAGCTACGGGAAGCCCAACAGAAATTGGTGCAACAGGAGCGGTTGGCAGCCGTGGGGCAACTGGCCGCAGGCATTGCCCATGATTTCAACAACATTTTGGCTGCCATAATGCTTCATACCCAGATGGCGACGCGCATAGCGAATTTGCCCTCCCCGGTGGGCAAACGCCTTGCTCTGATCTTGCAACAAACGGAGCGCGCTTCCGATCTGGTGCGCCAAATACTCGATTTTAGCCGCCAAGCGGTGATACAGCTCCGCCCAGTCGATATAGGGATTCTTGTGGAAGAAGAGGTGGCCTTGATGAAACCTGGCCTGCCCTCCTACATTCAGATTGTCCTCAATAACCAAACCGACGGCTGCATGGTCAATCTGGATGTCAGCCGTATCCGGCAGCTACTTGTCAATCTGGTTACCAATGCGGTGTATGCTATGCCAGAAGCCGGTGTGTTGCACATTGGGCTGCAACAGACGGGCTTTGAGATCCCACCCATCCCCTTGCCCATCCAAGCGGCCGACACATGGATCAAACTGAGCATTAGCGACACAGGCAGTGGCATACCCGCCGATGTGTTGCCGCATATTTTCGAGCCATTTTTCACCACCAAACCTGTGGGCAAGGGCAGCGGGCTGGGGCTATCTCAGGTTTATGGCATTGTGCAGCAGCACAACGGCCATATTGACGTGCAAACTGCACCGGGGGAAGGCACACGTATCTTCATTTACTTACCGGCGATGACCATGCGCACGCCGCAGATCCAAGACGAGGCGTTGCCGAATGGTGATGGCGAGGCCATTTTGCTAATCGAGCGCACCCCAGCCATGCAGGCCGCCCTGATAGAAATCCTGGAGATGCTTAACTATCGGCCTGTGGTGGCGGCGAGCGGGGCCGAGGCTCTGAAAATTCTGGCAGACCAAGGCGAAGAGATCGCGCTGCTTTTGGGCGACCTGGGCCTGCCCGCCCAGGATGAGACGCCGTTGGCGAAGGTGCTACAGAGCCAAAATATTCAACAGCCAATGATTATGCTCACGGATCACCCCCTGGCGGACAATAGGGCCAATGCGATTCCTTGGTTGCTCAAACCGCCACAACTGCACCCATTAGCCGCCATGCTCGCCCATGCCATGAAAAAGCGTTACCATAAAGAGGAACAATCACTTTAAGATAAGTCTATTCCACAGCATAAACGAGGCGGCCAAAGTCCCCGGCACTTCGCGGACTTGTGGATACTTGTTTTCGTAGAATAGACTTATCCACACCTGACCCATTCACCGAGAAAGAAACTACCTTGATCTCTGGCCTTGAGTATTTATGGATTACCCTGGCTGCTGTTGCCGCAGGGATGATCAACGCCCTAGCCGGGGGCGGCACCTTGATCACATTCCCCATGTTGGTGGCCGTGGGCATGCCGGCCGTGGCGGCCAATGTCACCAATACCGTAGCCCTTAGCCCCGGCTATTTGGGCGCAACCTTTGCCCAGAGGAAAGATCTGACCGGGCAACGACAGCGACTTCTCATGTTGATGCCTATGGCAGCGTTGGGCGGCATTCTGGGTGGCGTGTTGCTGCTGAACACAGGCGAAAAGCTCTTTCGCGACTTGGTCCCCTATTTGATTTTGCTGGCGTCGGGGCTGCTGGCCGTGCAAGATCCCGTGCGGGCATGGCTCTTGCGGCGCAGCAAAGAAAGGGGCAGCGGTCCCAGTTCGGAAGTATGGACGACCCTGCCCGTGGGGCTGGCGGCGATCTACGGCGGCTATTTTGGAGCCGGGCTAAGTGTGATTGTCTTGGCCGTATTGGGGCTGGTTTTGGACGATTCGCTGACCCGGCTCAATGCGCTGAAACAAGCGATTTCGTTTAGCGTCAATATCGCCGCGGCCCTCTTTTTTGTCTTTTCGGGGCAGGTGGATTGGAGCGCCGCATTGGTGATGGCCGTGGGCGCACTGGCGGGCGGTGTGTTGGGCGGGCGCTTGGCCGGACGCATCAAACCATCCACCCTGCGCATGCTTGTGGTGGTGATTGGCGTAATTGTAGCGATTATCTACTTGGTTCGCTGAGGAAGGGCTGCGTGTGCGTATTCAATGTCAGGTTAATAAGTGTCCGTTTTTAACCTAGCGGTTTCGTCGCCAAGCTTTTGGGAATCGGCCATCAAATCACCCGCATGTGCCTGTCCGTCTGGCCGATTCCCAAAAGCAGTTCACCAACAAAATCACGATTCTTGAAATCGTCGTACCTATACGGGCTAGGGTGCGACGCACTCGCCACAAAAGTTTTCACAACCGTTCTACTCCTGGCGAGTGCGTCGCACCTGTATCGTTACAGACCGTCTAAAAGAAAATCTCCGGCAGCGCGGCTTTTTCTTGCTCTTCTTGAGAACGCTTTTCTACCTCGGCAACCCACAGATCCCACATGGCCGCCGCGCTTTTGGGTCGATGTTCGCGTTTGAGTTCGTCGTAGGCATTTTGGGCGTGGACAGCATCGTTAAAGCAGCCCTGTTCATAGCCCCAGGCAATCGCCTCTTGCGGACCACTGAAACTGCTAGGTTTTTGTTTCTCCAGTGCGCTACGATCCTCCGGGGTCAGACCGCCATAGACAGCCTGCTCGATCTTCTCCGGCATCCCCTGCCAAAAGCCGCTTTCGTCCCAGACGACGATGCCACTGCGCCCGCGCCGCGCCCAATCGACGCGAATGCCGCGCTTTTCGCCCTCCTGAATCACACGCAACTGCATGTTAAGCGAACGGCGCAGCCGGGCCAGTTCCACGCTGCTGATGCTGGTGGTCTCGCGCTCAACAGCCCCACTATCCAGCCCCGTGCGCAAGTGATAGACCCATAGCACATCGCAGCCCCAGCCGGTAACGGTATCTTGCAAAAGGCGCATTGCCAGCGCTTTGTCTTTGAAGGCGGCGACCCGGTTTTTGTTGCGCCCGGCGTCGTTATCAAGAATAGCTTCCACCACCAACGGCGACAAAATGCTGGTCAGGCTGTCCACCACCACAGTGCGTACATTGCTGTCTGCCATATTCTGGCGCAGGCGGGTGGCAATGCGCTCAGCGTCAATGTTATCGGCGGGCGTGTCGCTTAACTGATAGACATCCCCCGGCGCGTACCCCGCCACCTCGCTAAAGCGATGATCCGCATCCACCACCAACAGCGGACCGCGCATCTGCGCCGCAAAGGTACTTTTGCCGCCGCCAGGATAGCCCACCAGCGCCCATTGGCGCGGCGGGAATGCACTCTTGTTCATTTTTTGGAAGGCCATTGTTTTCTCTCCTCTGGCAGTATAGTTTCTCTGCCGTACCTATACAGGTCTAGGGTGCGACGCACTCGCCACAGGAGCTTTTCAAACCGTTCTACTCCTGGCAAGTGTGGCGCTGCTTTGTATACATTCAGCCACTTTTCGGCTATTCTCTCTCCTGTAGTATACCAGAACATGCGTTCTTTATCAACCAAAAACAGACAGAGAAAGTAGCTATTTGGGTCTAGGGTGCGACGCACCTGTATAGATATAAGAGAAAGGATATTTGGCTGTCAGCCAAAGTCAAGGGCAAAGCATAAAGATATGGTGGGGCTGTGCGCTGGCGCACAGCCCCACCGAGGAATCGCTCTATACTTGCAGAGAGGACCGAATGGATACATTATCCCAGTGGTGAGGAGAACGACCGATGCTTTTTCAGCGCACATTCACCTATCCCACGACTTTGGAGGGGATGCATCCCTGTTCGGTCTGTGGTGCGCCCATCGGCCAAGCGAGACAGCAGGCAGCCATCCTGGGGCAGCCTACGCCTTCCCACCGGCTACTCTTTCGACGCACACTGCGCCTATCAGCGTCAGCCGCTGCGGTGGAATCCCCTTTCACCTCAGCGGTTGCGCTGGCAGATCAGTAAGGGGTTGCCGTCGGGATCATGAAAACGCAGAAATGAAACAGAGCCGACATCCTCTACTTCGCTCTCCAAGGTTACTCCGTAATCGACCAAAAAAGCATGGGCTGCCCGTATATCCTCAGTCCATAGGAAAAAGAGCGGCTGCGACGAAGTCTGCACAGGTCGATTGGCATCGAGAATTAACGCCACCTCGCCCTGCATGGGCACGTCATAGATGCCCCCGTCGTGGGATGTTTCCCCTATCTCCACCCCCAAAAGCACGCTATACCAGTCCACCGAACGCGCCATATCACTCACAGGCACAAAGACCGCGCCGATCTTATTTTGGATGGGGCTATGCATCGCTCCTCTTTTCCACGACCGTGGGCTGCACGAGGGGCGCATTGAGCGCCGCCAGCGAAACGGCTTCGCTGCCATAAAGCCAGCGTTCCATGTTGGCTTTGACCTGCGGCCACTGCGCGTCGGTCATGCCAAACCAAGCGGTGTCCCGGTTGCGCCCGCGCACGATCATATGCTGGCGGAAGATTCCCTCAAAGCTGAAGCCTAGCCGTTGTGCCGCGGCCCACGAGGGCGCGTTGAGGCTGTCGCACTTCCATTCGGCGCGGCGATAGCCCAGGTGATCAAAAGTTTCGCAAAGCATGAGATAGATCGTCTCGGTGTTGATCTTGGTGCGCTGGGCGTCGGGTGTATACCAGATGTTGCCCAGTTCCAGACGGCGCATGGTGGGCACAATGTTCATGAAGCTGACCATGCCCAGTGGCTGCTGGCTTGTGATATCACGCACGGTGAAGAAGAGGGGATCTATGGAAGTTTGACAGCTTTGCAGCCAAGGCGTCATGGCCGAGACGTTGGCAAATGGCCCAGTGAGCAGATAGGTCCACAGCCGTTCGCGGCGGGCATCGCCGTGCGAAATGGCGAAAAGGTCGGCGGCGTCGGTGGTGACGTCCAGCGGGGTCAAGGTTGCATAGCGCCCGCTGTAGGAGTGGCGGCGGGGCGGCTGGCTGCTGTCGGGATTATCAAGCAAGCGGCCAAGCGGGTGGGATTCGTCTGTCATGGTTCATCCTTTGAGTGCAGAATCAGGCGGAAGAATCGGAGGGTCAGCGCTTGACGATCCCCCTGCGGATCACAGGATCGCCATGTTGCCGCGCTGAATGGTGGGCAGTTCAATGTCGCAGAGCCGTTGCACGCCAGTCTCCTCTGCTTGGAGCAGGGCGATCTGTTCGATCCAGCCTTCTACGGCAAAGCTGCGGGCGTTGAGGCGGTCGGCCACTTCTTTACATTCCACGAAATCGACAAAGCTGCCCACGGTGATATGCGGGATAAACGGCAGATCATGGCGCAGGGCCGGGGCCAGCGCGCCGCGATAGAGTTTGGCATGCAAGCGTACCAGCGGCGCTCATCCCCTCGTCTGGGATCAGATAAAGGTGGGTACGCCCCGTTAGAAGATCGGGGGTGGAGAGGGCACAGCGCAGCACAAACGAGAATTGCACCACGCTCCACGCCGAGCGCCCGGCGTGCTGTTCCAACACCGCAGCCTCAACCAGATCGGTGGGAAAGACCAGCGTAAAATGGGGGTCGATCACTGAGTATTGAGGATCGTATTGGCGGCGGATGGATTGAATCCGATCCCGGTCTACGGTTTTAAGCGAAGGATAGGCAACCAGACAAAGCGCCATTGGGCGTCTCCTGTGGGCTAGGGACGAAACCCGCCATAGATAGCATGGCTGGCTTGCATCCAAAAAACGTCGATACTGCGAAAACCCGCGTCCTTCAGCCACATAAGTTGATCAAAGAGGGGGGAGGCTGGTCAATGTCTGTTGAGTCGAAGTGACGATCCATATTCCGGCGTTTGCGTTCAAAAAGCGCCAGCGCCCCGATTGTGCAGTCCAGGGCTAAAGCACGCCGCCCAGATTCGTCCCAGGCACTGGCGGCAACGGTCCAGCCAGCAGATGAGCCGGCTCCATCGTGAAGGGGATGGGACGATTCCCAAACCTGTTATGCGAGCAGTTTGTAATAGATCACCGTCGCTTCGAGCACGCCGTTGGCATCGTGGACATATTGGGGAATAACGCCAGCCTGACGATAGCCCAATTCCCTGTAAAGATGTTCGCCGCCATCGCCCTGGCGCGTGTCGAGAACGAGAGTGGTGCGGCCCGCCTGTTGTGCCTCGTTCTCCAGGGCGGTCATCAGCGCCCGCCCAATGCCCTGGCGACGGTGTGCGCTGTGCACCAAGAGTTTGGCAACCTCGGCGCGATGCGTGCCGTTGAGTTTGGGGCTGGGATGCAACTGCACAGAGCCGACAATGTTATCGTCGTCCAGGGCAGCCCACAGCAGCAATTTGTGCTGACTCAGATCGGCGATGACGCCGCGCCAGTATTCCTCGGCCACCGTCGCAGAGAGCGGGGGCAAAAAGCCCACCGATGCGCCGTTGTCCACACTGTCCACCAGCAACGCCACCCACTGAGAGAGCCGGGCCGTGGCGGCGTCGCCACTCACCCGTTGAATCGTGACCATAGGGGTTATCCTTGAATGGATTGGGCGGCCAGCCATTGCACAGACTGGCGCACCAGTTGTCGATAGGGGGCGAGATCCCAGACGGCGGCGCTGTGGCCTGGGGCAAGATAGACTACAGATCCTTGCCCGGCCTGTTTGGTCCACAGCATGGGGTAGGCCACGCCGCGCTCTGCGGCCACCATGTGCAGATCGACCTCGGCGGCGTACGTTTGGATGTAAAATTCGTCGTGAACCGTGAACGCGCCCACGCCTGCGGTGATGGGGTGTTCGCGAAAAAGAGGCAGTAGTGTGAAATCAAACTGGGGCGGATGCGACAGGAATCGCCCGCCCAAAAGGTGACGCAGGGTAGCGTTCTCTTCACGCATAACCGTAGCAGCGTGGAGTGCCAACAGCCGTCCGCCGCCTTCGACCCAAGCGGCCAGGGCTTGCACCTGGGCCGGGGTCATATCTTCGGCAATGCGGCCCTGTTGATTGGAGCCACCCAAACAGGTGTAGAGCGCCACCAGATCGATGCCCTCTTTTTCCAAAGTCAGCAACTGATCGGCGTCATGGGTTGCCACAATCTCACCATCATGTTCGGCAAAATAGCCGCGAAACGCCGTCGCGAAACCGTCAAAGTCGTGCCAGTTCCCGCCCAAGACGAGAAGAATTTTCATGTAAAAACTCGATTCTAGTGGATAAGCAGCATTTACAGTTGTTATGCTACCGTACCGCTGCGCTTTGCTCAAGTCTCCCCCAGCGCGATGAAAACGCAAGGGGGGCGACAGGTCTCCCTGCCGCCCCCCTTGGTGGCTAGACTTGCTACCCCCTACATCGTTATTTGCCACCCATAATCGGAAGGTGGAGCTTAAGCGGTACAACCTCGACGATAACGCTGTCATGGACGCTGAGATTGGACGCAGCTAAGCCATAGAGGGTGACCGAACCGAAGTGGGCAGGCGTGAACTGTGTCACCGCTTTGCCGTCGCCGTCTGTCATCGCCATGGGTGCGCCGGTGATCTGGCCGCGGATCTCGCCGCCAGGGAAGGCAGCAGAGTGGACGTTAACGTACAGGCCATTGCTCAAGAAGGCTTTCAGGTTGGTGGAAGCCAGATTGAACGTACCCACCCCTGGCGTCAGCGGATGGATCACACCGCCATTGACCCCAGCCGCGCCCACATGCACATGGGCGGCTGCAAAGTTGGCAAGTCCGCTAATGGTCAGGGTGTAGGTTACCGGAATGGTGGCTGCGCCGGAGATGACTGCCTTCATATCAAGCTCGAAGGTTGCCATGCCTGTGGCGGTGCTGGTGTTGGTGGGCACTTCACTAGCGCCGCTCAGGCTGGCATGAAGCGCGCCATCGGTGACGATGACGTGATCGCCAACCAGCGCCTTGCCTGTGCCTGTGAGCATAGCCGTGACGGTGAGGGCGTCGTGGATGTTAATCGAGGGGGCGCGGCTGCCAACGACAGATCCGTGGCCCCGGTAAAGGTAATCTCTACGCTGTCCATAATGTTGCCGGTCAACGCATAGACGGTCACCGTGCCCGGCTCGGTTTCGGTCCACACGGCAGTGGCCTTGCCCGATGAATCAGTATAGGCAGTAATCGCCCCTGTGATCTGGCCGCGTACTTCGCCGCCGGGGTTCGCCGCTGTGTGCAGGTTCACATAGAGGCCATCCTGCAACAGGCTATGGATCTGGCTTTGGGTCAGGGTAATCACGCCTGTGGCCGGGAAGCTGCTGGGGGCTTTGGCCCCGGTAGCGTCATACAGGTGATGAATCACACCGCCGTTGACACCGGCCTTGCCTATGTGAATGTGCGCGGCAGCGGGGCTAACCACAGCAGATGCGTCCAATGTGTAGGTTGTCACCCCTGTGACAAAGTTCACTTTGAAGGTGGCGGTGGCCGCAGCCGTGGTCGTAATCGGCGTTGGGACTTCGTTGGCCCCGCTCAGATTGGCGCTAAAGTTGCCGTCGCTGAACCAAACCGTGCGGTTGTCTGGGGAAAGTCCACCGACACCAGTCACCGTAGCTGTTACTGTGACCGGTGTGCCTGGTGTTGTCACCAGCGGCTCGGCTTCCACCGAGATATTGGTGGCGGTGTAGAAGCGGCTGGCGAGGTAGAGATGATCGGATTCACGGCCCACGGGCGCATAGGCGTGCATGAAGAGCAAGCCGATCTGCGAAGGGGAAGCCAGATCGCCCGCCGGGGTCGATGTCCACTCAAAGACGGTAGACTGATTAGGCGGCGTATCCAGGAACAACTGTTCTTCGCCCAGATCGAAGCGGGGCTGGCCCAGGGTGTAAGTGTGGCGGCCAACACATCGGTTGCCCACCCTGGGCGAGCAATCCCACAGGTTGCCAGTGAAGTAACTATCAAACGCATAGACGGCGAAATCAAACGGCTGCCCCACGCTTACGCCCACTGCGGCGGCCGGTGCTGGCAGGATCCAGTTTTGGGTGTTGAAGCTGGAGTCGACGAAGAAGTATGGAGTAATGGCATTGGTTGCAAGATTGATAACAAAGACAAGATTGCGGCCATCGCTGGCGTTAAGGGTCGCATCACCATTAAAGATCACAAAATCATCAGTGCCATCCCGGTTGTTATCAATGTAGATATCAAACTCATTTGGATATTGGCCCGCCCGATAGGGGAAGTCCCACACGGTAATGCCAAATTCCAGAATTTGCCCGATGCCATCCACATTGTAGTTGCGCACGCCGACCTCTTTCAGATCGACGGCCGATTCGTTACAGCCCGGCGTCAAACCCAACGTGGAGCAATCGCCCACGGCATAGTTGTAATCATTGGGGTTGATGTCAACCAGCGAGAAGGCATCGGTATAGCCTGTATAGACGGCAGAGGCATTAACCAATGCGCCAGAGCCAGGCATTGCGCGAGTGGAGAGTGTAGAGACAGCCCCCTGTGCCAACCGCACATCAGCGGCTTTCTTTGGCAAAACCTGCCAGGGCACGGTAATCTCGGCCCCGCTCCCCGTCGAGATGTAGATGTAGCCATCATATTCCTGCGTGGTCAACGCTACGCCATTGGCCCCCAGGCTGCCTTTGTTCAGGTTCCACTCTTTCAGCGGTCCCAGCGAGCCGGGAATGCCACCGTTGTGGATCTCCAGCACAACCGGTACCTGTACCGTACCGCCAGCAGGCACAACCACCGACGACTGCTGGGGGGTTACAAAAACGCCCCGTCTGACATCGTCCGCATAGCGGAAGAAGGAGGAAATGTTAACAGGCTGATTCAACGGCCCCAGATTCTGAATGGTCAGGGTACGGGTGGCAACATACGTATTGACCACAGCCACATAACCAAACGAGAGGCTGCCCGTGCGCTTGAGCACATTGGCGCTGTCGGTGCTGTCCCAGGCCAAGAGGCGGGATTCATAGGCATGTTTGACGTCTACCTGCCCGCCGCCAATGCGGGTAATGGGAGCCAGCGTACCGCCGCCGCCACCCGCCACAGATCCGTCAAGGTAAACCTGGTTGTTGGCCGTGTTCATGAGCAACGCTTTGTATTGCTGCACGGTCAACTGGTTGCCAAAGAAGCCTTTGAGCAGTGCCGCCGCACCGGAAACCATGGGCGCGGCGCCAGAGGTGCCGCCGAACGCATCTGTTTGTGTGCCGCCGCCAGCCACGGCAGAAACTGACGCGCCTGGCGCGCCAATGTCAGGCTTGATGGCATTGTCGTGGTTGCGCGGTCCACGCGAGGAGCTGCCCACCACCGTGTTCGCCAAGCCAACGAATTTATTCGGCGACATGGTAATCGTAACGCCTTGGGCCAAACCACTCTTGATTTTGTTTGATTCTGCTTGGTTGATCATGAAAACAGTAATATTAACAGGGCGGTCCCCGCCGTCACTGCCTTCAAAAGCATCGCCCGGCGCAACCAAGCCAATGAGGCCCAGCACAGCACCGGCTACACTGGCATTCTTGCCCTTGAGCGAAAAGTTACACACGCCGCGATCCATGAGTACAACTTTGCCCGTCATGTTGTCGGTGAAGGGGGCACAGCCATTTTTATTAGTGCCATCCGCATTGCCATACGCCACAGTGCCGGTCACGGCTCCGCTTACTTCGGGCGGCACCGACCAGGGCTGAAAGACAGCAGAATTCAGCGTGCCGCTAATGGCCGGGGGGGTGAGAATTTCAGGGAGATAGCGCTTGGTGGAGGGTACAGTCGTCTGTGCTACGCTGATGGCGCCATCGGCCATAGAGGGGCTGCCCACAATGTAGGGTTTGTCCGCCGAGTTGCCCGCCGAGATCACGGCGATGGACCCATAGGCGACAGCCTGATTGATGAAATAGGTGAGATCATCTTCAGGCTGACCATAGGGCGAACCCAGCGAAAGGTTGAGTATGTCGGCGGGGTCGCGTGTGTAGCCGGATTATTGTCCAGATCGGCGGCATCATCCACCGCAGCCAGCAAGGCAGCGCCATTACATGAGGTGCTAAACGAGGCACAGACTTTGAAGGCCCACAGATTAGCACCGGGAGCCATCCCTACGCCTTTGGCCGCATAGGCACCATCTTCGTTAGTGCCCGCAGCATAGCCAAAGCCAGCGATAATGTCGGCAACGTGGGTGCCGTGACCTTGAATGTCAATCGGGTTGGGGTCTGGTAACTGTGCACCGGCCGGCCAGACGTCACCCAGCCAGTCATAGCCACCCTTAACTTTGGGGGCAGCGGGACCAAAGAGCGCCGGGTTGGCTAATTGACGATTGGCACAACTGGCTTCTTCCCCTTTCACACAAGTGGGAGCGGCTCCAAAGTAGGAGGATTTAAATCCAGCCTTAGTCCCCGGCCCGCCAAAAGCCAGATGGGTATAGTCGATACCAGAATCCAATACAGCGACATTCACGCCTTTGCCCGTGATGCCCAGGCTTTGCAAATAGCTGCCGCCCACATGCGGCACGGTTTCGCTCAGGTCCATTTCGTAATCGTTGACCATTGCCAGCCGTTCCACCTCTGGCAGGCCAGCGACAACGGCAAGCTGACGAGTCGGCAACATTGCCACTATACCGCTGCTTAGCGTGCGGAAGCGCACTAGCACCTGGCCGCCGTTGGCCTCAATCTGGGTAGCTAGGCGATCTTGCAGGGCGGCGACTTCGGCAGCATAGGCCACGCGCGCTTCGGGTGAAAGCGCCTCCCCGACCTGGGAGAGAGCGGGCTTGTCCAGGTGAATGACCGTGCGCACCAGGCTATCGCCAAAGCGGCGCATGGCACTTTCCGGGCTGTTATAGGGATCGCCCACGATGGCATTGGTGGGTGCAACTGTGCGATCCCGCTGCAACTGCGGCTGTACGCCATCGGTCTCGACAAAAGGAACAGGCACAGGGCCGCGCTCTGTACGCGGCGCGGTAACGACAGGGCCGGCGGGCGGGGCGTCAGCCCCTTTCTCCGAAGGCCATCCGTCCTGGGCAAAGGCTGGAATCACCGACCCCAGCAACATGCCAAGAACAACAAATAGTGAAAGCAGACGATGAACTCTTTGCATACTTATCTCCTAGCTATTGGATGGATAAACAGGATTGGGAAACAACAAGAGCGTATAGCAATACGATGAGAAGTGGGAAAAGGGAAGGTGGGAAAAGGGAAAGCTATATTAGTAGGGTATATGGGTACACCAAAATCCGGCTGAAATTTTACCTTGTTTTTGGGAACCACTATCAGATGAAGATCGGTGATAAGAGGGTAGCAGGGTTGTGGGGTACAGTTTATGGATTGGCAGGCGATTTGTCAAACCTCCATCCGGGTTTGTTATAACCGCGGGGGCTGCCAGCCGCCCCATTCGCGCTCAAGAACGCGGGCCAATGCCAGTACAATATCTTCGCGCCAAGGGTGGGAGACGATCTGCACGCCGATGGGCAAGCCTTCGGGCGTGCCTGCCACGCGCACGACGGCGGCGGGGTAGCCGGTGAGGCTAAAGGGCACAGTGTAATCGAAGCGTTCGCTGTCTCGCTCGCCCACAGGCGGTGCAATATGATGATCCACAGGGCAGAGGATGGCGTCGTAGTGGCGCATGAATTGGAGCATATTGGTGCGAAAGCCATCCCAGGCGTGGTGTAATTCCACCACATCCTGCCCGCGTGTGGCGGCCATATTACGCCAGCCGCGGTCAAGATCACGCCCGGCTCCCACGAGGTCCAGTGGGCGATTCTCCACCATGTGGACGCCGGCGCGGGCCAACGCTTGGGCCGACGAACCGACGGCATTGGCAATGGCTGCGGTCACCAGCGCATCGGGATCGTAGGCGAAGAATGCCACCG
Source organism: uncultured Chloroflexia bacterium (assembly GCA_963721725.1). Taxonomy (GTDB): domain Bacteria; phylum Chloroflexota; class Anaerolineae; order Caldilineales; family Caldilineaceae; genus RI-153. The sequence goes on from CAVRLX010000019.1 coordinate 134,194, forward strand.
TCAGATCGCCCAATACCACAGAATCCGGGTCAAAGATCGGCATGGGCACAACGCCGCTATCGACATAATCCGGGCCGCTGATCACACGCAGCGCCAGCAGTAGATCGTCCGCTGAGCGCGCCATAGGGCCAATTTGTGTGCGGAGATCAGTGAAACCGCCAGCTTGGTTATACGCGCCAGTGTTGGGGACGCGCCCAGTGGTTGGCTTGAGCGCAGCAAGGCCGCAATAGTGGGCGGGCAGACGCACGCCGCCGCCTGTATCCCCGCCCAATCCCAGTGGCGAGCCGCCCGCCGCAATCAGCGCGGCCTCGCCGCCGCTGCTGCCCCCTGGCGAACGGCGCAGATCATAGGGGTTGAGCGTCTGCCCGATGACGGCGTTTTCCGTATCGCTGCCGCTGCCACCGGGGGGGCAATTTGTCTTGGCAAGCAAGATCGCACCGGCGCGCCGCATCCGATCCACCACAGTGGCGTCGGCCACAGACGCCCGCCCCGCCGGATCTTTTGGGCCATGGGGCTGACCACGCCCGCCGTGTCAAAGGTATCTTTGACGGTGAAGGGTACGCCATGCAGCGGACCGCGCACCTCGCCCGTCGCCAGCGCAACGTCGGCGGCGCGTGCTTCTTTCAGCGCGTCGGCGGCCAGCACGGTCACAGCGTTGATCTGTGGATTCACCACTTCCATACGCGCCAAATCGGCGCGCACGATTTCCTCTGACGAGAGCTGGCGGGATTGGATAGCCTGGGCCAGTTCACTGGCCGTGGCAAAGATGGGGGTCTCCATAGAGTGAGTTTCCATTAAACGGCTAGGGTTGTCACAAAAGTGCTTGCCAGAAAATATCTATCCACAGAGCAAAGACCAAGTAATGAGAAGGCTTTTTATCATGGGGAGGGGTATCGGTACACTTCGACCTGCGGGCTCTGAAAAGTTTGATCAAGAAGAGATGCTGAGTTCTGTCGGAGTGTCCGATCAAAGAAGGCGAGTGTATAGGTTCTCGTTGAGGTTAAAATGCGTTCTGCCTGTTTGGAGACGGGCAGGAGTGCCGACAACAGCAATGGACTGTCTGTGAAACTATCATGATCTGCCCCCTTGATTTTAACAAGATACCCTTCAGTGCGCGCTGATTCAAAAATGCTCATCACCGTTGGGTGTAATTGTTCCTCTTTTGTCATTAGCATGAAAGGTTGTTCTGGGGCTGTGAGATCGTCGCTGGCAGAGAATGGCCCTCCTCGCCCCAGTCCATCAAAATTAAGACAGGCTTGTAAACGCAGATCATGGAGACAGGCTTGCATAGCCGTTATACCCCCTAAAGAGTGACCCATTACCCCCACTTTCGTGAGATCCAACCGTTCGGCAAAAAGCGGATCATTGCTCTGGTTTAACGCATAAAGTTGATCGAGTACAAAGAGAACATCGGCAGTGCGTTCAACGATACGGATTGTAACCCATTCTTGGTTTTCTTTTAAAGCGATTGGACCTTTTACAAATTGGGCAACATCCCTATCTTGCAAGACAACCGCCGCCACATCATAGGGATGGTTTAGACCCACAACAATGTATCCATTACTAGCCAGTTCATTGGCAATACTGGTGTAAAACTCTACATTCGTGGCATTGCCAGGTGAGAGAAGTACAATCGGATAGGCAATAGAGGCGCGGGAAAGTTGTGCATCGAATCGTTCATGTGAGCGGATAAACCGTAACCCAAATACGGACATACGCTCTACCTCGCCACTCGCAACCAGGGGAGCGGCCACATCCGCAAGGTTAGGAAAATAGGCAGTCGAGGCGCCTGTTCCAGGTTCAGATGGATACCAAATCGTTACAGGCACTTCGCGAAAATCACGGGTATCTTCGGTCAAAATTTCGGGGCGAGAGAGATCGACCCAATTTCGTACTGTCCGGCCTACAGTATAGTGACCCGTAGGCTCTGGCAATTGAAATTGACTTATCCACAACAGTATCAAAATTATGATGCCAGTTGTGAGCGCAAGGACAAGCGCACGCCGTGGATGAAACATAAGGTATCCCTCATTTTGTAAAAGAAGTCACAATAGAGGCACTCATTCAACTAGCTGGGTACGAATCAAGCTCCTCATCTTGCCTAATGCCGTTCACTGGAAATTTCCACAGACGCACCCACGGCCAGGGCGTGTACGTGGCCCGTTCCGCCCAGGCGCTGATACGTATCGGCAAAGAGCGCGGGGTCGAGGGTTGCCTGTTCGCCGCCGGTGAAATCTCGCCAGAGGATGTGGTGCATGGGCACAAGGAGCGTGGGGTTGATCTGCCAGGCCAGCAGCGCGGCTTCATGGGCGTTCATGTTGCCGCCCGCGCCGTTGATCACCGTGAACATGGCGTCAATGGGTCGGGATTTGTCATAGGCCAGGGCGCGCAGTCGCAGATCATATTCGGTGTCGCCGGTGTGATAGATACACAGCCCTTCGGTCTCAATCAGCAGGCCAATGGCGTCGGGCGTCTCCCAGCCGGGGATGCCCGCCACATGGCGCGCCGCCACGGCGGTGATCTGTACATCGCGGAAAGTGTGGCGCTCGCCTGTGCTGATAGCGTTTACGCGTGCGCCCGCTACACCCCACCCCAACAGCCGGGACCGACAACTGGGCGGGCCAAGAAAGCGGCAATCGCTGCGCCGAGCCAACGCTGGCAAGCCTTCCGGGTCCAGATGATCCTCGTGCCAGTGGGTGGCGATGACCAGATCTGGCGCGGCCTCGGCCACGGGGATGGGCGCGGGGATGGCCCGCTCCACGCCGAAGATCTGCGCCACACAGTTGCTAAAGTAGGGATCGACGTAGATCTGTGTGCCCGCCGAGGTTTTGAAAACAAAGCCCGTGCCACCCAGCCACCATGCTATGACGCTGCCGGGCCGCACGCTGGTTTCTTTAATGGTTTGAGCCAGAGTTGTCATCTATGTCATGAGTCCAGTGAGACAAATAGGAAAAATTTTCAAATTTCGCTTTGTTGACTCGGGTGAAAAAATCGAATATACTTGAGCTAGGTAAGGTGCCCGGACTGTACGGGGATCGATAGTGCGGTTGCAATGCCGTGCGCCTGCTGGCCCCAATTGTTTTGGCCCTGTGGCAACAATAGCCGCAGGGCCACTTTTTTTATGGCATTCTCACAATGCGCAGCTTGCCTTCAATGCGGTTCATTGCCTGGTGTAATGGATTGCTGCGTTTGGGATCTTCATCTTCCACTTCCCGTTCTGTATAGACAAAATCACTGAGATAGGCAACAAAATCTGCCAGTTGCAGGCCGGAGTAGAAAGCGGAAAATCCAAACCAGGGCAATTCCACAAAGGGAGACCCTTGCGGACGCAGCCCTACCCATTCCCGATAGGCATCCGATAGCCGCCGATCCTGCACGCTTGATCTCACCTGAATATTGGAGCGAGAATCAGCCAGGAGCATTCCCGACTGCCGGGCTGATTCCAAATGAGCCGCCAGTTCGTCCAATAACCGCCAGAAGGTGATCCGGTAGAGATCCGTATCGGTTAGCACGAATTCGGGAAGCAGCCGCTTGTCTGTCTGGACAACAAATAGCTGGCATGGCAATTCCTCAATCATCCGCGCTATTTCATCAAAGGCGGTAGCCCGTTTCTCCCAGGGCTGATTCTCGAAGAAATTTTCACCTCGCCGCAGTTCCCGTCCTTTGATTTCCCGATCCTCTGGCTTTGCCCAACTAATCAGTCGGCGTTTCAGTCCATTCATCTGCGAATCAGACCGCGCTCCATTCCGTGTCCGCTACAGCAATGGCGGCCAGCACGAAAAATGGGCTTCGTAGATCTTTCAAGCCTGTACCACTCTCGTCAAGATAGACTAGAATCATCAGCGCTACTGATCCTCACATCCGAGCAAAACATAGATGCAACTTCTACCTTTGGTGTGTAGCTACGCTACCCTAAGCTCTATCCCTTCGACATATCAATGCGGTGCTTCTCGTCGGAAAATTCCATGTGAACGTCGGGGCGGTTGAGGACTTCCGGGCGCAGGGCCGCGCCCAGGCCAGGCCGTTCGGGCAAGCTGATCATGCCGTCGTGGATGGGGATGGCTTCGGTCATCACGTCGGTGTACCAGCCGTCATAATAGGCGCGCACGGTCTCCACAATCTTGGCGTTGGGGATGTGCAGCATCAAATGGACCGCAGACCAGAGCGCCACGGGGCCGATGCAGTCGTGGCTGGTAATGGGCAGCAGATAGGTCTCGGCCATGTGACAGATCTTGCGCGTTTCGCTGAGACCGCCACACCAGGCCATATCGGGCATGATGATGTCGGCGGCGTTCTTTTCGATCACCTCGCGGAAGCCAAATTTGGAGATCAGACGCTCGCTCACACACAGCGGAATGGTGGTGTCGTGTTTGAGCCGCGCATAGCTCTCCACATTGTCCGGCGGGATGATCTCCTCCAGCCACATAATGTCGTAGGGTTCCAGCGCATGGGCGATTTTGGTGGCTTCGGTCAGGTTCCAGCGGGCGTGGCCTTCAATGCAGATCTCCATTTTGTCGCCCACGGCGCGGCGAATATCTTCGACGTAAGAGACGCCCTTTTTCAGATCCTCTTTTTTCAGATGATAGCCCACCGGACCCACCGCGCCCGCCCCGGCGCGCGATCCCACGGGTCCGCCCAGCGGCACGCCAAACTGGTCGAAGGGCCAGATCTTCATGGCCTTGATGCCCTGCGCCAGCAGCTCCGTCGCCAGATCCCCGCTGCCGCCCTCGGCCCAGCGCCGGTAATCCTGATGTTTGCCGTGGCCCACACAGGTGTTGTAGATCCAGATCGACTCGCGGCAGCGCCCGCCCAGCAGGTTGTAGATGGGCTGGCCGGTGTACTGCCCCAGCAGATCCCACAGGGCCACATCCACGGCGCTGATGGCGCGGGTTTCGCTGCCGCCATAGCCAAAGAAGTTGACGGTGTAAAACATGTTTTGCCAGTGGCTCTCAATGTCGAAAGCACTGCGCCCAATCAGCAGGTTGGCAAACACATCATGCACCATGGCGCTGATGGCGCGCGGCACGTAAAAGGTCTCGCCCAGGCCGATCAGCCCGTCGTCGGTGTGGATGCGCACCCAGGTGGTGTTGGGCTGTTCGTCCAGCCAGATGGTTTCGATGCGGGTGATTTTCATGGTCATGGGTAGGGTTCCTTTATGAGATGAGAGGATGAAGGGATGACAGGATGAGATTGAACTGTCACCCTGTCACCTTGTCATCTTGTCACCTTGCCATCTTGTCACCTGCTGGCTACCCCTTTACCGCGCCCGCGGTGAGGCCGGAAACAATATAGCGTTGCATGGTGAGATAGAAGAGTACGGGCAGTACAGAAAAGATCACACCAGCGGCCATGTACTGTTCCACTGGCGTGGAGGCAATGGCCTTGAGCGTGGACAGCCCCACCGAGGCGGGCATAAACTCGGCTTTGCCCAGCAAGATGCTGGCGTAGAGATATTCGTTCCAGGCGAAGAAGAACGAGACCACCGCCACCGCCACCAGCCCCGGCGTGGAGAGCGGCAGCACAATACGCCAGACCACGCTGAGTTCTGTGCAGCCATCGACCACGGCGGCGTCCAGCACTTCCGCCGGCACCGTGTCAAAGACGCCTTTGAGAATCCAAATACAAATGGGCAGAATAAAGGCGGCGTCAATCAGCGAGAGCGCGGGCAGGCTGTTGAGCATATCCAGCCGACGATAGATCACGTAGAGCGGAATCAGTACCAAAATTTCCGGTAACATCTGTGTGATCAGCAGAAAGAGGCCAAAGGTGGAGCGCCCCTTCCAGCGCAGGTTAGAGAGCGCATACGCGCCCAGAACCGAAAGCGCGGTGCAGAGTAGCATCGCCATCACCGCGATGAGAAAGGAGTTGCGCAGCCAGAGCGCGATGGGGTGATGGCTGAATAACTCGGTAAATTGTGTGAAGATAATCTCTTGCGGAAAGAGGGGCGGCGGAAAGCGCAGCGTGTATTTATTCGGCTGAAAGGTGCTGACCAACATCCAATAGACCGGGAAGATGGTGATCAGCGAGACCGCCGCCACGGTGAGATAGAGGAGCAATCTGCCCCAGCCGTTGGCGGATTTTATAAGGTTTAGCGGCGTGACCGGCGCTTTGTGTGGTATGGATTGCCATGTTAGCCATTCTCTTGCGTGCGGCGCGCCTGCAAAATGACAAAGAAGATCCCGATCACCAGCGAGACGATGAAGCCAGCCACGCCCAGCGCCGTGGCATACGAGTAATCGTAGAAGCGGAAGGCCGTGTTGAAGATGCGGATCACAATGGTCTCGGTTGCGCCAGAGGGACCGCCGCCGGTCATCAGGTAGATAATCGTGAATTGCTTAAACGAGAAGATCGAGGCCAGCACCACCAGCAGTTCCAACGTGGTGGCAATGCTGGGCAAGGTGATGTGCCAAAAGAGTTGGAGCGGGCTGGCCCCGTCTACCTTCGCGGCTTCGTAGATCTCCTGGGGCACCGATTGCAGCGCAGAGAGGATCACCAAACTGTAGAAGGGAAAGGCCTTCCACGAGGCAATCAGCACCATCCACATCATTGCCAACCACGGCACTTGTAACCACTGGGGGTTGGTGGTGACGCCGGGAATCATGCGCGCCAGGATGTTGACCACGCCAAATTGGGGGCTGAGAATCCAGATGAAGATCATGACCACGGGCACTTCGGGCAGCGCCCACGGCATCATCAACATGGCGCGTGCCACGGGACGGCCACGGAATGGCCGATTAAAAAGCAGCGCTGTAAACAGCCCCGCGCCCAGCGCTACCAGAATCACCAGCGCCGTAAATGTTAGCGTCACCTGAATCACATTCCAGAATTCGGGGTCGCCCACCATGCGCGCGTAGTTATCCCATCCCACCCAGACCGGCGGCTTCTTGGACGCCAATTCGATGCGCGTGAAGCTGCCGTAGATGCCCTGGGCGATGGGATAGAGAATCAGCACCCCTTCGTAGAGCAGAATCGGCAAGACCAGCGCATAGGGGAGCCAGTGAATACGCTTGCGTGCGGGTGCTTTGGTCTGGTTGATGCGGTCTGCGGCAACTTCCGTCATAGCCAGTTGCCCTATACCTTCAGGTTGTGGGCAGCCTGTCCCAGCAGCCCGCCGCCCGCATTCATGGCAAGGTTGCCACCATCCATGGGGATAATTGCGCCAGTGATCCACGACGAGGCGTCTGATCCCAGCCAGAGCGCCAGCCCTTTGATGTCGTCGGATTGGCCAAAGCGGCCAATCGGAATGCCATGCAGAAAGGTGTCGCGCAGGGCGGATTCGCGCTCCATGCGGGCTTCCAGCCCATTGGTTTTGCTCAAGACCTGGGCAGGCAGGATGGCGTTGACGCGTACGCCGCGCCCGCTCCATTCGGTGCTCAGTTCTTTTGTCATATGGATCACTGCGGCCATGGCCATGCCATAGGTGGACTGTTGGCGGGCCAGCGAGCTGACGCCGGAAATCGAGCCAATACTGATAATGCTGCCTTTGCCCTGGCGCAAGCATCCGCCGCCCGGCCTGTTGGGTGTTGTAGTAGCGGCCAAAGACCAGATTTTGGAAGACCCACTGGAATTCGTCCATGCTGATCTCTTCGGCGGCTTTTTGGATGCCGTTTCCGGCCACGTTGCCCAAAATGTCCACGCGGCCAAATTCCTTGTCCACCACTTCGTAAACGCGGTCAATGTCTGCAAAACTGGAGACGTCACAGGTGAGGGGGATGGCGCGCCGCCCCAGTTGCGAGAGTGTGTGCGCCGTGGCTTCGTTGCCCGCAGTGTTGAGATCCAACAGCACCAGATGCGCGCCCGCCTCGGCAAAGGCTGTCGCCATGGCCTGGCCCATGCCGCTGGCTGTGCCAGAGACAATCGCCACGCGGTCGGTGAGATCAAAGAGGTTGGTCATAAAGTGTCCTCGTAAGTGGTGGTGGGGAGAGTAAGCGATTGAGAGATTGGGCGATTCTGAAAATCTCCTCATCTCTTACTCTCTATTTTTCAACGCATAGCGCGGCTGCACGCCGGGATTCACAATATTCTCTGGCAGCGGCCAATAGCCGTTGAGAATGTCCACGATATTTTCAATCGCGGTCATGCGAATGTCAATGCCCGATTGCACAGATCCCGCGGCCACGTGGGGCGTGAGAATCACATTTTCCAGCCCGGTGAGCGGGTGCAGCCGTGGCGGGATGGTGTCGCTGAAAACGTCAAGTTGCTCGTAGGTGTCGATACCCGCGCCGGCCAGCCGCCCGCTACGGATCGCATCGGCGAGGGCGGGTTCGTCCACCAGCGCCCCCGCGAAGTGTTGATCAGATAAGCTGTGGGTTTCATGATGGACAGCGCGGCGGCGTCGATCATGTGATAAGTGGCCGCGCTCAGGGGCAGGTGCAGCGAAATGTAGTCCGACTCGCGCAACACGGTTTCCAGATCGGTCATGGTCACGCCCAGGGCGGCGGCTTCATCGGTGGGAGCGTGCATGTTGCGGCGTGTCGCCAGCACACGCATCCCAAAGCCACGGGCGCGCCGCGCCGTGTGGACGGCACTGCGGCCAAAGCCCACTAGCCCTAGCGTCGTGGTGCTGACCCGTTGATTGGTGCCAACCGCGCGGCGCGCGCGTGCCAGATCGCCCTCGGCCATGGCATTTTGGGTCACGGTGAGTTTGCGCGCCAGACTCAAAATCATCGCCATGGCGTGATCGGCCTGTTCTTCCACACAGAAATAGGGCGTATTGGCAACCACAATTCCCAACTCTGTGGCCCGCGCCACGTCGATCTTGTCTGTGCCTGCGCCCATGCGCGCAATCGCCCGGCAGCGTGGCATTGCCTCCACCACGGCTGTGGGCAATTTTGTGCCGATGAGCGCCACAATGTCAGCGTCGGCCACGTGCGGGATCAGCGCGTCGGGCGCTTCATCGTCGATTACTGTCACCGCCAGGCCGTGATCGGCAAAGGCGCGCATCTCGGCTTCGGTTGTGTGAAAAACCGGTGCGGTCAGCCGCACGATTTTGTATTGGGAGAGCATGTCCTTGTCTTTCCGTAGAGTTTAATCTGGAGAGAGGAGATGAGATGGTAAATAAGGTACGGCGCGCTCCCCGTCATTCACAATTCACCATTTATTTACCATTGTCATCCCTTCGTCGACCCGGCCGTGATCCCACTGACGAAGCGGTCAGTAAAGATTAAATAGAGCAGCGCAATCGGCAGCGACGACAGGGTAGAGGCAGCCATCAGCGGCCCCCACGAAAACCAGTCGCCGCCGGAGAACGCGCCAATCACCCCGTTGGTGAGCATTTTGTTTTGATCGCCGCTGACAAAGACAATGGAATAGAGCAGTTCATTCCACGAGGCGGTGAAGGAAAAGATGGCGGCGGTGATAATGCCGGGCAGGGCCATGGGCAAGGTAATGCGGACAATCGCCTCAATGCGGCTGGCCCCATCCACCATGGCGCACTCCTCCGGCTCGTAGGGCACGTTGGAAAAATAGCCGCTCAAAAGCCAGGCGCAGAAAGGGATGAGGTTGGTGGGATAGGTGAGCATCAGCGCAGGCAGGCCGCCCAGCAAGCCCCAATCTTTGAGGATTTGCGCCAAGGGCACAAAGAGAAAGCCTTTGGGGGCCAGATAGGTGATAAAGATCAGCGTCCCCGCCAGCGCCGCGCCGCGAAAGCGCAGACGGGCGATGGCAAAGCCGGCCATCACCGAGATCACCACCGAAATGGCCGTTGTCACCGTGGAGACCAGGAAGGTGTTCCAAAACCAGGTAAAGTAGCGAGGCTCGCTGAGCACCGTCCAATAGTTGCCGATGTGGGGATGCTTGGGCACCAGAAAGTTGCCGCTGAAATCGTAGATGTCCACCTCGAATTTCAGCGACGTAATCAGCCCCCAATAAAAAGGAAAGAGCAGCAGCCCGGTCACCACCGCCAACAGAAGGTAAAAGGGCAGCGCTTTGCCCGCTTTGCGCATAAGCCGAGAAAATTGCATGGGTTCAGTCCTGCTGCTGTCTGCGGCGCACGCTGAGGAGTGAAATAACGATCAGCACCACCAGCAGAGGAAACATGGTGATGGTGACCGCCGCGCCCAGCCCGATCTGCCCAGATTGTAACGAGAGCATGTAGGCGGTGAGCGCAAAGAGCGTTGTGGAGTTGTTGGGTCCGCCTTTGGTCAGCAAAAAGGGCAGATCAAAGTCGCCAATTGTGCCAATGGTAGAGATCAGCATCACAATGATCACCACAGGCAGGATCATAGGAAAAGTGATGCGCCAAAACGATACCCAGACCGAAGCGCCATCGATTTTGCTGGCTTCGATAATCTCTGGCGAAACAGATTGGATCGCCGCCAAAAAGGTGATGCCGAAAAAGGGAATCCCGCGCCAAACGTTGACGAAGATCAGCGAGGCCATGGCCCAGCGTTCGTCAATCAGAAAGGGGATAGGCGCGCTGAGCAGGCCCATTTTGGTGACCAGCACATTGTTGATAATGCTAAAGGTGGGGTGGAAGATCCATGACCAGATCATGGTGCTGAAGACCGTGGGCATGATCCACGGTAGCAGCAACAGGGCTTTGATGATGCGCGAACCGATAAAAGGGCGGTTAAGCATCACGGCCAGGCCAAGCCCGCCCGCAAATTTGAAGGCAAGCGCGAAGCTCGTGTAAACAAGCGAATTCATCACCGTCTTGGAAAAGAGCGTGGTGCTGAGCAGTTTCGAGTAATTGAGCAGCCCCGTGAAGTTGGCTGGCGCGCCGATCTGCTTGTCTGTGAAGCTAAGATAGACGGCATAGAAAAATGGATAGGCCATCATCACGGCCAAAAAGATGAAGCCCGGACTGAGCAGAATATAGCCCAGCGAGCTATCCCGATGTAACAATCTGGAAATCGTCGCGCCGAATGAACGGGGCTGCGGACGAGTCGTCGTGCGGGTTACGGAAGCCATCGGTTTCTCCCAGATGCGGAGTGACAAGGTGACAGGGTGAATTCCATTCTCTCACCTTGTCACCTTGTCATCTTCGACTACGCCAGCAATTCCAAATCGGCAATATCCTTCATCACGCCATCCAGCGCGGCACGGGCATCGCCGGTGGAGCAGGCTTGAGAGAAGAGTTTGCCAATCACAATCTTGTCTTGCATCAACGCCGCCAGCTTGGTCTGGTTGGGCAGCGCATAGCCCGCTGGTCGCGCCAGCTTGAACATCTCTTTGGCAATCGCCAGCTTGGGATCATCCGGCCAGATCGGCTCGTTCTCATAGTTAGGCAGCAGCGGCAGAATATAGCCCTGCCCAGCTTTATAGAAGGCACCGAAATTCTCCATAGAGAGGAAATCAGCCATGAACGCTTTGGCGGCCTCTAGATCGGGGCCTTGCGTGTGGTTCAAAATGCCCCACCACGGCAACTGCCCGTAGCCGAAGCGACCGGCTGGCCCTTGCGGCGGCAGCGCGTGGTTCATGGCTGCGGCCAGTTCCGGGTTGTTCTTTTGCGCCGGTAGATAGATGGTGTTGACGTTGGCGGTCATGGAGATCTGGCCGGCCAGGAAGGCCGCATTGTTTGCACCATCGTCATAGCCCACTTGGCCGGGATCACAGGCTTCGTTGTGCAATTGAATGGCAAACTCCAGCGCGTCAATCGTCTCTTGGCTGTCCAACGCCAACGAGCCATCTTCGTTGAACTCTTGGCCGCCAAAGGCCCACAACACCAACCGCGGCACGCCGTTGCCGTCACCGCTGGCAAGGTCAGAGAAGGTCATCCCATAGGGGCGACCCTTGGCTTTGAGCGTTGCCCCCACGGCCAGCGCCTCTTCCCACGTATCGGGGAAGGTCTCGTAGCCTTCTTCTTGGAACCAATCCTGGCGATAGTTGATAAACCAGTTGTGCTGGCCGATGGGCACGCCCAGCCAGCGCCCTTCGTTAACCATCTGATAGGGCGCGTTGGGCAGATAGCCACCGCCCTCCTCCGAGAGTTGCTCAACAATATCTGTGACGTCCACCAGTGCGTTGGCAAAGATCGTGGGCGGCGAACTGTACTGAATAATGTTGGCCCCGCCACCAGTTTCAATCGCAGTTTGAATTTTGGGAAGCGCCTGGGCATCCCGCTCAAAGGTGATGGTGACGTTGTGTTCTGCCCCCCACTCGGCGGCGAAGGTATCGATTACCACATCCAAATCAGGCAAGAAAGACCACGGTCCACCCAGGAATTGGATAGTCGCGCCCTCCATGCCCACAGGCGCGGCCGGGGCTGCCGATCCACCAGCGGCAGGCGCGGCCGAGGGTGCCACCGGCGCGGCACAGGCAGCCAGAGCGGCCCCCGCTGCGCCCAGCGCCGTTGCCTTCAGAAAAGCCCGACGACTCATCCATCGCGGCGAAGCATTTGACATGATCATTTTCTCCTTGTGTACAAAATAAGAGTAGCCTATTCGATCCGTTCGGCCAACGCTTCGGCCTGGGCTTGAGCAACTTCCATGGCTTCTTCCACCGTCTTGCCTGCGTTGAGTACATTGGCAAAATTGGTGATGACGATCTGCCCAAACTCGTTAAAGTTATAGACAAAGTCGCCCACAATATCAAAGGGGGTCACATACGCTGACGCCGTCATAGCCCGGCTTCAACCACTCCAGTTGATCCAGATATTCCTGGCGCGCCGCCGAAGGTTGGGCAAAGATCACATCTTCGCACCCTTCCACCATGCGCCGGTAGTTGTCAGGCTTGTACATATAGGTCACAAACTCGATAGCGGCATCTTTCACCTCCGACGAGGCGTTGACCATCATGGGGTGGATGCGGGCAATCGACTTGTTGCTTTCCCACGGGATGGGCGCACTGCGCAGCAGTGGATAGAGTTCCGGCGCGCCGGGTTTGAAGCTGCCCACGGCGGCGGAAACGAACAAGCCCTGGGCCACGTCCCCATTTTGGAAGAGGCGTTGACCCGTGGGTGTGTCCGCGCCCTGGGGCATCGCCACATCGTACATCTGCTTAAAGAGCTTCAGCCCATTGATAATCGGCTCCGAGGTGAGCAGCGGCGTCTTGCCTTCGGCCCACACGCCGTCATAGGGCATGCACCATTCTTCAAGCTGGAACCAGAAATCCGACGCCTCGTTGACCAAATGGGTGGCAAAGAAGCCATACTTCTGGTTGTCGCGGTCGGTCAGTTCCTGGCTAACCGCGATCCACTCGTCTGGCGTGGTGGCCGGGGTAATGTTGGCTTCTTCGTAGCGCTGCATGTTATAGAGAATGCCAAAGGCCACCGTCACCATGTCCAGCCCATACAGGTGACCATCTTTGCGCAAAGCATCGTGGGCCGAGCTAAGATCGGTGATGTTATTGCGTGTCAGCACTTCATCCAGCGGTGCCAACAGATCGGCTTTGATCAGACGCGGGGCCAGTTCCGGCGTCGCCATAATAATGTCGCCGTCGAGTTCTCCTGATTGCGCGCCCACAATGGTTTTGGTGGTATACGCATCAAAGGGGATATTTTCAGTAACCACTTCAATCTCCGACTGAGACTTGTTGAATTCATCAACAAAGGCCAGCCACGTCTTGCCACGGTTGCCTTCCTCGAACCACCAAGAGAGATAGCGCACTATCTGGCGCGCGCCTGTGTTCACGGCCGGCGCAGCCGATCCTTCTGTGGCGGGCGGCGCTGTCGGCGCCACACAGCTTGCCAGCGTTGCCATGCCCAAAGCCCCACCCGACAATCTCAAGAAATCACGACGGCTTAGGCGGCGCGATTTTCCCCCGTTACTCGTATTTCCTGCTTGCATCCTCGGTTCCTCCTGGTAGTTTTGAAAGCGCGAAACAATCAACGAAAAGATAGTTTAGGTAAATAAAACGGTTTGGTTGGTGAAAGACAGCAGAGCGTGAAGGACAATCCCCTCTATATCGTAGGTCTGATCACAGCATCGGTTGGGCGTAAGGAGTCAATCTTGATAGTGGGGGTGTGGATACTGTATACTGTATACTTGATTCTATGGGTTGTCAATATGCAAATTTAAGCAGAAGAGGGAAATTCACTTATTGACATGTAATTTCTGTTAGTATACAGTATACAGTATTCAGTCAGCAAGTGATTGATTCTAGTGAAATTGAATGGGACATAGATGCGTTGCCCCACTATCCTATACTCCGCGGCAGCACACAAAGCCATTTTATAAGAAGCAGCAACTGTTCCTTTGGGGGCGCGGGTCAGGATAGTGCGCGGAACATAGTGTGCGGAACGGGGCGTTTGACGGTCGAGTTCTGCACTTTGGATCGATCTCTGGTATAAATGCATCTATTATCCACTTGTTTTGCAGTGTTTGTCCCGTTATTGTGCCAGGACTAATTTCATGAATGAATCAAAACTACGACCGGTTTCCCAACGAACGCTTAGCGATGAATCGACCGACCGCCTGCGCGCTGCCATCCGCAGCGGGACGTTGACGCCAGGCACACGCCTGATTGAACAGGATTTGGCCCAAATGTTGGAGGTGAGCCGCATTCCTGTGCGTGAAGCCATTCAGCGTTTGGTGGAAGAGGGGCTGGTCAAAAAAGTTCCCCACCGCGGCGCTTTTGTCTATCTGCCCTCGGTGGACGAAATTGAGGAGATCTCGTCGCTGCGCGTGGTGTTGGAGTGCTTCATTGTCAAGCGCAGCATTACGCGTTGGCAGCCGGAACATGAAACTGTCTTACTTCAGATCGTGGCACAGATGCGCCAGGCCGCCGAAGCGCGGGATTTTCAGCAACTCTATGAACAGGATTACACCTTTCACTATACCCTGTGGCAGATCGCCGAACACAGTATTATGTTAGAAGTTGTCTCTAGTCTGCGTTCACGCATCAGCCGCTTTCTCTATGAGGCTACCAGCGCGCTGACACCCACCCAACTGACCATGCATGTGGATTCTCACGATGCGTTAATCGAGATTATCAAGAGGGGGGATGTGGACGTCGCCCAGGAAGAGGTTACGAAACATGTGCTGGGGGCCAAAGATCGTATCATTGCCTATTGTCAACTCATGCCCCCAGGGACGGCTGTTGAATAGAGCGAGCTATTCCCGCCCAATGGATAGACCGAGATCAGGGTAAGACATACGAACCTTAGTTGCATTGGCAAACATGGGTTAGGTACGGCTCGACTTTACTATTTTCAGATTGAAACTATATAGGTTAGGGTGCGACGCACTCGCCATACAAGCTTTCACATCCAATCTACCCCTAGCGAGTGCATCGCACCTGTATTGTTACTTCAGATCAACCCTTCACACGCCCACTCAGGAGTCCACGTTATGAAACCGACTGTTGTGATTGCTTATCCGCCCTTTGGCGATCTGCAGATTGAGCAGGAAATTTTACAGCAGTTAGACGGTCAGGTCTTGCATTTCGCAGGGACACACAGCCCCGAAGCCCAGGCGGCCATGCAGACCGCCGACGCCGTGATGGTGACCATCCAACCCGTCTCTGCCGAGCTGATTGCAACTTTGCAGCGTTGCCGCCTGATCTGTCGTGTGGGCACAGGGTTGGATGCGATTGACCTGGATGCAGCGGCGCAACGGGGCATCTGGGTCACCTATGTGCCGGATTACTCGATTGACGAGGTTTCCACCCATGCCATTTCGCTGTTGCTCACCCAGGCCCGCGGTATTTACCATTTGATCGCCTCCACACGGGCGGGCAAGTGGGACAACACCCGCGGCGGCACGGTCTATCGGCTCAAGGGGCAGACGTTGGGGCTGATTGGTTGCGGTCGCATCGGCCAGGCCGTGACGGCAAAGGCGTTGGGGCTGGGGCTAAAGGTGATTGTGCACGATCCGTTTATGGACGCGCAGATCATTCGTGACTGTGGAGCCGAGGCAGTGGACTTTGAGACGCTGCTGCGCGAGGCCGACTTTATTTCGTTGCACACACCGTTGACCGAAGCCAACCGCCATATTATCAACGCGGCGTCTCTGGCCCAGATGAAGCCGACTGCCTATCTGATTAACACAGCGCGCGGACCACTCATCGACGAAGACGCGCTGCTCCACGCTGTGCAGTCCGGACAGATCGCCGGGGCAGCGTTGGACGTGTTAACCGTGGAGCCGCCCGCGCCGGATCACCCGCTGTTGCACGAACCGCGCATCTTGGTGACGCCCCACTCGGCCTGGTATTCGGAAGCGGCCAAAGTGGATGTGCGTGTGCGCGGCGCGGAAGAGGTCGTGCGCGTGCTCAACGGGGAAGCGCCACGTGCCCCCGCCAATCGGATTGTTTTGTAGGGCGGATTGATCATCCGCCTCCGTATCGCTACATCAGGCGGATGATCAATCCGCCCCACCCAAGGAGCGCTGAATGGAACTCAGTCAGGAACAGAAAAACTTTTACAACACCTTCGGCTATGTGGTACTGCCCGGCTTGGTACAGGATGCCGTCGGTTGGATCACCGAGGAATTCGAGGGCGTTTTCACCGATCGGGGCATCCAACACGATGGCAGTCGCCGTTCCACTATTGTGCCGTTTATCGATCAACGTGAGCGCTTTTGCACGCTGCTCGATCAGCCTGGCGTCGATGGCCTGATCCGCGGGCTGCTGGGCGAGGACTATAATTATTTGGGCGGTGACGGCAACTTCTATACGGGTGATACACGCTGGCACAGCGACGGCTTCCACAGCATCGGCCACTATTTGAAAGTCGCCTTCTATTTGGACCCAGTCGCCAAGGATTCGGGCTGTCTGCGTGTGATTCCCGGTTCGCACCGCGTGGATCTCTATGACAAATGGGACGCGCGCAAAGCGCGCGAATCAGAAACGCTCTGGGGCATTCCCCAAAATCAGGTTCCCAGTGTGGCGTTAGAATCTCAGCCCGGCGATGTGGTGGCCTTCAACCATAACCTGATGCACGCAGCCTTTGGCGGCAGCGCGCGGCGGCGCATGTTTACGATTAACTGCTGTGCGCGGGTCGAAAGTGCCGAAGAGATCCAAGAGATGGAAAAATTTATTGCCAGTGGCGCGCGTTTCTGGATCGATCAGACCCACTCAGAGATTATGCGCCGCACGGCCTCGCCGCAGCGCATGACCCATCTGCGCCAGGTCATGGAGCACGAAGGCCACCTGCCCGCTCTGACCGCCAAAGCCCGTGCCGAAATGGCGGAACCGGCGCGCGGCTAACCATTCCATTGATTGGAGACTCCAATGTCTGAACGATTTCTGGTGACAGGTGCCATGGGCTGTATTGGGGCATGGACTGTTAAACAGTTGGTGGAGGCAGATGTGCCGGTTTGGACCTATGATCTGCCGGGCAATGCCCACCGCCTGCGTCTGATTTTAGACGAGGAAAAGCTGGCACGGGTCTCGATGATCGCTGGCGATATCACGGATTTTCCGCGCTTCGAAGAGACCGTGACCGACCACCGCATCACCCACATCATCCATCTGGCTGCTTTGCAGGTGCCCTTTGTGCGCGCCAATCCTGTGTTGGGCGCACAGGTCAACGTGGTCGGGTCAACCATTGTGCTAGAGACCGTCAAGCGCCATGCCGACCAGATAGCAGGGTTGGCCTATGCCAGTTCGGCAGGCGTCTATGGCCCAACCAGCCACTATCCACCTGGCCCCCTGGCCCACGACGCGCCCCTGGAACCGCTCACACTCTATGGCGTGACCAAACAAGCCAACGAGGGGATGGCGCGTATCTACTGGCAGGATTACGGCGTGCGCAGTGTGGGTCTGCGTCCGTATATTATTTACGGCCCTGGCCGCGATCAGGGGATGACCTCTACGCCCACCAAAGCCATGCTGGCCGCGGCAGTGGGCCGGGACTATCACATTAGCTTTGGCGGCACAGCCGTCTATCACCATGCTCAGGACGCAGCCGGTCTCTTCATCCGCGCTGCCCGCACACAACTGGACGGCGCACCCGTCTATAATCTGGGCGGCACAACAGCATCGATGGCCGAAATTGTAACAGCGATTGAAGCGGCGGCCCCGGAGATGGCAGGCCGGATTACCTTTGAGCCGCGCCCGCTGGACACGCCCACGGCTGTGGATGACCAGCGCGCTGGAAGCCGCCCTGGGGCATACTGCATGGATGGACCTGACCAGTGGCGTCCACAAAACGATTGAACTCTTTCGCACCGCTGCCCACAGCGGCAAAGTGGACGCTGACCGCATCCTGGCCTAGCGTTCATCTGAATCCAACTACTTTTCACACGTTCGCCGGAGAAACCTCATGAAACTTGTCACCTTTGTCCACAACGGCCAGACCCGTATCGGCGCGCTGCAAGCCGACGACACCATCCTTGATCTTAATCGCGCCGATAGCAGCCTCCCCAGCGAGATGGTGGCCTTTTTGGCCGGGGGCGCGGATACCCTGGCCCTGGCCCAAAAAACGGTAGCGGCTGCCCCCTCCGCGGCGGTGCTGGCCCGCTCTGCTGTGACGCTGAAAGCGCCACTTCCGCGCCCCGGCAAGATCCTCTGCATCGGCCTCAACTACCGCGACCACGCCGCCGAATCCAACCAGCCCATCCCCGACCACCCCACGGTCTTTGCCAAGTATAACAACACGGTCATCGGCCCCGGCGAAGCGATTGTGCTGCCCACGGTGACGGAGAAGGTGGATTACGAAGCTGAGTTTGCCTTTGTGATCGGGCGCACGGCGCGCAACGTTCGGGCCGAAGATGCCCTGGACTATGTGGCGGGCTATCTGCCTTTTAATGATGTCAGCGCGCGTGATTATCAAATGCGTACCAGCCAGTGGACCGTGGGCAAGACCTTCGACACCTTTGGCCCCATGGGACCGTACCTAGTTACCGCCGACGAGATCGCCGATCCCCACGATCTGGATATTCAACTCACCATTAACGGCGAAGTGCTGCAATCGTCCAACACGCGCAACCTGATCTTTTCGATCAACGATCTCATCGCCGACCTCACCTCGTTTATGACGCTGGAGCCGGGAGACCTGATCTCCACGGGCACGCCCAGCGGCGTGGGATCGGCGCGCAATCCCAAACGCTGGCTGCGCGCCGGCGATGTCGTGCGTATCGAAATTGCCGGGCTGGGCGCGTTGGAAAACCCGGTCGTCGCCGAGGGAGACTAACCATGACACATCCCACTCTTAGCGACGAGGCCGCGCTTTCGCTCTATCGCGATCTGCTCACCATTCGCCGCACCGAAGAACAACTGGCGCGCTCGTATGCTGCCGGGCTGATCCACGGGGCGTGCCACACCTATGTGGGCGAAGAAGCTGTGGCCGTGGGCGTCTGTGCCCATTTGCGCCCCGACGATGCCGTTTTTAGCACGCACCGCGGCCACGGCCACGCCCTCGCCAAAGGCGTGCCGCCCCACGAACTCATTGCCGAACTCTATGGCCGCGCCACCGGCTGTTCGCACGGGCGCGGCGGCAGTATGCACCTTTTTTCGCCCGAAGTGGGCATGATGGGAACCAGCGGCATTGTTGGCCCCTGTATTTTGCAGGCCACTGGCGCCGGCTATTCGTTTAAGCTGCTCAAAACAGACCGTGTGGGTGTGGCCTTTTTTGGCGATGGCGCGGTCAACAACGGCGCGTTTCATGAGGGCATCAACCTAGCCTCGATCTGGGATCTGCCCGTGATCTTCGTCTGCGAAAACAACCTGTATGCCACCGAAGTGCCCTTCTCCTATTCCTCTGGCAACCCGGACGTGGGCAACCGCGGCCCCGCCTATGGCCTGCCTAGTGTCATCGTGGATGGCAACGATGTGCGCGCCGTCTACGCGGCGGCGGGCGAAGCCGTGGCCCGCGCCCGATCCGGCGGCGGACCCACGCTGATTGAGTGTAAAACCTATCGCACGCGTGCCCACTCGGAGGGCATGCGCGATGGCGGCTATCGCAGCCAAGAAGAGATTAACGCCTGGAAGTCCCGCGACCCGGTCACGATGCACCGCCAGTGGATGTTGGATGAAGAAGTGGCGGGCGAAGAGCAAGTGATTGCCGTTGAAACTGAGGTGCAGTCGATGGTGGAGGCGGCAGCGGAATTCGCCAAGAATAGCCCCTGGCCCGACGGCAGCACTGCCACCGATCACGTTTTTAGCGAGGTGCATCATGCGTGAAATTACATTTATGGAGGCCACGCGTGAGGTGTTGGCGGCGGCCATGGAGGCAGACCCTACAATCTTTGTGGTGGGCGAGGGGATTGGGGTGCGCGGCGGCAACTTCGCCACAACGTTGGGCCTCTACGAGCGCTTTGGCCCAGAACGGCTGCGCGACACGCCGATTAGCGAGCGTGGCTTTGTGGGCATGTGTTGTGGCGCGGCCATGACCGGCACGCGCCCCGTTGTTGATTTTATGTTCCTCGACTTTATTTTGGATGCCATGGGCGAACTTTTTAACCAGATCGCCAAGATCCAATACATGAGCAGCGGGCGGCTCAAAATGCCGATTCTGCTGCGCGGCTGCATCGGCATCGGCCACGCCGCCGCCACCCACCATTCAGGCAGCTATTACCCGATTTTCGCGCACATTCCCGGCTTCCGCGTCGTTGTGCCATCCAACGCCTATGACGCCAAAGGGCTATTTGCCACGGCCATCCGCAGCGATGACCCTGTGCTTTTCTTGGAGCACAAGTCGCTTATCTTCAACAAAGGGCCGGTCCCCGAAGAAGATTATGAAATCCCCTTCGGTCAAGCGCGGATTGCCCGCGAGGGCACAGATTGCACCGTCGTCGCCATTGGCTCTATGGTGGACAAGACGCTGAGCGCCTGTGCCGAACTGGCCGCCGAGGGCGTCTCGGTGGAAGTGGTCGATCCGCGCACAATTGCCCCGCTGGATATGGATACGATTTTAGCTTCGGTCCACAAGACGGGGCGTCTGTTGGTGGTGGACGAGACCTTCCAGCCCTGTGGTATCGGCGCAGAAATCGCAGCGCAGGTAGTGGACCGCGGCTTCGACGATCTGGATGCGCCCATTCGCCGCCTCAACGGCGCGCACGCACCCACGCCCTACAGCCCACCCCTGGAGTCGGCCATTGTGCCCAATCCCCAATCCATTGCCCAGGCTATCCGCGATCTGCTGGCGGAGTAGCAGAGGTGGTTTACGGCAATCGGGTTCTCTTGCTAGAAATTTGATGATGGACGATGGACGAAGATTGCGTAGCGTACCATGCCTTCGTCCACCGTCCACCGTCTATCGTCCACTACCGGAGGAGTAATCAATGGCAACTGAAATCGTGGTCCCCCGCCTGGGCTGGACCATGGAAGAGGGCATCTTTGGCGAATGGCTGAAGACGGACGGCGACAAAATCGCTATGGGCGATCTGCTTTTCACCATGGAGACCGACAAGGCTACCCAAGAGGTGGAATCGATGGAAGCGGGCATTCTGCGCATTGCGCCCGATGGCCCCAAGACCGGCGATGTGGTTCCTGTGGGCGCGGTCTTGGGCTATCTTGTGGCCGCGGGGGAAGCCGCGCCTTTCGCCGCGCCTGTGGTGGCTGCGCAACCCGTGGCGATATCTGCGCCGCCCACCACGGCCACTGTGTCAGCGGTTGTGAATTCCCCGCGTGCCAACAACATGGCAATTAGCCCGCGCGCTCGCCGTGTGGCAAGCGAACTCAAGGTGGCGTGGGAAGCGCTCACCGGCAGCGGGCGCACAGGCCGGATCATCGAGCGCGATGTGCGCGCCGCGGCGACGCAACAGATGGCCCAGGCCGAGGTCAAAGTGACACCGGTGGCGCGCCGTCTGGCCGAAGAAGCCGGCGTCGATCTGGCAACAGTCACCCCGGCCAAGCCCGGCGCGCGTATCGGGCGCGAGGATGTGGAAGCTGCCATCGCCGCCCGCACACCCACCGCACCCGCTGAAGTTGCGCCCCTCGCCCCGCGCCTCTCGCCATCGGAACCCACCAGCCGCATCCGCCGCCTCATCGCCCAGCGTATGAGTGAAAGCGCCCATACCACGGCCGCGGTCACCCTCACCACCGAGGCCGACGCCACCGAATTGGTG
Organism: uncultured Chloroflexia bacterium; assembly: GCA_963721725.1. Classification (GTDB taxonomy): domain Bacteria; phylum Chloroflexota; class Anaerolineae; order Caldilineales; family Caldilineaceae; genus RI-153. The sequence continues at coordinate 156,081 of CAVRLX010000019.1, forward strand.
GCCCTGCGCGAGCAACTCAAAGCCACCTTTGGCCCGCGCGCGCTGCCTGTGCCAGTTATAACGATCTGCTGATCAAACTGACCGCAGTGGCATTGCAGGCCCATCCCCATCTCAACGCCACCTGGGGCGAGAGCGAAATTCTCGTCCACGAAGCGGTGCATGTGGGGCTGGCCGTGGACACGGCAGAGGGGTTGCTGGTCCCCGTGGTGCGCGATGTCCACACGAAGAGCGTGCGCCAGATTGCCGCCGATACGGTGTCGCTAATTGAAAAAGCACAGGCTCGCCGCCTAGGCGCGGACGATCTCACTGGCGGCACGTTCACGATTACCAATCTGGGCATGTACGGCATCGACGCCTTCACGCCGATTATCAACCTGCCGCAGTGCGCCATCTTGGGTGTGGGCGCATTATCGCCAAACCCGCCGTGGTCAACGATGCCGTGGTGCCGCGCAAGATGATGACGCTGAGCCTCACCTTTGATCACCGCGTGGTGGATGGCGCACCGGCGGCGCGCTTCCTCAACACTATTCGCGAGTTTGTGGAAGCGCCCACGCTCTGGCTGGTGGGCTGACCCTTGATGGAGAAAGTGGACTTTACCGTCTCCATAGCTTAAAGGCATGAGATTGGGTACGCACGCCAGCGTAACGGCTGTCGGGCAGGGGCATGATTAGGCCGCCCTGCCTGCTTTAACGTTTTGATGCGAAATAGCTTGAAAAGACCCACAGACTTGCGACAAATCGCAAGTCTGTGGGTCTTTATTTTGGCGTATTGACCTCTCAAAATGCTGTCATTCGTAGAAATGCGACTTAAGCCAAGAAGTGTTTCACCCCTTTTCATTTTCATGGGTCACACCGCTCTTAAGCTAGAAAGGAAAAATATACTGAATAGTAAGTATAGAGCGGTCATTAAAAGTTACGCTATAACTTACTTGTACCAAAACTTTCGATGGAGAAAGATTGATTACAAAAATAGAGCTATTCCTAGTAGATGTAATTCACTAGGCTTCGATTTTTTTGCACCCATTCTGGCTTGGAAATCTCCTGACTCTATACTTACGCATTGCATATTCCCAAACTGAAAAGACATTTCTAATAAAATCTTCAAATAGAACCACCCAAGCTAACCAAAGGAGCTGCTGGTGATAGGTAAACCCATCCTATTTAAGGCTGTGGTCGTTTTGGCATGGATTGTCGGATGGATCGCTGCCTTCGGATTCGTGTCTGGCACAGGAACTTTTGGCGCGTATCCTGTTGAGGCCAGCGCATCCTTTGCGAATGGTGTGGCCCAAGAAACTTCCGCACCCACCCAAGCACGGCTGGCAACCAGCGGCACCGAAATGCTTCAAACCTTTACCCTGCAAGCGGGTTGGAATACCCTCTATCTAGAGGTAGAACCGGTTAATACATCCCCGTTGATCAACATCGGCACAGCCGCAGCCCCAGTCATGATTCCAGAACGTTCTACCCTGGAGATGGTCTTTGCCGGGGTGGAAAGCCTGGAGAGTGTGTGGAGTTGGAACGTGCCCCAGAGCCGACGAGACTATATTGTGGACCCGGCGGAAGGACTGTGGGATGAACCGGGCTGGAAGCGCTACTTCCCCGCCACGGCCCAGGGCCGGGACGGTGGCTCGCAAGAATTTTTGACCGATCTGCTCAGCCTGCACGCTAATAACGCCTATCTGGTCAAACTTGCCGACAATTTTGTCGGCAGCGTAACCGTGACCGTCCAGGGGCAGCCGGTGGTGCGCAACCGCCGCTGGGTGCTGGGTTCCTACAATTTGACTGGCTTTCCGGTTCTGCCCGGCGCTTCGCCCACCGTTGCCACCTTTTTTGCCAATTCCCCGGTGAGCGAGGTTAACCGCTTGACCCCGGCTGGGGTGTGGATGCCTATGGCTAGCACCGAGACGTTGGCCTATGGAAAGGCATATTTGGTCTTTTATGACGATCCCGGCACCGATGGGGTGACGGATTACACCGCGCCGCTGGGCATTCTAGAGCCGTTGAGCGGCGGGCTAACCTTCACGGCTGGGGCGGGGGGCAACCGAGCTTCCTTTACGATTCAAAATCTCTCGGCTGTCGCCACCTCGGTTGATCTTGCCTGGGTGGGCACAAGCAGTGACGGCGTGGCCCTGCGCCTAATCGAGCCAGCAGCCAACGCGACGCAGTTGAGTGAGGACACCGCCCGGATTTCCTTGACCGCGGGGCAGGCAGTTCCTCTACGCTTTACTGTCCTCTCCACAGAGCAGCGGACCAACGGGGCTGGCTTTTTGCAAGTGGCTGCCCCCGGTCTGGGCGTGCGCTGGCTGCTGCCCGTGACGGCCAAGAGCGGATCACGCGCCGGGCTTTGGATCGGCGAGGTGACGGTGAATGACGTCAGCGAAGGGCGGCTGGGTGGCACCAATGTAGACGATGGGCTGCTCACCGTGGCCCTGCGCCAAGTCAACCAGTCGGGTATTTTGGGCGCGGTGACCTTGAAAGAGAATACGCTGAGCGCCAATGTCACCGCCACAGTTACCCTGGCCGTGCCCGCGCCAGCGGTGGTGAACACTGCTCACCCGGAAGCGGACAGCACCCCCTATCTCAGCGGCTACCTCTTTGTAGATCTAAACCAAAATGGGGAGCGGGATGGGAACGAGCCGGGGCTGCCCAACATTTCTGTGCTCTTGGATGGAAGCGCCACGGCTGTCACTGCGGCCGACGGTTTTTACCGTTTCCACCCTGTGGCCGCGGGCGCCCACGCCCTTTCCATCTCATCAGGCACGCCCTCTGGATTTACCAGCGATTTTAGCGTTACCACCCCCCTCGGGATCACCCGCGCCAACCGCTGGCCCAAGTCATCTACCCTGGACGCCACAGGCGTCACCCAGGTCACATGGCGGACACAGGCTGGCACAGAAATAGCCGAAAGCGACTTTCCCCGTTATGACGTGGCGGACAATCGGGTCGAGCCAAGTTTGAATTTTGGCTTCGTCAGCGCCTATGACCTTTCCTTATGGACCAGCGGTGTAGGCGGCTGTGCCGACCGCTTGGACCGGATCGGCGGTCCGTGGCAGGTGATTAATGGCGCGCTGACCACAGTGCTGGGCCGCGCCAGCCTCAACCCGTCTATCTCTGGCGCGGTAGAGAATGAGCTGCTCAGCGACTCCATTCACTATGTGCTTTTGGCCGAGCAAGTGGGGGGCGGCGGCGTGGTCGGCAAAGCGGTCGCCTGTGGAGAGATTGTGGTGGGCGCGCCTACGAGTTTTGCCAATGGGGCGGGTAGCGAATTTACCTTTCGCGTGATCCTGCGGGTGCATGAAGATGGTCGCACGCAGATTCTGCCCAGCTATGTGATCACCAACGGGCTGCGGATCAGCACGCCCAACTTCAGCATACGGAAGCCGGTTCAGGCCAGCGGGCGCTTCATCGGCGGCAACGGCTTGCTTGATTTTGGCCTCATCATCGACGCTCAAGATCCGCTCAACCCCTTCAAGCACAAGTATCACCCGGACCACGACAACCGGGATGCCAAGTTCAACCCCTACCCGGAAACTCTTAGTCCTTACCTGTGGGAGGCGTTCGCAGTGCGCCGTCGTCTCCTCTTCTCGCTGACCGATGACCCGCCAGGGGTGGAGGGCGCAGAGGCCCAAGCGCTGGCAATCAAAGTAGACTGGGGCGGCGCGGTCTGGGGCGGCCTCTACCAGGAAGTGATCCAGGGCGTCCACAAGAACCCAATTACGGTGAAGGGCTACTTTGTGATCCAGCACGCGTTGACGGAAGCACAGCTAACTGCTCAGCCGTATGACAGGTGATACGTGATAGGTGATGCGTAACCATTGACCAGCCGGATTGAACACTACTTCTCAAAAAATTCTTCTTCAGAGGATTCGACCATGATTCGAACGAAACCGTTGCGCCTGTCCCGTCTTTTGATCATCATTACCCTGCTCGCCCTCTTTGGCACTGGGCAAGGGACGGCCCTGGGGACAGGAACGGGACAGGAGACGACGCCCGCAGTGCCCACCCAGCCAGCTCAGGATCGGTCCGAGCTGGCAGCGGAGCCACGTGCTGCCGATTCAACGATTCGGTACGTCAACTCTGAAACAGGCAATGACAGAGGAGAGTATAACTGTCGCCGTTCGGACAAGCCCTGTCGAACGATTGATTTTGTAATGCGCAGACACACCAATGCTGGTGACGTGATCTGGCTCTGGCCAGGAACCTATAACGAGAATGTCGTTGTTGATAAAAATCTGACGTTTGAGCGAAACACCGCTATCGCTGGCGCGGTCATCATCAATGGACAAAACACAGGTCGCGCATTCCAAGTCTATGATGGCGTTACCGTCAACCTGAGTGATGTAACGATCCAAAATGGAAATGCAGTCGGCGGACCTGGCGGCGGAATCTATGTGGGCGGTGGCTCTACTTTGAACTTGACACGAGTTACTGTTCAAAACAACAGGGCCGGGACGGATGGGGGCGGCCTTTTCCTGGCCCCGAATGCCCGGGTCACCCTGTACAGCGGCGTGAGCGTAAACGGGAATTCCGCTACTAATATGGGCGGCGGCGTTTATGTCACCCCCGGTGCCACACTTCTCATGAGCAACGGCGTCACGGTCGACAACAATTCAGCAGGCAGCGACGGCGGCGGGATCTGGACGTCGACAAACGCTAGTCTGAATCTGATTGGCGGCACAACAGTGAACGGGAATTCCGCCGGGGGCAACGGCGGCGGGATCTGGATGAACAGTGGCGCCAGTCTAGGCATTAACAATGGTGTGACGATCAACGGCAACAGTGCAGCGAATGGAGGGGGCGTCTTTGTTGCGGCCAATAGCAATGTGGCGGTGTCACCCGGTGCTGTCCTGAGCAACAATTCGGCACGGAGCAACGGCGGGGGAATTTGGGCAGGAACCAGCACAACTATCACCTTAAACGGCGCGGTTCGTGGCAATAGCGCCATTGGCCTCGGCGGCGGCATCTTTTTAGACAACAACGCCAATTTGTTGATGAATACTGGGAGCCGGGTTGGCGAAGCCAGCGCAGGCAACAGCGCAGTCAACGGCGGCGGCATCTTTGGGTCCTCTGGCGCGTCTGTCACCGTTCAGAACGGGGCGCAACTCCAATACAATACGGTTACCGTGCATGGCGGTGGCATCTATGTGTCACCTAGTGCGTCGTTCACAGCTCAGAATGGGGCATTTGTTCAATACAACACAGCCGGTGCTGTTGGCGGCGGCATCTTCAGCACCGGCGGCACGGTCAACCTCTGAATGGCACCCTGACCGGGAACACCGCGTCCAACGGTGGCGGCATCTACAGCGAAGGTGGCACACTCAATCTATACAGCACCACCCGGGTGACCAATAACACGGCCGGCGGGGATGGCGGTGGCATCTATGTAGACAAGCTCAATCTGGTCGTGAATGGACAAGTGACGGGCAACAGCGCGGGGGCCTGCGGCGGCGGCGTCCGGGCCAAGTTTGGCGTTTTTACCCTGCTCTCTGGTTCATCGATTGGGGGCGCGGGGACGCTGGGCAACACGGCAACCCAGAATGGCGGCGGACTCTGTGTCACCGAAGGCACCCTGACCGTGGATAGCGGGGCACAGGTTGCGGGCAATCGGGCGACGAACAGCCACGGCGGTGGTATTTGGATGGGTGATGAGCACGTCGTTGACCTTGAATAGCAGGCCATGTGAGCAGCAATAGGCGGGTCGCAATGGCGGGGGCATCTGGCTGGGCAACAACACAGCTTCACCCAGGCCTTTAAAGCGGCGTCGTCGTGAGCGATAATACGGCGGGCAGGCACGGCGGGGACATCCGACTTGGTGTCAGCGCCGACGCGGTGATCCAGGGAACGGTGCGCGAACAACACGGCCAGCAGTCGCGGCGGCGGGATTGACGCCGGGAATAATAGTACGGTGACCCTGACTTCCTCGGCCCGGATCGGGGAGAACGGCAGCCCCAACCGGGCTGACCTCCTATGGGGCGGGCATTTTCGTCAATGGGGGAAGCACCCTCACCATCCAAAACGGGGCGCGGATTCACTACAACGTGGCTGGGGATACAGGCGGCGGCATCTTTGGCACTGCCAGCGCGGTGATCAACTTGGAAAGCGGTGCCTCGATCAACAACAACGCGGCCAATGGACGGTATGCTGGCGGCGTCTATCTGAGCGGTACGTCGATCCTCAACGTGGCAGACGGGGCCTCGGTGAACAACAACAGCGCGGCGCAGGTTGGTGGAGGCATCTATGCCATTGACACCACCACCGTTAACCTGCGGGGGACCCTTGCGGACAACAGCTCGGCAATCCATGCCGGGGGGGGCTACATCGCTGGCGGGACCTTTAATTTCTATGCCAGCGGCAGGGTCACAGGCAATACGGCCACCAGCCAGGGCGGCGGTCTCTATATTGAAAACAGCAGCCTGACCATCTCTGGCCGGATCACCAGCAACCGCAGCGGTAGCCACGGTGGCGGCGTCTATGCTCAAAACAGCTCTGTCACCCTGGCGGCTGGGGGCGTGCTGGGTGAACTGAACGGGGGCAACGTGGCGAGCGGCAACGGCGGCGGCGTGGCCCTTGTTAGCGGCGGCAGCCTCACCCTCCACAGCAGCGTCCTCTATAATCAGGGCGACAACGGCGGCGGCATCTACAGCACCGGGCCGGTGCTAGTCAGCGCAGGCGTGGGCATCGCCAACAACACGTCGTCCCGCAATGGCGGTGGTCTCTTTCTGGATGGCGCAGGCAGCAGCCTGACCTTGCCAGCTGGGGCCGAGATCCGAAGCAATAGCGCCGGCTCTACTTCTGTGGGCGGTGGACTTTACGCCACGGCTGGGACGGTCGTCATCAATGGCGTGATTGCTGGCAACACGGCTGGCAACGGCGGTGGTCTCTATGCCGCCAACAGCGCCAAAGTTACGCTCGGCCCCGCGGGCGTCTGTGGGCCAACAGAGTGCGCCCAACCGGGCTTCTGGCTCTGGGTATGGCAATGGGGGTGGCCTAATGCTGCATACAGCCACGACCCTGATCTCCGGCACGGTTAGCTACAACAGCGCATCCAGCGATGGCGGCGGGCTGGTGATTGTCGGCGGCACGGTCAAGATGCAGAACGCGTCGATTCATCATAACAGCGCTGGCAACCGGGGCGGCGGCCTTCATCAATGGGCAACGGCGGCCACGGTCTCCATCATCAACACCACCATCTCTAGCAACAGCGCAACTACCGGCGGCGGGATCTATAACGAGAGCGCCATAGACCTCAAGTTTGTCACCCTGGCCAAGAATGAGGCTACGGGCAGCGCCGCCAATCTCTTTACGCGGACGAGTGGCGCCCAAACGACGATTTTTGCCACGATTCTGACCGATCCCCAGCTACAGTCAAACTGTAGCGGTGCCTCCCTCACCTCGCTTGGCTTTAACCGCATCAACGACGATAGCTGCCTGACAGCCCTGACCGAAGATGATTTGCATGATATCCCTGTGGAGTTGGTGACGCTGGCGGACAATGGCGGCTTCACCTTGACCCACCTGCCTAACTCGCGGGCGGCCAACGCGGCAAAGATCGTGGACATCATGCCAGCCCTCACCTGCCAGAGTGTCTTTGGCAGCAACACAGCGCTGGATCAGCGGGGCGAAACTCGGCCCATTTTGGGGCTGCGCGGCGCGGGCTTTGGCACCGAGGCCAAGTGTGATGCCGGTGCAGTGGAGTTGGGTGTAGAGGTTCATTTTGTATGTGGCCCGCCCTTGCTGCCCATTGCCAATAATGAGGATCGCTGTGTTTACACCACGATTCGCGAGGCTCTGGATGTGGCCCAGGAGGGCGACTCTGTGGTCATCTCCGGCGTGGTCACAGAGCGGGTGACCATCAACACCAATCTGACTGTACGCGGCCCTCGCGCCTGGGAGATCACCCCCGGCACGCACATGGGCTTTGTGCAGGCCAGCCCAACCGCCCCCACCAGCGTCTCGGGCAGTGCGCCCATCTTTACCATCCCCGCCGGGGTGAGGGTGACAATTGAAGAGTTAAACATTCGCAACGGCAGCAGCGCCAACGGCGGGGCGATTCATAATGCGGGTAAGCTTGATCTAAAAGGGGTGACCATTTACCAGAGCCGAGGGACCAATGGCGGGGCTGTCTACAACAGCGGCACCCTCACCGTCACCAACAGCACCCTGATCAGCAACACCGCCACCAGCGGCGGCGGCATCTTTAACGCCGCGGCGGGTACGTCCCAGATCAACCATGCCACCCTGGTCAACAACACGGGGGGCAGCATTCGCAATGCCAACAGCGCCGCCACATCGGCCAAGGTGAGCGGGACGATCCTGATCGGCAGCAGCCAGTGCAGCGGCAGCCTAACTGACGGTGGCTATAATTTGATTTTCGGCGGTACATGCAGCGGGCTGACGTCTATCTCCAGCGCCGATCCCCTGCTCGGCCCTTTGCGCGATAACGGCGGCCCCACCCTCACCCGTGCCATCACCAGCGCGGCCAGCCCGGCGGTCACCGCGGGCCAGCCAGAAGCCGCCTGCACTGTGGCCGCGGATCAGCGAGGGCGAACGCGGCCGTTGAACATTGCTGGGAATGCAGGCGGCAGATGTGACAGCGGGGCGGTGGAGTTTGGCGCAGCAACCTTAACGCTCTGCCAGAATTGCACCGCTGATGCCGAGGCCCATCGCTTTGTGAATTTGCAGGATGCTCTCAACACGGCCATGGCCGGAGATACTATCTCCATTGAGCCGGGGGCCTATACGGGCAACTTCTTCCTCTACAAAGATGTCACATTGCAACACGCTGGCATCGATCTCACCGGCGTCAGCCAAGAGCAGCCCCTGGACGTGCGGGCGATCCTGCAAGCGTCGTCCCTCTCTGTCACCGAGCAAAAGCGGCTGGGCCAAACAGCGGGCACGGTTTTGACCGTACAGGGCTTGAGCCTAAACCCCAGCACCGGGGCCATGTTCGGCAACAGAGATGTCGCTGTCACCCTGCGCGGGCTGACTTTGCGCAACGGGCTTAGCCGAAACGGCGGCGGCATTTTTAACCTGGGGACCCTAAGCATCTATACCTCCACCATTGCCGGGAATGGCGCCAGCAACCGCTATGATAGCAGCGGCAACCTTGTCAGCGGCACGGCGGCGCAAGCCCGCGGCGGGGCCATCTATAACAGCGGCACCCTGCTGCTGGAACGGTCCACACTCTCCGGCAACATTTCGGAATACTACGCGGGGGCCATCTATGTGGCTGGACCCAGCACCGGCCCCGATGCCACGGTGACCGTGCGCAGCAGCACCCTGGCCGATAACCGGGCGGCCCGCCTGCCTAATCAATATGTGGTGGGCATCCAAAACGCGTTGGTCGGCGTCCCGGCATTGACTATCAACTCTGGGGACGAAGTGCGCTTTGAGAACCGCAGTTCGGCCCAGTCTCACACTTTAGACGTTTCACCCAGTAGCGGCGTCACCTGTCAGGTCAGTCAGATCGTGGTGCCGCGCCTGGGCGTCGGGCTGTCGGATCCCCTGATCTGCACGGTGGGCAGCGCCACGGGCAATCCCACGGTCAACGTGAGCAACAGCACCGATGGCGCCGTAATCGTTCAATTGACTGTGCGGGCCGTGGGCTTTGTGCCTGAGGGGCACATTGTCTACGCCACGGGCAGCACGTATAGCCAATTTACGCGTTCCATTTTGGTCAAAAATGCCGTATCCGGGGACAACTGTGTCACGACTGAACTGGCCTCCCGCTTCCGCAGCACAGGCTACAACTTGCTCAACGAGCGCTCTTGCCAGGGCAGTTCGTCCCAGACATCCGATGTAATCCAGAGTGGCAGCACGCTGGCCAGTGCCAAACTTGGCCCTTTGCAGGACAACAACCAGATTGACTTCACGGCCAAGACCGTCTCTGGCTACACCTATGCCCACGCCCTCTACCCGGACAGCCCGGCCATTGATGCCATCCCGCCTACGGCCTGTCTGGCCCATGATCAGCTGACCGTAGACCTGGGCAGTGCCAGGATCAGCACTATCAACGAGGGCGACACGATCATCTGGCGGGCCAGTCAAGCGGCCACCGTGGTCTTTAACGATGGCGAGAGCACCATGCGTTTCGTGGCTGTGCCGGGCGGAACGGCCACTTCGGACGCCATGCAGTTCACTGTGGCTGGCGTCTATCCATACCGAGCCTATGACAACGTGAATCGGGCCGAAATCGCCACGGGCCAGATCACCGTCGCCGCCAAGAGCCGCTTGACGGATCAGCGGGGCGTGCTTCTGCCCCAGCGTGGAACCAGCCGATCTTATAACTGCGACATGGGGGCAGTGGAGTTTCAGCCCTGGATCGTGGGCCAGCCCTTGCCTCGTCCCCCGATTGCCGTGGGCGGCCAAGTGCCCGAATGGGCCGGGGTAGCGGATGTCCAGTCCTATCACGTGTGGAGCGCGGCCACGGGTCAGGATTACGCCCTGCGTCCCTCACCTGAAAACGGCAACGGCAATCTAGATTCAACCGAGATGGTGACGGTCAAGTGGGAGACGAGCACAAATTCCACGGCCAGCAGCAAGATCGATCAGGTGGGCATTGTCGAGTGGCCGGATGCGCCCCAGATCCACATTGCCCAGGTGCCGGTGGATCTGGATCACGACGCCATTCATGACGGCTATCTGGTCTCTGCCGCCCGCGCCTTTGAGGGGCGCATCTCTGCCGACGGCAATGCGGGCAACATCCTGAGCCTGGGCGTTTTTACCCGCTCCCTCCTCTCCACCCTGCCCGGTGACTCCTATTCAGTGCTCCAGTTTATCAAGGGTAGCCAGTCCAATTCCGAGCTGAAGGTTGTGGTGGTCAAGAGCGTGGATTGGAACAGCGCCGGGGTGCGCGACATGCGGGCCGGCGCGGACCGTTTGCACCATCGGCACGGAGTTGACCTACGATCCCTTCACCGACAGCCACGGTTCCCTGGCCGGGCATCAAGATCCAGAGGGCAAAGCTGGCTGGATTTTAAGCGGCAGCGCCTTTGATGGCGTGATGACCCAGTCTGCTCTGGTCACCGCTCAAAATACCGTGGACGGTCTGCTGCCCCCAGCCTTTGTGCGGGAGACTCGGACAGGTCCCATCATTCCCATTCTGGAGCGAGTGCCCACCTTCACCGACAATAATTTAGTCACAGGCGGCCACGATCTGGAGATGGCCTGGTATCGACCCGATGCCCGCAACGTGGCCTGGCCGGTCAAGAGTGCAGGCTACCGCTGCACATGGCCCACGGATCCGCCCCAGATCGTCATCGCCAGCGAACTCGGCTCAGAGATCGCCGATCAGCCCGTGCTGGAATCAAGCGCCTATGGGAACGTAACCGTTTATCACCAGACCGACAAGAGCCAGCCTGGCTTTAGCCCCAACTGGGAGCACGCCCTGCTTTCGTCGTCCAACCTGGGCAACAGTGCCCCGGCTTTCTATGCCCTGCGTGCGGATCTGCTCGACCGGGACACGGCTGCGTCGGGGACCCGAATCCTATGCCCTGCTCAAATATCTGGATGCCCAGAACGGGAATCTATCCCGAATCGGCGTCTATAAAGTGGTGCTGACCAAAAACGCCGCGGCCATTACCCCGGTCAATCCCGTCAACGGCACGGTGACCCTGCTCAACAGCGGCGCACGATCTGGCCTGCGCAGCACGGACAGCCCCTCGACCCGGGCCGCAGGAACGGTGACCGTCACCGTGCGGGCGGGGGGTGGGGATCTGGCTGTAGATGGCCGCCTGACCGTGCCTGTAGAGGTGATCGGCGTGCGCAACTTGCACGCAATCACCGCCGAGGTGACCTACGATCCGACCAAACTTGCGCCCCAGCAGTGTGCGCCCAATCGGCTCATCTTCACCGAAGCGCCCGCCGGCCTCCGCCTCTTCACCGGCAGCCCCACCCGGCCCGGCTTCGTGGTCAAGATGCGGGCGGATCTGGCCGCGGGCACAGATGTCAGCTACCTGTGGAACTTTGGCGACGGCTCCACCCGCATCGCCGGCGCGCAGGTCAGCACGGTCTACGCCGCAGCAGGAACCTACCCTGTCACGGTGACAGCGACCAACGGGGCCTTCGCCGGGACTCAGCGCCACGGCATCTGTGGTGGTGACGGCGGACGCGGTGCCCGGCAGCCTTGGTGAGGATCGCACCATTGGCTGCACTATTGTGAACTATCTCTTTAACGTGGATCGGGAGAGCGCCCGCCTCAGCTTGAACAGCAGCGTGATCCCCGAAACCCTGAAGCAGCACTTTGCCGCCGCCGGGGTGAGCCTGGTCAATACCGCCTTTGTGAGCAATGTAGAAACCGACAGCCGTTGGCAGATCAGCAACGGTGCCCAGTTTTACACCCTGCTTTCCCGGGGTGATCTAATCCACGTCTATCAGGGCAATCGCAACGTGACTGCCCTGGACACCCTGCGCTTTCAGATGCAGGCCCGCAGCAAGCACGGGGCCAGCGGCAGCCTCACCTTGGCCGAGGTGACCTTTGCCCCGGCGGACGGCGGCACAGGCAGCACAACCCTGGCCGTCACCAAAGCGAATCTGGCCGGGCCAGACTATAGCGAGTTGGCCTTTGAAATCACCGCGGGCAACCCGGTCTATGCGCCGGTGCCCATGCGCAGCCTGCTGGACGTGCAAGTTTGTGATCAATCTCAGGCCGCGGACGAGACCGCCCTGCCCTTCTGGAAGGACTTCAAAGGCATGATGTGGGCCAGGGCTGCTGGAGAGATGAAGGTACTCTACTTCTATCCCCTGCAAGCGGGCTTCTATCTAGACCCGACCCACATCGCCGAAATGGGGCTGGACCCCAGCAGCGAGGCGGCCCGGGTGGGCAGTTGCGTGCCGTGGATGGACAAACTGGCGTCGGGCGCGGTGACCTATCCGGGCTTCCCAACATCCGGCGCGAACACCAAAGTCCTGCCTGTCTCGTATCGGGTCTCGTGGCCGGAACTGCCGCCCCTGCTCAGCGTGGGCGAGACGGTCTACGAGCGCGCCAAGTCGGGTATCTCTGGCGTCGCCAATCAGGCTGCGGTCACCCGCATCTATGACGACATGGCCCCCGGCGTCTGGAACAACGACACCGGTCAGATCCTGATCTCGGGCAGCGAAGTGGTGGAATCCGTGGCCCAGCTTATCGACCCGGTGGGCGAGCTGCGGGTGGCGATGAATCTGCGCATCAACGGCAACTTTAGCCTGCCCACGCCCATCAAGACCCAGCGCCTGCTCTTTGGCGGCGGGCTTTCCGTGGTGGGCACGGTGGACAACGAAATCAGCCTGCCCTTTGCCCTGCGCAGTCGCATCACCTATGACGACAACAAGGGCGAACTGGTGCTCAAAGGCTACTATGATGGGGCCTCTCCTCAGTATCTCAAGGGCGACCCCCTGTTGCTGCTCAACGTGCTCTCCCTGTCGGACAAGACCCGGCTAGAGAGCCTGTGCACAGATGGCTCCGCAGCCTGCGCCACCTATCTCAGCGCCGTCAATGCCCTCTATCACCGCAGCCGCAACCCCCGCCAGTTGGATCTATGCCGGGACAGCAGCGGCAAACTCTATGCCGGGGACGCCAAGCCCGCCACCAATCAGGCGGCCAGCACAAGCGGGATGCAGGTCTGCCGCACAGAGAACAGCACCCGATACTATCGAGACGGTCGCCCAGACGAGGCATTCCTGATCTCTGTACAGGATGAGGACGGCAACGGCCTGCCCGAACCCTACGCGGGGCTGGGCAAGGGCAAGGCCCTGACCGCAGGCAACGCCGCCGGGACCGGCTTCATCACCCTGGCCTATAACAACGATGATTCTTTGGGCGGCCTGCCCGTCTCCCTCCAGGTGATCCAGGTGGGCTGTACTCTGGACGCCCAGGGCGAGGACAGCACCTATCGGGGCAACCTGCTGGTGGTCCAGTCGGACAATCTCTTTGACGAGAAACTGACCCTGCGCCACACAGGCGACTTTGGCGGCCAGCCCGACAACTTCGACTTTGAATGGTGGATCGCCGAGGTGGACGACACCGGGGTTTCGCCCTCGGTGCTGCCCTCCAGCTATCCGTGGAAGTCGTGGACCCGGATCGAGCCGGGCGCAAGCGAGTTAGGGCCGGAGATTACCCTGGAGGGGGCCAACCCCACCACCCTGAGCGATAACTGGTTCATTGCCCGCTACAAGGGCTATGACGCTTGCGGCAACGCCGTGCGCTACAGCGCCTTTGCCGGGGATCCATCGGCCACGCCTTCGGAGGTGCGGGCGCAACTGGCCGAAGGCTGGATCAAGCGGGTGACCAACGCCCTCAACCCCTTCGACGCCCGCGTGGACGACTTCGTCAACTCCCCGGTCAACAGCACGGTGAGCATGATCAGCCAGGCCGGTCCCCGCTACGAAGGGCCGGTTGCCATGAACAACGACGCCGACACCCTGAACAGCATGGGGCTGATCGAGGCGTACCAGACCGTGTTGGAACGGGGCAAAGCGCTTTCGATTAACTCGAATATCAACCACGCGCCCACGAATGCGGCCCTGCTCAACATCACCAGCCGCATCGCCGATCTCTACATGCTCCTGGCCGGGGATGCCTACAACGATGCCCTGGATGCCACAGTGGGCCTGGGCACGGACAGCGTGCTGGGCATTCAGGCGTCGTCGGTCCACGCCTTTATGAATCAGTTCAACAATGCGCCCTTTGGCCTGATCGACGAAGAGCTGGCCCTGCTGCGCGGGCGAGACGCGACCTTGGGCGGCGTGGCCGCTGGCCCCACCTATAACCGGCTGACCTGGAACTTTACCAACGGCACGGGCGAAGTGGCCTATGTGCAGAACTACAACGTGAAGGACTGGAACGGCGACGGTTTTGTGAATGAGGCCGACGGCGCCATGCGCTATCCCCAGGGCCACGGCGACGCCTGGGGCCAATACCTCACCGCGCTGACCGAGTATTACAAGCTCTTGCGCCATCCCAACTACACCTGGAATCCCCAGGCCGAGCCGATCAGCGTGGCCGGCGCGCCTGTGGTGGTAGACTATTACGACGAGGCCCGCTTTGCCGTGGCCGCGGCCAACAAGGCCCGCATGGGCAGTGAAATTGTGGACCTATCCTATCGCAAGCATTACGCTGACCCCGATAGCCAGCCCTACATCGACACCCATGTGGACGCCTCGGACGGTAAACTGCGGGCGTGGGGCGTGGCAGACTGGGCTGCGCGGGCCGGGCAGGGAGCCTACTTCGACTGGGTGGTGGCGAATGCCATCCTGCCCCCGGAGGACGACCGCTATCAAGACGTGCGCAAGATCGACCGCACCACGGTCACCGAGCTAGGCGAGATCGTGGCCCAATATGAGGCTGTGGCACAGGAACTGGACAACGCGGACAATCGGGTGAATCCCCTGGGGCTGCTGCCCAATGCCGTGCTCTTTGATCTGGATCCTTCTCTGATTGCTGGCGGTGAGACCCACTTCGAGCAGGTCTATCAGCGAGCCTTGACCAGCCTGGACATCACGTCTAGCTTCTTTGACTTTGCCAATCAGGCCAAAATTGCCCTGCGGGAATCTCAGAACGAACAGCGCAGCTTTACCCAGAGCATTGTGGACGAGGATCGGGCCATCTTCAACGACCTGATCGAACTCTTCGGCTACCCCTACAACGCCGACATCGGTGTCAACGGCACCTATCCCCAGGGCTATGTGGGGCCGGATATCTACAACTACGATCTCTATAATCGCAACACCCTGACCGACGCCCAAAAGCGCTGCAACAGCGGGGATCCCTGCCCGGCAGAGACCACCACCTTCCTGATTGGGTATACGCCCCTGGAATGTCTGGGCAACTTTGTCACCCCCCTGGATGCAGACCTCTCCACGGGGGCCGATGTTTCTAAGATCTGCCCGAACGTCAACCTAACCGCTTCCAATAGCGTGACCATTACCTATCAGATAGGCATTGGCCTGGACGCAGGCCGCGGCCGCTTCAAGCCCGCTTCCTGGCCAGAGAGCAGCGCCCGCCCGGCCCCCGGCGAGATCCAGAATGCTCTGCAATCCCTGACCCAGGCCCGGCTCAACTATGAGATGGCGATTGTGGCCTACGAGAATCATCTGGAGGCCATCGACGGAAAGCAGATTGCCATCAAGGATCGGGCGCAAGTGCTCAACCGCACTGGGGACATGATGGAAACCCGAAATAGCATTCTCAATCAGTTAGACAACGCAATTTTGGGATTGAACGAGACGAGCCGGGTTCTGAATGCCATTGGGGAGGCCATGACCAAGTATGGGGAGTATACCGGGGAGTGTGTTCCAACTATCTTTGGTTTCTCGACTCAAGCAGGCGCACCCGCCAAATGTGCGCCCATGATCATTAGCTACACGGGGGCACGGATTCAAATCGCTAGCAGCCTTGTCTTAGAGAGCATCGCTGGAGGACTGGATTTTCGAAAAAATGTTGTGGAGCGCAAGTTTGAGATCGACCTCTTCAAGCTAGAAAAGGATTACGAACTGCGCCAACTTGGCCGCGAAATGCAGGAGATGTTGCGCCAGGAGGAAGAGCTACGACTGGCCCTCTTTATGGCGATGGATCAGGTCAGCTCTGCCCAGGGAACCTACGATCAGACCCTGCAACGGGGCTTCCGCCTCTTGCAAGATCTGATCCGCCTGCGCCAGCGCTGGGCGGGCCAGATCACCGAGCAGCGCTACGGCGACATGGCCTATCGCATCTTCCAGAATGACGCTCTGGAGAAGTACCGCAAACAGTTTGGCATGGCCCAAATCTACACCTATCTGACCGCGGCCGCCTATGATTACGAGACCGATCTCGCCGGCTTCGATGCGGCCACTGGCGACAAATTCCTGCGCGAGATCGTGGGGCTGCGCAGCCTGGGCGGGCTGATCCAGCAACTGCGCCCCGACGGCACGGTCATCCCTGTTGCCGGTATACCAGGGTTGGCGGATCCCTTGGCACGGATGCGCGAGAACTTCACTGTGCTCAAAGGGCAGATGGGCTTTAATAATCCCCAGCCCGAGGCCAAGCAGTTCTCCTTGCGCCAAGAGCTTCTGCGCCTGCGCGATAGTTCGGACGTGGCGTGGCGACAGGAATTGGCCCGCTACTATACCGCCGATATCTATGCCAACGACGCCGTGGCCCGGCTAGCTAAGCGGCCCTACGGTGAAAATGGACCGACGCCGGGCTTTGTCATCCCCTTTAATTCTGCCGTGATGCAGGGGCTGAACTACTTTGGCCTCCCCCTGGGCGGTGGCGATCACACCTTCAACCCCACCCAGTTCACCACCAAGATCGCCAGTGCCGGGATCTGGCTGGAAGGCTATGACGAGCAGCGGCTCTCGGCCTCGCCCTATGTCTATCTGCTGCCCGCGGGCCAGGACGTCATGCGGCCCAAGGATACCCGCGGCCAATTGCGCTATTGGACCATTGCCGAACAGATGTTGCCTCTGCCCCACCCCATCGGCCAAAAGGAGATGGCAAATCCAAGCTGGATCCCCAGTATGGACGGGCTGAACGGCAAGCTCTACGACATCAAGACCCACGCCGCCATGGCTGCCTTCCCCTACACAGAAGATCTAGAGATCGGCCCGGCCACCACCAGCAGCCGCCTCATCGGTCGCTCGGTGTGGAACACCCAGTGGATGCTGGTCATCCCCGGCCCCACGCTGCTCTCCGATCCAGAGGTGGGCATCGACTATTTCTTGCAAGATGTTACGGACATTCTGCTCTACTTCGAGACCTATTCCTATGCCGGGACGGCAGCCCAATGAGGAACCCACCCATGACACAGGGACGAAACGCAATGGTGACCCCAACTCAGTGGCTTGCTCGGCTCCTGACCACAGCCCTGGTGCTGGCGGTGCTGCTGTTGGCTGTAAGCGAGCCAGCGGCGGCGGCGCCTGATCCCAACACGCCCAAGCCCCTGCCCGATCTGTTGATTTACGGCACAGTGGGCATTGGCGTCAAGGATATTGATGCCGGGCGCGTGACTGTCTTCCTGCCCCGTGGCGGCGAGGTGACAGCCAGCATCGCCCCCATCACAGGCACGGACTACACCTTCGTCCTGGCTGTGCCCATGAGCCAATACGCGTCTGGCACAGACCCCGCCAAGTATGGGGCGGACGTCGCCGTGGCCGGGGATCGACTGCGCTTCACCATTAACGGCACGCCCGCTTTCTTCGAGGATGCCAATGGCTTCATGGTGGACAAACTCACGGTACAGGCGAGCAGTATGGGCCTGGCCTATGTCATGCGGCTGGCGATCACCGGGCCGGAACAGTTCCGCCTGGGCGATGTCAACGCCAACGGTCGCCGTGATTCTGCCGACGCCCTCATGGTGATCAAATACGATGTGGGGCTGGCGCTGGGCACGAATACCTTCCCGCCTGGGCCAGGCACGATCTATCTGCCCTTGTGCGACCTGGTGCAGAACGGCAACTGTAATTCTGGCGACGCCCTGCGCATCTTGCAATGTGATGTGGGCATGGCCGGGATCAGTTGCCCCAACAGCCCGTTCACGCCCACAGGGGCAGGGGCGAATAGCGCTGAGGCCACAAGCGAAGCCCTGGGCATTGGCGCAGATTGGGCGCGGACTGCCACGGCTTCGGATCCCGCGGCTACGCTTGGTCTGGGCACGCTGATTCAGCCTGGCCCCGAACCGGATCAGATCCGCGTCAGCGTGCAGGCCCATGCGCCGCTGGCTGATGCTGCCTCCGCCCTGGGGGCTGCCTCTCTCGACTTGCGCTACGACCCGGATCTATTGGAGATCGTGACCTGCACGGCTAACCCGGACAGCGCCCTCGATCTGGGCAGTTGCAACCCCGATTACGCCGAGGAGACGCTACGCTTCAACGCCATCTCGGCGGCGGGGCTGACAGGCACGGGCACCTTAATGCAGGCGATCTTCCGGCTCAAAGCGGGTGAGCTTGCCAGCCTGCCAGCGGAAGCGCTGCAATTGGCCGATGTGACTTCCTTCGGCCCGGACGGGGAACCATTGGCCTGGCGTCTGCTTGATCCTGCCGTGGATACCGACCCGCCAGCGCCCAGCGCTCCGGAGAAATCTCTCTACTTGCCGGCTGTGATGTCAACGTTGCCCGCGCAGTCTGCGTCCACAGAGCCGCCTGTGCCAAGTGCATCGGCTGGGTTCCTCTATCTCCCGGCGATTCTCTCCCATCCGCAAGCGGAACTGGCCCCTGCCGATACGCCAGACGAGATACCGGTGACGGAGCCAGCGCCTGTGGAGTTGCCAGCGCCAACACCGGCATCCGAGACCACGCCCGCACCTGAAGCCGGATTGGAACCAGAGCCAACACCAGAGCCGGAACCGGAACCAACGCCCGTGCCGGAACAGGCAGTTGAGCCGATTCCTATCGCACGGCTAGAAACGCTCTACTTGCCGTCTATTGTGACCGAAACCGCCGTGAATGATTAGGCAACCCCAAAAATTCGCGTATCTTGATTGCTGTGGATTGGCCTTCGGGGCGTGAATGAGATGGGACGAATGAACGAGCCAGCCATGTGTGATGAACAGGTGAACCAATGAAGAACGAACGAAAGCTTGTCCTGGTGTGGGCCTCTATCCTGGCAACCCTGTTCCTGTTGATCGGTGGCATGGTGGCGCCGCGCCTTCTCTACGCTCAGGGCACCCCGGCCCCGGTGATTGGCGTCGGCGCGGCCTCCACCTACAGCGTCAACCCCAACGGCGACGTTGTTGTGACTGTGGAGGTGGTGGACGCTCAGAATCTGGGCGCAGCCTCTGTTCAGCTAGCCTTTGACCCCAGTGTTGTCCAGATCAGAAGCTGCGCCGCCCCGGCTGCTTCTGCCTTTGATCTGGCTTCGTGTAACCCTAACTTTGCGCCGGGGCAGGCCAAGTTAACGGTGGTCTCCTCGGCGGGCGTGAACGGAACCCATGTGCTGGCTCATCTGGTTTTCCGCGCCGTGAGCAGCGCAGGAACCCAGTCGCCGCTGGGGCTTACCGTGGTCAACTACACCAATCCCCAGGACACACCCCTGCCGGTGGTAACATCTGGCGGTCAAATTCTGGTGACGGGGACGCCTGTGCCTGTGGATGCGGTAGCCCAGGTTGGCAATGGCGGCAACAATTTCTTGCTGCCCGGCAATAGTCTGGCCGTGCCTGTGACCTTGAATGTAACCGGGACCCAATCCCTGGGCGCAACCACCATGTTGTTGCACTATAACCCAGCCGTGATCCAGCCCACGGGATGTGTGGCTGCATCCCCGGCCACCCTGACGGGAAGTTGTAACCCTGATTTTGACCGTGCCAACGGACTGATCAAGTTCAATGTGCTGGCCTCTGGCGGTCAGACGGGCAATCTGCCGCTCTACACGATTAGTTTCCAAGCCGTCAATGGCGTGGGATCAGGAACAATAAGCGATCTGACCGTGCGCGTAGAAGATATGATCAATCCGCTTGGGTTGCCCATTCGTTATACGATTGTCAACGGCAAAGTGACGATTGGCGATGGCAGTGCACCGACGGTTACACCCACCCCCACACAGACGCCCACCCCCACGCCCACGTTGCCGCCCACGCCCATCATCCTGCCCGACGATCTGAGTACGCTCTTCGCCTATCAGGGACAATTGGTGCAGGCTGGTGTGCAGGTAACCAGTCTGTGTGACTTTGAGTTTCGCCTGTACAGTACCGCATCTTCCACAGCGCAACGGGGCGACACGGTGACGTCCTCCAATGTCTCTGTGCAAAATGGCCTTTTTACTGTCTACCTGGACTTTGGCAGCGCGCTATTGGACGGCAGCGGCCGTTGGCTTGCCATGAGTGTGCGCTGCCCCGCCGGCAGTGGCGCGTATACGCTGCTCACACCACGCCAACCATTGACCGCTGTCCCCTATGCGATTCATTCTAGCTATGCCACGATTGCCTCTAGTGCGCTTGGCATGTCTTGGTCTCGCCTGACAGATGTGCCTGCTGAGCTAAGCGACGGTGACAGCGATACCCTGGCTGGCCTCCTGTGCGGCAACAACCAGATCCCGGTCTGGAATGGAACCATCTGGGCCTGTTCTGATCGAGGAGCGGGACCGCAAGGTCCAGCAGGTCCAGCAGGTCCTCAGGGCAATACTGGCCCGGCTGGCCCCATTGGCGCAACCGGTCAGACTGGTCCGGCAGGCCTCCAGGGACTGGCGGGTCCCCAAGGTCCAGTTGGCTCAACTGGACCTCAGGGGCCAAAGGGTACAACTGGAGCGACGGGTCCGCAGGGGCCGGTTGGGCCAACTGGGGCGAAGGGGGAAAAGGGTCCGCAGGGATCCAAAGGGGATAAGGGAGAGATCGGGGCGACTGGCGCAACCGGGCCACAAGGAGCAACCGGCCCCATTGGTCCAACCGGTCCTGAAGGACCCAAGGGTGATACGGGTGCAACTGGCCCTATTGGTGCAACAGGTGCACGAGGACAGAAGGGTGAAACAGGGGCAACGGGAACCCCAGGACCACAGGGGGCAACCGGCCCTGCTGGGGAGGATGGTGCTGATGGTATAGACGGCGCGACCGGCCCTCAAGGCCCGAAAGGTGACACGGGCGATACCGGTCCGGCGGGTGTAACCGGCGCAACGGGGCCGCAAGGGACGAAAGGTGACACGGGCAATACGGGTCCTGCTGGCGCAACCGGCGCTACGGGTCCCGCTGGAGCGACGGGTCCGCAAGGACTGAAAGGTGACACGGGCGATACCGGTCCGGCGGGTGCAACCGGCGCAACGGGTCCTGCTGGAGCGACCGGTCCTCAAGGACCGAAGGGTGACACCGGCGCTACGGGAGCAACCGGTCCGCAAGGGCCAAAGGGTGATACCGGAGCGATGGGGGCAACCGGTCCCACTGGCGCAACGGGTGCAATGGGACCACAAGGGCTGAAAGGCAACACGGGCGCAAAGGGTCCAACCGGCTCCACCGGGGCGACGGGTCCACAAGGGACGAAAGGCGATACAGGCAATATGGGATCCACCGGACCGCAAGGGCCAAAGGGTGATACGGGTGCAACGGGTCCGCAAGGGACGAAAGGTGACACCGGTGATACGGGTCCGGCGGGTGCGACAGGCGCGATGGGTCCACAAGGGACGAAAGGTGACACTGGCGCATACGGGAGCCACCGGTCCGCAAGGGGGCAACGGGTCCTGCAGGTACACATGGACGCACGATTTTGAGCGGACAAGGGCGCACTGGGAGTATGGGCGAGATGGTGATTCTACAGCAATACGGCCAATCGGTGTACGGACGAGAGTGAACCGGTCCGCAAGGGACGAAAGGTGACACTGGCGATACCGGTCCACAAGGACTGAAAGGCAACACAGGCGCAATGGGGCCACAAGGGCCAAAGGGTGACACAGGCGATACGGGTCCTGCCGGGGCGGATGGTTCTGATGGGGCGGATGGGAGCGACCGGTCCGCAAGGGCCGAAAGGTGACACCGGCGATACGGGGGCAATCGGTCCCACTGGCGCAACGGGGCAACGGGTCCGCAAGGGACGAAAGGTGACACCGGTGATACGGGTCCGGCGGGTGCGACAGGCGCGATGGGTCCACAAGGACTGAAAGGTGACACAGGCGATATGGGAGCCATCGGTCCGCAAGGGCCAAAGGGTGACACCGGAGCGATGGGGGCAACCGGTCCCACTGGCACAACGGGTGCAACGGGTCCACAAGGGACGAAAGGTGACACTGGTGCAACGGGTCCGGCGGGTACAAATGGACGCACAATTTTGAGCGGACAAGGCGCGCCATCTGGGAATATTGGCAGCGATGGGGACTTCTACATCGATCTGTCGGCCAATACGATCTACGGCCCCAGAGCCAACTTTGACTGGGGCGACCCCACCTTCCCTGGGACTGCCGGCGCGGTGCGACGGGGCCGGGGACAACAAGGTGACACAGGCGATACAGGCGATACGGGAGCGACCGGTCCGCAAGGGCCAAAGGGTGATACCGGCGCTACGGGGGCAACCGGTCCCGCTGGTGCAACAGGGTGCAACGGGACCGGCGGGTACAAATGGACGCACAATTTTGAGCGGACAAGGCGCGCCGTCTGGGAATATCGGCAGCGATGGGGACTTCTATATTGACCTGTCGGCCAATACGTATGTACGGACCGAGAGTGAACTTTGACTGGGGCGACCCCACTCCTTGGTCGGTCCGGCGGGCGCAACCGGTGCGACGGGTCCGCAAGGACTGAAAGGCAACACAGGCGATACAGGCGATACAGGCGATACGGGAGCGACCGGTCCGCAAGGGCTAAAGGGTGATACCGGCGCTACGGGGGCAACCGGTCCCGCTGGCGCGAACAGGGGCAACGGGACCGGCGGGTACAAATGGACGCACAATTTTGAGCGGCCAAGACGCGCCGTCTGGGAATATCGGCAGCGATGGGGACTTCTACATTGACCTGTCGGCCAATACGTTGTACGGACCGAGAGTGAACTTTGCTTGGGGCAATCCCACCTCCTTGGTTGGTCCGGCGGGCGCAACCGGTGCGACGGGTCCGCAAGGACTGAAAGGCAACACAGGCGATACAGGCGATACGGGAGCGACCGGTCCGCAAGGGCTAAAGGGTGATACCGGCGCTACGGGGGCAACCGGTCCCGCTGGCGGGCGAGCGAGGGGCAACGGGACCGGCGGGTACAAATGGACGCACAATTTTGAGCGGCCAGGACGCGCCGTCCGGGAATATCGGCAGCGATGGGGACTTCTATATTGACCTGTCGGCCAATACTATCTACGGCCCCAGAGCCAACTTTGACTGGGGCGACCCCACCTCCCTTGTGGGACCTGCTGGCGCAGATGGTAGTGGCGTTAGTCCGTCCAATGTGATCTGGGTGGCGAAGAGTGGTAGTTCGTTTACCACGATTCAGGCAGCCTTGGACAGCATCACCGATGCCAGTCCCCAGAATCCCTATCTGATCAAGGTTGCCCCCGGTATCTATACGGAGCAGATCACGATGAAGTCCTATGTAGATATTGAAGGCAGCGGCGAACAGATGACGACCATCGCCGCGGCCGGGGCATCCAGCAACCCGCTCCCAAGCAATGATGCCAGCGCCAACGCCACTGTGATCGGTGCAATCAACGCAGATCTGCGTTCATTAACTGTCCAAAGTTGGGTAAACAATCAGGCGGATTATGCCGTGGGGATCTTTATCAACCAGGGCAGCCTTAGTCTGCTCAATGTAAGCGTATGGGCAGATGGAGGGAGTGACTCTTTTGGCATATTTAGCTACAGTTCCTCGGTTATGCTGGAAAATGTGTCGGTCGAGGCGGATTTCACCGCACTCTATTCAAACCAGTCTAGCCTCCTTGCACGTAATTCTTCGATTGTTTCTTCAGGAGGCGGGGATGCCCTGTTTATAGATTCGGTAGACATAAAAATTGCTCATTCCTTGCTTGACGGTGGGATTTCAATGGTTCAAGGCTCGACGATTGCCTGCATTGGTGTCTACGATGAAACATTCGCCCCCAGGACTTGTCAGGGAGTCACTGTGCCTCTCCCCGGTAGCGGCCCCCCTTAGTCGCCTAACGGTGAAATCCCCCTAGCCAAAATGTTAGCGTTACAATCGCAAAAAAAGACAGACTGATGATCGCCAGAATGGTTGAAGGAGAGAGCTATGAAACAATACTTTTTGAACATGAATCAAAAGAAAATGGGACTAGGATTGGCTTTGCTGCTAACGCTCCCTCTGTTCGGCATGGGGAGAGGATCTACTTTACATGCGGCTGAGTTGGACCCAGGATACACGATTGGGAAGCTTGTACTCTATGTTAGCGAGCGGGCCAGCCAGGGTGGCGATTTCAGTGTCGTGGGCACGGTGGGTCAGGCGGGTACAGTCCAGGTGCGGGGAGGGGAGTTTACGGCCAGCGGCGGCTACTCGAATGTCCAGTTCCACGCGGGCACGCCTCCATCCCTCACACTATTTTTGCCTGTGGTCTCGCGATGATAGGCAGAAGAGAAATGGGAGGGAAAGAGATGGGTTATCGGCTGTGGTTGCTTGGGTTGCTCATGCTGCTCTTGACCCAGAGCGCTTTGTGGATCCCTGCGCCGCGCGTCGTCATGGCCGCCCCAGGGACCACGGTGTTGGCCGTAGACGGTTCGATTGCTTTCCAAAGCGCGCCCATCAGCCTGGCGGTGAGTGTGCGAAATGTACAGCAATTGGGCGCAGCCACGATTGTAGTCCAATACGATCCAGCCGTGCTTGCCCCCACTGGCTGTCGGCGCGGAGATCAATTTGGGTTGGGACTGTGTAACCTTAGCCTAGACTTGAATGGCGACGGCACATTTGACGCAGTGCGCTTCAACGCCCTCGCCATTTCTGGGGTCACGGTGGCCGCGGATGCGCTGGTACCCCTGGCGTTGATTGACTGGAAAGCCGCCAACCAAGATGCGGTTGGAACGACAACTACCTTAACTGTGACCATCGACACCCTGACCGACGGTGACGGGGTTCCCATCTCTGCCGTGGCCCAGAATGGCAAGGTGACCATCTTGCCTGTGGCATCGCCCACCATAACACCGCCATCAGTCCATCCCATCTTTTTACCGTTGGTAAAATTGTGAGTACATGAATCATTCAAAAAATGTATCTATTCAGCCTATGGCTGAAGTGTTCCCCAAAGGAAACCTCATGAGAGAGCGCACGACTCGTTTCCGCCTAATGCTAGTGCTGATCCTGGCCCTGGCGATTGCCAGCGGTGGAAGCGACATTCAGGCAGCCTCCTCCCATCTTGATCCACGCCAGACCCGTGCCGCCAGTGTAGATGGGATCAAACATCCAGCCGAAGGGTATATCCAGGCCGCTTTACAAGACACGCCTACGCACTTTGGCGACAACAGTGACGCAACGGCGACAGCGGCCAATGGCTCAGAGTTGGATGGGGCCTACTATCGGCTGGATGACACTCATCTCGCTCTACTGCTGACAGGCAATTTGGAGACCAATTTTACCAATTTGAATATCCTGATTGATTCCAGGGCTGGGGGGCAAAATTCACTGCGTGCTGACACCTTTCAGGAGGATCTTAGCGCCCTAGCCGGTCTCAGGCTTGACAGCAACTTTGCGGCAGACTATTACCTGAATATCGTTACCGGGAACAGCCCGGTGGAAACTTACGGATTTTTTATAGAGACGCCTACCGAAGGTGGCAGTGTGGGCGGCGAACTTGGCAGTGGCATTGCCAGCGTGATCACCATGACCAACGGCATTGTGATCGCCATTGACAACAGCAACACTGTCGGCGTGGGCAGCACAACGATCAACACCCCAGCCACGGTTGCCACGGGTATCGAGATCCTGATCCCGCTGGCCGAGATTGGCAATCCAAGCGAGACCATCAAAATCAGCGCCTTCATCAACAGCCCGAATCAAGCGATTCTCTCCAATCAGGTGTTGGGCGGCATTGGCGGCGGTGATAATTTGGGCGCACCCGCGGATGTCGATTTTTCCAGTATAGACGGTAGGCAATTCTTCAACGCCAGCCCCGCCTTGCTGGAATCTCCCCTCTGTGGCGATCTCTTTTTTTCCGAATACATTGAGGGGTCTGGCAACAATCAAGCGCTGGAACTCTATAACGGCACGGGCAAGGGGTTGACGCTGGACGGGATGGGCTACACGGTTGAACTCTATGCGAATGGAGCGGCCGCAGCCAGCCAAGTCTATCCATTGACTGGAACTTTGCCCTTTGGGGATGTGCTGGTCATCGCCAACAGCGCCGCCGCTGCGGAGATTCTCGCTGTTACCGATGTCACGGCGAATGTGGCGCTTTTCGATGGCAACGACGCCCTGGTACTGCGGAAAGCGGGCACGGTCATTGACGCCATTGGCCGCGTCGGTGAAGACCCCGGCAGCGAATGGGGCAGCGGGACCGAATCCACGGCGGACAACACCCTCGTGCGCAAGCCGACTGTCGGCGGTGATCAAGATCCTTCAGATGCCTTTACCCCCGCCACTGGCTGGGTCGGCTATCCTGTGGACACCTTTACCCATCTGGGCCACCATCGTGCCGACTGTGCTGGTCTGCGCTTGCTGATCAGCGAGGTCGTGGTTAACCCCACTGCCGGCGAATTTGTGGAGATCTATAATCCTAACAGTTCCCCTATGGATCTTAGTAACGTCTACATGACGGACGCAACCTTCCCCAGCAGCAGCACCTATTACTACAACATCGTTACAGGCAGCAACGCCGGCGGCGGCAGCTTTGCCGACTTCAACGCTCGCTTCCCTGCGGGGGCCAGCATCGCGCCCGGTGAATATCAGACAGTTGCGCTGGCCGGTTCTGCTGCCTATTCCAGCACCTATGGCAGCCTGCCCACCTATGAGCTTTTTGAAGATGGCGTCAGCCCAGACGCGCTCCCCGACATGCGGGAAGCGACCGCTGGTTCGATTAACAAACAGGGTGGGCTGACCAATGCGGGTGAAGGGGTAATCCTCTATACGTGGGACGGGGTGACCGATCTGGTCACCGATCTGGACTATTTTCTGTGGGGGAACAGATCTGTCGCTGTAGACAAAACCAATGTCAGCATAGACGGCCCAGACGCCGACGAAGATCTTAGCATTTATCTGGCCGACACCCCCATAGCCACCCAATCGTTGGTCTCAGCGGCGACCCACGCCACGGGTGCATCTTGGCAACGCAAAGATTTGAACGAGGGCAAGGAGATCAAAGTTGGCGGCAACGGCGCGGGCGGAGATAACGAGACCTCGGAAGATCTGAACAACACGTTTTGTGAAAACAGCGCCACCCCTGGCGCGGCCAACCAATGTCCTTTGCCCAATGCGTTCGGCGTTTGTCAGGCAGCGGCCACGGCGATTCACGCCGTCCAGGGCAGCGGCACATCCAGCCCGCTGGTGGGCAGCAGCGTCGTGCTGGAAGGGATCGTAGTGGGTGATTTTCAGAGCACAAGCACACAGTTGGGCGGCTTCTTTTTACAGGAGGAAGATAACCAGACAGACGCCAACAGTGCCACATCCGAGGGGATCTTCGTCTATGACAATGGCTTTGGCACGGATGTAGCCACGGGCGCCCTGGTGCGCGTCCAGGGCGTCGTGGCCGAGAACGCCGGGCAGACTCAACTCGGCGGGATCATGAATATGGCCGTCTGCGCCAATGGGCGGAGTGTTACCCCGACGGTCATCGATCTGCCCGTGGCGGATGTGGCTACGCTGGAAGCCTATGAAGGGATGTTGATCAGCGTGCCCGAAACCCTTTATGTAACCGACCATTACAACCTGGGCCGCTTTGGCGAGATCGGGCTGAGCGCCGAATCCCGCCTGATGCAGCCCACCCAGGTCGTCAGCCCCGGCACGCCAGCCAGCAACATGCAAACTGCCAACAACCGGGCGCGCCTGCTGCTCGACGACGGCAGCACCGTCCAAAATCCGGCCACCGTGCCCTATTGGGGGCCGAATAATACTTTGCGTGCGGGAGACACCGTTGCCGGGCTGACGGGGGTGCTGGGTTATGGCTTCGGCAATTACCGTGTGCAGCCGACCCTCAACCCTATCTTTACACAGAGCAACGTCCGCACCGCTGCACCTCAACTCTCCGGCCAGGGGCGGCTGACCAGTCGCCAGTTTCAACGTGCTTAACTACTTCAATGGCGACGGTGCGGGCGGCGGCTTCCCCACCAGTCGCGGAGCCACGACCCTGGAAGAATTCAAGCGCCAACAGACCAAAATTATCACAGCGCTGCTTTCGATTGACGCCGAGATTGTGGGGCTAATGGAGATCGAGAACGACGGCTACGGCCAGACCAGCGCCATTTCTGGCTTGGTCACCGGGCTGAACGCCATCGCCGGGAGCGGGGTCTATACCTATGTCAACCCCGGCACAGCGGTGTGGGGCAGCGACGAGATCGCCGTCGCCCTGATCTACAAGCCCGGCAGCGTCGCCCCAGTGGGTGTCACCGCCACGCTGACCACAGGCACCTTCTCCCAAGAAGAGGGCAGCCGCCTCAACCGCCAGCCGCTGGCCCAGAGCTTTCAAGAGAAGAGCAGCGGCGAGGTCCTTACGGTGATGGTTAACCATCTGAAATCCAAAGGCAGTTGCCCCACGGCCCCGGACCTGAACGCCGACCAGAATGACGGCCAAAGTTGCTGGAACGCCCACCGCACCCAGTCGGCGGCGGCGTTGCTCGCGTGGATCGCCACCGATCCCACGGGCAGCGGCGACCCCGACGTACTGATCATTGGCGATCTCAACAGCTATGCCATGGAAGATCCCATCACCACGCTGACTGCGGGTGGCTTCACGAATCTTGCCAAAGCGCATGGGGAGAGCTACAGCTATGGCTTTGACGGTCAATGGGGGACGCTGGACTATGCCCTGGCAAGCGCCAGCCTCGCCCGCCAGATCACCGATGCTACAATCTGGCACAGTAACGCCGACGAGCCGCGCATTTTGGACTATAACCAGGAATTCAACCCGCCCTCACTCTATCGCCCGGACGCCTATCGAGCCGCCGATCATGATGCCGTGGTGACAGAACTAAATCTGTACACCTCTGGAGCCAGGCTGGGCATCCACAAGACGGTGGTCCTGACCCATGACCCAGCCCGGCCCGGCGATCCCATCACCTATACGATTGTGATCAGCAACAGCGGAGACGTGACAGCGACGAATGTACGCATCACCGACACCATGCCTATGGGGGTGAACGGCAGCAATCTAGATATCACCATCACGATTGGGGCTGGCACCAGATTTAGCATGACTGTGCCCGCCCGGGTGGACGATGCACGCGCCCCTGGGCATGGAGATCGTCAATACCGTTGTCTATGGCTACGCCGGGGGCCGCGGCAGCGATAGCGCCCGCTTCACCCTGGTAGCGCCCTATCGTATCTTTGTGCCGCAGATGCTCAAGCCCGAGTTCTACGTCTACTTGCCCTACAGCGTTAAGACAATACCAGAGGAATAGGTATTCACGAAGCTTTTGTGTTACGTCTGGGGCTTTCATGTCTCAACTCTCTGGGATGCTGCCGTCAGGGCAGGTATATAGACGTGTGTACGGCGGGATTCCATATTACGGGCCGATTTTTGGTAAAATTTACACGGTGAAATTCGTGCATTTCCATGGCAAATCTGTGTGATCGTGTGAAGACTCAATCCATCGCCTTTTTCAACCGAGATCTCAAAGTCGGGGGCATGCTGCTCTGGGTCGCCCTGTTGGGGATTGCCCTGTCGTTGGCGCTGCTTCCCTTGCGCGCGGCGCTGCTTCTGGTTGTGGGCAGCGGAGGGCTGCTGTTGGCAATGCGCTGGCCTGCCCTGGCCTGGATCGGCCTGGGACTGACGCTGCCCTTTGCCAGCGCGCTAAAGCTCGGCCCGCTCAGCGCCGCCGATCTGCTCTTGCTGGGCGCGCTGGCGCTGTGGGCCGCCGACGGCGTGCGCCGTCGACGGTTGACACTCGCCCCGGCGCGGCTGCCTTTCTTCGTGGCAATCTACATCACAGCCCTGCTGATTACGCTTCCTCAGGCCGCTGATTTGGGGGAAGCCGCCGCCGAAGTGATAAAATGGGCCGAGGTGTTGCTGGTGATCTGGGTGGCGGGACAGGCATTGGACCGCCGCTCGGCGCGCTGGCTGGTGGTGGCGTTGCTGGCAAGCGCCAGCGTGCAGGGGATGCTGGGGCTGTATCAGTTTCTTTTCCGCGTGGGGCCTGATGCCTTTATCCTCATGGATCGTTTCATGCCGCGCCGCCGGCAGCTTCGGCCAGCCCAATCCCTATGCGGGCTATTTGGGGCTAACGCTGCCTGTGGCGGTAAGTTTGGCGTTGTGGGCGGGGAATCAATATTGGATATTGGAGAATAGGGATGGGAACGTGAAAGCCCAATCTCCAATACCCAATACCCAATATCTACTACCCTGGCTGCTCTTTACTCTAGCCGCTGCTGCCCTCATGAGTCTGGGTTTGATGGCAAGCTGGTCACGCGGGGGCTGGCTGGGCGTCGGGGCGGGCGTGGGGATTGTGATCGTTTTTCGCAGCCGTCGCGCCTTGATCATCAGTGTAGGGTTGGCGCTGATGCTGGTGGGGGCGGCGGCGCTGGGTGCGGTCAATCCACAGTGGATGCCCCCGGCGCTATCCGACCGACTGGCCGATATCCCGGCCTATGTGGGGCTGGGGATTGACGAGGTGATCAACCAGCCCGTCACCGACGAAAACTTTTCCGTGATTGAACGGCTGGCCCACTGGCTGGCAGCCTGGCGCATGTGGGAACGCTCACCCTGGCTGGGCATTGGGCCGGGCAACTACGCCGCGGTCTATCCCGCCGTGCGGCTGCCGCTGTGGGAAGATCCGCTGGGCCATGCCCACAACATCTATCTCAACGTGCTGGCCGAGACTGGCCTAATCGGATTGACGGCGTATGGATTGCTCTGGGCGTTTGTGATAGCCTGGGTCTGGCGGCAAGCGCGACACAGCCCACCCCAAAGTTGGCGTGGTGCGCTTGCCATCGGCATACTGGGCATGATCGCCCATTTGAGCGTGCATCAATTTTTCGACAATCTCTTTGTGCAGGGCATTTACATCCATCTTGCCCTGGGGTTGGCGGCTCTGGCTGCCCATGAATAGGATACCTGTGAAGGATTTTCAAGAGGAGCGTAGACGATTGAATTGGATTGAAGCCATCCCGATTCGAGGGCGCAAACGCAAAGAAGCCAAACGCTTTGTAAAATTCGCCATTGTCGGCGCGTTGGGCGCGCTCACCGACTTTGCCGTGCTCAACACCCTGATTCAATTTTTGGGGATGCTTGAAGAAATCGCCAACGTTTTCAGCTTTTCGGCAGCCGTGGCCCAGAACTTCGTCCTCAACCGGCTGTGGACCTTCCCCGAAAGCCAGGAACGCTCGTTGCGCCGCCAATTGGTGCAATTTATCATGGTCAGCCTGATCGGCCTTGCCATCAACACCCTGATCTTCTCGTTTATCCACCGCAGCTTGGAACCCTATTGGATCGATCTGCTGGCTGACCCCAAACTCGGCCACTTGATCAGCTACAACTTCGCCAAACTGCTTGCCATCGGCGTCGTTCTCTTTTGGAACTTCAGCGCCAATCGGCTGTGGACGTATCGGGGGTTATGAGGGATGAGTGGCGATTGGTGTGTTGCGTATTGCGTCGTCTACCGTCCGCCGTCTGTCGCCATCGCTCCATGACTACCATTGCCCTGGACTACACGCCCGCCATTCGCCAACAGGCTGGGATTGGCCGCATCATTCGCGGACAAGTGGCGGCGCTAATCGCTGAGAACCCCGGCTTTGATCTGCGCCTTTTTGTGACTGGCCCTGTGAGCGCCACCGAGCGGGAAAGTGCGCCGCTGCCACTGCACAGTACGCCGTGGATCAGCGAACGCAATCTTGTGCGCCTCTGGCATCGTCTCGACCTGCCTTGGCCGCCTGTGGAATGGCTCGTGCGCCACAAGATCGATCTGCTCCACGCCACCGATTTTGTCCTGCCCCCCTCACATGCCCGCCACAAACTGCTCACCGTCCACGACTTGGCCTTTGTCCACTATCCCGAAGCAGCCCTGCCCGGACTGCACCACTACCTCAACACCGTGGTCCCGCGCAGCGTGCGCCGCGCCCATCACATTTTGGCCGACAGCCAGCACACCGCCACCGATTTGAGCAATCTATGGGGCGTCGACCCCAACACTATCAGCGTCGTACAAGGCGCAGTGGATCACGCCCACTTTCGCCCAGTCACCAATGCCGCACAACTGACCGCGGTACGCCAAAAATATGGCATTGGCGAAAGCCCCGTTCATCCTGGGGCTGAGCAAGTTGCAACCGCGCAAAAACTTCGCCCGGCTGATCCGCGCCTTTGCCAGCGCCCGTCAAGAAGCCGCCCTGCCCCATTGCCTTGTGATTGGCGGCAGCAAAGGCTGGCTCTTTGAAGAGATCTTCGCTACAGTGCGCGAATTGGGGCTGGAAGACCATGTGCTTTTCCCCGGCTTTGTAGACGACGCCGATCTGCCTGCGCTCTACTCAGCGGCGGCTTTCTTTGCCTATCCTTCGCTATACGAAGGATTTGGACTTCCCATTGTGGAAGCGTTGGCCTGTGGCACGCCGGTGCTCACCGCCGACAATTCGTGTCTGCCCGAAGCGGCTGGCCCCGGCGCGCTCTATGTGAAGGCGGATTCGGTGGAGAGCATCGCCGCCGGGATCATGCGCCTAGCCGAGGACGAACCACTGCGCCGGTCGCTGGTCACAGCGGGACAGGCACACGCCGCCACCTTCACCTGGCAACGCAGCGCCCGCCAATTGTTGTCTGCGTATCAGCGAGTGCTGGGCTGATAATCCATACGTATATCCTGATCTGTATCTTTTTTATAACTTGCTGGCTGCATGGCCTCTGCTACACTGTCACCACATCTGATCACAAAGCCTAGTAACAACGGAAGTCCAATGCGCCGGTTCTTTCTTCCCTCCCAGCTTCATCTTTGCCCTCTTTTTGATCTGTATAGCGCCCTGGCTGGGCAGTTGTGCGGCCAACGCCCCTTCCCAACTGCGCCCGCAAGGCTCACAGGCGGCGGCCACGCTTCCGCTGTTGTGGCTGCTCATGGGGGTGGGAGCAACAGTCTTTGTGGTGGTAATCCTCTTACTGGCCTATGCACTCTATCGAGGCCGGCAAAAAGAGCTGGCCGACGCCCTGGCGGACATTCCCCCTGTGCGCGATGAAGAGCGCGGCGTGGGGCGGCGCTTTGTCTTGCTGGGCGGAGCGGTGATCCCGGCGCTGATCTTGATCAGCACCTTTGGCTATACGCTGTTTGTCCTCAACGAAACCGACCCCGGCGACACCTCGGATCTGATGCAAATCGAAGTCATCGGCCACCAATGGTGGTGGGAAGTGCGCTATCCCGGCTACGATTTCATCACCGCCAACGAGATTCACATTCCGGCGGGCGAACCCGTGGAATTGATTCTGACCTCGGCGGATGTAATCCACAGTGTCTGGATTCCGCAACTGCACGGCGTCGTGGATATGATCCCCGGACACACCAACCGCCTCAAATTAGATGCCTTCGAGCCGGGGATCTTCCGCGGCGAGTGTACAGAATATTGTGGCATTCAACACGCCAAGATGTTCTTGTTTGTGGTGGCAGAACCGCGCGCCGATTTTGACGCTTGGGTGCTGGCCCAACAGCAAGCCGCGCCCGACCCCACAGACCCGCTGTTGGCGCAGGGCAAAGATCTCTATTTTGCCAAAGGCTGCGACAATTGCCACCGCATTGATGGTACGGCCTCGTTGGGCAAACTCGGCCCCGATCTCACCCATTTTGCCAGCCGGCTGACCCTGGGCGCGGGCATTTTGGAGAACAACCGCGGCAATCTGGCAGGCTGGATTCTCGACCCGCAAAGCATCAAACTGGGCAGCCTGATGCCCCTCACCGATTACAGCGGCCCGGAACTGCAAGCCGTGCTGGCCTATCTCGAAAGTTTGGAATAACCCGGAAGGACCCTTCATGAGTCTCTTATCGTCAGACGCTGACCCGTCCGCCACCGCACGCCGGGATGATCCTGCGGCGCAGCCCCACGGGGCGCATTCCAGTACGGAGATTCTCGACGCGCTGTGGGCCGATCCGCCGGGCCTCTATGGGCAACTGGCCGGCATCCAAAACGACGCCGTGGGCGGGCGGCTGATGCTGGCCGCGTTTGCTTTTTTCATTGCGGCAGGCGTGTTGGCGCTCCTCATACGCATGCAGCTCTTCTTGCCCGAAAGTCGCTTTCTCGGCCCCGAAACCTACAGCCAAGTTTTCACCATGCACGGCTCCACCATGATGTATCTCTTTGTGATCCCCATGATTGAAGGGTTAGCCATCTTGCTGCTGCCCTCAATGATGGGCAACCGTGAGATGCCTTTTCCGCGGCTGGGGGCCTTTAGTCTGTGGACCTTTATCTTCGGCGGGTTGCTCTTTTTTGCCAGTTTCTTCCTGGGTGAAGCACCCCAAAACGGCTGGTATGCCTATCCGCCGCTGAGTGGTGAGGAATTCTCGCCGGGGCTGGGCATGGAATTCTGGCTGCTGGCGCTGAGCGTGGCCGAAGTGGGGGCGATTGCCGCTGGCGTGGAGATCATCACCGCGGTCTTTCGGATGCGCGCGCCGGGGATGTCGTTGGGGCGGATGCCGGTCTACATGTGGGCGATGGCGATTACGGCTTTTATGATTCTCTTTGCGTTTACGCCGCTGATTGTGGTCAGTCTGCTGCTCGAACTCGACCGCAAGGTGGGCACGCAATTTTTCAATTCCAACGCCGGCGGCACGCCCCTGCTCTGGCAGCACCTTTTTTGGATCTTCGGCCACCCGGAAGTCTACATTCAGTTTATCCCGGCGGCGGGCATCGCCTCGATGATCATCCCGGTTTTCGCCCGCAAACGGTTCACCGGCTACAGCTACGTCACCATGTCGCTGCTGGCAACCGGCTTTCTCAGCTTTGGGCTGTGGGTGCATCACATGTTCACCACGGGCCTGCCGCAGGTGGGGCAGACCTTTTTCGCCGCCGCCAGCATCCTGATTGGCATCCCTGCGGGGATTCAGGTCTTTGCCTGGATTGCCACGATTTGGGGCGGCAAACCTCGCTGGCAAACGCCCTTTCTTTTCATGCTCGGCTTTATCTTCCTCTTTGTGCTGGGCGGCGTCACCGGCATCATGGTGGGGTCGATCCCCTTTGATCGGCAGGTGCACGACTCCTATTTTGTGGTGGCACACTTTCATTATGTGCTCATCGGTGGCGTCACCTTCCCGATCTTTGGCGCATTTTATTACTGGTTCCCCAAAGTGTTTGGTCGTTTGATGAGCGAGCGCATGGGCCAATGGAATTTTTGGACCATGTTTGTGGGCTTCAATCTCACCTTTTTTCCCATGCACATCTCTGGCCTGCTGGGAATGCCGCGCCGCTATTGGACCTATCCCGGCGATGTGGGGTGGACGATCTGGAATCAACTGGCCTCGATTGGCTCGATCCTCTTCGCCGTGGGCGTGCTGCTCTTTATGATCAACTTCGCTTATAGCATCAAGCGCGGGCGCAAAGCCAGCGCCAACCCGTGGGGCGCGGATACGTTGGAGTTCAGCATCGACTCGCCGCTGCCCAACTATAGCTTTGCCCGTTTTCCGATTGTGCGCAGTCGCTCCCCCCTGTGGGATCAGGATGATCTGTATTCCAGCGAGGACAAACGCACGGAAAAGATCGCCAATGCCCTGGCCGAATGGCCGCTCAAATGGCGCGCCACGTTGGTTACGTCGCTTATCGACGCCCGCCCCGAAGAGATCTTCCGCGTCTCCACACCCTCGGCCTGGCCCTTCGTGGCGGCGATTGGCATGGCGACCATCTTTGGCGGCGAGATCTTCGAGCTACGTATGATCAGCCTGGGCGGGATTGCGCTGGTCTTTGGCGCCATCACCGCCTGGAACTGGCCCACGCCGGCGCCCATTACCGATGCGGAGGCAGAAGCTTTTGAGGAGATCTACGATATCGCCGTGCGTCCGCAGGGAAGCCCGATTGTGGCACGCTGGGCTATGGGGCTGACTATCCTAATCCTGGGCATTGCCATGGGCTGCTTTCTCTTTGCCTATTACTACATCCGCATTGTCAACCCTGTTTGGCCGCTGGAAGGCATCCCGCTGCCCGCGTTGGGGATTCCAGCGCTGATTACCGTGTTCTGGCTGGGCGGCGCGGCGGCTCACCACTGGGGAATAAACGCCATCAAACGCGACAACCGCGCACAATTACGCCTGGGCATGGGGCTGGGCTGGCTGCTGGGCGCAACCGGGCTGGGACTGCAACTGCTCTATTTTCGCCAACTCTCCTTTGATTGGAGCACCAACGCCTATGGTTCGGTCTTTTTCGGGCTGGGCGGCTTTGTGGTGCTGGTCATGAGCGCGGGCCTGATCATGAGCGCGCTGGTGCAGTTTTGGACATGGCGACGCCACTATAGCCGACGTGATCATGTGGGCATTGAAAACACAACGATTTTTTGGTGGGCGGTGTGGGGCGGCTGGCTGATCGTGGCGGGGACGATCTACCTGTTTCCGCATCTGACGGCGTGAGTAGGGATTAGATATTGGATATTGGAGATTGGGGATTGGGGCAGAGATATGACGACGCGTAATCAAGAGGTAAAGGTAGGACTGGATCGAAAAGTCTATCCGTCGCTGCTGTGGAGCGCGCTGGCGGGGCCGGTGATCTGGAGTTTCTATTTTTTGATTGGCTACGGCTATCTCGAAGTAGCCTGCCGCACGCCAGTGAGCGGGCTGCCACGCTGGCTCTATACCAGTGCCGTCCCGCTGGTGATCACGATTACGCTGCTCTCGACGCTGCTGATTGCCCATGCCGGCTGGCTGGCCTATCGCCACGGGGATAAGCTCCAAGCGGCGCAATCCCCGTCCCCGCTCTACGATCCCGACGAGCGCAACCGCTTTCTGGCCCGCATCGGTGTGCAAGGGTGTCTGCTCTTTGGGCTGCTCACCGCCATGACCGGCACGGCTGCGCTGGTGCTGGACATTTGCCAGTGATGGATTTTTATAACGATTCAGGTGCGACGCACTCGCCACACACGCTTTCACAACCCATCTACGCCTGACGAGTGCGTCGCACCCTAGACCTGTATAGATACTCTCGGTTGTTCAATCTTTGCGTTCAATACCCTTTCTGACAGGCTGGATAGACCGATGCGATTACAGGTGGACATGCGAAACAAAATCGACAAAGGCTTTCTGCTGCTTTTCATCGGCGTGGGGCTATGGCTGCTGTGGGCTGGCCCCACTCGCCACTCCGCGCTGCCCGCCACGCCAGAGACAATTGGGGCGGGCTGGAATTTTTCTCCGCTGCTCTGGCTAGGGCTGGTGTTGAGCGCGTGGATCTATACCCGCGGCATGGTGAGCTTTTCGCGCCGCCGGGGTGGGCTAGATGCGGCCCAGTGGCGGCGGGCGCGCTGCTTTGGGGCGGGACTGGTCAGTGTGGCCGTGGCCCTGATCTCGCCGTTAGATGCCCTGAGCGGTGCGCTCTTTTCGGCGCACATGCTGCAACATATTGTGCTGGTGGGGATCGCCGCGCCCTTGTTGGCCCTGGGATTCCCGCTGGGGCCGCTGTTGTTGGGGCTGCCTGCCCACTGGGATCAACGGGTGGGGCGCTGGTGGCAAGGGCAACGCTGGCTACAAACCGTGTGGCAAGCGCTCACCCATCCCCTGGTGGCGTGGACAGTACAGGCTGTGACGCTCTGGCTTTGGCACATTCCCACGCTGTATCAACAAGCGCTTACCCACGAATGGCTTCACGCGGTAGAACATCTCAGCTTCGTGGCAACAGCCCTGCTCTTTTGGTGGATCGTGGTGGACCGTAGCCGCCGCCCACAGGCCAATCCCCTGCTCACAATTGGTCTCCTCTTTGGCACGGCGCTGCACAGCGGGCTGCTGGGCGTCTTGATCACCTTTGCCCGACAGCCCTGGTATCCGCTCTATACCATCACAGGCGCGGCCTGGGGGCTGACGGCGCTAAGCGATCAACAGTTGGCGGGCGTGCTGATGTGGGTTCCCACGGGCTTTGTCTATCTGGGTGGCGCGCTGACCGTGCTCTATCGAACCCTGACGCGTATTGACCATGCTGACCGGTTGGCCCGGTTGGGTGGACGAGGCGTTTCGCTGCTTGTACTGGCGACAATGGCGCTGGGGCTGAGCGGTTGTTTCGTCGGTCCCCCGGCCCAGACGGTTTCCTATAAAGTGCCAGAGGGCAATCCACAGGCCGGCTGGTATGCGATCCAAGCCCACGGTTGCCATTCGTGCCATGTGATCCCCGGCGTGCCGGGCGCGAATAGCATGGTGGGGCCGCCGCTCACCGACTGGGCCAGCCGCCGCTACATTGCCGGTTCGTTGATCAACCAACCAGCAAACATGGTCCGCTGGCTGCGCGATCCCCAGGCCCTTGAACCCGACACAGCCATGCCCACGATTGCCCTGAGCGAGACCGAGATCCGTGACATCGCCGCTTTTCTCTATACGCTGGGCTATGATGAATGAGAACAGGATACACCGATGAGCCGAAAGTATACTGAACTCAAGGCGCTCTCCCGTGCGGAGCTGACGCCTGAAGATGTGACGCCCACCCATCGCCGCGCGGTGCCCATGTTGTTGGCAGGGGCATTGGTGGTTACCTTTTTGCTGCTCCAAATCTTCCCGCTCATCCAGGATTTTTCCAATCCGCCTGTGCTGGCCGAGCCACAATGGGATAGCCAGGAGACCTATATGCTGGCCCAGCGTGCCTGTTGGGACTGTCACAGCAACCAGACCCACTGGCCCTGGTATGCTAAACTGGCGCCGATCTCCATGACCCTGGCCCGCGATGTGGAACGGGGGCGCGGCGTGCTCAACTTCTCCGAATGGGAGCCTGATAAATACGATGTGGAAGAGTTGGTGGAGACCATTTCCAAAAACCAGATGCCGCCGCCTTTCTATCTTGTGCTGCATCCCGAAGCGGATATTAGCAACGACGAACGCGGACGCTTGATCAACGGCCTGATTGCCACCATGCAAGGGCGCTTTCTTGACGCCGAAAATATGGACGCCAGCGACGAAGAGGAGACCGGCGGGAAGCCAGGGGAACGGTAAGGAGTAAGGAGTAGGAGAATCGTCGCCCCCTGCGTCTACTCATTCCTCATTTCGCCTGCAATGGCTGTGGGATCATTTACGCCGCCGTGGACTATGGATTGGGTAATGAGCGAGGATACCGCGACAATCACCCCATCTCCCCATCGCCTATGTTACAATAGCCCCAATCGAAGCGTATTCACACGATTGGAGCACTATGTCTACACCCATCGCCCGCACTGTGGCCGAGAGCGCCGTTAGCCTGGGCCAGAGCATGAACCCCGCCCACGCCAACAGCCTGGGCAATGTCCACGGCGGCCACATTTTGAAACTCTGCGACGAATGCGGCGGCATTGTGGCGGCCCGCCACGCCCGCCGCCCGTCCGTCACCGTTGCCATCGACAGCATGACCTTTCATCACCCTGTGCGGGTGGGCCAGTTGCTTACGTTACACGGGCGCATCACCTATGTCGGGCGCACCAGTATGGAGGTTGAGGTCAAAGTCGAAGCCGAAAATCTGCTCACCGGCGAGATCACCCATACCAACAGCGCCTATTTTATCTACGTCGCCCTCGATCCCGATAGCCGCCCCACCCAAGTGCCCCGGCTCGAACTGACTGACGATGCCGAACGCCGCCGCTTTGAAGAAGGCCGGTTGCGTCAAGAGGCGCGCCTGGCACGGGCAGGGCGCGCATGAACGAAACGATGATAGACAACCGACCGCCCTTCACCCTTCTTTTTCTCTTTCTCACCTTCCTCGGCTACCTCGGCCCCTGGGTGAACCACGCCGCCGCCGGGCTGGTGATCACAGGGCTGGATCTGGCCGAATATGTGAAATTCTTGCATGGCGTGCGCAGCGGCGAGATCGGCGTCTGGCGCGAAGGCTTCTATCTGCCCCTGGTCGCCGTCAGCGTCACATTGAGCCTCTACGCCTATCGCCGCGAGGCGCGCTATCCCTGGCCCGTGCGCGGCGCGCTGGTGATCATCGCCATCGTCGCCGCCTTGAATTTGCTGCCGCCCGCGTGGTCACCGGGGATCTTGCTCAATGGCGAATTTCGCACCCAAACCCTCACCCTCCTGGCCTGTATCGCCCTGGCGGTGGGCAGTCCATTCTTGGCGCTGCTGCCGCGCAGGATCAGCATTGGGGTAGTGATTGGGCTGGCCGGGCTGGCAATCGGGTTGCCGGTGGCTGGTTTTCTGCGTGTGCTGCCCGCCATTGCTGATCTCTACGGCTACACGCTCACCCCCGGCTGGGGCTTTTGGACAATGGTGGTAGGATTGGTGGGGATGATTTTTTCAACGCAAAGGCGCAAAGAGGCAGAGACGCAAAGCCCAGAATGGAGCACAGATTCTTCGGGTTTAGCAGATTCCTGAACAGCGCAGACGTTCTCAACCATTTTTGCACTTTGCATTTTGCCTTCTTCCCTTTGCCTCTTTGCGTTAATTTTTTGAAGGAGTACGCCCCATGAATACCATTAGCACCAAAGCCTACAGTGTGCCGTTTCGCACCCTCTGGCTGCAAGGCAACGACAGCATCGAGTTGCGCGTCACCCTGAGCCGTCGCCCGCACGGAGAGCAAACCGTGACCTTTCCGGTGACTGCCCATCTGGACCCAGACAGCAAACGGCTGTTGGGTTTGATGGTGGCCGATCACAAAAGTATGCGCTTGGGGCGCTGGATACGCCAGAATTGGAGCGAAACCGCGCACGATCCCGACGAGCCTGTGCCCAGCAGCACGGTGGTCTATGACGAAGCCGCCCAGATCGCCTATTTCTCGATCTGGCCCAACCTCAACGGCGTAGAACCGGCCCTGGCCGAACGTCGCCGCGCCGAGATCATCGTGGACAGCACAGGCGATCTCCTGCGCATTCGCCTGCCTGTCACCGTTCGCCGCAGCGATGATGGGCTGGCCGTGGCCGCGGGCTATTTGTCGACGCGCTAGTCCGGTGATGCGTGCAACGTGCTTTCAGGCGTCACGCTTTCGAGTTTGCGTAAATAGAGCGTAACGGCCAGCAGCGCCACCACCATCAGGTAGTTGACCCCCAACGCCGCCTGAAAACTCCACCCGTCGGCAATCACTCCCGTCCACAAGGGCGGGATCATGGCGCCCAATGTCATGGACACATTAAGCGTGCCAGAGACAGTGCCGGTCTGCTCTGGATAGAGGCGGCTGCCATAGGCCAGGGCCGTGGGAAAGAGACCCGACAAACTCAGCCCCGTGAGAAAAATACCCACGGCCACCCCCAGCCCGCCGCTGCTCAAAACCACCAAGGGATAGGTGGCGGTAATCCCCCCGGCCAAAATCAAAAGTGTGGTTCCATAGCCCAGCCGTTCGCTGAGGGCGGCACAGGCAAACCGGCCTGCCGTCAGCGCCACGTAGAAGATCGAGATCAGCGAGATCGAAAAGAAGGCAGAGAAACCCGCCGAGGTCTGCATAAAGAGCGCCACCCAGCCCAACAGGCTATAGGCCACGCCGTTGTAGATAAAGGCGATGGCAAAGAGGGCCAGAAAGGGGGCGGCGCGCATCATCGACAGATCGAGGATTTGGGACGGACGGCGCACGCCCTGGGTGACCGGCTTGTCGTAGAGCAGCCACGTCGCCAGACCATAACCCAGCCAGATCAAGGCTGTGCCGCCCAGCGCCCAGCGCCAGGCCAGACCGCGGTCGAGCAGATAGCCAAAGACCAGCGGTGAGATGGCCGCGCCGATGCCATAGACGCCGTGAAGGGTGTTCAAGGCTTTGGCGCGGGACTCTGGATTGGCGTCGGCGATGAGGGCGTTAATGCCTGTGGAGAGCGCGCCCTGGGTGGCGCTGACAATGGCAAACGCCGCCAGAAAGAGCAGCCAGGGCTGGGCGATCCCGGCCAGGGCCAGCGCTGCCGCCAGCAACAGCGCAGCCAGCCAGACCAAGCGGCCATAGCCCAGCAGATCGGCCCCCACCCCGGCCAACAGATTGCCGGCAATGCTCCCCAGCGCCCGCGCCGGGAAGATCAGCCCCATGGCGGCCAGGGAAAGACCGGCGGCGCGATATTCGTCGGTAATCGAAGGCATGACAGATGGAATCAGCACTGCCGCCGTGCCGATAAAGAGATAGCCGGTGAGGCCAAGAAGGGTTTGGCGATGGAAGCGCATAAATTTCCCCTGTGGGTGGGTGCGAATAAAGCAGGATTGTACCCGATGGGGTGCGCCTATGCCATTCGCCCGGTCAGCATTCCGGGAATGGACAACCACGGGTGTAATCCTGGGTAGGGCACAGAAGTCCCCGGCACTTTTCGGCGATTCGCCCCCTTGAAACACACCCAGTGCGGGCCATCGGTTGGGCATCCCGGCAAACTCGATGTATACTAGCGGCCAGCGCGCCCCATGCGCAGGCTCATCACCCCACCGTTTCGCACAAAGGAAACCCAATGTCCCAACAACGCCAAAAAGTTTTGATTCTCTATTTGGGCAACTCGGCTCTGGATAGCAACGTCAAGGGCTGGACGCTGTACGACGGCACAGGCCGCGCCGACCACACCACAGGCGACAGCGACACGCCGCCCTATGCCAACGGGCTGGATGCGCTGCGCGATGGCTGGCGCGTGATCCAGTTTCCCCAGTTGATCCCGCCCTATCCGGGGCTGGAATATGCCACGTCATTTCAAATGAATGAATTTATCTTTGAGAAACTGGAGACTATCGATGGTTGAGAAAAAGGATCTGCTCACAACGGCCCAAATGGCCGAATTCGTGGCGCGCGGCTTCCTGCGCTTCGACGAAATCGTGCCCGACGCCATCAACCAAGCCGTGATGGCCGCGTTTGATCAAGGCGGCATTCAAGCCGCCCCGGCGGGCACGCCGCTTTCCCAATGCTATCCTGAACCGTCGCCGATTGGCGAACTGCTGCGTATGCCCCAGATCCAGGGTATCATCCACAGCCTGGTGGGGCCAGACCCGCTCTTTGATCACCACGCCATCCACGTGCGCCAGCCCCACGAAGGCAAGGCCCAGGGCATGCACGGCGATTCGATTATTGACACGCGTATGCACTTTGACGTTCAACTCATGTACTTCCCCCACGACGTGCCCCTGGAAATGGGCGGCACGCTGGTGGTGCCGGGCAGCCAATATCGGCGCATCAACGAGATGGACATTGCCCGCTATCAGAACTTCGCCGGGCAAGTGCCCATGGTCTGCAAGGCTGGCTCGCTGCTGGCGCTGCATCATGGCATCTGGCACTGTGGGCGGCAAAACAAGACCGACCGCAAGCGCTATATGTACAAGATTCGCCTCAACCCGGTGGTGCGCCAATACCGGCTGTGGAACACCGACGATCTGGCGGCCATGACCGGCGGGCAGAAGTTGCTCTTCACGCGGGAGCAGAACGCCGTTGAGGATGTGCAGACCATTCTCAGCCGCGGGGAACCCTGGTTTGAAGATGGCGGCGGTCGTTTGGAGATTGTCAACCGTGTCAAGATGTGGCGCTTCCTCACCGGCGACCAGAACTTCGACGTGCATTACTGGCTGACCCGCTTGGAGAATATGCCGGAGAATCGGCTGGCGGCGTAGAATTTCTGTCGGACGTCGCCCTTTTTGGGGATTAGCAAACGCATAGCGCAAAGGGGCAAAGCGCTCTTGGCGTCTTTGCCCCTTTGTGTCTTCAGAAAACCTGGCAGGTCTGGCTCAATTGCGTACCGCCACTACTTTATAAGAAGTCGAACTTTTCAGAAAAGTTCGACTTCTGCCTTTCCCTCGGCACTGCTATAATAGACGCTATCAGCGCAGACCCTCCCCGTTTGTCTGTACTGCTCTACTAGCTGGGCAAATTGCTCACCTTTCAGGGCGACTACGCCGGGGCAGAGGCAGAGTTTAACAGGCGCGATCCGTGGGCACACGAGCGGCTGGCTATCGGGCCTGTGCCCAATTTGCCACCCGTGAAGAGCGCAAACTGTGGGCGAATGCCCAGATTGAAGGGTTGGGGCCGTGACACACGGCGTGTTGTTTTCTAAGGCCAGTCTAGAGTCCCCAGCACTTTTCGGCGGTGGCATTGCGGGAATGGACCACAAGCGCCTCGTTTGAAACGTCATCGTCTGGTCGATTCCCGGAATGATCGCCCCCAACCTGAAGTACACCCGTCCATCCCACCAGATTGACACCCCTGTGCCCCGGTGCTATCCTTCCGCCCAAGCGCC
The DNA here is from genome assembly GCA_963721725.1 of uncultured Chloroflexia bacterium. GTDB lineage: Bacteria > Chloroflexota > Anaerolineae > Caldilineales > Caldilineaceae > RI-153. The sequence continues at coordinate 200,796 of CAVRLX010000019.1, forward strand.
ATCCTTCCCTTCTATCATTCCACCACCTGAAATGGACACCGTTATGCCCACGCTGCGTGCTGCTCCCTTAACCGCTTTTGTCAGCCAGATCTTCCAAGCCGCCAATACGCCGCCAGCCCACGCCGCCATTGTGGCGGCGTCGTTGGTACAGAGCAATCTCGTCGGCCACGATTCCCACGGTGTTGTGCGTGTGATGCAATATCTCACGGCCATGGCAAGCGGACAGGTGGACCCCCACGCCACGCCCGCTGTGATCCAAGAAACGCCGGTGATCACCCTGTTGGATGCCCGCCAGAGCTTTGGGCAGGTGGCCGCGCACACAGCCATGCACGCCGCCATTGACAAAGCCCGCCACAGTGGCATGGCCGCCAGCGGGCTGATCAACTGCGGCCATGTGGGGCGGCTGGGCGAATGGGTGGAGATGGCCGCGGCCGAGGGTATGATCGGGCTGGCCTTCTGCAACGGCGGGGGCGGGCGCGGGATTGTGGCCCCTTTTGGCGGCGCGGGCCGCATTTTGGGCACGAATCCCATTGCCGCCGCCATTCCCGTGGCGAATCGCCCGCCGGTGGTGCTGGATTTTGCCACCAGTGCTGTGGCCGAGGGCAAGGTGCGCATCGCCCGCAACAGCGGCAAATCTGTTCCCGCAGGCTGGATTTTGGACAAAGCGGGCAATCCATCCACGCAACCCGCCGATCTCTACGACGGCGGCGTGATCTTACCGGCGGCGGGGCACAAGGGGTTTGGGCTTTCCATGCTCGTGGAGTTTATGGGCGGGCTGCTCACCGGGGCGGGCTGTCCGGCCCTGGATATGAAACCGGGCAACGGCGTGCTCTTTTTGGTGCTGAATGTGGAAGCCTTCCGCCCGCTTATCGACTTTAGCGCCGACGCCGACGCCCTGGTGAGCGCGGTCAAGGGCGTGCCCACGGCGGCTGGTTTTAGCGAAATTCTCATGCCTGGCGAGCCAGAAACACGCAGCGCCGCCCAACGCCAGCAAGAGGGCATCTATCTGGACGAGACCACTTGGGGGCAGTTGGTGGAGACGGCGCAGACCCACGGCGTGGGGTGGGAAGAGACCGAGGAATTGGGAGAGTAGGGGATTACGTGATTCGTGCCTCTGGATCACGCATTATGCTTGAATACATTCACTTTTCAGCACAACGGACAGAACCATGAACCATGAAACTCAGAAACAGACTCTCCGCCACGCGGTGATCGGCGTGGGCGCGGGCATCTTTTCGCTGCACAAAGACGCCATTAACGCCATCCCCGAAGCCAACCTTGTGGGCGTGGCCGATGTCAACGCGCAGGTGGGCGCACAACGCGCCGAAGAACTGGGCGTGCCTTTTTATCCACAACACCAAGTCCTGTTGGCCGATCAGCGGCCCGATGTCACCGCGATTATTACGCCGCACCCCTTCCATGCCCAGCTTGCCGTGGATGCGCTGGAGGCGGGTAGCCATGTGATTGTGGAGAAGCCCATGGCCGTGCATGTGGGCGAAGCGGATCGTATGATCGCCGCTGCCGAGGCCAACGACCGGCTGCTGGTGGTGAACTTTCAACACCGCTATCGGCCCGAGGTGATGGCCGTGAAAAAGCTGCTCAGCGAGGGCGGGTTGGGCAAAATCCTGCGCGTCACCGTGGTGGAGCCGTGGATCCGCACGGCGGTTTATTTTCGCAATGCCGGCTGGCGCGGCACGTGGCGCGGCGAGGGCGGCGGCGTGCTCATGAACCAGGCCCCGCATGGGTTGGATCTGATCTGTCACTTCTTTGGGTTGCCGCGCCAACTCTTCGCGTGGACACGCACGGTCCATCACGCCATTGAGACCGAAGACACGGTCACCGCCATGCTGGAATGGGCCGACGGCAGCCAGGGCACGATCTATATGAGCACGGCGGAGGCTGGGCAACGGCGCATGGAGATCGCCGGCACCGGCGGCACACTGCTGCTGGGCGAAAATGACATTGTGTTCCAGCGCTTCGATCCAGATCTGCTCAGCCACATTGCCACCGATCCCAACCCTTTTGCCAAACCGGGCCAGCACGCCGCCGACCTGGTCATCGAAACGCAAAGCGCACTGGCCGGTCACGCCGCGGTCTATCGCAATCTTTACGACGCCATCTTGCACGGCGCGCCGCTGCTGAGCGACGGTCGCCAGGGCCGCCAGATCGCTGGAACTCGCCAACGCCATGATCTATAGCAGCCAGACCAACGCGCCGGTGCAGATGCCGCTGGATCGGGCAGGCTATGAAGGGTTATTGCGAAAATTACAGGGAAGCTAAAGGCGTGATGCGTAATGCGTGCTCAGAAATACGCATTACGCATGGCGAATGTAACTATACAGGGCTAGGTGCGACGCACTCGCCACACAAGCTTCATAACCACTCTACCCCTGGCGAGTGCGTCGCACCGGTATAATACTTACGCATTACGCCCCACATCTCTCGACAAACAAGGACGGATCTTATGAAATTTGGATGTTGTTGTGCCATCGACCAAAGCGAAATCGCGCACACGGCTGGGTTCGATTTCATCGAATGTACTGTGCTTTCGCTACAACCCGAAAATGCAGACTTTGCCCCGATTGCGGCGACCTATGCGGCGGCGGCGTTGCCCGTGAAGGCGTTTAACGTGCTGCTGCCCGGCGATCTGAAGATCGTCGGCCCGGCGGTGGACGAAGGCCGCATAGAGCGTTATATGCAGAGCGCGCTGGAACGCGTGGCGGCGATTGGGGCAACTGTGGTGGTCTTTGGCAGCGGGCGCGCACGCACCATTCCCGATGGCTTTGAGGCTGCCACAGCCGAGGCGCAATTGATCCGCTTTTTGCAGCTTGCCGGGGATATGGCCGAGCCGTATGGCATCACGATTGTGATTGAGCCGCTCAACCGGCGCGAATCGAACATGATCAACAGTGTGTCCGAAGGCGTAGAGTTGGCGGCTGTCGCAGACCGGTCCGCTGTGCTTGTGCTGGCCGATCTTTATCACATACAGGTGGAGGGGGAAGCGCTGGCCCAGATTGAACGGTGTGCGCCCTGGCTGCGCCACATCCACGTGGCCGATAGTGGCCGTTTCGCGCCAGGCACGGGGGAGTATCCGTACCCGAAATTTTTCGGCAGCCTGCACGCCATCGGCTACGACGGCCTGATCTCGGTGGAGTGTACGTGGCGCGATTTCGCCGCCGAAGCCCCTGCCGCCGTGGATTTTCTGCGCCGCATGTGGGCGGAAAGTGCCGGATAATCAAGCATTTCAGCAACTGTTCAGGCGCGACGCACTTGCCACGACAAGATCGAACTAGAAATTCTGTGTGGCGAGTGCGTCGCACTCTGGACCTGAATAGTTACCGTTAAGTTTTTATTGACCCGCCTATTTTGTGGTGAATTCTCCCAGAAAGCACACGTCAGATCTTGTACAAGACCCTGTTTGTCACCAGCCGTAGCCCATTTCATCAGCAACAGGCCATCGAGGCCGCGCCGTCTGACCTTGCCATCACCATGCTGCGCGATCCAGAGCGGGCTACGCTGCTGGCCGAAATTGCCGACGCCGACTTTTTGATTAGTGAGCGCGCCGGTGTCATCGACCGCACCGTCATCGAGGCCGGGCAGAAGCTGCGCCTGATCCAGCGGCTTGGCGCGCAGACCTTTGACATTGATACCGCTGCCGCCGCGGAGCGAGACATTCCGGTTTGCTATTGGCCGATTGCGGGCGTTGTCGCCGTGGCCGAGCAGATGCTTTGGCAGATGTTGGCCCTGGCTCGCCGCGCCCACGAGGTGGAGGCCGTCGCTCTGCAAGCCGCTGATTGGGGCGAATCTCGCCGCACCGATGAAAACGTCTTTGCCGTTAACTGGTCGCGCCGCACCACGCCGATTACGCTTTCGGGCAAAAGCGTGGGCATTCTCGGCTTTGGCGAAATCGGCACAGAACTGGCCCGGCTGCTCAGTGGCTTTGGCTGTACGCTGCGCTATCACAAACGCAACCGCTTGCCGCAGGCTGTGGAAACATCGCTAAAGATCACCTATGCCCAGGCCGATGAGATTATCGGCAACAGTGATTTCCTCTGTTCGCTGTTGCCCTATTTCCCCGAAACCGACCATTTTTTGAATGCTGCTGCCTTTGCCGCCATGCCGCCGGGATCGTTTTTGGTGCATTGTGGCAGCGGCAGCGTCATCGACGAACCCGCACTGGCCGCCGCGTTGCACAGCGGTCATCTGGGCGGGGCGGCGCTGGACACCTTCGAATGGGAGCCGCTGCGCCCGGATAACCCCCTGTTGCCCCTGGCGCGAGATCCCGCCGCCAACGTGATCCTGACCCCACACACTGCTGCCATCTCGGAACATCGCGGGCGGCGCAGTGAGTATACAAATGTAGAGCGGCTGTTGGCGGGGCAAAAGTTGCTGTATCGAGTGGTGTAGAAACGTGTTGCGTATTCCGTAGCATCAACAACGATAACGCTACGGAAACGCAGCCCGACGATTCCTCTATTCCGATTACACCCTACGCCACCCCGTCCCCTACCATCGTTGGTGCATAATTCCCTACGAATGCGGACTCCTCCTTCTCTCATAAGATGATACGCTGTACAGGACGGTAATTTTGTGTAAGTCTACCGTTAGTATCGTCCCCTATCTGCACAAAAGGAGAGAAAACCGTGTCTATGCGTACTCACATACCCTCTGTTTTACCCAAACGTTCCCACGCCATGCGCCTGGGACTCTGCCTGTGGATGTCATTGCTGCTGGCGGTGCTGCTGTTGGCAACGCTCTCCACGGCGTTTGCCTTTGACGAAGAAAACGGCTTGCCCTTTTATGATCCGCTGGACAGCCGCTTTAGTATCTCCACCGATAACAGCGACACCGTAAGCAGTCTGCATTTTGATCTGGTGGGCGCGCTGGCCGTGGCCGCCGGCTTTTCGGCAGAAGACGCCGCCACGATTCAGATCTACTCGCAGTTGACCGACAAGAGCGTCTTACCGGCACAGGCTCCCCAATATCAGTTTGACGCCAACCCGGCCAACTATCCCGCCGCCCCAGATTTGAGCACAGTGACACCAGATCAGCACTGCCCGTCGCCGTCCACCACAGCGCCGCAGGTGATGATGGGGGCAGCGGGCGATTTAATGGAATGTCCGGGCTGTTTTACCTCGCGCTTGGGGCCGTATGCGGTCTTTTTCCACTTTCCGCGCACACACGATCTGGCTCAGATCGAGGATTGGGCCTATAACCGCACGCCCCAGCTTCACGGGAGCATTATCTATGGTTATAGCAGCACTGTATCGACTTTTAGCGTCCTGCCGCCAGAGGTCTACACGGCCACCAACATCGCCAATGTATACAAAGCCACGGCCTGTTTTGTGGAACGCCCGGTACAGGCCATTGACACTGGTTCAGTGAAGGCGGGCAGTCTCGAAGCCTTTGGTGTCTATCTTCACGCCCTGGGCGATGCTTGGTCGCACCAGGAATGTATCGATCTCACTGTGAAGCAGCGTGGCTATCTCTTTGCCGCCCATGTCTATGACCCGCAAGATGCCGAATTGACCGCCGCCTGTGGCTGGCTTTCGCATTCCGAGGAGTTTGGTAACCCTGCCGTTCACCCAGAAAGCCAGCGCACCTATACCGCTACGCTGGAGATTTACGAGGCGATTGTGGCCTATGGCGCGGCCAGCGGGCGCACGCACTACAAACCGATTGGGCTAACCGATTTCAACGCTTACTTGGACAGCCACTTGCAGACCTTTGCCCAGATGCCAACCAGCCTGCCGCGTACACGCCGTGTGCTGGCAGCGGAAATCAAAAACTGGGCCAAAGCGGTGCAAACCGCGGACCCACGTTATTGGCGCAACACGATCACAGTGTGCGCCAGCGGCTGTGATCACGCCACGGTGAACAGCGCGCTAGGCGCAGCCACGGCGGGGCAGAGCGTTGCGGTCTGGCCGGGAACCTATACCGAAACGGTGACATTGAAAGCCGGGGTGAAGCTCTACGGCGTGCCCTTGCTGACAATTCTTAACGGCAATGGTAGCGGGCCGGTGGTGACGGCCAGCGGCAGTGCCATTCTCAGCGACACGGTGTTAAGCGGCTTTGTGGTGAGCGGTGGTATGGCGGCCAACGGGGCCGGTATTCTCGTGGACGGCGGTGCAGCACCCACGCTGACCGGGCTGGTGGTACGCAGCAACAAGGCCAGCGACAACGGCGGCGGTCTTTACGTCACCGGCAACAGCGCGCCACGGCTGCTGCTCAGCACCTTCTATAGCAACACGGCGCGCAGCGGGGCCGGGATCTTCATAGACGGCGCGCCAGCCTGGATAGAAGGCGTGGCCTTTCAACTCAACGCTGCCACCACAGATGGCGGCGCGGTGACCCTCCAAAACAGCAGCGCCACGGTACGCAACAGCAGTTTCGTGGCGAACGTGGCCGGGGCTGCGGGCGGTGCGATCTTCGTCAACGGCGGTAACCCGACGGTGGAGAGCAACCTGATCGCCGGATTCAACAGCGCTGTGGAGAGCGGCGGCGGCATTGCCGTGGACGGGGGCGGCGCGCAGATTCAGCACAATCAGATTATCAGCAACACGGCAGGGATACGCGGCGGCGGCGTTGCTCTGCGCAACGGAGCCACCCCCACTGTGCATAACAACCTTGTCATCAACAACCGGGCCGGAGTGAGCGGGGCCGGAATCAACATCCGCAGCGCAGCGGGTACACTGCGCAACAATACCATCTCCCACAACAGCGGGCTGGGCAGTGACGGCGGCGATGGCATCTTCCTGAGCCAGGAACTGGGCGGCACGGCCACCACGCCTACAATCCTCAACAACATTATTGCCTTTAACCAATATGGCGTCCGCGCCCAGGATGTGGGCCAGTTCAAGCCTAGCCCCACGGTTCATCACAACGACCTGTGGAGCAACAGTGGTGGCAACTTGATTGGGGCCAATGTGGCGGGGCAGGCGGCGGACAATCTTAACGCCGATCCGCTCTTTGTGGTGGGGATGGTGGGCAACTTCTACCTTTCGCACAGCGCCGCCGGGCAGGGTGCTGACAGCCCGGCCATGAACGCTGGAGCAGGGACAGCAGCCAGCTTGGGGTTGCAGACGCGCACCACGCGTACTGACAACGTCACCGATGCGGATGCCGTGGATCTGGGCTTCCATGCGTGTGCCGTGCCCACATTGACTCAATTGATCAGCCATCTGTCCGGTGGCGAGATGACCTATGCCGAAGGGTTGACCATTACGGTAAAAATGCCCGCCGAGGCGCTACGCGGTTCGATTCTGCTCTCGATTGGCGTAGCCGAGGGACATCCAGCGCCAGCGAGGAGTACTCTGATGGGAAGCGGCTTCAGCATTACTGCTCACACGCTGGACGGGCAGCCGGTGACGGAGTTTCAGCAGCCTTTTACGCTGACGATCTCCACGGCACGCGTGGATCATCAGGATTTCCATAATACCAAGTTGGTCTTTTGGAACGAAACAGCCGGACGCTGGCAAGAGGTCCCCAGCCGCTATGACGAGGTCAATGGGAAACTGATTGCCACGCTGGATCATCTGACGGACTTTGCGGTGGTGCAATCCACGTCCTATCCGATCTATCTGCCGTCAATCGTCCGCTAGCCACACAAGACAGGGGCATCTGAGTAAAGGGAGCATTCTGGAAATACTCCCTTCACTCAGATGCGTCGCCGCTTTATGTTTGCAAGTGCTTCACCCCAAAGTCTCTCCATATTTGCGAAAAACGTCATTCTTGGCTACAATACACACTGTTGTGGAGAGGTCGCATAGTGGCCTAGTGCGCGGGCCTGGAAAGCTCGTAGGGTGAAAGCCCTCGAGGGTTCAAATCCCTCCCTCTCCGCCATAAGTTTCTCTCCCGGCTCGCAAAGCCGTGGTAGAGAAAAGTAATGTTTCTCTCCCGGCTCGCAGAGCCGTGGTAGAGAAAGAATGTTTCTCTCCCGGCTCGCAGAGCCGTGGTAGAGAAACAAAAAAGTCGTGTGCTTTCATCGCTTCGTCAGTTGCTGGGTCCTGTGCGGCGGAACACTGTAAACCCCGTCAGGGTCGGAAGGCAGCAGCGGTACGCAGACAGTTTCGGGTGCCACAGGGTCGCCTGGTGGCTGGCGAAGCGGTGAAAGCACACGACTTTTTCATACAAAAAGGGGCGGCTCATGTGAGCCGCCCCTTTTTGTATGAATGAGGATGGAATTGTTATTTCTCGGCAGTCAAAGTCACCATCCCCGCCAGCAAGCTTTGGGCAATAGCGTTGTTCTGCAACTGCCCATCCGTCAGATTAAACGTCGAGACGGTCAGCGCGCCCTTGCCATAGGGCAGCTTTGCCAGCAGAGAAACCGGTTTGTGGATCCAGCCCAGGGCGAGGTTGGCCCAGCTATGCGCGTTCATGGCCCAGGCAGGCAGCCCGGCAATCACGGCGTCGGGCATAATGTCGGCGTATTCCATCTCCAGCAGCGGATCGCCGGGCAGGGCGGCAAAGGGACCTTCTTTGCGCAGCCACGAGAACGATGTTGCCCAATCGCCCTGCCAGCCGGTGCCAGCGCGGGGAATTACAGCACCAATCGGCAGTCCCACACTGCCATCGAGTTTCTCGGTGCCGGCCAGCAGCAGCACATTGGCCCCCTGTTGCACCGCTGTGCGCGTGTCTTCATCATAAAGGCGAGTAACGGTGAGTGCGGCGGTGTCGGCACTTTCGGCGATGGCATAGCCCAACCCTTGCAAAAGCGCGCGCAGCTCCGCATCCGCCACGAAAAGCGTCTGTGTGGGCACGATAGGCGTTGTCCAGGCCACTTCGGCCTGCCCCTTGCCCAGGGGTGTGCTATCCTCGGCCAGCCACTGCGCGTCGATTTGTAAGAGGCCGGATGCGTCGGCGGGCAGGGGAATCTCCACCGTGCCGCCGGGCGCGGCCACCTTACCCGAAGCGCCGCCTGCCTGCCATTGGATCGAGCCGCCGCTGCCTTCGCCGTCCACATCAAAGGCGCGCAGCTCGACGGAAAGGGTCTCCCCCGCTTTACCGCTCCAGCGCTGCGGACGCACAACCACGACACGATCCTGATTGATCGCCACGAATTCGTCGAGATTTTGCTTGACATTGCGCTGCATATCGAGCAGGCCGTTGCACTCCCAGTGCACGTCGGTGAACTCGGTGATCACATAGCCGCCAATGCGCGGATAAAGGCGCATGGTGGCAATCTCATACGCCAGGCTCTTTGCCATGTGGCGCTGCTGCTGGGCGGCGAAGGCATCCATCGAGCCAAAGATGCTTTTGAGTCCGTAAAAGTCGAAGCGTTCTGGCATGTTGTGGGGATAGACAATGCCCTCGCCCCAGTTGTAGCCCGTCTCAAACCACCAGGGATCTTGGCCCTTTTCGCTAATCGTGGCTGGGTCGGGCAGGCCCCAGTTGCCAAATTCGCTGACAAGCAGGGGCAGATCATCGCGGCGGTTGTGGCGATAGTCCTCGTACCAGGCCCAATCGGCGCGGTTGACAAACTCCTCCACCCAGTCGTCCCACTCTTGGGCATGGTCTGGGATGGCGCGATAGTGGTGATAATCTTCCATGTCACCGCCCACATGACCGTTGCCGTGGCAGGCCGAGTTGTCTACGATTAGCCGGGTCGGATCGATCTGGCGCGCCTCTTCCACGAAGTCGGCCAGCCAGCGCCGATGATCCGGGTTGCGGCTGAGATCGGTTCCCCAGTTTTCGTTGACCAGTGACCAGGCGATAATCGACGGGTGATTCCAATCACGCGCCACCATCTCGCGGAAGGTCTCTTTGATGCGGCGGTCGGCGGCCTCGGTGAGCAGCACCCAGTTGGGGATCTCGGTCCAGATCAGAATGCCCAGACGGTCGGCGACTTCGTAATAGCGCGGATCTTCGATCTTGATATGGGCGCGCAGACAGTTCAAGCCCAGCGCTTTGGCCTTGCGCACCTGATCTTCCAAATAGTCCACGCTGGGTGGCGTGTAAATCGTCTCCGGGTAATAGGCCTGATCGAGCACGCCGCGCAGGTAGATCGGCTCGCCGTTGAGATAGATGCGCCCGTCTTTGGCTTCCACCGTGCGGAAGCCGAAGCTCTCGCTGACGCTGTCCACGGCCTCGCCATTGACACGCAGGGTGACGCTGGCGGTATAAAGCGCCGGATCGTCGGGACTCCACAGCCGTAAATCGCCCGGGTTGTCCAACACCATGCGGCCACGCGTGCTGCTCAGCGAAACCTGGGCCACAGTCATGCCGTTGCCGTCGGCGACGATGATTTCGAGGCCAACGCCGTCACGGGCATGGGCAAGCGTGGCGTCAATGTCGATTTCCCCGGTGGCAGCGTTGGGCGTCAGGCGCAGGTTGCGAATGTGCGTTTGAGCGCGCATCTCTAGCCAGACACTCTGCCAGATGCCGCCAATGGGGCCATACCAGCTTTGCTTGCCATGCGGCACTTCGCCAAAGGGAGCGTCGGGCCAGCGAGCGCTGTCGTCGTCAGCGTCGATCACGCGCACGCTGATTTCGTTTTCACCGGCGCGCAGTTGCGCGGTGATATCGAACTCGAAGGGCAGATAGCCGCCTTCGTGTTCGCCCACCTGTGTGCCGTTTACCCAGACGGTGGCGTGATAGTCCACTGCGCCAAAGTGAAGAATGGCGGCAGCGGTGGGGACACTCTCCAGCGCAAAGGTGCGTCGGTAAAAAGAGACGCCGCTGTAATTGCGCAGATCGTCAAACTGGGCCTGGATGGGCAGGGGGACTTTAGCCTCGCGCCACGTGGAAATGGCGTCGATTGACGCTGTGCTGCTAGGATCAATTTGAAAACTCCACGGACCATCGAGAGAAATACGGGTACGATTTTTCATGGGCAGTGCTCTTGTGTGTGGGAATGAAAGGAATAACGCTATTGTAGTGCTAACGACGCCAGAATGGAAAGTTGATAGCCTCTGTCAGAGCCATGAGTACACTGGATAGGAACTCTGGTCTACAACAAATAGCATACGTTCATCTGTCTGTGTGGAGTTTTTGTAAAGATACTTGACATTTAAAATGGCGACGCGTATAGTCATGCTGGCTACCCTCTATGGGAAATCGCCCAGAGAACAAAGATAACGTACTATCCACACATCGGCACACAAAAACGAAAGGAGGTATCAGATGAAGATTACACCTGTGGCAACCGCTCTTGATACCTTTGCTATTGTCGAGTGCCTTGCCGAACCGTGCGGGATAGTGCATCCCCTGTGCGATCTCAACCGGAGGAGAGTCCCCGGTTAAGGTTGTCTGGTTCTGCCTTCCCTGATCCCGCACGGAGTTCTGTGCGGGATTTTTGTTTTCTCATTTCCAGACCAGACCTGATAGGTTTCAGAAAACCTGTCAGGTCTCCCAGATCCTTTCAAGGAGACCCTCCATTGTTAACAATCACCAGCCTTTCGCCCGACGCCGTTCAAACCATGCCCGACGCACACCCGTTGGCCCCGCTGGTGGACGCGTTGCAGGAAAATTTCATTGTCTATTGTCAGATGTTCGCAGGGCTGCCCGGTGTGCTGTGGCAAGAGCGGCCCGATTCGCTGCTCTTTGCCACGCCGCCGGGGCCGCCGGGGCTGCATGTGCTGCGCACGAAGTTTGACGAAAGCAAGGTTGACGCCCAGATCGATGCCCTGCTCGGTCAGATCACCGCGCAAACGGATCGCTTCGACTGGGCGCTCTATCGCACAGACAGCCCCGCGGATATCGGCGAGCGGCTCACGGCACGCGGACTCAAGCCCGGCTCGGTACCGTGGCTGCTGGCCGATCTGGACGACGTGCCCGATCTGGCCCCGCTGGAGGACGCGCTCCGCGTGGAGATCGTCACAAGCCCACAGCAATTGGAAGAATGGTGGCACGTCTCGGCGGCGGGCTTTGAGGGTGACGATGCCCTGATCAAGATTTTCTATGATGCCTATGTGCGCTATCCGCTTGGCGCTGACGTCGATTATCTTCACACCATTGGCTATCGGCACGACGAGCCGGTGACCTCGGCTACGCTGCTGCTCACCGAGGGCATCGCCGGGCTGTACAACATCTCCACGCCGCCGCCGCATCGCCGCCGTGGATTTGGCACGGCCATCACCCATCATGCGCTGCGAATCGCCCGTCAGCGTGGCTATCAACACGCCTGCTGCATGGCGTCGCACATGGGCAAGCCGATCTATCAACGGCTGGGCTTCCGGGTGGAATTGAACACCCCGGAATATCAGTGGCGGGCGGACGGATGATGCTGTATCGTTTTCGCTGTGTCGTTTTCGCTCTATCATAGCGATCACGTGGGGCGGGTGGGCGCGAATGGTTCGGGCAAATCGACGTTGCTCAAAATCATTAAGGGGACGGTGCAGGCCGAGGATGGCACGCTGATGCTTGTTCCCGACGTGGAGATCGGCTATCTGCCGCAAACGCTGGCCGACGCCGACAACAAAAGCGTGGCGGCGCTTCTGGCCGAATCATTGGCAGATGTACACACGCTGGAAGGGCAGACAAGTGGGAAAATTTCTACACTAGCGTGTGTACCCATCTAACGTATTTTGCGTTGCGCTGTTTCAATACGGAGTTCATCGATTGTTTTCCATATTCCTGTACTGAGATCTTCATATTTCCAAAACTGCCACCCATTGCAGGAACGCCATCCGGTGAGTACTTGTCCAAGTTTGGAAGGTGAAGTGTACTCAATCCCGTCATGTCGAATCGTACCAATGGGTGTTAATAGCTCTGCGAAAAATGTCTGCCCCTTTGCTTGGGCCTGGACGGTAAGGGGGTAGATTGGCAGAGGAACAGAGTCTGACAAGACTTCTGACAAGACTACAGGGACCGGATTCGCTTCATCGCTGGCATTGACAATTCCCATCCACCAGTCTTCGTCAATTTGATGTAGCTTGTACTCTTTCGTTTTTACACCAATGCTGTGCTCTATGAGCAGATCAAGCAGTTTCTCACAATCGACAAGACTAATCCTGACTTTGCCACTGGCTTCTGCTTCTTCACGGGCACCTTTTGAGAACTTCCCTGTTGTAATGATGATACCCTGCTCATGGACAATTAGAGATCCGCGAAGGGCCTGTACAATGGGGGCATGAATATTTTTCTTCCAGCGTTTAACTTGCACAGCCGCATTGATTTGGGTGATATTTCCCGCGTTCAAGACACCGCGCACGTCAATTCCCCCATCATTACTGTATGGGGTACGCTTGAGGCTTTCCTCATCAAAGCCAATCGCCAAGAGTAATTCTTCAATCAACACCTCAAATCGATCCGGCGGCATGGTCAACAAACGATCATGGAGTTCTTCGCGAATCTTTTTGTTAACGCTCTGCACTTGTTGTGCAATTTCCGGCGCTTGTTCTTGGGCCAATCCAAAAACATTTCTGCCAGCGCGCCGAAAGCGAGATTCTGCTCGTTTTGTATCCACATAAAGCCTTGCCCCCATTGTGGCTTCAGGGGTTTGGCCTTTGGTAGTAATCAGTTTTAGATGGAGAGCCTGACGTGTAATATCTGCATAATGGAGGGGTAACTTTGATTTTTGCAGAATCTCATAGGCAGCGTCTAGAAAATTCACTGATCTTTCCTCATTGCCAAGGTTAGTTGACTATAATCTTGATTCCGTTCAGGAAGAGTATATATTCTACACCGCTTCCGACCGGACAATCTACTGGCGCAGATTCCAAAACACCAAGATTAACCCCAAACTCGCCAACAAAGCCTCAGAAAGCCCAGAGGGGAAGCAGAGACGTCACAACCTTGCCCTTTCGTACACAATCAGATCAGACAGCAACCGACAAATCGGTCAACGTCTCCGACACATTCCATAGACGACTTCTTCGACGCGTTCGGACACAATATCAGCGACTACAACTTGTTCCCCTTCGGCGGCGAAAAATGTGACCATCGATCGGCCAATCCGCGTGAGAAGTCTTCCCCTCTGGCGAGGATTTGCGGGACATCAGGGGGAGCGTCACCTTCCCAGCCAAAGGGGAGATCATGGGTGACTAGGCGTCCGGTGTGGGTGGTTTCGGGGACGGGCTTTCTGCGGCGCTGACTGTCTTCGGCGCTGTCTCGGCATCCGGGGACGGCTCCCGTTCGCGCAGGGCGAGTTGTCCGGCAGCATCCTGGCCCAACGTGATCTCCACACGGCGCAGCCCCAGCAGATCGTACGAATAGATCTCACGCACCAGAACCATCAACGCCGCGAAGATCGGCACAGCCAGCAGCAAACCCAGCGCGCCAAAAGCCAGGGTGATCAACAACTGAAAGAGCATCAATGCCCCAGCGGGAATCTTCAATTCGGCTTTCACAATCGCGGGGGAGATGACATTGCTTTCGCTGAGTTGAATCGCCAAGTAGACCGGGATGTAAATCAACAACTGGGTGGGGTCCGTCGCCAGCGTGAAGATGATAATGGGGATCAGCGGCAGGAATGCACCGACATTAGGCACAAAGGTCGCCAATCCGGCAAAGACGGCGACCACCAAGGCGTTGGGCATCCCCAATAAGACGCCGAGAATGAGCCAGACCATCCCCATGGTGATCACAATGGAGAGCGAGAGCGCCGTGATCCAGGTTTTGAGCGTGTGGTAGAGTTCATTCCAGAGAGCGACCGCACGCGTGTGATGGCGTTGCGGGACCAAATAGAGGCTGCCCTTAACATAGCTGTTGGGATCGGCCAGAAAGAAAACGGTGATGAAGAGCACGAAGACCAGATCCACGAGCACGGCCACGACAATCCCTACGCCCCCCAGCAACGTGGAGCCGATGGCAAGCCCTGCCGTGAGGAATTGATTCAAAAGTTCACGGGCGCGCGCTGGATCAATGGGGATAGCTTGTGCGCCGGTTGTGGGCAACGCAGGCAGCGCCGAGCGCAAGAAATCATTGTTGGCGCGAGCTTGTTCATAAACGTTCAAGATGGCGCGGATCGCATCGGGAATGCTGCCCAACAGCACCATGAGTTCCGTCAGCAGGCGTGGCAGCACCAGCACCATCAAAAAGATCGCAACGGCCCCCACGCCCAGAATCGCAATGGCAACCGCCCAGCCACGGCGCACCCCCCAGCCTTGCAGCCACCCGGCGGGGATGCTGATGCCCACGGCAATCAGGGCCGCGGCAAAACCCAGCAGGAGCGTGGAGCGTGCCGCCCATACGGCGGAAACCATTAGAAAAACAATCAGAACCGCCAGGAATCGTTTGAAGAATTCGCTAAAAGTCATTCTGCTCCTCTGTTTTGCCAAGTAGATCGGGCATCGGCCCATTTGCGGTGGTATGTGGCGCTCTTGCTTGCGGGGACCATTCCCGCAGGGCCGTTTCCAATGCACAGAAAGCCGCTTTGTCAGCATGACGAGCGGTTAAATATTGGCGAAATGTCTCTGGGGTGTTGGCCCACAGCGGACCGCTGGCATCAGCCAGGAAGCGACGTGCCAGCGCACCAACCGTATCCTCTCGCTCCTTCTGTTGCACAAGCCATTCGCTCAGAAGCATGGTTTCTCCCCAACGGTTGCGATCACGATTACGTGGCAACCGCAGCTTCAAACAGATCTACATCCATCTGCCCGCACCACCAAGCAGTGGCCGGGGACGGGCACAGCCCTTCACCAGTTTGCCGTAGAGATTTTTGATGTGGGTACGTACAGTGCTCACGGCCACCACCCGATGGTCGGCGATCTCCGCATTAGAGAGTCCTTCGGCCATGGCGCCCAGAACGTCCAGTTTGCGGTCGGTGAGTGGCTCGACCAAGGGAGTGGGGAACGACTGAGGTCTGCCCAGACTCAACAAACCATCACGTGGGGGGAAGACGGAATGCAATAGGCTCACCTATGCTAACCCTAAAGAATGAAGTTGGCAAGTGGTCGTTCACGGCTCTCATAGGCGCCATGCAGTTGCCCCAGACCTTCAAGTTTTAGAAGACCTGGAAGGTCTCATGAAAATTCACCAAGTGTGTAAGGTTCTATCTCATATAAACCCCATAGATCGAGGAGGGGTCTTTCTCCTTACTGAAACTGCCTGCGAGTCTTGTTGAACTGTTGGCTTTCATCTGCGGACCACAGTGCTCTGGTTGGCGATTTCAATGACTGGGAACTATACTGTCGGTCTCGCCCTCAGCCCCTCTGGCGCATACAACAATGGGGTCGAGGCGGTGCGGTCTGTGGCGCAACACCGGGATAGATGCACCTTCCGGCTTTTGACCCTGCTCGATCCCGTTTGCTACAATACACCATCCTGAAGCAGTGTAGGGCGGACTGATAGTCCGCCCTACGATTGAAGAGAGGCGATTATGACCAAAGCAACCGTAACCATTGTGGGCGGCGGGCTGGCCGGAACCGAAGCGGCCTGGCAACTGGCCGAACGTGGCTACGCTGTCAAACTTTATGAAATGCGCCCTGTGCGCGAGACGCCCGCACACATCACCGACCGGCTGGCCGAGTTGGTATGCAGCAACAGCATGGGGAGCACTCTGCCCGACCGCGCCCTGGGTATCCTCAAAAACGAGATGATGAGCCTGGGCAGCATGATCATCCGCACGGCGTTTAAGCACGCCCTGCCCGCCGGCCAAGCCCTGGCCGTGGGCCGCGAAGAGTTCGCCCAGGATGTCACCGAGCGCATCGGCAGACACCCCAACATCCAACTGATCCGCGACGAGATAACCGCCATCCCCAGCGGGCCGACGATTCTGGCAACGGGGCCGCTGACCAGCGCCGCGCTCACCGCCGAGGTGCAGAAGCTCACCGGGCGCTATCTCTATTTTTACGATGCCATGGCCCCGATTGTGGTGGCTGAGAGCATCAATATGGACGTTGCCTTCCGCCAGAGCCGCTGGGATCGGGATTCCGGCGAAGGGCGGAAGAGGGCGACTATATTAACTGCCCCATGAACCGGGAACAGTACGAGGCTTTTGTCAATGCTGTGGTGGCCGCGCCCAAGATCGAGCTGCACGGGGCCGATGCCGAGTTGGAGCGCTACTTTGAGGGCTGTATGCCGATTGAAGTGCTGGCAGGCCGCGGTGTGGAATCGCTGGCCTTTGGTCCCATGCGCCCGGTGGGGTTGACGGATTCCGCGCACGGGGCGGCGTGCCCATGCCGTGGTGCAGTTGCGCCAGGATAACGTGGCGGGACGCTCTACAACATGGTGGGCTTTCAGACCAACGTTAAATGGGGCGCGGAGGAGGCGATTCTGCGTATGATCCCAGGGCTGGAAGAGGCCGAGTTTGTGCGGCTGGGGCAGATGCACCGCAATACTTTTATTAACAGCCCTACGCTGCTCCACCCCACGCTCCAATACAAAGAGCGCCCGGATCTCTTCTTCGCCGGGCAGATCACCGGCACCGAGGGCTATGTGGGCAGCAGCATGGGCGGTCTGCTGGCTGGGATCAACATGGCGCGCTTCTTGGAAGAGCGTCCGCTGCTGGTTCCGCCACGCGAGAGCATGATCGGCTCGCTGCTGCACTACATCACCCACGCCGACCCGGACAACTTCCAGCCCATGAAGGCGAACATGGGACTGCTGCCCGATCTGGAAAAGCGCGTGCGCAACAAGCAACAACGCTACGGCGTCTATGCCCAGCGCGCCGCCGAGGCGATGGAAAATTATATCCAAGAAATGGGCGTTGAGTCGGTCTTTGGCGAGGAAGCGGTGGTGATGGAGGTGGTGGCGTAATGCGTAATCCGTAACCCAGAATACGGATTACGGATTACGCATTGCGTCTTTTATCACCCGAATATCCTCCGGCCCTGTCCGGCAACACCCCCCAAAAGCGACGCCCCGGCACGCTGCCAGAGGCGAGCGGGTTCGCTGAAATCGGTGAGGCCCGTGCCACCCACCCAGCCGTTATCTGCCGCATTCCACTGTTCGCCGCTGTTGGGATAGCAGAGCAGTGGCTTACCGGTGATACCCGCCGCCGAGCGCAGCAATGGCTCCACGAGACGGGGCGGTGTGCAGTTCAGGCCCACAGCGATGATCTGCGGTGAACGGTTCGCCAGCGCCACACAGTCGGCGAAAGGTTCACCGTGGCAGACGTGGCGCTCGTCGCCGCCGCTAAAGCTGAGCCACGCCTCTGCCGCCGGGAACTCGGCCAGCAGATCGACCAGCGCTTCACCTTCCAATTGCAGTGGGATGGTCTCACAGGCCAGCAGATCCGGGCCAGCCTCTAATAATGTCGCCATGCGCGGACGATGCCAGTCGATCAGCGCTTCCCGGCTCAGCCCATAGTCCCCACGATACTCCGACCCATCCGCCAGAAACGCGCCATAACAGCCGATGGAGGCCGCCACCAGCGGGCGCAGCCGATTGCGCCGGTGGTCGGGCTGCGCCCAGAAGTCATCGCGCGCGGCCTGGGCCAGGCGCACACTCAGTTTCATGAGATCAGCGGCCTCGGCCCGGCTGAGTCCGCGCGCCATGAAGCCTTCAAAGCTGGCCTGATAGCTGGCGGTGATGGCAACATCGGCCCCGGCCACGAAATAATCATAGTGCAGTTGGCGGATCAGATCGGGGGCTTCGAGCAAAATCTTGGCCGACCACAGCGGATCGTTGAGATCCGCGCCACGGCGCTCTAATTCGGTTGCCAGCCCGCCGTCGAGAATGACCACGCCGGCGGATTCGAGAAACGGGGCGAGGGGGTTATTCATCAGACATTCCTTTAGCAAGAGATTTACCGCAAAGAGGCAAAGATCGCAAAGCTCAGAATAGAACGCAGATAACGCAGATTGAGTGGATTTACACAGATTTCAGAAGAGTTACTAAACCACTTTTGCACTTTGCCTTCTCTGCGATCTTCGCGCCTTTGCGATAAAGAGTCTGCGTTTTTTAGGCCAAATCGGTCAGTATCTCCGCCAGCACGGGATGATTGATCTGGGTGTGGACGCTGTGCCAGGCGGCCACAACATCAGGGTTGGTAAATTCGGTGAGATCAGGGCGGAAGCCGAAATCGAGATACGCTTTGATGGCCCAGACCCGCCCGGTAGATGTATCCAAAAAGGCGCGACCAAACTCGGTGGCAAGCTGCGCGGAGGCCCAACTTAACATGGCTTTGCTGATGCCCAAACGCTGATGGGCCGGATGCACCGCCACCCAGTGGATCTGCCCCCACGGTCCGCTCTCGCGCCAGTTTGGCTGCCACCACGCCGTGATCGTGGCAATGGGCGTGCCAATGGGGTCGGTGATAAAGATCATGCGCTGGGCGAGGACATCTTCGTCATAGCCAAACTCGCGGCGGAAAAGCGTGTCGGCAATGGTGAAAAAGGTCTCGGCGGCGCGCTGGATGGCGGTCCAATGGGCCTCGTCGCCCGTTTGGTAAAAGCGCTGACCGTAGCCCAACGGCAGCGGATAGGCTGGCATTGGCCCCATTTCCGGGTAGAGCATGTGGACCGGATGGTTTAAGATTTCGTCCATTCAGGCCACCTGCTTTTCCAACACAGCCTCGGTGTAGCGGCCATCCAGCATGATCTCGACCTCGCTGCCATCGGCGCAGTGGCCGGTGAGGCGCATGGTGGGCGTGCCAAACATCAGGTCTTGATGGAGCGGCGACTCGTTAATGCCGATTGCGTCTAACTCGGCTTCGCTCATCTCGTTGCCGCCCTCCACGCCGCCGGGATAGGCGCGGCCCAAGGCGATGTGACAGGCGGCGTTTTCGTCAAAGAGCGTATCGTGGAAGAGAATACCACTCTGGTAGATGCGCGAGGTAACATCGACCAGGGCGATCTCACCCAGGCGGCGCGTACCGGGAACCTCGAAGAATTTCTCCAATACTTCTTGCCCGCGCTCGGCGTGGAACTCCACGACTTCGCCTTTTTCAAAGCGAAAAACGGCATTATCTACCTTTTGCTCCATGATGAAAAAGGGCATGGAGGTGCGTACCCAGCCTTCGGCGCGCTGCACGGTGGGGCGTGCTGAAGGTCTCTTCCGAGGGGATGTTGGCGGAAAAGGTGACGCCGGTTTTGGCACGGTCGCCCACGGCCAGCCAGAAGGGACGGTCGGTGAGGCCAATCGTGAAATCGGTGCGCGGCTTGCCATCGGGGCCGGGGGTGCTGTCCACAAAGTGGAGCGTCTGCACGCGGCGGCTGATCAGAAAATCGGCCACTTTTTGCACCTTTTGCAGGTGGGCCTGCCACTCGCCCACAGGATCGTCGCCGTCGGCGCGGCTGGCGGCCAAAATGGCATCCCACAGCGCTTGCATGGCCTCGGCTTCGGCCAGTTCGGGGAAGACTTGCTGTGCCCAGGCCGGCGTGGGGACGGCACACACACACCAAGCAATCCCATTTGCCATGACGCCCGCCGACCAAGCCCGCAGCTTTTGGCGAGTGGCAGATTGCATACGTTGCATGGCAGTGGCATCCACGCCGTCGAAAATGTCGGGATCTTCGCTGCCCGTGATGCTAATCGTGGCCCAACCGGTTTGCAGCCGTTCTTCGCCACGCTGTGCCAGATAGTCGGGCACATAGTCCAGATGGTCGGGCTGGCTGTGATCCAGGCGAATGCGGGTGAGTTTGGGGTCAATCCAATCAACCTCAACAAGAGCGAGCGCCGCGCCCATAGGCAAGCTCGGCCAAGAGGTGGATAAAGTCGCGGTGGGCGATCTCGCCTTTGATGGCAAGGGCTTGGCCGGGTTGCAGACTAACCCCCTCGCCGAGGATCAATTGTGCGTAGGCTCTTAATTTCTTGTTCATGGTCAATCCTGTTCGGGTGGTTTTGTGACAATGGGCACACTGGTTTGTTGGCTTGTATGCTACAGTAGCGACTACGAAATTGCCAACTCATCATTCTTTCTAGCAGGAGATCCCACCATGGCCGAACCCGCAATCACCGTTTATGGGGCATATTGGTGTCCCGACTGTCGGCGCAGCAAGCAGTTTTTGGGCGAACATCAGATCCCGTACAATTGGGTGGATATTGAAGAGGACAGCGAGGCCGAGGCGTTTGTGATCCAAAAGAACGAAGGCAAACGCATCATCCCGCTGATCTTGTTTGAGGATGACACGTTTTTGGTGGAGCCGTCTAACGCGGCAACTGGCGGATAAACTGGGATTGCAGACCAAAGCCCAGCACACCCATTATCCATTTATCGTTATCGGGGGCGGGCCAGCCGGGCTGACCGCCGCGCTCTATGCCGCCCGCGAAGGGATTGACACGCTGGTGATTGAGCGGGCGGCCTTTGGCGGGCAGGCTGCGGCCACGGAAAAGCTCGACAATTTGCCCGGTTTTCCCGATGGCGTGCCGGGGATTGAATTTGCCAATCGTCTGCGCCAGCAGGCCCAGCGCTTTGGCGTGGAATTGCTCCAGGCCCAGGATGTGGTGAGCATTCACAGCCACGATAATTATCACTGTGTGGAGACTGCCACCGGCGATGAATACAGCGCCAATGCGCTGCTGATTACCACGGGCAGCCGCTATCGACGGCTCAACGTGACAGGCGAAAGCGATTACATTGGCGCGGGCGTCCATTTTTGTGCTACCTGTGATGGTCCATTTTACAAGGGCAAAGAGGTAGCGGTGATTGGCGGAGGCAACAGCGCCGCCGAGGAGAGCTCTACTGCTGACCAAATTCGCCGACAAAGTGACAATCCTCGTCCGTGGGGAGAGTTTCAAGGCCAGCCAGGTTATTCAGGAAAATGTACTGGCGGATCCTAAAATTGAGGTGCGTTGGAACACCGAGGTCACGGAGTTTATGGGCGAAAAGTCGCAGTTAAGCAGCCTAAGTTTGCTGAACAACAAAACCGGAGAGAAAGACGAATTGGCGGTGAACGGGGCGTTTATCTTTGTGGGGCTGGACCCCAATACGAAATTTTTAGCGGACACTGCCATCCAGCGCGATCAATGGGGCTTTATCGTGACCGGTCACACACTGGTCCACAGCGGCAAGCGCCCGCCTGGCTACGAAACCAGCGAGCCAACCCTCCTCGAAACCAGTGTGCCGGGGATCTTCGCGGCTGGGGATGTGCGCAGCGCCAGCACAAAACAGGTTGCCAGCGCCGCCGGGGAAGGGGCCACGGCAGCGCTGCTGGTGCGGGAATGGTTGCGAAAGATATGAAGAGTAAAGCGTAAATGCCATTCAGGTAAGCTGTTGAGCAGAGATCGGGAGATCGGGAGCAGAAGTCCAATCTCTTAATCGCCTAATCTCTACGTCTTACCTGAATGACATTTTACCTGAATGACATTGATAACCTAGCTTCACCCTTCACCCTTCATCCTTCAGTCATTACTCGCCGCGCTGGCCTCTATCGTCTGTCGGATCTCCGCTTCGCCGTGGGCAGCGCTGACAAAACCGGCTTCAAACTGGCTGGGGGCGAGATAGATGCCCTCTTCAAGCATGGCATGGAAGAAGCGGTTGAAGCGTTGGGGATGGGCATTCAGCTTGGCGCTTTCGTAGCTGTCGATCACCAGCCCCGCCTCTTTGAGGAAATAGAGGCCAAACATGGAGCCTTCATGGCCCGCTTGCACAGGAATCCCAGCGGCGTTGGCCGCGTCTTCCAACCCTGCCACCAGTTCCGCCGTGTGCGCTGCGATCTGATCAAAAACGCCCGGTTTGAGCAGCTCGCGGATCGTGGTCAGCCCGGCCGTCATTGCCAGCGGATTGCCCGACAGCGTGCCTGCCTGATACATCGGGCCAGCAGGGCGCAACCATCTTCATGATCTCGCGTTTGCCGCATAGGCCCCCACAGGCAGCCCGCCGCCGATCACTTTGCCCAGGCAGGTAATATCAGGGTCGAGTCCCCAGAGCGCTTGCGCGCCGCCGAGCGCCACACGAAAGCCCGTCATGACTTCATCGAGAATAAAGAGCGCGCCATACTGGCGGCAGAGGTCTTGCAAGCCCTGCAAATAGCCGGCCTGCGGCATCACAAAGCCCATATTGGCGGCAATCGGTTCGACAATCACCGCGGCAATGTCGTTGGGGCTGGGCCTTGAACAGGGCCTCTGCAGCATCCAGATCATTGAATTCGACGGTGAGGGTTTGGGCGGCGGTGGCAGCGGGAACGCCCGGCGAATCGGGCAGGCCCAGCGTGGCCACACCGCTGCCTGCCTGCACGAGCAGCATATCGGCGTGGCCGTGATAGCAGCCGGCAATCTTGATGATTTTCTCGCGGCCAGTGTAGGCACGCGCCAGGCGCAGCGCGCTCATAGCTGGCTTCTGTGCCGCTGTTGACAAAGCGGATCATCTCGACTGAGGGACAAGGTATCAATCACCAAGTTCGGCCAGTTCATTTTCGAGCGCGTGGGCGCGCCGTAGCTGGTGCCGCGTGCGCAGGGCTTTTTCAGCGCCGCCACGACCGGGGATGGGCGTGACCCATGACCAGCGGCCCCCACGAAAGCACATAGTCAATATAGCGGTTGTCGTCGGCATCCCAGATGATAGGCCCCTGCGCCGCGATCAATAAAGCGCGGTGTGCCGCCCACGCTGCGAAAGGCGCGCACAGGGCTGTTGACGCCGCCGGGGATCAAGGTCTGGGCCGTGGCAAAAAGCGCCTCTGAGCGGTTTGTCTGCATGACGATCCTTTCTGGCTGAAAGTGAATTCTGTATCAATCTATCTATCTTGAATGGATAACCTGTTACGGCATTTGGATGGGCAGGCTAGGTAAAGTGGGGGGTGTTCTGAGATCGACACGATCTCTCCATGCAGCGGTTAGTGTGCCATTTCCCTTTGAACGGAGCAAATCTTCCATGCAGAAACTTATAATCGTCTCCAACCGGTTGCCCATTAGCGTCAGCAAAGAAGAGGGAAAGCTAACGTTCACCGAGAGCATTGGCGGCCTGGCTACAGGGTTGAAATCCTTTGTCGAAAAGAACGAAAGCATTTGGGTGGGCTGGCCGGGCTTGACGGCGGAAGAGGTGAACGCTGAGGAGCGTCAGCAAATCGAGGAGCATCTACGCCAGCGCAATTTCTACCCGGTTTTTCTCTCCGAAGAGCAGGTCCAGAAATTTTACTACGGTTTTTGCAACGACACGATCTGGCCCCTGTTTCACTATTTTCACCTCTACACGCAGTTTGACGAAGGTTATTGGCAGAGCTATCAAGAGGTAAACACCCTCTTTGCCGAGGCCGTGGCGTCCATCGCCAGCGCTGATGACACCATTTGGATTCAGGACTATCACTTTTTGCTGTTGCCGCAGATGGTGCGAGATCGGGTTCTCCGTGGCGCGTATCGGCTTCTTTTTACACATCCCATTCCCGTCATACGAGATCTTTCGGCTGTTGCCCTGGCGCGCCGAACTGCTGCGCGGGCGATCGGGCGCAGACCTCAATGGCTTTCATAGCTATAGCTACGCGGAACATTTCTTAGACAGCGTGCGCCGCATTCTGAGCTATCCCGACAAGATGGGCGTCATTCAGGCTGAGGATCGACTGATCAAAGCGGATGCCTTCCCCATGGGCATCGATTATGCGCGCTTTGCCGAAGCAGGCACACTGCCCGAAGTCCAGGCCGAGGTCAAGAAGCTACGCGAAGAGGTGAAAGATCGCAAGATCATCTTCTCGGTGGATCGGCTGGATTACACCAAAGGCATCCCCGAACGGCTGGTGGCTTTTGACTATTTTCTCACCCACTATCCACACTATCGGGGCAAGGTCTCGCTGATCCAAGTCACCGCGCCGTTACGCACAGGCGTTGAACAGTATCAACACTTGAAGAAGCAGATCGACGAATTGGTGGGCGATATTAACGGGCGTCATGCGGATCTGGGCTGGGTTCCCGTCTGGTATCTCTTCCAATCGCAAAGCTTCTGACCCGCTGCGTGCCCTCTATGAAATCGCCGACGTAGCGCTGCTCACCCCGCTGCGCGATGGCATGAATCTGGTGGCAAAGGAGTACATCGCCAGCAAAACCGATGGCAAAGGGGTGTTGGTGCTCAGCGAAATGACCGGGGCCGCTAGCGAATTGGTGGAAGCGCTTGTGGTCAATCCCCACAATACAGCACAGATCGCCGCCGCTTTGGAGACTGCCCTAAGCATGGGCGAAACTGAGCAGAAAGAGCGCAACCGCGCCATGCAAGCCCGCTTGGAACGCTATGATGTGGCGCGCTGGGCACAGGATTTTATGGAAAGCTTGGCCGAATCGCACGGCTCAGAACTGCCGCTGACGGTGACACCGCTAGACGCCGAAGTACGCGCGCGCAAATTTTGACTGACTACGCGCAAGCAGAGCGCCGTCTGCTTCTGTTGGATTACGATGGCACATTGGTCTCCTTTGCCAGCCGCCCGGAAGATGCGATTCCCGACGCGGCGCTGTATACGTTGCTCAGCGATCTGGCGGCGGATTCCCGCAACGAGGTGATTGTGATCAGCGGGCGCGGCAAAGCCGATCTTAACGAATGGCTGGCCCATCTCGACCTTCATTTGGTGGCCGAGCATGGGGTCTGGATTCGCGCCCGCGGCGAGGATCGGCAGACGATTGAAGCCGTGGACGATGGCTGGAAAGAGAACATTCGCCCGATTCTTGAACGCTTTGTGGACCGGACGCCTGGCTCGCAGCTAGAGGAAAAGACCTTTGCGCTGGCGTGGCATCATCGCCGTGTTAACCCCGAACTGGCAACCGTGAGATCACATGAACTCACGGAGACGCTGCGACAACTAACCGCCAACTTGAATTTGGCCGTGTTAGAAGGCGACAAGGTAATCGAGGTCAAAACTGTGGGCATCGACAAAGGGCGGGCGGCGCGGCGCTGGTTAAATGCGGAGACGTGGGATTTTATCCTGGCGATGGGCGATGATTGGACCGACGAAGATATCTTTGCCGTGCTGCCCGAATCGGCCTATTCGATCCGGGTGCGACTCAATCCGTCGTTGGCTCGCTTTAATTTGGAGTCAACGGACGAGGTGCGTGGTTTGCTCACCGATCTTCTTGAGCAGTGAGGCGATTCCGAAGAATTTATGATCCACGAAGGCCACAAAAAGGGATGAGAGCGTAGCTACGCTCTCATCCCTTTTTGTGTTTAGATTACTGCCCTGTGTTGCTGGTTTCAATCGTGGGTACAATTCCCGGACCTGGCAAGACAATGGTGGGTGTGGTCCCCTCTGGCGTGAAGATGATCTTGTCGGTCTCTTTGAGGGCGCTGGCGTTGGCCCGCGCCATCAGCAACTGGAAGTAGTCGGGGATCGAGGTGTAAAGCTCGATCTGGGCGGCTTCCACGGCAACCTGGGCCTGGGCACGTTGAATGGCGGCCTGGACTTCGATACCGGCAATTTCTAGATCACGTTGGGCAGACAATAGATCATTGGTCTTTTGTGCTTCAATAATGGCCTGTTCAGCTTCGACACGCGCCAGCTCATTGGCGCGCTCGGCTTCGATGACGGCTTTCTGGGCCGAGACTTTTTCGCGCTCAAGTTCGGCCAGCGTGGTCTGCTGGCGGGCCTGCTCTTGAATCCGGCTCTGTTCAATGCGGATCTCGCCTTCTTGGCGGGCCTGTTCGGCCCCAGCCTGGGCTTCGGCACGCAGCTTATCCTGGGCGGCTTTTTCCGTTTCCAGGCGACTCTGCACAATGGCATCCAGCGCGGTCTGCACCGCTGGCGAGAGGATCACATCGGGGACGACCACATTGTCAATATTCAGCCCGAAATTGTTGGCAATGTCGCTCAATTCTTCGTCGATACAACTACGCAACACATCGCGGGCCGTGCCAACCACGTTATCATCAAAGGTGCGATCACCTACGCAGACTTTGGCGGCTTGACGGGCTAGCTCCTGGACACGGGTTTGCACAAGGCTATCGTCCAGATAATAGACCCGATATTGGGCCCATTTGGCACGGATAATATCGCGGTCTTTCACACCGGGGCGGAAGATATCGCCGGTGATCACAAGGCCGATGCGTTGCTTGTCGGCGGTGATGATTTCGTCATCCTGAATGCTAAACGGCACGGCCTGGCTAGAAATACGCACCATATCCACAAAGAGGCCAACGTCGCCATAGACGCCCGGCCCGACGATATCTTTGATGCGCCCCCCCTGAAACTGCACGCCCACTTCTTGTTCGTCGACCCGTTCAAAGGCGTAATAGAACTGGTTGGAGAAGATGAGCAGCAAGAAAAGCACGGCGATCACAATCACAGCAACGACAATGGGCGAGCCGCGCAGGGCACGGTTACGCAGGTTGGAAAGGTTAGGTGAATTTTGCATGGAACTTCTCTTTCTATGGAAACGGCATCAATAGGGTTGCCAAACAGGGTGGAAACCAGTTGGGACGATCCTAGTATACAGAACTAAGCCGGCGCAACGCTGACGTTTGGTAGACGGTAGCCTGAAGAAGTGGGGCTGGCATCGGGGGTTGGTTCGGGTGTGGCAGGCAGAATGCTATCGGGCAAGGGATCGGTGGCCGCAAAGATGGGCAAGAGGGTGAGATCACCCTCCACGGTCACCGTCCACTCGGCAGCCCAGCCCACGCCTAGTGGGCTGACGATAACCAGCCAGGCATTGTCGGCGGTACGCCCAGCCGCCCAGGCCGGCGCATCCACGGTCAGAACGCCCAACGAAGCCGCATCGGTGTTCAGGACCGGCGCGCAGATTCACCAAAGAGTAGCGCAACGAGGCCGACATAAAACCCAACGGCATTTCGTCAGGGGCAGAGGTGGGCAAGCTCTCTGGCGTGGATTGTTGGGCCAGTTCGGCCAGAGCCACGGCGGTGGCGGTGCCGGCGGCGGCTTGCTGCACTTGATCCGAGCGAGGCAACAGCAGTGTCAAGACAATGCCCAGGCCCAGAAGTGCGATCATCAAAAAGGGCCAGCCGTCCCAGACCTCGCGGATGCGTTGACGGCTGGGCTGATAGGGCTGCGGCTGATAGATAGGCGTCAACATGCCGCGGCGGGACGGGACGATTGGGCGGCGTGTAGTTGTCAAAAAGGTCACGGAGCACCGCTGCATGGTCCAGCGCAACGGTCCATTCCCCGCTTTCGGCATGATAGTGGCGCGCTGCTGGCGGGATGGCTTCTTCCAGCGCACGGCGCACAGCGGTGAAATCGGCGGCCCAGCCGATCCGAAAGATCACATGCTCGGCAGTGTGGCGCTGTTCCGACAGCCATGCGCCCGATTCGGCCAGATTTTGTTGGGCGCGGCGTGCCAGATCCAGCGATTCTACGCCGCCGCGACGGGTGCGTAACGTTTCATCGTATTGCTGGCGGCGGGTGACATCGCTCAACACTCGGTACGATTCTTCCAGGCGCGCCAGTTCAGGATCCTCGTCGGGGCCAGCGTGTTGCTGCGCCAAGATGGCCTCTGTACGATATTGGCGCAGCAATCGCTGATAGGCCGCCTCAATCACAGCCGGGGAAGCCTCGGTACGAATGCCTAAAATTTGATAGTGAGTCTTTTCTCGCATGAAAGCCTATAGGTACTCATTACACCTTCAGAGTGGTCGAACCCCTGGTCAGGGCGTCCCAAATCGCAAATGGGAGACCGGCAATCCCAGCTTTTATCGCTGTACGCCCCCGGCCACCGTGCCGGCGCTACGCACCAATGCTTCGATCTCGGCCCGCTCGAAAAGGCCCATATCGCCGGGGATCGTATATTTGAAGGCCGCCGCCGCCGTTCCCCAACGCAGCCCTTCGGCCAGCCATTGGGCCGGATCACTGGGTGCAAGGTAACGATAGAGCAGGCCGCCGATAAACGAATCGCCCGCGCCAATCCGCCCCACCGTCCCCGTGACGGGAAAGACGGGCTGATGCACAGGCGCTTTGCCCGGCTCGGCGGCGATTGCGCCTTCTTCGCCCAGAGTCAACACAATCGTGGCCTGGGGATAGAGGTCGTGGAAAAAGGCCAACGCCTCTTGTGGGGTGGCCTGGGCAGAGACGCCGTAGATGGTCTGGGCGTCGCGCAAAGGGATGAAAAAGAGATCGGCCACGGCAGCAAAAGCTTGGCAACCAGCCCGGCAGACTTCCGGTGTCCACAGTTTGGCCCGATAGTTTACATCAAAGCTGGTGGTCCACCCGGCGGCGCGGGCGAGTTCCAATGCACGGGCGGCGGTGGCCGCCGCGCTTTCGCTAATCGCCAGTGTGATCCCGGTGAGGTGCAAATGGCGGGCCTGCCCCGGTTGAAAAAGCGCTTCGGGGAGATCGTCGGGGCACATGCGCGCCATGGCCGAATCGGCGCGGTCATAGATCACGGTGGTGGGGCGCGAGCCTTCGCCAAACTCGATGAAGAAGGTTCCCAGCCGATCCTGTGCCGACCAGACCACATGTGTGGTGTCCACACCGTTGCCGGTGAGCGTGCGTGTAATCCGTTTGCCGAGCGGGTTATCGGGCAAGCGCGAAAGCCAGGCCACGTTGAGGCCCAGGCGCGCCAGGGTCACGGCCATATTGGATTCGGTGCCGCCGATTTCGATTTCAAAAACGCCGGTCTGTTCAATGCGCAGATGGCCGGGCGGGTTAAGGCGCATCATGGTTTCGCCCAATGTGACGACATCGTAACGGCTCATTTTGTGCTCCTGGCAGCGTGGACGGTTTCGACAAATTGGGCGGCGCGGCGGGTGAGTTCATCCCAGTGGGCGGCGGCGATGAGATTTTTATCCACAAGGCTGCTGCCCGCGCCCACGGCTACCGCACCGTTGCGGATGAAATCGGCGGCGTTGGCAACTTCGACCCCGCCGGTGGGCATCAATTTCAGGTGGGGCATGGGGGCCAGCACGTCCTTGAAATAGCCGGGGCCAACCGCCGAGGCGGGAAAGACCTTGACTACAGACGCTCCGGCTGTCCACGCCGTTTGGATCTCCGTGGGGGTGAGCGCGCCGGGCATTACCGGGACGCCCTGGGCCACACAGTGGTGAACAGTGGGCAGATCGAGCATGGGGGCAACGATAAAGGCTGCACCGCCGTCTATGGCGGCTTGGGCCATCTCGACATTCAAAACGGATCCCATGCCCAGGGCCGCTTCGCCGCGCCGAAACTGCGGCACGGCTTCCAGCAACAGCGGCAGAGCATCCAAGGCGCCGGGGCTGGTCATGGTCAGTTCCACGGCGGTGACGCCACCCGCCAGCAGCGCAGTTGCCAGTTCCACGGCATGGGCCAAACTGGAGAGGCGCACAACGGGGACAACCCCGCCGCGCACAATGGTATCAACAACAGTATTTACGTCGGTTGCGCTCTTCGCCATGCGACGGTTCCTCTTCTCGTGTGGGATATTAAGATTGCGCTATCATCAACGATTATAGCCCGACAAGGTGAGATCTTCAACGCACGCACGCAAAGTGGTTTGATTGTAGGCTTTTCTCTCCAATGGTGAGCCATTCGGGGAAAATTTGGCGAGGGTGATATAATCCCCCCGATACTGCACAGAAAACAGCACAGAAAACAGCACAGAAAGCAGTGCCGTACATAAACGTGGGGATTTACGGCTGTGTATCCCAGCGATATGTGTTCAATCAGGAGTCAACCATGACCGATCAACAACGATCTTTTGCAATGGGCAGCATCATCACCGTGCTGATCTTCAACGGAATTTTATTGGGCGCAGTCTATTACCTTGCTCCCCAAGCCCTCGATCCCCTTCTACTCTGGGGCGGAGGCGCGCTGATCTCGCTTCTGCTCTGGCTGATCGTGCTTTTTGTGGGCAACCGGGCGATTGCCGAGGCGGCTAAGGCTGTGCCCACCGCGCAGCGTGTTGCCCCACCTCCGCGGCTTGAACCAAAGCCGGAGCCAAAGCCGCTCCCGCCGCCCTCGGATGCCCCCGCGCTGCAACTGCTCTCGATTTTGCAACGCAAAGGGCGCTTGATTGACTTTCTCCAAGAGAATCTGGATCACTATGCCGATGATCAGATCGGGGCCGCCGTACGCCCGATCCATGCTGGCTGCAAAGAAGCGCTGCACGATCACATCACCTTGCAATCCATTTATAGTGAAAGCGAGGGTAGCCAGGTTCGGGTGGACGCCGGGTTTGATGCCAATGCTGTCCGGCTGATTGGCAACGTCAGCGGCGAACCGCCCTTCCGCGGCACGCTGGTACACCGCGGCTGGCGTGCCACCAACGTTACTCTCCCCCGACAGATCAACGACAACGACAACGATACTGTCATCGCTCCGGCAGAGGTGGAGATCGGCTGATACAAGGCAAATCGCAAGGAGCGATAGTTTGCCCTCTGACTTCGCTTCATTTCACAAGGAGACTCTTTTGAGCGAATCCCGTTACATTATTGGCATCGATCTGGGCACGACCCATTCGGTGGTGGCCTATACCGATGCTAACCCGGCAGAAAGCGAGTCGCCAGAGGTCCATCTTTTTGCCATCCCGCAGGTCATCGCCCCGGGCGAAGTTAAGGCCCAGGCGCTGCTGCCTTCGTTTTTGCTCTTGCCCGGCCCGCATGACGTGCCGGCGGGTGGGCTGGCGCTGCCCTGGGATAGCGAGATCGACTATGCTGTGGGCGAGTATGCACGCACGCGCGGGGCCGAACTCCCCGCCCGGTTGGTGGCCTCGGCCAAATCGTGGCTAAGCCATCGGGGTGTAGATCGCACACAGCCGATTCTGCCCTTTGAGGCCCCAGCCGAGGCGCGGCGCGTCTCGCCGGTGGAGACGATGGCGCGCTATTTGCAACACATGCGCGACGCTTGGAACCATGAAATGGCGAGGGAGAGCGCCGACGCCCGTTTTGAGGATCAGGAAATCTATCTCACGGTGCCAGCTTCGTTTGACGCTGTGGCGCGTGAACTCACGGTACAGGCGGCGCGCACCGCCGGTCTGCATAACTTTACGTTGCTCGAAGAGCCACAGGCCGCCTTCTATGCTTGGCTGGAAGCCCAGGGTGATGGCTGGCGCGAGTTAATCGGCGTGGGAGATCGAATCCTCGTCTGTGATGTGGGCGGCGGCACCAGTGACTTTAGCCTGATTGAAGTGACCGAAGAGGAGGGCACTCTGGATCTGCGTCGGGTGGCCGTGGGCGATCATATTCTGCTCGGCGGCGATAATATGGATCTGACGCTGGCCTATGCCGTGCGCGCCAAACTGGCCCAGCGCGGCACCCAGATCGACAACTGGCAATTTCGCGGGCTTTGGCACAGTTGCCGCCGTGCCAAAGAAAAGTTACTGAGCAACCCGGAGCTGGAAGCGGAGCCAGTGGTGGTTTTGGGACGTGGCTCGTCGCTGATTGGCGGCACAATTCGCACGGAGTTGACGCGCAGCGAGATTGAAACGCTGCTGCTAGGCGGCTTCTTCCCGATTGGCAGCGCCGATGACTTTCCGCAACAAAAGCCACAGGTGGGCGTACGCGAGATGGGGCTGCCCTATGCCGCGGACCCGGCGATTACACGCCATCTGGCCGCGTTTCTCAGCCGCCAGAGCGGTGGCGACGAGTGGAACAGCGAGCGGCGCTATCCGTCGGCGGTGCTTTTTAACGGCGGTGTCATGAAAGCAGGCACGTTACGCGGCCAAGTGTTGGCAGCGCTGCGCCAGTGGAGCGAGAACCCAGAGCTGCGCGAATTGCGATCCACTGATCTGGATCTGGCGGTGGCGCTGGGGGCCGCCTATTATGGATTGGCGCGCCAGGGCCGCGGCATTCGCATCCGCGCTGGGGCAGCGCGCACCTATTACATTGGTATTGAAAGCGCCATGCCCGCCGTGCCGGGGATTCCCACGCCAATCAAGGCCCTGTGTGTGGTCCCGTTTGGCATGGAAGAGGGCAGTGAGGCAGAGATTCGCGACCGCGAGTTTGGCCTTGTGGTGGGGCAACCGGCGATCTTCCCCTTCCTGGCCTCAACTACACGCAAGAGCGACAGTGTGGGCGAAGAGGTCGAGGATTGGGGCGGTGAGATCGAGGAAGTTACCACATTGGAGACCTATTTGGAGGCGGGCGAAGAGAATGGCGGCGGCACGCTGATCCCCGTGTGGCTGCGGAGCCGCGCCACGGAGATCGGCACGCTGGAACTGTGGTGCGTTTCGCGAGAGAACCCAGAGAGGCAGTGGAAGTTGGAGTTTAACATTCGCGAGGAGGCATAGCTACGTTGGTGATGGGAAGTCAGCGACATGACTGTGTGTCAAAGGCCAAAACCTGGGCCAGATCTTCTTGATGGAGCAGCGAAAAATTCGGATTATCCGCAAACCACACTGGCGGTAGAGGGGAGGTGTCGCCATAGCCCACTCCCCCTTGGCGCTGGCCTATAAAAACGTGGGTAATCTGGGCGGCGCAGAGGATGGCGCGCAGAGTGCCGGGATCGCCATTGCTCTGTTGCAATTCAATTTCGGTCTGCCAAAATTGATCGCGGTCTATGCTTGGCTCTAGCTGTTCGGCAAAGTAGATCACTGGCGGCAGGGTGCTGGCTCGTTTGGTATAGAGCGGCAGCCACCATCCGGCATCAGAGCCAACCACCAGGGTGCTGTAGGCCGGGAATGCGTTGACGAGAAAGCGCGCATCAGGAGGCGTATTTTTTTCAATCCAGGCAAAGGCGCTTTCGTCGCTGCGGGTCATCATTTGGAAAAATGGATCGACCAAAGTTAGTTGAAAATAGATGCCCATCCCCACCAAAATTAGGGTAAAAATCCCCGCCATACCCTGCACAATCCGTCCCCAAGTCACCAAGAGGGTATAGATTTCCCCCAACAACCAGCCCAAGAGAATCGCCAAGGGGATATAAATCGCGATCATGAGCAAAAAATTGGTGATGTAGCCTGTACCGGGCAGGCCCAACAAAAAAGGATTGGTCAGCAAAAAGGTCACTGCGCCCCACAGGAGCAGGGGCACGCTCAAGGCTGGCCGTCTGTAGAGGGCGAATGCCAGCGCGACCAGGGCGATTATCCACAAGAGCGGAAAGTAGTATTCGCTTATGTTGACCCATTGTGCCAGATCTGCCCAGAGCGGTGCGTTATCTGTGGGGAGTTGCCCAACGGCGAGGGCAACTGACTCTAGACGCCCAGAGCGGGTGATGAGCAGCCACGGAACCACGCCCCCCACGGCTATTATGCCGGCGGTGATGAGCCAGAGCAGCCGCTGTACCCATTCACCCATTTTTTGGCGATACAGCCATAATCCCCATAGCGTCCACGCCAGCCCAGCGGCCGCGCCCAGAAGGGCGATGCGATAGTGGGTCAAAATCAGCCCGGCAGCGCTGATCGTAATTAGGATCAACAAGCGACGCGGCGGACGGCAGCGCTCTGTCCACCATAGATCAAAGAGCCAGATCAATCCTAGCAAGGAAATTTGCCCGGCGAGTTGGGTGTAGCGTCCCCAGTTGACGTAATAGGCGGGCATTTCGGAAAAAAGCCCGGCCACCACCACAGCGCTCATAGCGGCCATGCGGTTCTTGCCAGAAAGTCGATAGGCGACTGGATAGACCACGATGACCGCAGCAACGTTGAGCATCTGCCCGGCATTAATAACAGCGTGCGAGGCGGATGCTCCCGATAGCCACGCCCAAACAGCGACTAGGCTGTGAAAACCAAAGTGATAGGTGAAGCTCTGGATGGGGGCATAGGGTTGCCATGAACGAAATAATCCGCCGTGGTCTAGCAGCAGTTGGACGATGTAGGTGTGATGGACGGAGTCGCCCCAGGCCGGGGCCACCATTGTATGCACGGAGGCAAGACGCGTGCTCACCGTCAACAGGAGAAGTAGGGTTAAACTTGCCGTGTAGGGATCACGAAGTTGTGAGGACAGACGGGCCACGGTGAGACGTTTGCCGGTTCGCCACTGCTTCAAAAGCAAGGCAACGACAGCAAAACCGCCCGGAAGCCAAGCCAAGAGCGCCCCAGGCTGGAAGCCGAGCAGATAGAACCAAAGGAATAGCAGAGGATAGACGGCAGCGCTTATACAGACCGAGAGGCCAAAACGTTCCGCCCAAAAGAGCGGCTCCCCGCGCCATAGCCACTGAATCAGTGCCCAGCCGGGGAGAGCATAGAGAAAGGTTGCCAGAACCATGGATTGGGCGATAGTGACGCCAATGGTGAGAAACTCGGAAAGATTGATCACGATAGGATTCAATGGTTGCGGATTGTTAGACGGGCGGCTGTAGCAACGAGTGGGAGCCGATCTATCCATTCCCGTAGGGTAATTTTTTGGGGGTGAAAAGGCGAATATACCAAGAATAATAGACAGAGCATCATTTGATCATCAAAAAGGATGGAGAGAAAGAGCCAGTTCCCCATGTGGAGCAAAAGTAACCCCACGCCCCAGAGTCGATGCAGAGTCGGGCGAAAAACAGCAACAAGGGCCAAGAGTTCTATCCAGACTGCGGCTATGTAGAAGGGCCAGCCGAGGAGCGGATAGGTAACAATGAGGGGGCCTAGTATGCTTTCGCTGCCATTTTGTAATAGCCGATTAGCCACGACATAGGCCAGAGCATGAGGATGGAATATGCTAACCTCTCCGTTCATTACCTGCTCAATACCAACATATACTTTGATGAGACCTGACATTGAATAAAAAAGGGCCAGCAGCATTTGCGCCCCCCAGAAAATAAACAAAAAGCGCTGTCGTTGACTAATTGAGTTGCGCGATATCAGCCAACTTGAGTCTGGTAATAATACGAAAATGAAAGAGATCCAAAGCCAGGCATGGAGAGAGTGACTAATTCGCCCAAACGAATTCCAAATAGAGACAAATTGTAGAAACGCCAAAAAAAGTAGAAATCTAACCCAACGCTTTTGTGGGAAAAGAACGGCCAGAATACCACCTCCCAGACAAAAGAATCCAATGACATAAAGTGCCGGGGTTTGAAAAGGCAATATCCAGGCAACCGGCCATAGCAGATCGAATTGCTTGCTTTCTAGCCAGATGGGCCAGTGATAGGATAACCAGCGCACAAAGAGAATCAGGGTAAACGCATAGAATGCCTGGACCAGACCGCGTGCAGTCAGGTATGCATGTTTCTGATTCTCAACCAAGCTTGAAAATGAGGCGGTCTGTGTTTCAAATAGCCGTTTCTGTACGCGTTTCAGGGTAGTTCTTGGTGGAGTCATAGGGTCTATGGAAGAGCGCTTTTTATTTCGTAGAGAGCCATTGGTATCTCCTCTAAAAATGGCTTCCCTTGCCATCGTTCAATTACGTCAAATCGGCGAAATACAACTTCATACGACAGGGTGGATGCATCTTGCAGATGCGTCATTTCAAGCATCTGACGAATAGTTTCAGCCTCTGTCGTGTTGCGCGTGCTGATGGCATGACCCAAATTTTGGATCAAAGTAAAGGCCTCGATAGACTTGGCATTCCGAAAGAAGCGATCCGCGTGTTCAAAATAGATTGGTTCATGCAAAATTTGACCGTCAACTTCATGGATACGTAGCCCATAGTTGCTGGCTACAGGCTGCGGCACACTAGAAAATAAGTCCCACGAAAAAAAAGGGAAGATTTCAGGCGATTTCGTTGCCCAACTTGTTAGCCCAATCGACGCATAAGCGAGGGCTATCAGCAGAATGATACCCTGAGATTTCTGATATTGTTTCATATAATTCTCTGCACTCTACAGGCGTTCGTTTATTGGGTTGAATGCAAGAGTCCCCGTTTTTCTAGTTCGCCAGAGGCCACAGAAAGGTGATCCTCTGCGGTTTGCGCTCCAACCCAGCCCACCAAATCCACAATTCCTTCCTCAAATTGAACCTGTGGTTGGTAGCCAAGCCGGGTTTGGGCCTTGCCAATATCTGCATAACAGTGGCGAATGTCACCTTTGCGAAATTTGGAAACGATCTCAGGCGCGATCTCGACGCCCATATGATCGGACAATGCTACAGCCACATCTCGAATGGTTAACTTGCGGCCTGTGCCCACATTGAAAACTTGATCATTGGCTTCTTCTTTCTCCAGAGCCAGCATATTGGCCTGCACAATATCCGAAACGTGAATAAAGTCTCGACTTTGCAGACCATCTTCGTAGATTACAGGTGCTTTGCCGTTGAGGAGACGCCCAGAGAAGATAGCCGTGACGCCAGTATAGGGGTTGGAGAGTGCCTGGCGCGGCCCATACGCGTTAAAATAGCGCAGGGCGACGGTGGGAATGTCATAGGCGCGGCCCACGCTCAGAAACATCTCTTCGTGATCGCGCTTGTTCATAGCGTAGATGGAAGTGGGAAAAAGCGGCTTCTCTTCCGAGGTGGGGATAGGCGCTGTCACTTGATGGCAATGGGGGC
This sequence comes from uncultured Chloroflexia bacterium, assembly GCA_963721725.1. GTDB lineage: Bacteria > Chloroflexota > Anaerolineae > Caldilineales > Caldilineaceae > RI-153. The sequence continues at coordinate 237,795 of CAVRLX010000019.1, forward strand.
AGAGAACCTCCCAGTGGCACTGAGCAAGTTGTTCCACAGGTCGGAGCTTGGGATAGACCGATCCGTGGGTTGGGCAGCGGTATTCACCTTCGCCATAGACCGTCATAGAAGAAGCAACAATTAATTTCCTGACGTGATGGGATTCGTTTGCCAAAATGTCCAGCAAAGTTGCCCCCCCCAGAGTATTGCTCCGGGTGTAGCGCAGGATTTCATACATGGATTGGCCGACACCCACCGCAGCTGCCTTATGATAGATCACATCAACCTCAACCACGGCCTTTTTCAACGAATCTCTATCACACACATCTCCCCATAGATAGCGTGCGTGCGGATTAGCATAGTCGGGCAAAGTGGCGTTGGGGCCATGCACTTGGGGATCAAGATTATCATAGACCCAAACTTCATGGCCCCGTTCAATTAAAGCGTCAACGATGTGAGAGCCGATAAAGCCTGCTCCCCCTGTTACAAGGATACGCATAAGCTAGTCCTTTTGACTTGGCTGGCTAACGGCTTTTGCTTTTTTCTGCCGCAATCATCTCAGACAAGATGCGCGTCAAAGGATAGGTAATTTGCCATTGTGGGTAGTGGGTATGAAACTTAGTCATATTGCTTATATAGCAAATATGGTCCCCCAACCGATGCTGGGCGTGATAGGTCCACGATAGCTGTCGCCCTGAAATTTCTTGAATCATGTGAATACATTCTAAAATTGAAGCACTATTGGCCCGCCCGCCGCCCAAATTGTAGACCTCGCCAGGACGGGGGGCGCGGGCGAAAGCATCCATAGCCTGGATGACATCATAACTGTGGATCTGGTCACGAACTTGTTTGCCCTGGTAGCCAAAAATCGTATAAGGCTGTCCGGTCATGGTGACATGGACCAGATAGGAAAGGAAGCCGTGAAGTTCTACGCCTGAGTGGGCAGAGCCGGTGAGGCAGCCGCCTCGAAACACGCCAACTTTTAGACCATAATACCTTCCGTACTCTTGGGCAGCAATGTCAGCCGAAAGCTTAGATGCGCCAAAGAGAGAATGCAATGATTGGTCAATTCGGCAGCCTTCGTTAATTCCCTGATAATCCTCTGCACGCGGATACTCATACCGTGTATCTAACTCGACGAGAGACAATTCGTTGGGGGCGTCGCCATAGACTTTATTGGTACTCATCAAAATAAAAACAGCGTCAGGGGCGTATTGTCGGGTTGCTTCTAGCAAGTTCATCGTGCCCCCTGCGTTGACATCGAAATCCACCAGGGGGATCTCTTGGGCCTTGTCATGCGAAGGTTGGGCGGCACAGTGAATGATGAGATCAAAGGGGGTAGTCCGAAAGAGTTGAAAAATTGCTTCTCGATCCCGAATGTCAATAGCGTGATGAGAAAATTGCTTGGTTTGGGCCAATAAACGGCGCAAATTCCAGGTAGTATCGCCTTTTTGACCAAAAAATTCCTGGCGCATGTTATTATCTACGCCAAACACAGTGTGACCCTGATGGTCGTAATATAATACCGCCTCGGAGCCGATCAAACCGCTGCTGCCTGTGACTAATACATTCATCGTGTAAATTTATCCACGTGTAAATTTATCCACTATTACAAGCTATTTTAATGGAACGGAAAGAGACATTTTCAACATAAAAAAAATGGAAGACGTTAAACACACTTGGCGTCTTCCATTTTTATGCTTTGCGTTGCAGGTCATTGAAAAAGTTGAGACTGTCCACTGAAAAAAGATTAAGGGCCTACCCACTGCGGATCGACACTATCATTATCACCCTCAGTTAACCGCTGTTTGTCAGTCCCATCTTGGTTAACAGAATACAGGTTGAAATTTCCCGCTTCATTGCTTGCAAAATAGAGTTTCTCACCACTTGCATCCCAGATATAAGAATTCTTCTGGGCCTCGGGGCTGTTCGACACGTTAACAACCTCTTGGGTATCCAGATCTAAAACATAGATATCCGTGCCCCGATCCCGGTTTGAACGAAATGCAATGTGTTTTCCGTCAGGTGACCAGAGTGGACCTCGATCATCGGCTGGATCATTTGTAATGTTCTCTACCTCTTCTCCCTCTGCATTCATGATGTAGATTTCAGAGTTGTCATCCCGCATTGATTCATAAGCAATCAGCGAGCCGTCTGGCGACCAGGCAAATTGCCCCTCTTCAACTAGATCGGCCCCCAAAGATTTAGCACTTAAATTTTCGCGCTCCGAGCCATCTGGATTCATGCGCCACACATTGGCAATCCCTGCGGCAGTCGAGGTAAAGGCAATTTTTTGCCCATCCGGTGACCAAGCAGGATTACCCTCGCGAGTTCGGATATTGGTCAGGTTCTGAACAGCACTTCCATCAAGAGAGACCGTACAGACATCCAGATCATTTTGAGAGCATACATAGGCGAATGCATTAGCGGACAGAGAAAAATCAGCATCCCCTTCGTCTGAAAAATCATATGTAAGGCGCTGAATGATATTTCCTGTAAAATCAGCCAGATAAAAATCTGCTTGATTCTGAGCATCAAACAACACAAGGAGGAAAAGATTGATACCGGAAATCCACGATGCGCTAGAGATGTGGTAATCAGATAAATTCTGGAAAGGTGCAGGCATACTAGTGCCCGTTTCTAAAGCATAGAGGGACCATCCGCTCCCATTCTCCCCCGTAGAGTAGAAAAGCAAAAACGCTTCATCAGGCTGTGCATAGTCTCGGTCAGCGATGGGTGGAAAGGGAGTACTAAGGGGGGAAGCCGAATCCCCGCCCCCTGCCAACGGGGAGACAGGGTCACGAACTCCCACTGTGGGAGATGGTTCTGCGGTGAGTTGGACAGGCGTTGATGGCGTGGGCGCTTCATCCTGTCCACAGGCGGTGAGGATAAATACAAGAATGCTAATTAAGATTAAAACTCTATACTGATGATTTCGATACATATGGTTGACATCCTATAGAAATGCACATGAAATACCTTTAGATGGACGACCCTCTCGTTCGCCAGCCCCATTTTAGCACAGAATTCAGCAACCCTTCCATAAACAATGAGGCCACCAAAATTTTGGTGGCCTCATTGTCAAAAACCGTGCCTACCTAAATAGGGGCTTACGGCTGTACGTTAAAGGCATTGAACGAATACAACGAATCGCGTGTGGCTGCGTTGGGGGCGGTGTTGCTCTCAGAGTTGACGAAAGCAACAATGTTGGCACCACTAATTACTTCCACAACCGCAGAGCCAATGAAGCGACCCTGGCCGCCAGACTTCCAGGCTGCGTCATCCAGAATGTCGCTCTGGGCAGCGCTAGCGGATTTACCTTCGTAGCGATTCAAAACACCATTCACCGTACTCATCGTATAAGGCTTGGAGGTGTTTTTGACGGCGCTGTATTGGTTGTCAGATGTATAGGTGATGCGCAGTTGAGCATCCGATCCATCGACAGTAGCAATGGTCAAGGAAGTGTAATAGCCATAGAAATCTGACTGAATCAAAGGAACGCTAATTTTCTTTGTGCCTTCAGCCGCGCCAGCGACGTTGTAAGCGCCAGCTTGGTTGCCAGCCTTCGCAGTGGCCTCTTGGTTCACCATCGCTACCACAGGAACGTTAGAAACGATCTTGACAGTTCCGAAGAAACGATTGTTTGTCCCATAAGCGTAAGCGCTCGACAGATCAGATGTACCAGTTGGGCCGTCGTAAATGTTGATCGATTGACCAGCAGGCACAGTCTTGTTGGCGGTAATGGCCGTAGCCGGGCTGGAGCCAGGGCCAGGAGTGTAGGTCAAGGTTACGTTTGCTGCCGTCGCGCCGGGGTTGGCAATGGTCAGGCTAGCATAGTACTCGTACCAGTTACGCAGATACGCCGGAACAATCAGAGTCGTATCGCCGGCATTGAAGCCATTGTAACTAAAGAGCTTGTTTTGTACATACTGATTGACCACAACAGCGATTTGACCACCGGTCGAGGTTACCTTCGCAGAGCCGAGGAAACGCCCGGTGAACGCAGCACAATTGGCCGCAGCAGCCGCACCTAAGGCGTTTAGGTCTCGCTGAGAAACCGACTTGGCTGCACTAGCCGCAATGCTTCCTGCGGAGACGGTCGAGCCAGTACCGGTTGTACAACCTGTGAGCGACGTGGGCACATATTCAATGCTCACATTAGCTGCAGCAGAACCAACGTTCTGAATGTACATTTCCGTGTGGTAGCCAAACCAGTTATGCATCACCACTGGGACTGTAACCGAATTTGAGCCACTGCTAAATGCACTGTAAGAGCTAAATGGAGCTTCGGAGGTCCCATTGCCAGATGTCCCCAATTGCTGGTTGACAATCGCAGCAAGCGGTTGATTGGAACTTAGCACACCGGAAAACTGACCGCTGGGCAGCCCGCTCTCAAGCGCTTGTTGAACTGTCACCACGCCGTTGGCGGGGACATTGTTGTAGCTAGTGCTGTATACGGAAGTGCCGCTAGTATTATAATAGTTCACCCCGATGTTTGCAGGGCCAGTGCCCAAGTTCACCACTTGGTAGCTACTAAAGACGCTCTTCTCGTAAGCGATCTGAGCGGTTGCAACGGCTCCCACCAGCAGGGAAGCGATCACCGCAACGATGACAATTGCCTTTCGTACATTCATTCGTTTTTCTCCATTCGTTCATTAAATATAGGTTAGAAAAATTTTGTGGCACTACGGCGGTCATGCTGACCACAGAACAAGACATCGCCATTGTAAAGAGCCTAGCATCCTATAGTCAATACCTCTAATTGATTATTATCAGCGAGTATAAAGGCATACCCCATATGGGGTATGCGCCTAATTTTACTCTGGTAGAGCTAATTTTTCGGGGCCAACGCAGGAGGCAACTCTAAATTTTTTGGGGAAGGAATCAACAACGCCAAAACAGCCCATAGAAGTTCGTTGATGGTATGTAACATGCGGTAGAGAAGGCTGAAAATAATGGCAACAGGCAGAGGCAGCCATACAGAAAGCAGGGCAGCCATTGTCACTTCTTTCAAACCGAATCCCCCGGGTAGCACAAGATTGAGCAGACTTACCAAAGTAGCTAGGGTCGAAATTCCCATGGCCGTGCTCCAGGGAAGATCAATCCCCGTCAGTCCCCAGATCGCCATTTTGAGCGATATCCCAGCAAACAACCAGGGTAGCGTGTAAAGCAGGGTCCAACGGAAAATTTCCCGCGGATGAGGCACTCGCTCTGTGGGGGCCAGTTTCATTTTGCGAAAGAGTTTGTTGCCCCAATGAATCAGCCTGTCGGTTCGATGAATCAAGAGAAAAAAAGCCAGGAATGAGCTACCAACAAGGGTGATGGTCCAGGGTGGAGAAAATCCTGTTTGGAAAAAGGGCAATAGACACACGAGAAAAAAGACACCAGCAATGCCAATCAGAAGAGTCTCAAAAAAAACAGCGTTCAAGACAGCTGATTCTGGCACGGCCACTTGGCGGTAGAGGACAATCCGGCTTCCAATGTAGGGAAGGCTGGTTGGAATGCGTTTGGCAAGGGTAGATAAAAAATAGAATCGGATGGTAAGCCACGAATCGTCGAACCCATCCAACGATCGAATCATCAAGTACCAAACGAAATAGGTCACCCAGAGCGCCAGGGCATGAAAGATGAGGGATGCCACCAATGTAGGGGCGTGAACTTTCCAGGGGAAATCGATAAAATCCTGTCGATATTGGTAGAGGGTAAAGCCTAGACCACCAAAAATCAGCAACAAGATAATGGCATAGACCAACCGACGGAGGCCGATACGTCTCATCATTGACCCTCAAACTCAGGCCGGGGGCAGGCCAACACATAGTTCATTTTGGTTGTAATCACTTCTTGGAATCCTGGCTGGCGCGCTCAGCCAGAAAAGCCACTTACGCAAATGGCGCAACGGGCCGAAGGTGCGTGAAAAATAGTGATAGCCAAAGGGCAACATCTCCATTGACCGCACGTCTAGATTCAGGGCATTGATAAGATGGATAAATTGATAGGCAGTGACTCGATTCAATTCTGGTAGTCTCTGCAATCGCTCCCATTGAACCTGTGCCGTGGGAATATAGTGGCGATTCTGGCGTTTGCGCTGCTCAATCATGCTTGCCGCTTTAATCAGAACCTTGTCGGAAAAAAAGAGATGCGGCCAGGGGAAATTGATCCAGCCTTCCAAATGTGCGCCCCATGCGCTGTAGAAGGGCGGAAAGTGCAAGAGCATCACCCCACCGGGGCGCAAAAGACGGTTGCATTCTCGAAGTACAGCATAGAGATTATCCACATGTTCCAAAACATTAATGGAGATGATGACATCAAAACTGTTGTCTGGGCATGGAACCGCCGCCGCATCGGCTAACAAAAATCGAACGGAATCATCTGTTTTGTGAGCTGTGGTAACGAGCGTTTTGGCTGATTGAAGGCTATGGCTGCGCAGGTCCAGCCCAGTTACACTGCGCGCACCCGCCTCAAGATAGGGAAGCACTTTCCCCCCCAGACCACAGCCCACATCTAATACATCTTTGCCTTCGAGATTCCAATGCGTGCCAAAGGTTTTGGCAATTTTCTCAAGTTCACTCTGCTCCCATTGTTGATAGTCAACAACGGTTTCCTTTGCCCCGTCGATCTCAACGAGATTGGGTGACAATGGAAAAAGTTCATTGATAGACAAGACAAGTTGGACACCTATAGCCGTTTTGAGGTCCATCCACGTCATTTCACAAGCCTCTTCATAATCTGATCGCAGCGAAATCCCATCTACACGGAAGGACGGCAGATGAAAATAAAGGTGTAGGTTAGATTAAATGGAATCCAACGATTGCCAAAGAGACGGAAGAGACTATTATACATTGTCCAAAAAACCTCCCGACCGGGCCGATAGATGCGCGCCATGCCTGTGTCATATTTGTGAACAGATTCAATCTGCAATCCATTGGTTGTAAAGAGCCGTTCCCATTCTTTTCGGGTTGCAAACCGCTCATAATCTTGTAGATCGGAAATGATTTCCCCATATTTCAGCACGTTGTAAATGGCGCGGATATGGTGCGAGTTGGGGACAAGGATGGCCGCCTTGCCGGTTGAGGTCAGCAGCCGCGAAACTTCTTGAATAGACTTGCCAGGATCAAGGAAGTGTTCCAAGCTGCCCAAAATCGAGATGTAATCAAAATAGGCAGTGGGCCACGGAAGGTCTTCTGCGCCCGACTGAATGACCCGATTCGTCAGCCCATAGAGTGTTATAGCCTGTTTCAAAGCAACCGACGAAACATCTACTCCATAGGCATCCAGGCCCCGCGCCAATCCAGCCGACACCGTGTAGCCTGTACCACAGCCAATGTCCAACAGGCGGCGACCTCGTACGACGCCCATATAGTCGAGCATTTTTTGGGCTTGGTCCACATTCACATGGTCATTCATCCACGATTGGTAGAGTTTATCGTAGGAGGCTTCCAGATCTTGCAATGAAGCGGGTTCAAGTTGTAGCTGTTGCATGTTCACCTTGCTAACGTGGACGCCGGGCAAGCAGGGCCATTGAATTGCCAAAAACCAGATGGCTGCGTGTGTCTAAATAGCCCGCGACGAGGGCCACGGGCAACGTCAGCAAAGCCACAGCCGCCCGCAGCGCCGGTTTGTGCCAGAAAAAATTATTGAGTTCAAAGGATAGCTCTCCCCAAAACCCAAATCCGTATCCAAAAGTTACGATTTCCAGACCTGTCCCGGTAACCTTTGATTGGATCTCATCGGGAAGATACTCATCGCGCACATGATCGGCGACTAGATGCTGGCGAAAAACGGGAAAAATCCGCCGCTGTCGCTGGTGTCGCAAGGGGACATGAATAGCCAAATTGCCAGCGGGGCGCAAATGGTTGTAAAGCGCTGCCAACATCTGCATATCATCCTCAACATGTTCGAGCACGTCAATCGCAATAATCAAGTCAAAGTGGTCGCCAGCGCGCAGATTGTGATATGTCCCCACGGAAAAATTCAAATTGGTCAAATTCATGGCGGCGGCGGCCTTTTGGCAGCCAGCAATCTGGGCCGCATCTGTATCCATGCCCTCAAATTGGGCGCTAGGAAAGCGCTGGGCAAGCCAAAAGAGCACATAGCCATGACCACACCCAACATCTAACACACGCTTTTGGGCGAGATCGATCCCGTCTAACGTGTGGATCAGACGCGTATTACGAATACGTGCGTGGGTTCCCAGCGGGCCAACCCATTGAAAAAAGAGAGAAGCCAGTGGATTGTGAATCTGATAGTGCTGATGTGCCCCCAGTTTGACGAATTCGGCAAAACGAATCGGTGCTTGAATTTGCATGGACTAAAATCCCGCCTGGGCCGCAGCCATAAGCGCCCTCGTCTTTACAGCAGCCATGAGTAGATTGAGGTGGGAAAGATGAAGCGACCGCTGAAGAAGTAAATCCGGCCAGGTATCCGACCAAAGCAGCCGGCGCAAAGTTCCCGCCGCCAAACTCCACGGCTGTCGACCATTCTTTTTTTTGATTAAAAATGCCCAATAATACCAATGATAGATAGCCCGCTTCAGGGAATCCAGACTATCCCGGCGTTGATGGTAGACTCTGGCCTGCGGCTGATAGACAAGCCGATACCCGGCATCATTAAGCCGATATCCCATATCCATATCTTCCGCATTAGTACGCAGCCGTGTATCGAATTTACCAACGCGCAGCAGCGCCTCGCGCCGAAAGGACATATTGAGGCCAAACAAGAAATCGACGCGCTCCAAGCGCTTTTGTCCATGATGCTGGCTGGCATGAAGTTGGCGCCAGCGATCCACCGTGGAGTGAATGTTACTCTCGATTCCTGCCCCCCCCACGCCCATCACCGAAGCGTCGGTATATTCAGCCAAAAGGGTCTCCAACCAAGTCGAATCTGCCGTGGCATCCACATCCACAAACGCTAAAATTTCACCCGTGGCCGCCTCAATGGCGCTGTTGCGCCCAGCCGAAAGGCCCAGATTTTGACTATGTTGAATCAGGCGCACGGGATAGTGTGCACCAATCTGCGCGCTCTGATCCGTCGAACCATCGTCGATCACCAATACTTCATCAGGCGGGCGAGTCTGGGCAAGCACCGCTTCCAGGGTGTTCGCCAAATAGGCCGCGCCATTATAACAAGGAATCGCCACACTAACTTTCATCGTCTCTTGGTTGCACTCCAGATTATACTCCGCAGCAGCAGACAAGGACATTTTTCAAAAAGCAGAAACTGTTCCTTTGTGGCGCTGCTTAGGATATTACAGAGCATGGGGCTGCTTTTGGCGAAGCGAATCAATCGCGCCCCCGCACCATGCCATTTTGCTTAACCAGATCCCCGGTAACCAGCGCCAGACATGCCGATACTTTCGTGCCTGCCAGAGCGTGCGAGCCGTCGCCAGCCCAGCCAGAAATGGGGAGAGCAGCGCCAGTGCCCAAGGCGTTTGCGGGAGAGATGTGGGCGTTCCGGTTATGCCATCCGGCTTGTGTCCGGGTTTCCGAACTTTGGGAGAGTAACGACCATAAGCATAGCCATGTCTGAGCAAAGCGCGAAAAGTCGTACGCTGAGGCAGATGGCGAACCGTCGCTTTTGGATCAAACCAGAGAGGAATGCCCGCAGCTTTCATGCGCTCTGTCCACTCTGTATCCTCACCCGCCGCCCACGGATAGTCCGTGCTGATCCGCCCCACTTTTTCGACAACCTCTCGGCGCAGACTGAGATTCAGCGTGGGCAAATGGGCGCGGGCCGGCCGCCGATGTGACCAGAAATTGGGAAAACCAGCTTACATTATCGCAACTGGTCCAATAATTATCCGCAGAAAAATCCACCCCGCCGCCCACAACCCAGACAGAGGAATCAGCATAGTGGCCGGTCAACTGTGCTAGCCAATCCGGGGCGGGGATGCAGTCTGAATCTGTGAAGCAAAAAATCTCACCGTGGGCTTCCGCCATGCCTAGATTCCGATTCCGGGCCGCGCTCTGTGGGCCATCTGTCCGAATGAACCGAATTTGCTCGTCTTCTGAAATTAACCCCAACGTATCCAAGCCCACGACAATGATCTCAAAGCGATGCGACCCGATAGTCTGGTGACGAAGCGCGGCAAGCGTCCGATCAACAATGGGTGAGTTCAAATTGGGAATAATCACGGAGATCAACGGTCGAAATCCCTTTGGCGCACTACACGATCACAGGGAATGGCATTTGGACAAATGGCATTTGGACAAAACGGCTTTGAGGATAGCATTGAAACGCTTGCCAAGTTGGGGCACAGTATAGCCCATCTCAAAATAGGCGCGGCCCGCTGCGGCCAGATGTTGTCGTAGATCGACATTGTTCATCAACATCGAAATCCCCGCGGCCAATGCTTGTGAATTCGCTCTCTCGCACAAATAAAGATGCTCACCGTGGGTAAGGGCATTTGCCACCGCCGGTCCATCGCCGGTCAACACCGGTCGTCCCATCGCCAGCCCCTCGTAGATCTTGTTTTGCACGGTCATCAACGACTGCGGCGTTGTGCCAAAGACGCCCAACACGACATGAGCCTGGGCCACCTGTTGCTGGATCTGTGCCGGCGTCTGCCATCCTAAAAAGGTTACATTCAGCAATCCCTGCGCCATCGACTCGGCTACGGCGCGGTCTGGGCCATCACCGATAAAAATGAAGTGGATTGGCTGATCGGCCAGCAGTCGCGCCGCCTCAAGCATCGTCGGCACGCCGTGATTGGGGATAAACGTGCCATAATAGATCACCGTAAACGGCGCGCTCTCTGGGGGCAGCGGCAAAGAGTGAAATTGGGTGCTATCCGCCCCCGTAGGCACAAGATGAAAGCCAGCCGCCGCCACGCCGTGGATGCGTTCAAACCAAGCCGCATACTCAGCGGTGTCGAGGATCAGCCCATCGGGCAGGCGACAGGCCAGCCATTCCAGCCCACGCAAGAGGCGCACGGCCAGCCGACTTGAACGCGCCAGTCCCCGCTCCACAGCAATCAAATAGATCGACATGAAAATATCCCAGGCCAAGGGCTTGCGGTGAATCCAACTGAGCAGCCGGGCCAAAAAGACGTCCAATTGGCCGGGATAGCCGACCACCAAAACATCGTAGTTGCCGCCCAATTGCCAATAGCGCCGCAGCAAGCGAGCGTAGGTCTGCACAATACGGCCCCAAAAACGCGGCTTTTTCCAGCCACCAGAGACTGTGTTGACGCGATCTTCAATGCCATGCCAGAGCGCTTCGTGGCATTCCACCACCTCGACCCCGTTTTGGCGTAACCCAGCCATCATAATCCGGTTACGCGAATAGCTGGCGCGGTAGGTGCCAAAGTAGCAGACACGCAGTGGGGATTTGCTCATATTTCAAACAAAGGATAGATTTTCCTAAACAGGGCGCTAACTCATCGATAAATCGGAATTGAGCGTACAACCGAGGATGGCACACCCTCACGGATAATACCGGAAAAGCGAGTGCCGATCAAATTACCCAGAGAAACGAATCTGAATCTTCCAAAGCGTGTGGACATAGGGAGGCTGATCGTCTTGCGGCTTTTTTGGCGTTTTAGCATTCGGTTCTACTCCGGCGCGTCGGCGTAACATAAGAAAGGCGGTAGAAAGTGAGATTAAACACCCAGGATGTTGTGCTAGATTTCTTGCCCGTCCCTCTTTACTTTCAGAACACTCAGGCAACCAATGTGTTTGGACTTAAAAATAATAAAACGGTAGCTGAAACGCTCGCCCACCGACGGTATGCACATTTATCACATCCTACACAGCAAACATATGAGTACGCTTTATCTGAGCCACTGGGCACTTTTCTCCTCAACTTGAAAATGGCGGGTGATCTCTTCTATCGAAAGTTTCTGAACAAGTATGGTGACCAGACCTACTGCACGTTTTCGATTCGTGATTTCACTGCTGAGAAAGGTGTATACGCCTGGATCGTTAATGATACACTCCACTATATTGGACGAAGCCACGATCCATTCGGAAAACGGATCAATAGCGGGTATGGGCGTATTGCTCCTAAAAATTGTTATTTAGACGGTCAAGCAACTAATTGCCATCTTAATGCATTGATTGCAGCGAACATCGAAGATGTTTCATTTTCGGTCTGTCCAATAGATGATGATGAGACGATTGATCTGGTAGAGCGTGAACTCATCAGACTTCATAAGCCGAAATGGAATATCGCACTTAAAGCGTAGCGATACTTTCAGCCGTACAGGAAACCTAAACAAGGAACCCACGATGAATCTACTAATTACCAATGGCGCTTCGGCGCTGGCGCAGGGGCTGGCCGATGCCCTCCGCGCCGATCACACCGTCCGCCTGAGCGGGCGCAGGCTGGTCAAAAGCGACCACGAATTTGTGGTCTCGTCCTTGAATCACGATGCCGCTACCAGCCTGCTAGTCCGCGGCATGGACGCCATTATCCATTCTATCGAAACCGATGCAGACGCCAGCACGGCCATTGACGCGGTGACGCGTGGCACCTATAACCTGTTGATGGCTGCTGCCACGGAAGGGGTCTCCCGGGTGATCCTGTTGAGCAGTCTTGCCCTAATGACGCCCTACAAAGAGAGCTATATCGTCGATGAGCGCTGGCGTCCGCTGCCAGCGACTGAACCGCCCACGCTGACGGCCTATTTGGGCGAGTTTGTCTGCCGGGAATTTGCCCGCGAACATAAGATCGCTGTCACCGTGCTGCGGCTGGGCGAGGGTCTTGGGGTGGCGGAGACTGCCAGTGCGATTCTCTGCGCGTTGCAAACGCAGGGCCTCCAGTGGAGCGTCTATCACTTGGCGGCGCCATCCGATCAAGAACGGTTTCCCATTACCAAGGCCAAAGACGAGTTGGGCATCCAGCTAGAAAGCGAAACCACACGATGAATGTTTTAATTTTGGGCGGCGCGGGCATGTTGGGACCCTATGTCGCCAAGGCACTGGCTCCGCATCATACCCTGCGCGTCACCGATGTAACACGGCCCGCCAGCGATCTGCCGGGCGAATGGGTGACTGTTGACGCCTCGTCCTATGATCAGGTGATGGCGGCGGCTGAGGGTATGGACGCTATGATCAACCTTTCGGTGCTGCGCCATGATCGCCAGATCGCCTTTGACGTCAACACGCGCGGCTGCTACAACATGATGCAGGCGGCTGTGGCCCACGGCATCCGCCGGGTGATCAACACCGGGCCGCACTTTACCCTGGCCGGGCGTACCTATGAAAGCCTCGATTATGACATTGGCCCCGACATCCCACCACAGCCGGGCACAAATCTCTATGCGCTGACCAAGTCGCTGGGCCAGGAGATCTGCCGCATCTACAGCGAGCAGCACGATATTTACGTGCAGACCTATCTTTTTTATCACTTCCGCGATCCCGCCCAAATCGAGGTGGGCAGCCGCCACGCGCCTTTTGCCATCTCGTGGGAAAACGCCGCCGAGGTCTTCCAGTTGGGGCTGACCCTTGACCTTGAGACGTTGCCCTCGCGCTGCGAGGTTTTCAACGTCTTCACCGACATGCCACACGGGCGCTTTTCCAACGAAAAGGCCAAGCGCATTCTCGGCTTTCAGCCCCGCGCCGATATTACCGGCATCTGGGATCGGGCTGATTAGGAAAATCTTTTCAATGCAAAATGAGAATCTCACCGCAAAGCGGCAAAGGTGCAAAGCTATCTTGGCATCTTTGTTCCTTTGCGTTACGGTTTTGATATCGACCGCCTGCGCCGTAACCGCACGTTGATGCACAAAACCGAATTGTTGGCCGCCGAAGTGCATCTGCACCCAGTGACGGAAAGTGATCTGGATGTGGAGAGCATCCCCGATGAGCGGCTCAAGCTGATCTTCACGTGTTGCCATCCGGCCCTCTCCCCCGAAGCCCAGATCGCGCTGACCCTGCGCACGTTGGGCGGGCTTTCCACCGTGGAACTGGCCGCCGCCTTTATGGTCCCGCTGCCCACCATGGCGCAAAGGCTGGTGCGCGCCAAGCAGAAGATCCGCGCCGCCGGGATTCCTTTCCGGGTTCCGCCGCCGCATCTGTGGGCAGAACGGCTTGTATTAGTGACGCAGATCATCTATCTGATTTTCAACGCTGGCTACACAGCAGTGGAGGGCGCAACGCTGATCCGCCATGATCTGTGTGCCGAAGCCATCCATTTGGCCGATGTGCTGGCAACCCTGTTGGCTGCCGATGCGACTCAGCGCGAAGATGCCGAGGTGCTGGGGTTGCTGGCACTGATGCTGCTCCACGATGCACGCCGCCCCGCGCGGACTGGCCCCGCCGGTGAGTTGATCCTCTTGGAAGACCAGGACCGCACCCTGTGGGATCGAGATCAGATCGCGCTGGGCATGGGCATTCTCGAGCGCGCGCTGGCCCAGGGACGCACTGGCCCCTACCAAATCCAGGCCGCAATTGGCGCGCTCCACGCAGAGGCCCACCACCCGGATCAGACTGATTGGCGGCAAATTGCCCTGCTCTATGCCGCTCTCCACCAGCTTCAGCCCTCACCCGTGGTGCAGCTTAACCATGCTGTGGCCGTTGCTTTGGCCTATGGCCCTGGGCGTGGATTGGCCCTGCTGGACGAAAGCATACTCGAAGAGACCCTGGCAGACTACTATCTGTACCATGCGGCCCGCGCCGATCTGCTGCGGCGTAGCCACCATTGGGAAGCCGCCCGGCTTGCCTATGAACGTGCCCTGGCCCTGACCCAAAACAAAATCGAACAAGCCTTTCTGCGCCAACGACTGGCACAACTCGTCGGCAACGAATAGGACTTTTTTTGTATCCCTTGTGTGTATCTCGATATCTAGGCGCAGCCGGGCAGACCTGATACGCTGGGTACAGATTGGCTGTCATTTGTGCGATGGCCGACGAACCAGCAAAAAGGAGTCCTAAAAGATGCATCACAATACACTGAACCCAAATGTTACCGACGACACCCAACGCCACAGCATCCTCAATGGCATTGAAGAAGGTATGGAAGTCTATAGCAGCGACAACGAACATATCGGCGAAGTCGAAGAGATCTACTTTGGCGCAGTGAGTGAAGCCGACGCCGAGATGGGCACAGGTGCAGCTACGGCTGATAATCCAGCCTTGCGTGAGCGTAGCTTTTTGGATAATATTGCCAATGTCTTCGACGACAATGATATGCCCGAAGAGATGCGAGCCCGTTTACAGCACGAAGGCTTCATCCGCATTGACAGTGGCTTGTTCTCCGACGATCATTTTGCCACGCCCAGCCAGATTGCATCGGTCAGCGGCGACAAGGTAATTTTGAAGGCTACCAAAGATCAACTGTTAGAAACCTAATCTACCTAGACAGAACCAAACGAGCATTCACGAAGAACCACTAAGAAAACTTTCGTAATGTTTCGTGGGTGAAAATGAAGAGCAATGAAAAGGGCGTACCTATCCGGTGCGCCCTTTTGATTTATACTGGAATCCGTTTCACTGCAATGGGCCGCAACAAATGAGTTAATTAAAAAAATCCGTGATAATTTTCACATAAAAGGCGACTCTCATGCTGTCACACCGTCTATCGCTTCTTTTTCTCACACTATTTGTATTTGTGGCGGCGGGGTGCGGCGCGCCAGCGCCACAATTTGCCAGCGCCAATGTGGTGGAGAGCCTGAGCGGGAAAGTAGACGCTAGTTTTGCGCGGGCCTATGATCCTGTGCCTTTTGTTTTCCCCCAAGATCACGGCGCGCACGATGCCTTCTCCACCGAGTGGTGGTATTACACAGGCAACCTGCGCGCCGATAACGGCGATCTGTATGGCTATCAGCTCACTTTTTTCCGCAGTGCGCTTTCGGCCCAGCCCAGTACACGCACCTCGGATTTCGCCGCCAATCAGGTTTACATGGCCCACTTTGCCATTACCAGCGGTTCGGCCAACCAGCATACAAGCTATGACCGGTTTAGCCGCGGCAGCGCCGGCTTGGCTGGCGCACAGGGCGATCCTCAATATGCCGTCTGGTTGGAAGATTGGCGCGCCCAGCAGATCGGCCCTGATCAATATCGACTTACGGCGGCGGTGGCGGACGCCCAAAACCCCATGGCGTTGGATCTCGTGCTGACCGAAACACAGCCGCCGCTGCTCCACGGCGAGCAGGGGTTGAGCCAAAAGGGAGCCGAGCCGGGCAACGCCAGCTATTACTATAGCTTGGTGCGCATGGAGACACAGGGCACGCTTACCATCGGCGGCGCAACCGCCACCGTTGGCGGCCACAGTTGGATGGATCACGAGTTTGGCAGCAGTGCCCTGAGCGGAGATGCCCTGGGCTGGGATTGGTTTAGCGCCACGCTAGACGATGGCACGGTGCTCATGTTTGCCGAAATCCGCACACAAAGCGGAGAAAGTCAGGAAATTTTCGAAGGCACGCTGGCCCTGGCCGACGGTCGCCAGTTCGTGATCACCCAAGACGATTTCGAGCTAACTGCGCTGGATCAATGGACTAGCCCAAAGACCAACATTACCTATCCATCGGGCTGGCAGGTACGCTTTGCGCCCTATGCCATCGATCTGACCATCCGTCCGTTGATTCAAGACCAGGAAATGGATGTCGCGTTCACCTATTACGAAGGGGCGACGCTAATTGAAGGCAGCCATGCCGGTGCTGCCGTGACGGGCCGCGGCTATGTAGAACTCACGGGCTATGGGGCGGATGCCGGGAGCTATCAGCGCTGAAGTGCATAAAGGAGCATCCAAAGCAAGCAAGATGGTCCGCGCTTCCCGATTGACAATCGCTTTTACTCACGAGTACACTTACGCCCAAGCAGAATCGACACACAACAAACGCGCAATCGGTTCATCAAGTGGGTTCATGAAGCGGAGGATGGCAATGGGTGGATGGATAGGGGTGTGGTATATACTGGCTGGCTTTCTCCTGGGCTGGGTACTCTCGACCCTGACCGAGTGGCTCTGGTTCCGCCAACGGCGTACACAGGGCAAGCCATCGCTCAGCCCGCCCACAGCCCCAGCGGCAGCCACGCCGAGCGCCATGCCCGCGCCCGAAGCCTACACCCCTGCCTATGCCACGGCTCCGGCCACAGTCCCGGCCACAGTCCCGACTCCCGTAGCCGAGACCCCGCCAGCACCCGCCGACGTTGTGCCCACGCCCTACCCGGATCCGCTTTCCCAGATCCGCGGCATTGGCGTGGTCTACGAAAAGCGCCTCTACAATGCGGGCATCTTCACATGGCATCAACTTGCCAACACCGATCCCCACATCTTGCGCGTCACCACCCGCGCCCAGAGCAACACCGATCCGCAGTCGTGGATCGATCAGGCCCGCCAACTGGCCCAGGAGCAAGGCCGCATTGGGGCCATCTATACCGGCCCCCGCCCCGACGATCTCACGCGCATTGACGGCATTGGCAATCACTATGAGCGCGATCTCTATCAGGCCGGCATCTATACCTATGAACAAGTGGCCGCGCTCTCGCCCACGGAACTAGCCCAGATTCTGCCCGAAGTGGGCGTCAGCGGCGAAGACGTGGACTATTCCCATTGGATCGAACAAGCCGCCCAACTGCAACAGTCGGCATAGCCAGACCCGCCCATGCCTGAAACACGCGCGCCCCGCCCCCCCTATGTACACTGGCCCCTGGATCGCTGGAAAATCGGGGTGGCTGTCGTGCTCTTCGCCACGCTGGTGATCTGGCGCGGGCTGGGCTTGGAGCAAATAGAGAATACAGGCTTGCTTCCCCCCACTCCGACTGTCGAACCCGTGACCGGCCGCTCCCTGGCCGGACCAATCCCCTCGGTAGCCGCTGCCTCACCACTGCCCACTCCAGCCAATCCCACATCACAAGCGCTCACCGTCAACCTGCTCGGTGAATCTGCTGTGCTGCTGCCCAACAGCCTGCCCCTGCTCTATGGCACTGCCCCTGTTGGCTCAACCGTGATCCTGACGTTGGCCGGTCGGCGCTATCCTGTTGAAGTGGATGCGGATGGAGAATGGCAATTTGTGCCAGCACAGCCGCTGCCCGTGGGCATGACCTGGATCCGCGCCCGCCTTGCCAACGTCAGCGACGACGCCGAAGATGGACTCTCCAAAATCGTGCATATCGCGCCTGACGCCCGTCCCATCCCGCCGCCCACACTGGCGGCATTTCTCTTTGAACAGCCCCTGCTCACCGCCACCCCGCTGATCACCGGCGATGGCCCAGCCGGGGCACTGGTGCAACTCTACTATCGCACCCCCGGCGCAGGGCGCGCCGATCTGCTGGGCATCGTCACCATCGACGCTGGCGGTAAATGGGCATGGCGACCAGAAACGCCGCTGCCCCCAGGCGAGCATCTGGTCTGGGCCGTAATCGTGCAAAACGGCGTACCCCTCACCCGCTCCCAACCGCGCATCCTGACGATTGCCCCCGAAGCCGCCAGCGCGCCAGCGGGCGAACCGGTCATCCGTCGCGAACTTGCCAGCGACGGCATCACCGTGCAGCGGGTGATCATCACCACGCTGGTGGGCACGTCGCTGCCTCGCGACCGCCTCTTTATCTATGTAGACGGCGCCTGGCAACAAGAGATCCACGCTGACGACGGCGGCCGCTGGCGCTATGAATTTCCCACACCGCTCGAAGGCACCAGCTACGACATCCGCATCGTCTCCGTCGACGCCGAGGGCAATCCGCTCTCCTCGTCGCAGCCCGTGCGGTGAAGTGGGAGAAAGACGAAGGACGAAAGACCGCGGACGAACGTTGAGCATCCAGCGGCGCATGGACTTTCACGCCTTCGTCCATCGTGCTTTGTCTAGCGTCCAAACCACTGCAAAATTTGCCTTCCCCCTCCATTTACAGTATAGTTGACAAGCAATTGTGGGCTCCTAGCTCAATGGCAGAGCAACGGCCTTTTAAGCCGTGGGTTCTGGGTTCGAGTCCCAGGGAGCTCATTATTTACATGACAGGACCGGGATGAATTTTCTCGGTTTGCAAGTACCTGGTTGATTGGCTACAGTGTAGTAATAACGGTAGCAAAGCGAGGTGCTTTCTGGTGAAAGCCGTCTCTCGTTGCCAAACGCCGAGCAGACGGTTTTTTCTTTTCCCCTTTTTGTCAATGCTACCCGACCGTTAGAAAGTAATCTATGGCCGACCATCACCAACTCTCCAACTTTATTTGGCAGATTGCCGATCTGTTGCGCGGACCCTACCGTCCGCCGCAGTACGAACGGGTCATGTTGCCGCTGGTGGTGCTGCGCCGCTTTGATTGTGTGCTTAGAGCCGACCAAAGAGCAGTGCTGCCCGCTACGAACAGGGAAGGATCGCCTTTCGACGGAGAGGCGTTGGACAGCGTCCTCAACAGCGTAGCCGGGCAGCGCTTTCACAACCACTCACCTTTGGACTTTGAGAAACTCAAAGGCGACCCGGACAACATCGACAAACATCTGGTCAGCTACATCAACGGCTTCTCGGGCAATGTGCGGGAAATCTTCGAGCGCTTCGAGTTGGCTCGCAGAGATCGAGCGGATGCGGGAAGCCAATATCCTCTTTTTGGTTATCTCCAAATTCTGCGACATCGACCTGCACCCGGAACGCAGTGGACAATATCGAAATGGGGTTGCTCTTTGAGGACCTGATCCGGCGCTTCAACGAGGCGGCCAACGAGACCGCCGGCGATCACTTTACGCCACGCGAGGTGATCCGCCTGATGGTGGACATTCTCTTTGCACCCGACGACGACATTCTGACCACTGAGGGCAAAGTCTTCAAGCTGCTCGATCCGGCCTGCGGCACGGGCGGGATGCTTTCGGAGGCGCAAAACCACCTGCGTCGACTGAATCTGGGCGAACGACTGTGGGTCTTCGGCCAGGATTTCAACCCTCGCTCCTATGCCATTGCCGCCTCTGACTTGCTGATGAAGGGCAACGAAAACAGCGAGATCCGCTTTGGCGATTCGCTGATCAACGACCAGTACGCAGCGCGAGACCTTTGACTATCTCCTTGCCAACCCGCCCTTTGGCGTGGACTGGAAGCGGCAACAGAAAGAGATCAAACGCGAGCACGACACACGAGGATTTGCTGGCCGCTTCGGCGCCGGGCTGCCCCGCGTCAACGATGGCGCGCTGCTCTTTTTGCAGCACATGATCAGCAAGTTTGAACCGCTCAAGCCGGACAAGAGGATCAAGCACGGCTCGCGGCTGGCGATTGTCTTCAACGGTTCGCCCCTCTTTACCGGCGGCGCGGGCAGCGGCGAGAGCGAGATCCGCAAGTGGATTATCGAGAACGACTGGCTGGAGGCGATTGTCGCCCTGCCGGAGCAGATGTTCTACAACACGGGCATCGGCACCTACATTTGGATCGTCACCAACCGCAAGGAAGCGCAACGGCAGGGCAAAATCCAACTGATCGACGCGCGCGGGGAGGAGTTTTACATCTCCATGCGCCGCAGCCTGGGCGACAAACGGCGCAAGATCGGTGACAAAGAGGAGGGCGAGCCGGATCAGATCGGCCAGATCGTGCGGCTCTATGGCGGATTTTGCTGAGAACAAGTACTCGCAAAATCTTCGACCAACGCCGACTTTGGCTATAACCGGGTGACGATAGAACGACCCCTGCGCCTGCTCTACAGATGGATGTGGATCGCAAGGAGCGCTTTCTCAACGCCCTGCCCCACCTGCTGGATGACGTGCAGGCCATCGACCAGCATTGGCCGGCCCCCCGCCGCCATTGGAACGAATTTGACCGGTTGATGGAGGCGTTACTCAAAGAGCGCTCCAGCCGCTGGCGCAAGAGCGAACAGAAGCTCTTTCGCGATGTCTTTACCGACGACGAGGGCGAGGCCGGACGGTCGATGCGGGCAAACCGCCGCCGGGCGCAAAGGCGACCGGGCGATCAATGACCGGGTATGGGGGTGGTTTCCCTATCTGGAAGACCCGCGAGCTGCAGTGCATGTACGAGAGCCCACACGCCGCTGCGCGACTTCGAGAATGTGCAGATCTGGCCGCCCGTGGATGGCGAGCGGACACGGCCAACCGGCAGGCGATCGTCCGCTACTCTCCGCAGGAGGTGCTGCCCCACGTGGACGAAGCCTGGGCTGACGGCGGCAGCATCCGCCGCGCCTACGAGATCAACTTCAACCGCTATTTTTACGAGTACACCCCGCCCCGCCCCCTGGCCGAGATCGACGCCGATCTCAAGCGTATGGAGGAGAGATCGTTCGGCTGCTGCGTGAGGTGACGGTGTAAAAACCAACATAGTGACTTTTTGGCACCGTGACGATCAGTGGCTCCAATGATAGTTGGGAAGTTTTCTCAGGTCGGAAAGACATTTCTAAGTTGCCTGGGGAAAAGCTTCAAAAATGACAATCTTCGGAGGGTAAAGAGGTGTATTCTCAAAGCCGAGCTTATTCAGATGGGATCCGCCAGTTTAGATCTGAGCTGACTAGGCGACAATGTGGGCTGCACCCGACGAAATTGCAATCTGGGCATCGTCGCCAGGCGATCTCATCGTTGAGAAGTCCGGTGGAGGTAAGTCAGCCTGTGGGCCGGGTTGTTTCGTTAGCCAGACTGGCGAACCTGCTTTATATTCCAACATTTTGGCGCGTCTTCGCGTTAGCTCTAATGTACCGGGATCTCGCGCTCTGGCGCATACTTGTTTTACTTTTTTTAGTCCAGCAACAAGTAAGGCTTGGCTTGATGTGTTATGCAACAGAGCCACGGTAGTCCAATTTAGATATGAAAGAGTATTAGCTCAAGAAGTGGATTTGGCTTCCCTCACTCCCCCGACGCGCAGCCATCGCGGACTACCTGGATCACAAGACCGCGGGACTCGACGCATTGCTCGCGCCAATCAGGGCTGCTCAAGCCTCCTGGCGGAGAAGCGTAGCGCCCTCATCACCCATGCCGTCACCCGTGGGCTGGATGGCGGTGTCCGCTGCGGCGTTCGGGGTCGAGTGGCTGGGGGAGATTCCGGTGCATTGGAAAGTAGAGTACGCCCGCTGGCTTTTTCGGGAAGTTGATGACCGCTCAACGAGGGGTGAAGAAGAATTGCTCACCGTTTCCCATTTGACCGGCGTCACCCGCCGCTCTGAAAAAGATGTCAATATGTTCATGGCAGAAAGTTTGGAAGGGTACAAACGCTGTCAGGCTGGCGATCTCGTGATCAATACATTGTGGGCATGGATGGGGGCTATGGGGGTGGCTGTTGAGGATGGAATTGTTAGCCCGGCTTATAACGTCTACCGTCCTCATCAATACGACCCCAGCTATTTAGATGTTTTGGTCCGTATTCCAGCTTTCGCCACCGAAGTGACCCGCTATTCAAAAGGTGTCTGGTCTTCTCGGTTGCGATTGTACCCAAGTGAATTTTTCCAGGTTCTCATGCCTGTGCCCCCGCTTTCAGAACAGCAGGCAATCGCTAATTATCTGACCGATGAAACGGCGAAGCTAGACCAAATTACGCGCAGCCACAGAGGAAACTATTTCACTACTCCAGGAACGACGGTCGGCGCTCATTACGCGGCGGCGGTCACCGGGCAGGTTGAAGTAAGCCTTATGCAAGAAAGGATTTTATTCTGATGTATCCAGCTCCAAACCGTTGGGGATATGAGTATCCTCCCTCTCAGTTTATCCAGTCTCAAGGTCCTATCGATGCGGCATCCCATTTCTTTGCAGATGGACAAGCCTACTTTAATGGCAGTAAAGTCGACTGTCAGTTTGAAGTAGCTTACACCTATGATTTCAAAGCCGTAGTTGTTTGCTACTGTAATGGTTTGACCCGTATTCCAGCAAAAACATCTCCTATTATCATTGGTAAGAGTCCAAACAGAGATTCGAGATTCAATAACCTTTATGAGGTAGAAGCCAAAGAATGCACTTTTATTAATGTATTAGAACGTGATTTTGGCGAGCGCAATATTACAGCCATGTTATTTTATGCAAAAGAATACAGTGTAATAGAAGGTGGGGAGAAGGCGCGCAGCCATTTACGCAAGAACATGAATGATGCAGAAAATATCACTTATGCGATCACAGGGATTACGTTTCCAACTTACGGGTCAGGTCTATATCCAAAATATCACCATTACAACCAGTCTGATGAGGAAGTACATCTTGGCATTAATGGTGAGGAAGAGGAGATATATAACGCTTTCCAGGAGTTAGGAATTACGGTTTTTGGGAAAACAGTTCCTTTTAGTAATCTTTATAGTGCTACTCTTGATAATTGTTATATTCAGGGAGACAAGGAGCAAGATACTTCTGTAGAGATTTGGTGTGCATTGATGTCAATAGCACTGGTCGAGATATTCAGTGCATAGGTAAGGAATCAACTTCTTCAATGTGTGCTGATTTTTATGAGCCGCAAGCAGCGGTAGTCAGAAGATGGGTGCAGCGTAGAAGAGTTTTCTCACAGCGTTCGTTTCATGCATTTATCGCACCGCTAACTTCAGATCCACGCAAATTGAAACAAAATATCGAGCAGATTGACCAATTTATCAATCCTATCATAAGTAGCAGGCTTGAAGGCTATTCCACCATTGCATTAGATGATGTGGCTAGTTATGCAATTGCTATACGCCATTTTATCGAATACATTTTGCTAACTGAACGCCAGGAAGACCAGGCTCGTTTGATTGTAACGTCAATTGAAGAGTTATTAAATAGCTGGTTTCGGAGAAACAATATAACAAGGTCTGAAAGTTTTGCTAGAAAGCTGGAATCTTTTTTTGAATCCGAAAAACATATAGTTTCTAAAGAGTTTCGTGAAAAAGGCAAGCAAAAAATTGCCAATTCAGATTTACACGAAACTCCATAGTACATGAAGGTGAATTTGTAGGTAAAACGCCAGCAGAGCGTGAACAAGAATATAACAACATGTTGGAATTAATGGCATTGATGGTATTTACGATCTTTGGATATGATGGATCTTACAATGCACTAGATCAAATTATTCTGAGAGAAATTGATGTCCACATTCCCTTCTAACCGCCACGGTGAAGCAGCCTTCGAAAGTGTCATTGAAGCATACCTGCTCGACAACGGCTACCACACCGTCAACACGCCGTTCGACGCTGCCCGCGCCATTTTCCCCGATGAGGCCATCGCCTTTATCCACCACCCAACCCACCGAGTGGGCCAAACTCGAGTCGCTCCACGGCGAACGCACCGGGCCGCAGGTCCTCACCGATCTGTGCAAATGGCTCGACCCCTACGGTTCCCTGCACACGCTGCGTCACGGCTTCAAATGTTACGGGCGCACGTTGCGCGTTGCCTTCTTCAAAGCCGCCCACGGCCTCAACCCCACCCTCGAAGCCCAATACGCCGCCAACCGCCTGGGCCTCACCCGCCAACTCCACTACAGCGAGCGCCACCCCGCCCGCTCCCTTGACATAACCCTCAGCCTCAACGGCATCCCCATCGCCACCCTCGAACTCAAAAACCCCATGACTGGGCAGACCGCCGCCCACGCCCGCCGCCAATACCAGCAAGACCGCGACCCGCGCGAACCCATCTTCGAATTCAAACAGCGCACCCTCGTTCATTTCGCCGTGGACACCGAAGAGGTCTGGATGACCACGCGGCTGGCTGGCAAAGCGACCCACTTTCTGCCCTTTAACCACGGTCGAGATGGCGGCGCGGGCAACCCTCCCGATCCGCAGGGCGCAGCTATCGCACCGCGTATTTATGGGAAGAAGTGCTGCAGCGCGATAGCCTGTTGGATTTGCTGGCCGCGTTTTCTTCATCTGCAAATCGAAGAGAAGCGCGACGATGCGGACGCAATATCAAAAAAGAGACGCTGATTTTCCCGCGCTTTCACCAGTGGCAGCGCGTGCGGCGCTTTGTCGACTGCGGCCAGGAGAACGGCGTGGGCCACAACTACCTGATCGAACATTCGGCGGGCAGCGGCAAAAGCAACACCATCGGCTGGCTGGCCCACCGCCTCTCCTCTCTGCACGGCGAGAATGACGAGCGCGTCTTCGACAGCGTCATTGTGATTACCGACCGCCGTGTCTTGGACCAACAGTTGCAAGATACTATCTATCAGTTTGAGCACCGCCACGGCGTGGTGCAGAAGATCGACAAAGATTCGCGCAGCTTGGCCCAAGCCCTGGAAAGCGGCGTGCCGATTATCATCACCACGCTGCAAAAATTTCCCTTCGTCTCGCGCCGTCTGCTACAAGATGGCCGAGGAACGCGGACGAAAAACGGCAGCGGGCGGCTCGCCACCCGGCGCTTTGCCGTCATCATCGACGAAGCGCACAGTTCCCAAAGCGGCGAAACGGCCATGGATCTCAAAGAGGTATTGGGCGGCGAGGATCTTCGCACGCCGAGGCGAAACGCGGGCCCGGAAGAGGGTGCAGGCCCAGATGGACGAACTCTTCCGCAGCATGGCGAAGCGGTCGCAACAGGCCAATCTCAGTTTCTTCGCCTTCACCGCCACGCCTAAACACAAAACGCTGGCCGTCATTTGGGCGACAACGGCGAACCCTTCGACAAGTACACCATGCGTCAGGCCATTGAAGAAGGCTTCATCATGGATGTGCTGCGCCACTACACCACCTACAAAGCCTATTTCAAGTTGATCAAAGCCTCGGCAGACGACCCCAATGTGGAACGCAAAAAGGCCGCGCGTGCCCTGGCTCGCTTCATGCGCCTCCATCCACATAACATTGCCCAGAAGACCGAAGTCATGGTGGAGCATTTCAACACCTCCACCCGCCACAAAATCGGCGGCAAGGCCAAAGCGATGGTCGTCACCGGTTCACGGCTGGAAGCAGTGCGCTACAAACAGAGCTTTGACCGCTATATTCGAGAAAAAGGCTATCCGATTAAGACGCTGGTCGCCTTCTCAGGCACTGTCACCGACGACAAAGTTCCTGCCAAAACGTATACCGAAGAGGGCATGAATGGCGGCATCCGTGAAGCTGCCTTGCCCGAACAATTTGCGACTAGTGACTATCAGGTTCTGCTGGTGGCGGAGAAATATCAGACCGGCTTCGACCAACCGCTGCTGCACACCATGTACGTTGACAAGCAGCTGGCGGGCATCCACGCCGTGCAGACGCTCTCGCGGCTCAACCGCACCCACCCGCTCAAGGAAGATACCTTTATCCTCGATTTTTACAATGACCGGGAGGAGATTCGAGAAGCGTTTCAGCAGTTCTACGAGGGGGCTGTTCTGGGTGAGGAAGCCGAGCCGGAACAGCTTTACCAAATTAAAAGTGAACTTGATGCGTCTGGCGTCTACCTGCAAGCAGAGGTAGATCGCTTCTGTGAAATCTTCTTCATGCCGAAACAGAAACAGAGCAAGGCCGACCATCAAGCCATGAATGCAGCCCTCGATCCGGCAGTAAGCCGATTCAAGATCCTGCAAAAAGAGAATGACGCTGAGGAAGCCGAAGTCTGGCGAGGGAAGCTCAGCGCCTTTCAAAACCTCTACGCCTTCCTCAGTCAGATCATTCCTTATCAGGATTCAGATTTGGAGAAACTCTACACCTTCCTGCGACACTTGGCGACGAAACTCCCCCGCCGCGCCAGCGGTCCCCAATATGAGTTCGATAGCGATGTCTTTCTAGAATACTACCGGCTGCAAAAGATCAGCGAAGGGTCAATCGATCTATCGAACAGCTACGGCACTCCACTCGATGGTCCCAAAGAAGTAGGCACAGCCATTGCCAAAGAAGATAGAGTTGCACTCTCCCAGGTCATCGATGTGGTTAATGACCGCTTTGGCACCGACTTCACCCAGGCCGATCAACTCTTTTTTGACCAACTCATTGCGGCTGCTTCTACCTCTGAAGAACTTCAACAAGCGGCTCAGGTCAACTCACCTGAAAAGTTCTCACTCCTCTTCAAACAACTTTTGGAATCGCTCTTCATCGAACGCATGGATCAAAACGAAGAGATCTTCGCCCGCTATATGAACGATAAAGGTTTTCAAAATATCGTAGCTCAATTACTGGGCAGTGAGGTCTATCACAAGTTGGCGGGCGAAGGGCAGTCACTTGTGAACTATAAGATCCCTCGATAGCAAGAAGGGCTGAGGTCATCAGCGGGCAGGTCGAAATACAGGCCCCATTAGCCCAAGGCAGCCCATTCCTCAACACGCTGGCAACGTGGAGATTGTGTCTGACGTCAAAGCAGCCTTTCTTGGCAAGGTACTGGCCTTCATGGACATTGACCTTGAGTGCCATCGTTCCCCCAGCAGGACTAAAGCCAAAGTCAGCGGCAGCAATTGCCAGGGTTGCGAGTCCGAGTATGATTTTGGTGCGAAATGTGTTCTTTGCGGTTTCCTCTTTTCTGAAATAGTTTCTGTTTCGCTAAGGCGATTCCAAAGAATAAACGGTGCGGCCAAAGTCCCCGGCCCTTGTGCATACGTATTTTCGTGGAATCGCCTACTGCACAACCGCAGTTTAGGCCAGTCGGCGTCGCAGAACCGTTTCACCTCTGTTGGTTACGTTTGGAAGCCGTTTGACTCCCATAGTTGACTACAAGAGTCGTACTTGAATCTCGCTCCACTTGACGCTGCCATTGCGACCATAGAGGAAAAGATGCCCGCCGTGCTGTTCAGGGCAGCGGTTAATCAGGCAGCGGCGGTTGTCAATGCAGAGGTCGATCATGCCATCCTTCACCACAATTTCCACGTCAAAAATGCCGTCTAGCCCGGTTACGCCATAGATCGCAGCGTCGTGCAACCGCACCCGCTGCTCGCGTGGGTGAAAACAAAGCTCGTAGCCCGTGGTGTAATCCTCGGTGGCACCCAAAAAGAGACCGAATTCGCCACTTGTGGTCTGGGCATCGACGCGCAGCCGTATATAGAAATCGGAGGGAATGTCTGCCAGCCTGGCAACGGCCAATCCTTCCTCCGATTTTAACTGTACCTCGGTTTGATTGCTCTGAACTTCTCCAATCACGGGCGCTGCTGAAAAATCTACGGGCGCACCCTCGTCGGGTACCATCTCGGTAGGGAACTTTGTTCCCAGTGTACCATCCTCGTGTTGCACCAATTCACGGAAAATTGTGTGGCCGCCCCACTGCCGTCGCCCGTTGTCCTTGTTGCCTTCGCGTGTGCCCACCCAGGCTACGCCGATGCGGCGGTTGTCGTGGAAGGGGGCTGTTTTCATGACACTAGCCCAAGCCCCATCAAAGGTATCGACGTCTGGACGCAGCCAGGGGCCAAAGGGTGAACGGGAAAAGCGATAGTGGGCAACCAGCGAATGACTAAAGATCAGATAATACCAGCCATTCCAGAAGAAATAGTCTGGGCATTCCGGCGCGCCGGGCAAGCCGGGCATCAAAAAAGGATCTTGCAGTTCCCACTGTTGCAGATCTGTTGAGACAAGGTGGGCCAGACATCCGCCATGCTTTGCTACCGGGTAGGGGGAACGGGAAGCGGTGACCAGCATGTGAAAACGCGCTGTCCCTTCGTCATAAAAGACAAACGGATCGCGGTAATCGACGGGATTATAGCCCTGTGGAGGCCAGGCCAGATTGGGCTGTGTCTTCTGAAAATCAATACCGTCGTTGCTCACCGCCAGACTTAGGTGCTGGGTCCAATCGCGTTCTCGTGTGGCATAGAAAGCGTAATACGTTCCCTCATGATAGAAGGTAGAGCCAGTACAAATGGAGCCTTCCCCTGCCTCTGTGATGGGAATTACCAGCCCATGCTGCTCCCAGCGCACAAGATCCCTGGACGTCGCCAATGCCCATTGGTGTCCGCCCAGCCCCCCCAGTGCCGTATGATGTCCTTCATCAAGGAGATAGTAAAGGTAAAACGTGCCATCATAGAAAAATGGCATACAGTCACCAATAAACTGCGCAGGATCTGACGGTTTGAAATACTGCATGGGATTTCCTTTTGACATTAAAAATTAACATTGAAAACTTTTGAGATTGAAAATCAGTAATTGACATGCGATAATTTGGATGCTATATTACTAATACGTATTACAAATACGTATTAGTATACTCTCATACCCCTACAAAAATTGCAATGTCTGACAAAACCGATGGTCGCCCGGTCACTATGAATGATGTGGCAAAACGGGCAGGCGTGTCACAAACCACTGTCTCGTTTGTGATCAACGAGAACAGAGCGGTCAGCCTCTCGGATGAAACACACGAGCGCGTCTGGCAAGCGGTGGCCGAACTGGGCTATCGTCCCAACGCGGCCGCGCAAAGTCTGCGCCGCAGCCGCACCGATCTGATTGGCTTTGTCACCGACTACATTGCCACCTCGCCCCACGCTGGGCTAATCTTTAAGGGCGCACAAGATGTAGCGTGGGCCAGCCAGAAAATTCTGTTGCTGGTCAACACCGAAGACAATCTGGAACTAGAACATGCCGCCGTGGAAATGATGTTGGATCGTCAGGTTGAGGGGATTATCTACGGGACAATGTACCATCGGATGGTGCAGCCGCCTGCCCACATTGCCGAGGTCCCGGCTGTACTGCTGGACTGTTTTGACGAAAAACGGGCTTTCCCCTCTGTCGTGCCGGACGAGGTGCAAGGGGGACGTACAGCGGCCCAATGTCTGATCCAGGCCGGGCACCGCCGGATTGGGTTTGTCAACAGCCAAAGCCCTGTTCCTGCGGCGATTGGCCGTCTGCAAGGCTATCAACAGGCATTGGCTGCGGCTGGGATCGCCTTTGACCAGGCACTGCTGTGTGCTGGCGTCAGCGATGCAGCCGATGGCTATCGTTGTGCCATGGATTTAATGATGCAGCCAGATCCGCCTACGGCGCTCTTTTGTTTCAATGACCGCATGGCAATGGGCGCCTATGATGCGCTGCGCAAACTGGGCAAGCGCATCCCCGACGACGTGGCTGTAATAGGGTTCGATAACCAGGAGTTAATCGCCGCCCACCTGCACCCTGGCCTGTCTACGGTCCAGCTTCCCCACTACGAGATGGGCCGGTGGGCCGTGCAAAAGTTATTGGCAGAGATAGAGGGAGCTGACAAAGACGGACGCCCGCCTGTCCAATACTTAATGGAATGTCCCTATGTGCCGCGTGCATCGATTTAGCGAGCGCAGCGGTTGACCACGTTATGGTTGTTGTCGTTTTTTACATTTTGGTGCTCCTTTGGCCCCACCATAGGCGCGCCGAAATTTTGTATCAAGGGTGGTATTTTAGCCCACCTTTCTCACCGCTGCCTGCCACACGCCTGATCCAGTCGGGCTGGCAAACCACACAAGGAGAAACTGATGAGTCGCAGAGGAAGAAGTCCCCGTTGGTTGATGATGGTGTCATCACTGCTGCTATTGTTCACGCTGCTATTGGCTGCCTGTGGCGGGGATGCTGAACCTGCCGCGGCACCAGCAGCCCGCCGAAGCCACCGCGACATCCGCCCCGGCCGCCGCAGCGGAAGCTACGACGGCCCCGGCCGCTGTAGAAGCCTCGACGGTCCCCGCCGAAGCTGCCCCAGAAGGCCGCATTGTCGTCAATACCCAGAAGTACGATCCACCCGCCAGTTATAACGAAGTTCCCTTCCTCGCCGAGCAAGTCGCCGCGGGCGAACTGCCCCCGATTGAAGAACGCGTTCCGGCTGAGCCGTTCGTGGTGGGACCAGGCGTGCTCAACTCTGAAGAGTTTCTGGATTGGGAAGTAGGCAACTACGGGGGAACCCTGCGCACGCCCAACCTGAACGGCACGGTGCATGAGCTGGCCCTGGCCCTGGGCACAACCATCCTGCGCGCGCCAGATCAAAGCACAACCGATCCGCTGCCGGCAATTGTGAGCAGCTATGAGATCAGCGAAGATTACACGGAATATACGCTGACCATCCGCGAAGGGCTGAAATGGTCCGACGGCGAACCCGTTACCACGGAAGATGTGCGCATGACCTGGGAACTGTACAATGACCCACGCATTAACCCCAACTTCCCCGTCAAGGCCCGTGCCCAGGGCAGCGGCAGCGGTACGCCTGGCGAGCTGACCATCATTGACGACATGACCTTCACCATCTCCTTCGATAAGCCCTATGGTCAATTCCTGGCCGAGCTTTCTTCGTGGATTCCCGATTACACGCTGCTCTTCCGGCCTGCCCACTTCATCAAGCAGTTCCATGCCGACTACACCGACATGGCCGAGATTCAGCCGATTTTGGATGAGCTTGAAGTCGATACTTGGGAAAATCTGGTGATCCTCAAGGACATGCCCCACTGGGAATTCATGCGCGAACATGCGGTGGGCGTGCCCACCCTGGCCCCGTGGATTGCCGAAGAGGTTACCACCTCCAAGATCACGATGGTGCGCAACCCCTATTATTGGAAGGTTGACACGGCTGGCAATCAACTGCCCTATGTGGATCGTGTGGTGGCTGAGGTTTCCAACGAACTCCAGGCCATCATTTTGAAAGCCGCTGCCGGTGAATATGATGTGGTCACGTCCTATGCGCAATTGAAAGAGATGCCTCTCTATCGGGAAAATGCCGAGCGTTCCAATCTTGGCGTTATTTTGCACGGCTCCATCAACAACCCGCCGATTCTCTTCCTGAACCACGATTTCGACTATGAGACCGAAAGCAGCGTCTGGCAGCAGTTGGTCTCGGATCCGCGCTTTGGCAGTGCCCTTGCCAGCGCAATCGACAAAGAAGATATTAACCAAAATCTCTACTTTGGTCTCTACACGCTGGATGGCTTCACCAAAGAGAATTTTGATGCCGACAAGGCCAACCAGCTTCTCGACGAACTGGGGATGACCGAAGTTGATGCCGACGGCTTCCGCACTGATCCCAACGGCGACCGCTTTGAGTTGATCATCACCACGGCGCAGATCTCTCCCGACTTCTTGGGGTTGGGTGAACTCTTGAAGGTCTACTTCGAGAATGTAGGCATTCGCACCACGCTGGACGTAATCGGCAATGACCTCTTCAATCAGCGCATGGATGGCAATGAATTGATGGCGACCATCCATTGGAGCGATGAACCCATCTGGGGACCGGGCATTTCCGAAGATTATCTGCCAGGGGCCAAAGGTCGGTGGGCACCCATGTCGGCACGCTACTTCAACACGAATGGCGAATCAGGCCGCAAACCCCCAGCCTATCTCCAGGAATTCTTCGATCTGCACGTGGCGCGCAAGGCCGTTCCCCCTGGCACAGCCGAAGGTCAGGCCCGCTATGCAGCGATGGTCGAATGGTTTGCGAACCACTACGCCACCATCTGGCCCGTGGGCCGCATGACCGTGCCGACTGTCTACAATGCCGACCTGGGCAACGTGGTGAAGGAAGGCTACACCGATGACCGGGCACTGGATTACGGTATGGAACAGCTCTTCTTCAAAACGCCGCAGTAACAGGGCATAGTCACGCGATTCTAAACCCCTGCCAGGTTTCGGAAACCTGGCAGGGGCAAGAAGTTCATCTCTCTCAGAGTTGAAGCAAGGAAACTGCAATGACAGCCTTCATTGTGCGCCGCTTGGTGCTCATCATCCCCCTTCTCTTCTTAATCTCGATCATCTCCTTTGTGGTGATCATTTTGCCGCCAGGCAGCTACGTGGAAACCTATGTGCGCAACTTAGAAGCCACCGGCTACACCATGGATCAGGGCCAGATTGATGCGCTCTACCGGCAATATGGCCTGGATAAGCATCCGGTAGTTCAGTATGGCATCTGGGTTGGCAATTTTCTCTTTAAGGGAGAAATGGGGCGCTCGTTTATCTATCAGCGACCTGTGCGCGAGGTCATCCTCGAACGGCTGCCTATGTCCATGACAATTACCTTTGTTTCCCTGCTTCTCACCTGGATTTTGGCAATTCCAATTGGGATCTATTCGGCGTTGCGGCAATATTCGCTGGGCGACTACGCAGCGACCATTGTCGGCTTCGTTGGATTGGCATTGCCCAACTTTCTGCTGGCGTTGGCGCTGGCCTATTGGGTTTTTGCCAGCACAGGGCGCGCCATTCACCGGGCTGTTCTCTGTTGAATTTAGGGACGCAGCTTGGTCCTCGGCCAAGTTTCTCAACATGCTGAGCAACATCTGGCTGCCCATTCTCGTGATTACCACGGCGGGCATGGCCTCGCTAATTCGGGTTCTGCGCGCCACATTGTTGGACGAAAAGAACAAACAGTATGTGATCACCGCGCGGGCCAAAGGCTTGAAAGAGCGCACCCTGATCATGAAATATCCTGTGCGGGTGGCAATCAACCCGCTGATTAGCACAATCGGCTGGACATTGCCCTTCATCGTCAGCGGCGAAATCATTGTCTCGCAAACGCTGGGGCTGGAAACGTTGGGGCCGGTGCTGTTGGCTGGCGCGCTGGCCCAGGATATGTACCTGGTGGGCAGCATTGTCATGATCCTGAGTATGCTGACAGTGATCGGGACCCTGGTTTCAGACATTTTGCTGGCCTGGCTAGATCCGCGCATTCGCTTTGATAGGGCTAAGGTGTAACCAAACTATGCGTGTGAAGACACAGGACTCATTGTTATCCAGAGTGATTACAGGCTATACCCAACAACGGCAGGCGCGGGCACAGCGGCTTCAGGAGCGGCTTTACTATGCCTCGCAACGTGAGCTGGTCTGGCATGCCTTCAAAAAGCACAAACTGGCGCTGGTGGCGCTCTATTTACTGATTGTGCTCTATGCGCTCTCGATCTTTGCCGATTTTTTTGCGCCCTTTGGGCCGTTGGCTCGATTCAAAGATTTTAACGATGCACCGCCCACAGGCATCCACATCATCAGCGAAGAACATGGCCTGACCCGTCCCTTTATCTATGAGACAGTGCGCAAGCTGGACACGGCCACATTCAAATATGTCTACGATCAGGACAAGAGCACAGAGCATATTATTCGCTTTTTCGTGCCCACCATGCCCTATAAACTGTTGGGATTCATCCCTATGGATGTGAAATTTTTCGGGCTGGAGGATCCCGACGTTCCGCTGATCATCTTCGGCTCGGATCGCCTGGGCCGCGATCTTTTCTCCAGAATTCTCTACGCCGGGCGCATCTCGCTCTTTATTGGCTTTGGCGGTGTCATTTTCACCTTCATTTTAGGCACCATCCTGGGCGGCATTTCCGGCTACTTTGGCGGCGTGGTGGACGAGGCCATTCAGCGGGTGATTGAAGTGCTGATCAGCGTGCCCGATATCCCGATCTGGATTGCACTGTCGGCAGCGCTGCCCAGAGATCGGGGCACGATCAACATCTACTTTGCGATTACCCTGATTCTGGCCGTGCGGGGCTGGACGGGCTGGCGCGTGCTGGTGCGCGGCAAGATCATCAGCCTGCGCACCGAAGAATTCGCGCTGGCGGCCAAAGCAGCCGGGGCCAGTGATACGCGCATTATCTTTCGCCACCTCCTGCCCGCTTTCACCAGCTATCTGATTGTCTTCATCACCCTGGCGATTCCGGGCATGATCCTGGGCGAGACGGCCCTCAGCTTTTTGGGGCTGGGCATTCGCCCGCCCGCGGTGAGTTGGGGCACGCTGTTACAAGACGCCCAAAACATCACGGCGCTGGCGAACTTTCCCTGGCTGCTGATTCCCGCCATCTTTGTTGTGCTCGCCATTCTGCTTTTTAACTTTGTCGGTGATGGTCTGCACGACACCGCTGATCCCTACTCTTCGAGGTAAGGTTATGTCTGAAGCAAGATCCAACCAAACTGTAGATCCCATTCTAGAGATCAAGAACCTGCAAACCCACTTCATGCTGGACACAGGCACCATCCGCGCTGTGGATGGCGTGAATTTGAGCATCGGTCGCGGCAAAACGCTGGGCGTGATTGGCGAAAGTGGCTGTGGTAAATCGGTCACAGCCCATTCAATTCTGCGCCTCACGCCATCGCCCCCTGGCAAAATCGTCGGCGGCGAAATCTTGCTGCATCGCTACGGCGAAATTGTGGATCTGGTCAAACTGAGCCAAAAGGGAGAGCAGCTACGCAACATCCGCGGCAACGATATTGGCATGATCTTTCAAGAGCCAATGACCTCGTTTGGCCCGTTGCACACGATTGGGCATCAGATCATCGAGACCATCCTCGTTCATCAGAAAGCGACATCAGAACAGGAAGCCAGGATTCAGGCTATCGAACTGTTGCGGCAGGTCGGCATCCCGAACCCGGAACAGCGCGTCGATGCTTATCCCCACGAGTTCAGCGGTGGCATGCGCCAGCGCGCCATGATCGCCATGGCGATTAGCTGCTCGCCTATGCTGCTGATTGCCGATGAGCCGACCACCTCGCTGGATGTGACTGTCGAGGCGCAGATCATCGAACTGTTGAGCGAGTTGCAGACGCAGACCGGCATGGCGATTATGTTGATCTCGCACAATCTGGCCCTCGTCTCCGAGATGGCCGACGACATCGCCGTCATGTATTTGGGCAAGCGTGTGCATCAGGCAGCACCGATGCTATCTTTGAAAATCCGCTCCACCCCTACACCCAGGGGTTGTGGCGCTCGATCCCCCGTGTGGATGGGCGGCTGGAGAAATTGGAACCGATTCCGGGGAACGTGCCCAGCCCGCGCGATCTGCCCCCAGGCTGTGTGTTTTCGTCTCGCTGTCCACACTTCATGCCGGGCATTTGCGACGCTCCCCACGATGTGCCTGATTTTGAGCCGGAGCCAGGGCATTTTGTAAAGTGCTATCTGTACGACGGAGGAATCCATCAGCGCACCCACCCTGCGCCGATTGAGCTTATGATCTCCACAACGGAGCCTGCCG
>CAVRLX010000020.1:0-167943 GCA_963721725.1 uncultured Chloroflexia bacterium
AAGCGCCGCCTTGCGGCGACGCTCTCCCTGCTCCCTATTTGTGAATCACTCTCCGCTAGGGGACTGTGACCTGACGCCCGTCAGTTTGGCGAAACCCGTCCCCAATCTCCCATCCCCCCAACATGACAATCCCCCTGCCTATGCTTTATACTAGAGCCACATAAACGCATCACACCCGTACGGCGATGGAGCCACGTACACAATCAGCCGAGGGCCTCTGCCGTCGGCTTTCCTATTGGGCCGTTAGGTGAGTTCGGCGGGATAACAAGATGGCTATAGACAAACAGCTTACACACAACACCACGCTCACCGAGCGCGATCTGGCCTTGCTCTACAAAATCGAACAGGGGCTACAGATCACCGCCGACGTGAGCCGGGCCGATATTTTGCTCTGCTGCCTGCACGGTCGCCAGAGCCTATTGGTGGCGCGCCATGCCCCGCCCCGCTCTATTTCGTCCATCTACCTAAAAGATGCCACCGGTCGGCACTTTGCGGCCAGCGAACAGCCGCTGGTGCACCGTGCCCTCATCGAGAACCGCAGCGGGATTCGCCGTAAACAGATCCTGAGCAGCGGCACGCCGATTACACAACAGGTCTACCCCGTGCATAATGCCGCCAACCGGGTGATCGCTGCCATGCTCGTCGAGACCAATCTGATCGAGTATGAGCGTCACCGCCGCCGCGATAAACCCTTTCGGCAGGCGGTGGCGTGGCTGCAAGAGATGGCGATCCGCGGGGAAATTGAGATCCCCGAACCGCTGCGTGGTTTTGGCCCGCTGGATGGCATCTATTGGGTCGATCAAGAGTCGCGCATCCAATACATGAGCGGCATTGCCACCAACCTCTATCGCTCAATTGGGCTGGTGCGCGATATCCGCGGTCAGCCTATCTCGGCGCTAGAAGAGTTGGACGAAAAACTGGTGGATCAGGCCATGCAGGCCAACCGCTGCCTCGAACATCGCTACGAAACGGACAACGGTCGTGTCTGGGTGCGCACGGTCATCCCCCTGCGTGCGCCCTCGCACAGCCTGCACCATGCCCGCCGCCAAGTGCGCCGTCAATTCCCCTGGGGCAACGGTGCCGACAAGGCCACCCAGGTGGATGGCACGCTGGTATTGGTCCACAACGCCACGGAACAGGTGCAGCGCGAGCGCGAACTCAACGTCAAATCGGCCATGATTCAAGAGGTGCATCACCGGGTCAAGAACAATTTACAGACGATTGCGGCGATTTTGCGCATACAGGCTCGGCGCAGTGAAAACGAAGAAGCCAAGCAACACCTGAGCGACGCCGTCAACCGTATTCTCAGCATGTCGGTGATCCACGAATTTTTGAGCCAGGATGAACATCAGCCGATTAACATCCGCGATGTCTGTCAGCGTGTGGTGGCCCAGGCACAACAGGTGGCGGTGGGTCCCGGCCAACATGTGGAGACGAGCATCAGCGGCCCCAACATTCGCTTGCCGGCGGGGCAGGCCACGGCCACGGCGCTGGTGATCAATGAGTTGCTGCTCAACGCCATTGAACATGGGCTGCACGGGCGCGAGGATGGCCGCATTGATGTCACGCTGGCCGATCTGGGCGATGCGGTGCAAGTGGTGGTGCAGGATGACGGCCTGGGGCTGCCCGATGATTTTAACTTGAGCCAGAGCCGCAGTCTGGGCCTACAGATCACACGCACGCTGGTGACCGACGATCTCAAAGGGCAGCTTGACTTTGTGCCTGTTCACGCCGCCGAGGATGGCGCAGACACGCCCCGCGGCACCCGTGTTGTGGTCAGCTTTCCCAAGCGCGCCATGAATCATCTGGCGGAAGATGCAGGGTGAGGGCGGATTGGCGATTGGATATTGGGGACTGGGGGAAGATGACAAGGTGACGAGGTGACAGGATGTGCAGAGATCGCTTTATATTGACACCCAGTCCCTAATCGCCAATCCCTAATCGCCAATCCCCCCTTCTCTTGGAGATCGCCATGTTTGTGGTACGATTGCATATCCAACCGATTGGGTTCGACCAGCCGCGGCTGGAACTTTGTAGAGGAGATCAGAGGTGGAGCGTACACGGATCATCATTGCCGATGACGAATCTTTAATTCGTATGGATCTACGCGAGATGTTGACCGATCTCGGCTATCTGGTGGTGGGTGATGTAGGCGACGGGCGCAGTGCGGTCAACCTGGCGCGCGAGCTTCGCCCCGATATTGTGGTGATGGATATTAAGATGCCCGACATGGACGGCATCGAGGCGGCGCGCATTCTCACCGAAGAGCGCGTGGCCCCAGTATTGCTGCTCAGCGCCTATAGCCAGCAAGATCTGGTGACCCGCGCCCGTGAGGCGGGCGTGGCTGGCTATTTGGTAAAACCCTTTCGCGAAAGCGACCTGACCCCCTCCATCGAGGTGGCCCTCTCGCGCTTTAGCGAGTTCCGCACCTTGGAGCGCGAGATGGGGTCTCTGCGCGAAACCCTGGAAACACGCAAGGTGGTGGAGCGGGCCAAAGGTATCTTAATGGATACCCAGGGGCTGAATGAATCCGAAGCGTTCCGCCGCATCCAGAAGATGAGCATGAACAATCGCAAACCCATGAAAGCCGTGGCCGAAGCGATTATTTTGGCCCATCAAGTGGGCGAACATTAAGCCACGCCCGAGAGAAACGCCAGGGGACGACGTGAAACTCTCTATTATTATGCCGGTCTATAACGAAGTCGCCACGCTGGAGGAGATCATCCGCCGCGTGCGTACTGTCGATCTCACCATCAACCGCGATGGCAGCAACGAATTGTTGGATGGCCCGATTGAATTTAAGCGCGAAGTCGTGATCATTGACGATGGATCCACCGACGGCACACGGGAGATCCTCGACCATTGGATGCAGCAGGGTGCAGAAGATGTGCGCATCATCTATCACGCCCGCAACGGCGGCAAGGGTGCGGCGCTGCGCACAGGCTTTGAACACGCCAGCGGTGATATTTTTATCATCCAGGATGCCGATCTGGAATACGACCCCGCGACTACGTCAAGCTTTTGGAGCCAATTGTGGAAGGGCGCACAGCCGTGGTCTATGGCAGCCGCTTTTTGGGCGGGCCGCGCTCGGCCATGAGCTTGGCGCACACGTTGGGCAACAAAGGGGTCACTTGGTTTACCAATTTGCTCTACGGCACGATTTTGAGCGACATGGAAACCTGCTACAAATGTTTCCGGCGAGACGTGATCAAAGGCATGCCGTTGCACAGCCGCCGCTTTGAGATCGAACCAGAGCTGACGGCCAAGATCCTCAAACGCGGCCATTCCATCTTTGAAGTGCCCATTAGCTACAACGGGCGCGAATTCCACGAAGGCAAAAAGCTCACCTGGCGCGATGGTTTCATCGCCGTCTCCACGTTATTCAAATATCGCTTCATCGACTGATGACAGAGGCGATTGTCCCGCAGCCCTTTCCGCTGTGGAAGCGGTGGGCGCTGCGTGCGTGGGTGCGGCGCGATTGGGTTCGGTTGTCGCTGCTCGCGGTGACGCTGGCGGGGTTTCTGCTGCGCTTGCCCTTGCTCACGGCTTTTCCCTTCCGCGAAGACGAAGCGATTTACAGCGTTTGGGCGCTGCACCTCTGGCAGGTGGATCCGCTGGCGCTGCACGTCTGGCCCGACAAACCCCCCCTCTTTTTGTGGATATTGGGCGGCGCGTTTGCGCTGTTGGGGCCGTCGGAAGCCAGCGCAAGACTGGTCAATGTGCTGGCTTCTAGCCTCTCGATTCCGTTGGCGGCGGCCATCGCCCAACGCTGGGGCGGGCGCACCGCGGCCCTTCTCACCGCCCTTTTCTTCGCCCTCAACCCCTTCGCCATTAGCTTTGCCGCCACCGCCTACACCGATCCCATGCTGGTTTTATTTGGCCTGCTCGCCGTCGACGCCGCCGGGCGCAGGCGCACCTTCTGGGCTGGTCTCTGGCTGGGCGCGGCCATCATGACCAAACAACAGGGGTTGCTCTTTGTGCCGTTGGTGATTGGCGGTTGGCGGTTGGCGGTTGGGAACTATCGCAATTCGCACTTCATACTTCATACTTCACACTTCACACTTCTTCTCGGCCTCGCCCTCATCACCCTGCCCATTCTCTATTGGGACAGCCTGCGTTGGTCCGTCGCCCCTTCGCCGTGGGATCTCAGCGTGCGCAACTATGGCGGCTTTGCCCTGGCCCCGATCCACACCTGGCCCACGCGTGCCGCCGAGTGGCTCTCCCTGCTCTGGTATTTCACCGCCAGTTGGCCGTTGTGGATTGGGCTGATGGCGGGTGGCGGGTGGCGGGTGGCAATTCGCAAGTCGCAATTCACAATTCACAATTCACAATTCCTCTGGCCCTTCGCCTTTCTCGCCTTTCACATCGTCACCACCACCCAGGTGTGGGATCGCTATTTGCTGCCGCTAGTTCCGGTTTTCTGCATCAGCGCGGGGATACTCGTCGCGGCGGCACTACCGCGTATGGCAGTGTGGGCGCGCCCGCTGATCAGCGCTGTCCTGGCCCTGCTGCTCGTGGGACCAGCGATCACCGCCGCGCAGGGTGGCTATCCCATCGGCGGCGATCACGGCGACTATGCCGGGCTGACAGAAGCGACGGATTGGGTGCGAGATCAGGCCCCCGCCGACAGTGTGCTCTATCACCACAGCCTGGGCTGGCATCATCGCTTTTCCTTTTTCGATGCCACAGCCAGCGGCGAAAACCGCTTCGACCTGCGCTGGTATCCACACGCCGTCTATCTCGCCGACAATGCCGCTAAAATCGCCCATCGCCCGCGCTTTGCCATCATGCCCGAATGGGATATGCTGCGTGATTGGGAACGCGCCTTTGCCGGGCGGCGTTTGCAACTGGTCGAACGCTTTCGTGCAGGTAAAGTGACCGTTTATGAAATTCTCGGCCCGCCGCAGGACTTCTGCGCGTGGTGCGCCTGCCAGCCGCGCACTACACCCTTCACGTCATTTTTCAACACCCACCCCTAACCGCCATGCGCCAGAGTTATGATCAACGAAATATCCAAAAATTACCGCAAAGAGGCAAAGGCGCAGAGATGCAAAGGGATGGGGAATCTTTGCCTCTTTGCGGTGAAGTGGTTGCTTTGCTATGGCTCTAACTAATTCACCTGTGCGCCGAATGTTGCCCCACTTTGCCGCCATGCTGTTGCTGGCGCTGTTTGTGCTGGCGCTCTTTGCGCGGCTGCTTTTTACCGATCGGGTGATGGCAAGTGGCGATATCCTGCTCTACTTTTACCCCTATCGTGATTATGCCGCGGCCTCTCTGCGCGCTGGCGAGATTCCCCTGTGGAATCCGTACATTTTTTCCGGCGTGCCTTTCCTCGCCAACCCGCAAGCCGCCGTACTCTATCCCCTGCATTGGCCGCTAAGCTGGCTACCAGTGACCAAACAGATCTATTGGAGCGGCGCGCTGCACGCCTGGATCCTGGGCATGGGGGGCTATGCGCTCATGCGCCGCTGGGAATACGGCACGCAGGCAGGCGTGATCACCGCCATCACCCTGGCTGGGAGCGGTTTCTTCGGCGGCCTCATCGCTCATATCAACCAGATGAACGCCGCGGCGTGGCTGCCCTGGCTGCTCTGGGCGGTGGCGGATGGACGGCAGACCGCAGACGGCAGACCACAGAAGACGCCCTTTACCAATTGCCTTTTGCTCTTCTCTCTCTTCACGGCGCTCATGCTTCTGGCTGGCCACACGCAGACCGCCTACATCAACCTTTTTGGCGTGGGCGTGTGGGTGGTGGGGAGGGAGATGGGGGATTGGATAGTAGCGATTGGCAATTGGCGATTGGCAAAGGTCAAAGTTCCCCCATTCCCCATCCCTAATCGCCAATCGCTAATTGCCAATCTCCTCCTCTACATCCTTGGCGTCGCCCTCGGTGTGACTATCTGCGCCGCCCAACTGCTGCCCACGCTGGAACTCAGCGACTTGGGGCTGCGCGGGGGCGGGCTTTCCTATTGGGATGTGACCAGCTTCAGCCTGCACCCCTTGCGCCTGCCGTGGACGCTCTTGCCCTCCTATGGGCTGTCGGATTTGAGCGTGGTCTTTCGGCGTGGCCTTCACCGAATTTGTGGGCTATGTCGGGTCTGAT
This sequence comes from uncultured Chloroflexia bacterium, assembly GCA_963721725.1. GTDB lineage: Bacteria > Chloroflexota > Anaerolineae > Caldilineales > Caldilineaceae > RI-153. The sequence continues at coordinate 6,104 of CAVRLX010000020.1, forward strand.
CCCGTTGGGGCTGGCGATCCTTGCCGTTTGGCGCGCGCCGCGGACAGCGCGTCTGGTTCTTCGGGCTGCTCTTCGCCGCGCTGGGCATCTTCCTCGCCCTGGGCCGCTGGAACCCGGCCTATTACGTCCTCTACAAACTTGTCCCCGGCTTCGATCTCTTCCGCACCCCGGCGCGCTGGATGATGCTCTATACCCTGGGGATGGCTGTGCTGGCAGGGGCAGGGATAGAATCGATTGACGATTTGCAATTGAAGATTCGTCGGCACAGCCGATCGTCAATCGTCAATCGTCAATCGTCAATCATTCTTATACTTCTAATCGTACTCATCCCCGTCGATCTCCTCTTCGCCGCCCGCTCTCTTCCCCACACGCACCCCACCGCGCCACAGGCCGTCTATGACGTGCGCACGGCCCCAGCACATCTGCTCACCGACCCGGCACGGACGTTGCACCCGGCGGCTATGGGGCGCTTTCTCAGCCTGAGCACGATCGGGTTCGACCCCGGCGACATGGCCGATTGGCGGCGCATCTATCGAGAGGGGGATGACCCGGTTCTCGACGAAAAAGCCTTTTTAGAACTGATCATCGCCCTCAAAGCTGGCGAAATTCTGGCGCCCAATTTGCCGCTGCTCTGGCGTGTCCCCGCTGTGGACGGCTTCGACGGCGGCGTGTTGCCGCTGCAACGCTATAACCAATTCATGGCGCTGCTCATCCCGCCCGCCGAGCTTGTGCCCGATGGCCGCATCCGTGAACAATTGGAGAGCATCCCCCCGGCGGCGCTGCTTGATCTCATGAACGTCCGCTATGTGATCACCGACAAAGTGCGCGATCTCTGGTTCGAGGGTGTCTATTATGACCGCCAGTTGGGGGCCACGGTCAGCGCGCCCGACCGTATCTTGATTGACGTGCCGCGCCCGTTTGAGGCCACGGCGCTGCACCTGATTGGCTATCTTTCCGGCGCAGCCACAGCAACCGATCCGGTTGTGGCGACGGTGGGCGTCATCAAAGAGGGGCAACGAGTGCGCGAGATACCGCTCCGCGCTGGGCGCGATTTCACCGATGGTGCGCTGGATAGTGCGTGGGCCACAGCGGCAGGTGCGATTGTTGCCTATCGCGACACGGAAAGCGGACGCCAGGAATACGTGGCCCGACTGCCGCTGGAGACGCCGATCAGCCCCGACGAGCTTGTGATTCACGCCTGCGGCGGGGTCGCCCTTTACCCTCACGGTGACGGCGGCCACGTTGGTGGATGGCCGCACCGAGACTTTTCAGCCGCTGCTGCCCAGCGACCGCGGTCGCTTTCGGCTCGTCCACAGCGGCGACGTGAAGATCTACGAAGCGCTGGACATGCGCGAGCGTGCCTATCTCACCACGGCGGTGGAACGGGTGGATTCACCCCAGGCTGCCGTGGAAGCGCTTCTCGCCGATCCCCGCCGCACGGTCATCGAAGCCCCTACCGACATCCCTGTGGGGAACGGCGACGGCGAGGCTATCATCACCGATTACGCGCCGCAGCGGGTGATCATCCGCACACAGAGTGAAGCCCCCGCCCTTCTGGTGCTGAGCGATGCCTATTACCCCGGCTGGGTTGCCACGGTGGACGGTCTCCCCGCGCCGGTTTACCCAGCCAACGTGCTCTATCGCGGCGTGACGGTCCCCGCGGGCGAACATGAGGTGATCTTCCGCTATCAGCCGCAAAGCTGGCAGCGCGGACTGTGGATTAGCGCGGTGGGCGCGGCTGTGTGGCTGCTCTTGCTGATTATGTATTTAACGCGGAGACGCAAAGGTAAACCCTAGACTGTGCCTCTGCCCCTGCGCGCCTCCGCGTTAAAATCTGCACGCTCTCTTCGGCAACCTCTCCGGCCTGTGCTATAATCGCCTTAACCTGTTCACCCTTTCCCACCACGTTTTACCCCAGGAGGAACTATGACCTTTTCATCGGTTGCCGATGCCCGTGCCCAAACACTCGACCCGGAGTTTGAAGCCAAAGCCGTCAATACCATCCGCATGTTAGCCGCCGAGGGCGTGCAAGCGGCCAACTCCGGCCACCCAGGGCTGCCCATGGGCATGGCCCAGGCCGCCTTTGTGTTGTGGACCCGCTACATGCGCCACAATCCGCACAACCCGCACTGGAACAACCGCGATCGCTTTGTGCTCAGCGCCGGACATGGCTCCATGCTGCTCTACACGATGTTGCACCTCACCGGCTATGATCTGCCGTTGGAAGAGTTGAAGAACTTCCGCCAATGGGGCAGCAAAACCCCCGGCCATCCCGAAGTGAATCACACGCCCGGCGTAGAGACGACCACGGGTCCGCTGGGCCAGGGCTTTGCCAATGGTGTGGGCATGGCGATTGCCGAGCGCTGGCTGGCGGCGCGTTACAACCGCGAGAGCCACACCGTAGTCGATCACTATACCTATGCTATTGTCAGCGACGGCGACCTCATGGAAGGCATTGCCAGCGAAGCCGCCAGCATTGCCGGTCACTTGCGTCTGGGCAAGCTGATCTATCTCTATGACGACAACCGCATCACCATTGACGGCAAGACCGATCTCTCATACAGCGAGGATTGGGCCAAGCGCTTTGATGCCTACGGCTGGCATGTGCAGTCGATTGACGGCATGGATGGCAGCGCCGTCGCCACAGCAATTGAAGCCGCCCACGCCGATCCCCGCCCCAGCATCATCGGCTGCCGCACTACGATTGGCTACGGCAGCCCCAACCGGGCCGGAACCTCCAAAGCCCACGGTGAAGCGCTGGGCGAAGACGAATTCAAAGCCACCAAAGAGAACATTGGCTGGCCGTCCGAACCGCGCTTCTATCTCCCCGATGATGCCCTGGCCTTTTTCCGCGAGGCGGTGGACGCGGCGCGAGTTGGGAAACCGAATACAACGAGCAATTTGAAGCCTACAATACGGCCTATCCCGAATTGGCGGCGGAACTTTGCCACGTGCTGGCGGGGGATCTGCCGCCGGACTGGGAAGAGGCGATTCCTACCTTCCCGGCGGGCAAAGCGGCGGCCACGCGCAACGCCAGCGGCACGGTTCTCAACGCCATTGCCGAAAAGATCCCCAACCTCATCGGCGGCAGCGCCGATCTGGCCGCCAGCAACAAGACCGATCTCAAAGGCGGCGGTGACGTCACACGGGACAATTTCAACGCCCGTAATTTCCGCTTTGGCATTCGCGAACATGGCATGGGCGGCATCCTCAACGGCATGGCGCTGCACGGCGGCGTGATCCCGTATGGGGCGACCTTCCTCACCTTCACCGATTACATGCGGCCCAGTATGCGGCTGGCTGCGCTCATGGGCGCACACGTGATCTACGTAATGACCCACGACAGCATTGGCCTGGGCGAAGATGGCCCCACACACCAGCCGATTGAACATTTGGCCGCCCTGCGCGCCATCCCCAACATGACCGTGATCCGCCCGGCAGACGCCAACGAGACCGCCGAATCGTGGCGGGTGGCGATCAAGCACACGAGCGGGCCAGTGGTGCTGGTCTTTACCCGCCAGAACTTGGCGACCTTTGATCGCAGTGCAGCAGGCATGGGTGCCGCCGCGGATCTGGCGAAGGGTGGCTATGTACTCTATGAACATGGCAAGCAGCCCGCTGTGATCTTGTTGGCAACGGGCAGCGAGGTGGAGATCATCTACAACGCCGCGCAGACTTTGGCCGCCGAGGGCGTCGCCGTGCGTGTGGTCAGCCTGCCCTCGTGGGAGCTTTTCGCCGCCCAAGACGCCGCCTATCGTCAGCAGATCCTGCCGGCGGGCGTGCCCAAAGTTGCCATTGAAGCCGCCACCCCGTTTGGGTGGGAGCGCTGGGTGGGCAACGATCCGGCGAAGGGCGTGATCATCGGCATTGACCATTTCGGCACCAGCGCCCCCTACGAGCGTATCTATCAAGAGTACGGGCTGACGGCAGAACGTGTGGTGGAGGCGGCGAAGAGAATGTTGAAGGGGTGACAAAGTGACAAGGTGGCAAGGTGATTTTCACAGTTTACCTTGTCACTGGTTCCATTGAATCTTTCAAGGGATAGATAAGATAAAGGTGTCTATGAATAGTACACTCTCCACCCTGCTGCGTCATACGCGGCAACACCACGCCATTGAACACGCCACGATTCATCTGTTGGCGGCGCGCCATGCGCGCACGCCCATTGTCGGGTTGAGCGATCCGTGGGGATTTACACTCTATGGTAATTTGCCCCACGAGGCAGTGCGCGCGGCGGTGAGCGAAGCCTTGCTGCGCCTGCAAGCCGGGGAAGCACGGCTGGCGATCCACCCCAACTGCGGCACCAACATCACCACCAGCGTGCTTCTTGTCACCGCTGCCGCCATGATTGGTAACCTGGGCCGCCGCCATTTTATGGACAAATTGACCACCACCGCGCTGCTTGTGCTGGGCGCGATCTTCGTCTCGCAGCCGCTGGGCATGAAATTGCAACGCTACACCACCCTGCCCACCGTCACCGACCGCTGGCTGGTGAGCATCGAGCCGCTGGGCGGGCAACACGCCTATCGGATTACGTTGGAGTGAGAAAGATATTGGGTATTGGATACTACCTACGAATACTGGGCATAGATAGCGGATGTTTAAGCGGGTTGCAACCAAGCGATGCTGGATGCGAGGCAAAAGAGCACTACTTTCAGTTCGAACCCAGCCGTTGAGGTGGCGTGAATGGACTTGGGTAACAAACGTTCAATCATGCTGCCTGCGGTTTCTACGGCGTGACGGTAGTGATATTGGAAGAAGTGAATCCAGCCTGCGAGCGGGCGCTTAGAGTTTTTCTTGCGAATCGGATAAAGGTGAATCTCTTTATCGGCCAGGATATCCTCCATGACATAATGGTTATAGGCTTTATCGCCGATGACCATCGAGCCCGGCGGCAGGTCGAAGTCGAAGAGTTCCAGCCCTGTCGTGTCGCTGAAACTGCCGCAGGTGAGGAAAAATTCTATGGGACGTCCCGTTTCGCTGACGAGCATGTGGATTTTTAGCCCGTAAAAGTAGCGTCGTTTACTGGATTTGTAGCCGCGATAGGCTGCTTGTTGGTACAACCGACAGCGGGCGATACGGATATTGTCACAAACCGGGATGGGATAGGTATCGACACTATAGATATTTTCCTCACTTTCTGCTTTCCAGCATTCACCCAACAGGCTGAATAGCGTCAGAAAGTACGGCTTGACCCGATGCAGACGCCGACTCAAGCGGCTTTTGCCCAGCATACCAGGTATATAGCCTTGTTCCTTGAGCAGCAACCGAGCCGAGTTGTAGTTCCCGCCAAATTTGAGCGCAGCCACTATCCCGATGGTCATGATTTCGCCGTCGCTGACCTGGCATTGCTCGTCTTCATGGTGATCCAACGTATCGAGCAGATCGGCGCACAAGCAGTAAATGAGTATAATTTGTGTGTCCATGAGGTTCTCCTGTCTGATTTATAGGCTTGGTCGTCCATAAATCGTACGGAAACCTCATGGTTTCTCCAACTTTTCTTACCGCTATACGTAGTTTTTTAAGGTCTAGGTAGTGATGACGTCTCTAACAATACCTAATATCCAATGCCCAATACCCAGTACCCACCATGATCTACCTCTTCCTTGACGCCGACGACTTTCTCGCCAGCCGCAAAATTGCGGCATTAAAGCGCGCCCTGGGCGATGCCGAGATGGCAGATTTGAACTTTTCCAGTGTGGAGGGGCCGCGCAGCAACGCCGCCGAGCTTTTCTACCTGGCCGAGACTATGCCCTTTCTCACCGAGCGGCGGCTGCTGGTGGTCAATGGCTATCTGGCCCATCTGGACAAGCGCATGGGAGCCAGCAAAGGCACGGACAACGCTGCTTATGATGAGGCGGCTGTGTTGTTGACCGGCTTTACCCGCCCGGTGGAGACCTGTGACATGGTCTTTGTGGATGGCAGCGTAGACAAGCGTCGCCATTTGTGGAAGGGCTTCACCCAGAGCAAGGATGGCACGGAACGCAAGATCACAGGGCTGGCTGATCTGGCGACGGGCAAGCAGATCGTCTTGGAAGAGCTAGCCACGCCCGATCCCAAACAGTTGCCGGGGTGGATCGCGGGCAAGGCCAAAGCTGAGAAAATCGACATTGACGGCGCGGCAGTGGCAATGCTGGCAAACTTTGTGGGCGCGGATCTGCGGCGGCTGGAAAACGAATTGGCAAAACTGGCGGCCTATGCTGCGGGGCGGCGCATTACCGGAGCAGACGTGCAAAAAATGGTGAGCGACGCCAGCGAGGCCCTGATCTGGGATCTCACCGACACGCTGAGCCTGCGTGACGGGCGCAAGGCCATGACCGCGCTCTATGAGCTGCGCCGTGGCGACGCCAACCCCTTTTATCTGCTGACCATGATGGCGCGCCAATACCGGATCTTGATCAAAGTGAAGGATGCCGTGCAGACCGGCGGCGGCAACGAGTACGATATTGCCAAACGTGTGGGCGAAAGTCCCTATCCTGTGAAGAAGGCCATGGCCCAGACCCGCGCCTATTCTATCCGCGAGCTAGAGGGGATTATGGATCAACTATTGCGCGCCGACTTTGCCATGAAGACCGGAGCCGATCCCGAGACGGAGATCGACGTGCTGGTGGCGGAGTTGACCGAGCGGGATGAAGGCAAAAGGCAAAGTGCAAAAGGCAAACGTAGTTAATACCACTTCGCCCGATCGTCAGTCCCATTTTATCGAAAAGAGAGCCTCCCATGACCCTTTCAACAATCTACGCAATCCCCGGCCCAGAAACAGTGAGCCGAACGCTTTTTGACAATGGCATCACCGTGCTGGTACGCGAGAACCCGGCTGCGCCTGTGGTGGTCTTGGATGGCTATTTGCCCACGGGCAGCATCCACGACCCAGCGGGCAAGACCGGGCTGAGCGCGTTTACGGCCTCTCTGCTCACCCGTGGCAGCCAGCGCTATGATTTCGACACGTTCAACGAGACCGTGGAATCGGTGGGGGCCAGTATCACCGTGAGCGGCGGCACCCACGTCACTAGTTTTGGCACAGAGAGCCTCACGGAAGATTTCGCCAATATGGTGGGGCTGCTGGCCGATGTGCTGCGCCATCCGCTCTTTCCGCCAGAGCAGATCGAGCGGGTGCGCGCCCAGTGGTTGGTGCGCCTGCAAGAGCGTGAGCAAAATACGCGCAGCCGGGCCTATCTCCGCTTTGGCGAGAGGATCTACGGCGATCACCCCTACGGACGGTCTACGTCGGGCTATCCAGAGACGATTAGCGCGCTGACGCGGGATGATCTGGTGGCCTTTCACCGCCAGCGCTACACCCCCAACGGGGCCATTATTGTGGTGAGTGGGGCTATTGAGACCGCCGCCGTGTTGGCGCTGCTGCAAGAGGCCCTGGGTGATTGGACGGGCGCGCCAGCGGATCAGGCGATCCCATCTGTGAGAGCGCTAACTGGGAGCAGCCAAGAGCGTATCGCCATGCCTGGCAAGGTGCAGTCGGATATTGTAATGGGGTGCCTCACGATCCCGCGCAGCCATCCCGACTATTACCCCATGCAGGTTGCCAACAATATCCTGGGGCGTTTCGGCATGATGGGCCGTCTGGGCGAAACCGTGCGCGAAAAAGCAGGGGCTGGCCTATTACAGCTATAGCATGGTGGATACGGATATTGAAACCGGGGCGTGGATCGCGGTGGCAGGCGTAAACCCAACCAATGTGGATCTGGCAATTGCCAGCATCTTGGCCGAATTTGAGCGCTTGGGCAACGAGCCAGTGAGTGCCGAGGAGCTTTCGGACAGTCAGGCCAACATGACCGGTTCGCTGCCGTTGCGCCTGGAGACCAACGAAGGCGTCACCGGACTGCTGCTTAATATGGAATGGTACGGACTGGGACTCGATTACGTGCAGACCTATCCGGGCCGCATCAATGCCGTCACTGCCGAGGATATCCAACGGGTCGCGCACACTTATTTACGATCAGATGCGTACACGCTGGTGGTGGCTGGGCCGGAGCTTGGGGGCTAGGGATTGGGGATTGGGTGTTTTTCAGAACACCCAATCCCCACCCTACTTCGTTTCACTTATTGGGGCGGGTGTGCTGCCACAAAGGCGTTAATCGCTTCTGCCTCGGCCTCGACTGTTGCACAGGGATCCACCCGATCTTCGGGGACGCTGCCCGTGGCTGCCCCGGTCAGCACATCCACAATGATCTGCGCGCGGGTTATCTCTGCCGATACACACTGTAGCAGCGTTTGCTGCGCGGCTGCGATCTCCTGTGGTGCGGGGTTTGCGTTGAACGTCTCGATCAGTGCCTCTCCCCCACTGATGATCTCCTCATAAATAGATTGCATCTTCGGTGCAATCGTCTCTTGCACCACCCGATCCATGCCTGCATCGCTGCGCCCCGACGCCTGCGCTTTCATATAAATAATCAGCAACTGGCCGTAGGTCAGGTTATTCAGCGCGCCGGCATCCTGAATTTTGGTCTCCAAGCCGCGCTTGCGTTCGGCAATGGGACCACGCGCGCCAGGCGTTGAACTGTTCCAGTGCCGGCCCGGCGTAATAGGCATAGGTCTGTTCGGCGCTGAGATTGGGGGGAGCAGTGGGGATGGGGGTCGGTGCCGGGGCCTCTGCCACGGCAGGCGTCCCCCCACTGGACGTGACAGGGGCGGGATCATCGTTGTTGAAAAAACCGCCAAAGATCAGCACCACCGCCACCACGATCACCACCACGCCGCCGATGAGGAGCGGCAATAAATTTCGATTCATGCGATAAGTCCTTTACGAAATAGTAGAAACATTCAGAATAGAGAGCAAATAAGCCAGATAATCAGCCTCAATTGCAACTGGGGCGTTGCGTGTCCCGCCAGTCAGGAGAGTGCGCCTCCAGATAGTCTATGATCTGCGGGTCGCTGATGGCAAGACAGTTGTTGCCGACTGACAGTTTGGTCATACTTGTAAGGTTCGTGATCTCCGCGGGCAGGCTGCTCAGTTGATTGTAATCTAGATAGAGCACATTGAGATAAGAGAGGTTCCCTATCTCCGCCGGCAGGCTACTCAATTGATTGTCAGTAAGATAAAGCCGCTCGAGATCAGAGAGGTTGCCCACCTCCGAGGGCAGACTGCTCAGTTGATTGCCAGAAAGACTGAGCCCCCGGAGATAAGAGAGGTTGCCTATCTCTGCAGGTAGGCTGCTCAGTTGGTTATCCCAAAGATAAAGCTCCCTAAGATAAGAGAGGTTACCTATCTCCGGGGGCAGGCTGCTCAGTTGATTGCCAGCAAGACTGAACCACCAGAGATCGGAGAAATTGCCTATCTCCGGCGGTAGGCTGCTCAGTTGATTATCAGAAAGCCTGAGCCCCTGGAGATGAGAGAGATTCCATATCTCTGCAGGCAGACTGCTCAGTTGATTGCGTTCAAGATAGAGCTCCCTAAGATTAGAAAGATTGCCTATCTCCGGGGGCAGGCTGCTCAGTTGATTGCCAGCAAGAGAAAGCACCGCAAGCCCAGGGAAGTTCCATATCTGCGGGGGCAGGCTGATCAGTTGATTGTCAGCAAGAGAAAGCTGCCCGAGATTAGAGAGGTTACCTATCTCCGGGGGCAGGCTGCTCAGTTGATTGCCAGCAAGATGGAGATGCCAGAGATCAGAGAGGTTACCTATCTCCGGGGGCAGGCTGCTCAGTTGATTGCCAGCAAGATGGAGATGCCAGAGAATCAGAGAGGCTGCCTATCTCCGGGGGCAGGCTGCTCAGTTGGTTATCCCAAAGATAAAGCTCCTTAAGAATCAGAGAGGCTGCCTACCTCCGGGGGCAGGCTGCTCAGTTGATTGCCAGCAAGATGGAGATGCCAGAGTTTAGAGAGGTTACCTATCTGCGGGGGCAGGCTGCTCAGTTGATTGTCATTAAGGTAAAGCCACCTGAGGTTAAGGAGGTTGCCTACCTCCGGGGGCAGGCTGCTCAGTTGATTGCCCTCAAGAAAAAGAAGTTCAAGCGCAGAGAGGTTACCTATCTCCGGGGGAACTGTTCCAACCAGGTTGATTTGCACCAACTGAATCCTAGAAACATGGCCTTCAGTACATACAATGCCGAACCAGGAACAAGGGGCAGCTGTATTCAGCCATCCCTCTGAGTAAGACCATGAAACCGGTGCGCCACCCAACCAGCCGGGATTGGTGGCAATCCAGAGAGCCACCAGCGCCTCACATTCCTGCTGCGGTATCTCCGTCACCCCTTCACAGCCAAAGGGCTTGTACACGCTGGGCAGGTAGTAGGTATACGCTGGCGGCTCTTGCCCTCGGGCCACCTCCTGTTCACCCGACAACAACAGAAACACCGCCAGCACCACCAGCCATCCTAGCCCACGGTAAACAATTTTCATCATACACTCCTTATCGGCGAATCCATGCCAAAGCCGTTTGGAAAATCTGCACCAGCCGTCCCATCCATCCTGGCTTCTCAGCCGCCCACCACCGGCGCGTCTTCATCGCGCTCGATTTCCAGCAGCACCGCACGCATCACCTCGAAGCCAAGTTCCACCTCTTCACGGCTAATCGTAAGCGGCGGGCAGAGGCGGATCGCCTTGGCACCGGCGGTGAGGGTGAGCACACCGCGGTGGAAACAGCGATCCATCCATTCGTGGGCCGTATGTTTGTCGGCCACGTCCAGCCCGATCATTAGCCCGAGGCCGCGCACGCGCTGTAACAGGCTGCACTCGTCGGCCAGTTCTCGGAACTTCGCCATGAGGAAGTCGCCCTGCTCGACGGCATTTTGCATCAGCCCTTCCTGTTCGATGACGCGGATGTTGGCAAGCGCCGCCGCGCAGCCCAGCGGGTTGCCGCCCCAAGTGCTGCCGTGGGCAGCCTGCGGCCAGCCCATCAAGCCTGTGCGTGCCATAAACGCGCCTACGGGCACGCCGCTGGAGATGCCCTTCGCCATGCAGATCACGTCGGGCTGCACGCCCCAATGTTCCACGGCGAACCATTTTCCCGTGCGGCCAAAGCCGGTCTGCACCTCGTCGGCGATTAAAAAGATGCCGTGGCGGTCGCAGATCTCGCGCAGCGCTTGAAAGAAACCATCCGGCGGGACGACATAGCCGCCTTCGCCCTGGATCGGCTCCACCACAATCGCCGCCACTTCATCTGGCGGCGTTGTCGTCTCGAAAATTTCGCTAAACTGTCGATAGATCTCCTGCCGCCCCCACTGGGTTTCGTCCATGCCCGCCGGGCAATCGTCCCGGTTGGGGAAGGCCAGATGGGTGACGCCGCTGAGCAGTGCGCCAAAGCCGCGGCGTTGGATGGCTTTGCTGGCGGTCAGGCTCGAGCGCGCCCATGGTGCGCCCGTGAAAGCCGCCGCGGAAGGCGATCATGCGGCTGCGGCCTGTGTGATAGCGCGCCAGTTTCAGCGCACCTTCCACCGATTCTGTGCCGCTGTTGGTGAGAAAGACCTGCCAGCCGTCGCTGTAGCTGCCTTTGGGGGCCAGGTCCACCAACTTTTGGCTGAGTTCGGCATAGCCAGGGCTATAGACATCGCTGCCGCCCGCGTGGATCAGCCGGGCGGCCTGGTCTTGTATCGCCTTCACCACGGCGGGGTGGCAATGGCCGGTGGCACAGACGGCGATGCCGGCGAAGAGATCGAGAAAGCGGTTGCCGTCTACATCGGTGATCCAGCAGCCGTCACCACTTTCGGGAACCAGCGGATAGACGCGCCCCAGGCAGTTGCTCGTCACTGCTTCATCACGCGCAATGTGAGCGCTCGCCTTGGGTCCCGGCAGCGGTCCGTCAATGTGAATGCCCTTTGATTTTAACTCAACCCCTTCAAAAGTTTGCGTCATCGTTGACACAGGATACCTCCTTGTAAAAAGAAGAATAATGCGTAAAGAGTAGAAGAGCATATCTACGCTTTACTCATTTTCCCCTCACACACACTCCCCACCCGGCACAGCCCGGTCTGGGATATCACTCTCTTGGGGGCGCTTTGGCGTGCGGTTGTTAAGGTCAAACGTATAGCCCGGCCCGATTACATGCAGTTTGGCCCCCAACAGGCTGAGCGGTGTGTCGCGGCGCGCCTCATGCACGTCGGTATAGGTCATCTCGGCCCCGTCCACCACCGAGCGCGCTGTTCTCGCCGAAGATCTCCAGCGTGTTGTCGGCATAGATCGCCGCGCCGGTGTTGACCTCTAGCCCTACGCCCGCCAAAAACGGATTATAGGCCACGGCACAGAGCAGACGGGCCAGCCGATTCCAGCCATCGGCAGGATCGGTGGGGGTGGTGTCCAACACCAGCCGGTTGGTGATCCCCAGCCCTGGCGCAAACTGGATCTGGTGGCGGCGCAGCAGGGGCAAGCGCTCTTCGTCGTTGTGATCAAACGCGATCATATGTTCGCAGAGCAGCGCGGCGGCCTGTCCATAGCCCCCAATAATTTTACCACGCGCATTGGAGCGGCGGATGGCCTGGGCCAATGGCGTGCCGCCTAGCACACTTGCCAGCCGCAGGGGATTTGCCCCCAGGAACAGAATCCCGGTAGCCCCTTCCACTTCGCTGAGCGTGGCCGGGTGTAGGGCGGCTTCGCGGCTCTCCACGGCCAAGATATGTACCGAGTCGGATTCCCACGATTGGAAGAGCGCTGTACAATGAGCAGCGAGGGCTTTCCCGGCGTCATCGGCAGCAAGCAGCACCAAGCGCGCGCCATAGGCTCCCGCTTCTTCCCAGAAGTGCTGCAAAAGCGCATTTTCAGCCTGGGCGGTGATGCATTGGTTGATGAACAAAATGGAACCGCGGGTGTATCCGGCGGGGGTAGGTGCGGGCATGGTCGGTAGCCTCTAAAATTGAATACGGTGGATAAATTCACGCAGGGTGGGCTGGATCGTTGTAAAATCGGCGGCGGGTAGGGTGAACGTGATCACAACAAGGGACTCGCCTGTGGGATCGAGCAGCGCCACCTGCCAGCCCTGTAATGGCTGATCATCAAGCTGATACATAGCCCCGTCCACGCTGTAGTGGATCGATGCCACTTCTAGCCCTTGCGGTCGCAACCCGGCCACGACCTCAGCGCTTTCGGCCTCAATATAGGGCAGTGTGTTAAGTTGCTTCTCTAGCAGATTTGCATAGGCATCCAACGAAAGCGGCTCAGCGGGCATAACCATCAGGGTGACGGTGGGCGTGTAGTTGTGCGACGAGGGTAGCACGCCGATCACTGCAAACGCGGCGAGATTCTCTGGCGCGCTTTGAATCATGTCTAGAACGGGGGCGAGATCCGCAGCGGCGTTCGCGCTGAGCGCATCTACCGGCGCGGTCATATCGGCAGGGGCAAAAAGCTGCCATTCCGGGGGATGAGCCAATGTCAGCTTTTCATCTGGGGTTGTAAAGCTCTGCCAGCCTTCGGAGGTTGCCGCAGGCGTCGCTAGGGGCGGCTCGGCAGTCAACACCACTGGCGTGGTCTGGGCCGGGGCCGCGCCGGGCAACGTCAGCGCGCAGCCCGCGGCCAGCAAGCTGATCCAACATGCACACAGTACGATGATCTCTCTAGGCATAACAAACCCTTTCTTCAATCGCGCAGTGCGCCATGGGACAAGGACCGAACCTATTCTAGCAGAGGGGAGAGCGGAACCCAAAGCGCAGCCAGTGGAAAAACAGAGAGAAAAAATTAACGCAAAGGCGCAGAGATGCAAAGGCGCAGAGGGGAAGACCGCGAATAATCGGGACCTACTCCGCATCCTCTTCTGTGCACCTTTGCGTTAATTTTCTCTTTTTGCAACGCGCTTTGAGACCGGACCCGTCGCGCCTGCTATCGAGCCTATACTGGGTGGTTTGCGTGGCCCTTGCGGGTATGCTATTATCCCAGCCAACACGCTGACCACTGCGACCACTCCCTCGCCTCGGAGAAAGAACGCACATCTATGTTTCTGCGCCGCCTATCCACTGCTATTTTACTGTTGTGCATTGCCGCTCTGCTGGTTGCCTGTACACGCGACCGCGCAGTCACGGAGACACCAACCGCAGAGTCCGCCACAGCGCCAACTGTGACCGAGCCAGAGGTGCTGCTCTTGCCCGTGGAGACGGCCAGTAGCACGCCATTGCCCGAACCCACGGCCACGCCCACCCTGGTCTTCACTACACAGCCCTACAGCGTGCAGCCGGGGGATACTGTCTCGACGATTGCCGAGCAGTTTGGCACCACATCTCAGACGATCCGCGAGTTAAACCTGTTGACCCAGGACACTTTGCAGCCGGGGCAATTGTTGCGTGTGCCCAATACGCCAGGGATAGGGACAGCCGATGCCGAATCCACACCCATTCCCACAGGGCCGTTTGAATATACGGTCAAAGCGGGCGACACGCTGCTTTCGATTGCGATTGATTTTGGCGTCTCCACCAACGAGATTGTGGCCGCCAACACCTTGAGCAACCCCGATGCGCTTTTTGTGGGCCAGACAATTGTCATCCCAGGCTACCAGCCGCAGCCCACGCCTGGCCCTGCGCCGGTTTCACCCTATGAATATGTGATCCAGTCTGGGGATTCGCTGATGGCCCTGGCGCAGCGTTTCGGCGTCTCCAGTGCCACCATTTTGGAGGCCAACCAACTGCGCGATCCCAACAATCTCATTGTGGGGCAGGTGCTGTTGATCCCCGGTTATCAGGGAGAGAGCGCAGCCGGCAGCACAGACGGCTCCACCCCTGTGGGCAGCAACGGCACGCATACGGTGGGGGCGGGCGAAACGCTCTTTGCCATTGCCCAGCGCTATGGCGTAACGGTGGCGGCGATTAGTGAGGCCAATGGCATTGCCAACCCCAACTTGGTGAGCGCAGGCCAGCAGTTGATTATTCCTGGCGTAAGTGCCGAAGAGGTGAAAGCCGCCAACCAGATCTATCATACGGTGGCGGCGGGCGAAGGGCTATATGCCATTGCTCGCCAATATGATGTGACCGCAGCCGAGATTGCCGAAGCCAATAACATCGCCGATCTCAATCGGTTGCAAGTGGGGCAGCGGCTTATGATTCCTCAAGAGCCGTAAACAGGTTGACCGCAACCAAAAAGGCCCCTGTACAGGGGCCTTTTTGTCAGCCAACTGTCGGAAAGATAACGGGTAATTTGTGCCCATGGGGATAGACTATGGGCACAGAACTTCTCCTTTCCGTAACGGCCCAAAGGATAGACCGTGTTGCCACTTCAGGAAGTTTCACCCCTCCCCAAAGCAGTCCGCACCTTCGCCACGCTCAGCGAGGCGCTAAATTTCATTGTAGAGTGCCTGGAACGGGAAACGCCGATTCAACTTTTGGGCGAGATCCACGGGGTGGGACAACAAGTGGGGAGATCACGGGCGTTGATCGACCGTTTCAAATCGGTCTTTACGACGATGCAGAGGCTGCACAGAGAGCATGATCTGCGCCGTGTCTATGCCGGCGTGGATTTTCCCCAAGCAAGCCACTTTCAGGTGGGTGGACTTTTGGCAGAGACAGCCGATCTGTCTGTGCGCTTTGTGCGGCTGGAGAACGGATGGGCGCTGGATCAGCTTGATTATTTGTAATCGGTTATGCGGTTGCCTGCTGTGCTTTGGATGGCCGTGTCACCACAAAATAGACCACCACCGCCAACACGATGGGCAAAAAGAGTAAGCTGTTGAGGGCGGGGGCATAGCTGCCCCAGCGGTCGAGACTGAGGCCCAGAGGATAGGGGCCGAAAGCAGCTCCGCCCAGTGTGCCAATCAGCGTCACCCCTTTAATTGACCCCAAATAGCGTCGGCCAAAGTATTTGGGCCAGACCGCCGAATCCAAGACACGGTAACCACCACTGCCGATTCCCACCAGCGCCCCATAGAGCAGCGCACTGCCCACCGAGGTGAGCCGCTGCACCAGGAGCAACATCCCGGCCAGAAAAAGCAATTCCACGGCGATGAGCAGCCGGGCCGAGATACGGTCGATTAATCGCCCCATGAGCAGGTTGCTAAAGACAGAAACCAGCGCCGTCATCTGAAAGACGTAGACGGCAGCTTGTTGATCCAGACCGCGCTCGGCCAGCAGCGAGACCTGATGAAAGGCCAGCGTGGACATGATCATGGTCATGGTGGCAAAGGCCGCAGTGAAGGCCCAAAAGGCCACCGTCCCACGCGCTTCGGAGAGAGTCCAGTTTTCCTCGGTCACAGACTGGGGCAGATTGCCCTCGTCGTCGAGCTTATCACCGTCAGGGGTCAGTCCATAGAGTTCGGGGCGATCTCGCAGGAAAAGCCAAGTTACCGGCAACATCACCACCAGCACGAAGCCACCCATCCAAACCCAACTCTCGCGCCAGCCCACACGGCTGATCAGCAGCGCCGCCAGCCACGGAAAAAGGATCAGGCTGAGGGAAAGGCTCTGGTTATACAGCCCCATGACAAAGCCACGTTTGCGCACAAACCACTGGGCAATGGCGTTGTTGCCCACCAGTTGCGTGGCCCCAAAGCCAAAGAAGCGCAGCAAAAACAGCCCCATCCACAGCGAGGCCATGCCGCCCACCAGCGACATCCCCATGCTGGCAAGCCCCAATCCCACACTCACGATCATCATCATGGCGCGCGGACCGTGGCGATCAACCAGCCGGCCTGTGATGGGCAAAAGAAAGGCCGCGCCCAACGTGGCGATGCCATAGAGCAGCGAAACTGTGGCGCGAGAGATGCCAATATCTTCCACAAAATGGTTGATGAAAAGGCTGATGGTAAATGTCTGGCTCGGCCCCATCATCAACGAGGCAGTCGCACCTGCGGCGACAATCACCCATCCATAGAAAAAGGGCGTGGCTGTGACCACGCGACTTGTGCGGAGCGGTTCACTTCTTTGCATGAAGCTCCCTAAAAAATGAATAGAAAAACCGAGCTTTTGCCACGTGTGTGGTTGGATCAAAAGCTCGGTTTTTTAGTTTGTCCATAACGATTCAGGTGCGACGCACTTGCCAGGAGTAAAACGCGTGTGTGGCGAGTGCGTCGCACCCTAGACCTGTATAGGTACGTTTGTCCGAAGGGAAATCAGATGGGCACAGCGACAGCTGGCGTGATCATCGCCCCGTCGATCTGTCCATCCCGCAGTTGCAATACTTGGTCCACGTATTCATCTACCAGATTGTCATGGGTGACCATGAGCATGGTGACCTGCTGGTTGTGAACGATGGTGCGGAAGAGCGTGAGGATCTCACGGGCCGTGTTGCTGTCCAGTTCGCCGGTGGGTTCATCGGCCAGAATCACTTTGGGATGGTTTGCCAGGGAGCGGGCAATGGCAACACGCTGTTGTTGACCCCCCGATAGTTCAAACGGGCGATGGCTCATACGGTCGCCCAGGCCCACCATTTCCAGACAGTCTACCGTGCGTTTGTGGCGATCTTTGCGGCTCATGCCCGCCATGCGCCCGATAAGTTCGACATTTTCATAGGCCGAGAGGCTGGGCAGCAGCCCAAACGATTGGAAGATAAAGCCCACTTGCTGGCGTCGCCATTTGGTCAACTGTCCTTCGCTCCAGCCGCTGATGGATTCGCCAAAGATGCGAATATCGCCGCGGCTGGGCTGATCCAGCCCGCCCAGGCAGTTGAGCAGGGTAGTTTTGCCGCTGCCAGATCGCCCTTTCAGCGCGATAAAGCGCCCGCGTTCGATCTGTAAATTGACGCCGCGCAGGGCCGCCACTTCTTGGTGTCCCAAATGATAGATGCGCCAGAGGTCCTCGGTTTCAATGGCAATGGGCCGGGGCGTTCCCTCTGGGGAGATGGTTGCTTGCATCGGTTTGTTTACCTTTACTATGGGCGATTATGGGCGGCGCATCCGCTGCCAGGCCCCGCGGATGCCCTTGTTGGCGGCTGCCGCGGCCTCGGCTTCAGTATCTCTGGGCGTGCGGATCACCAGTTCGGGCGCGTGGCGATCTTGGGGCGCAGGACGGATCAGGATACCTTCATCAGTAACATCCAGAATGGCGCGCCCGCGAATGTCGAACTTCTCCAGCATCTCTTTGGGGATCTGCAAGCGGCCAGCTCGATCCAATACCACCAACTCTTCGAAATGTTCTTCATGAAGACCGTTGCTCTCTTCGCCAGGGGCCAGCGTGGTGACGACGCCGTTGCTGTCCACCGAGCGCATCTGGCGGCGGGTTTCGCTGGCAAGCATCCCATCGCGAATCGCCACCACACGGTCCACATGGCGGGCAATGCCAGGGTCATGGCTGACGATGATCATGGTTAACCGCAGTTGGGTGTTGAGATGGCGCAACGTGTCATAGATCAACTGGGCTGTGGACGAATCTACCTCGCCGGTGGGTTCGTCGGCCAGCAGTAAACTGGGACTATTCGCCAGCGAGACCGCAATTGAGGTACGTTGCTGTTCACCGCCAGAGAGTTCGCCCACTTTGTGGAACATCCGGTCGCCCAATCCTACCAGGCCCAACAATTCCGTCGAGCGCTGACGCTTGTTGCGCCCGCCTGCGCCGGCCAGCGTCATGGGCAGTTCCACATTTTCTACGGCGTTGAGGTAGGGAACCAGGTTACGTGCGCTCTGTTGCCAGACAAAGCCCACCTGTTCGCGGCGATAGCGCGTCAGCACGCCTTCGGACATTTTGAGCAGATCGTAATCCCCGACGCGCACCTTGCCCGCCGTGGGGCGATCCAGCCCGCCCAAGATGTTCATAAGCGTGGATTTACCACTCCCGCTGGCCCCGACAATCCCCATTAACTCGCCCGACTGCACCGAGAAGTTCAAGCCTTGCAAGGCGACCACTTCGATCTCGGCCACTCGGTAGATTTTTACCAGTCCTTCACAAAAGATAAAAGGTTCTGTCATGGTTACTTCATTCCTTGTTTCTCGTTTTCAAACGAGGATGCGCAGTAAATCGTCAGCAGTCTGTCGTCAACGCTGCTATCTTACACCGTTTCGCCCAGTTTAATGGCCTGGAAGATCTTCATACGCATGAGCAGGCTGACCAGCGCGCCCAGGGCTATCACAAAGAGGAAGCCAAAGAGCACATAGATGCGGAAGATCGCCGGCCAGACAATGCCCACAATAAAGGGCGGGGTGAGATCCGCCGGGAGCGTGCCCACTTGCAGATAGGGGATGAAGAGATCGCTCATCCAGACGCCCAAGAGCGTGCCGATGCCGATGCCCACCAGCACGAGGAAGGCCAGTTCCCAGGCCAACAGCGCCACCATCTGCCCGGTGGAAAGCCCAATCGCGCGCAGCGTGCCCAGCTCGATAAAGCGGCGGCGGAACGAAAAGAGGGTATAGAGCAAAAAGCCCAATACCGTGAGGAAAGCCGCCGCCAGAAACCCCACCGAGAGCACGCCAAACAACCCCTGTCGTTCGGGCTGTTGCTGGGCTTTTTGGATCACATCGCGTGAGGAGCGCCAATCCACCACTTGGATGTCATAGGCCCGCAGATCCCGCGCCAGTTGGGTATAGTCGGTGCCGGGTGCAGTTTTCGCCAGCACGTCATACGGAAATTCGCCGCCCAGTTGTTGGAAGAGGAAATCCAGGTTTGCCACAGCCAACGGGCCATCCTCACGATACCACGTGGGGAAGTAGTCGAACGCCGCCCATTACTTTCATTAACATCTGGCTGCGCACACCATAGCGAGTTACCTGCACCTGAATCGTATCGCCCACAACAATGGCATTTTGGCGCATAAAGGCACGCGGCAACAGCACGCCATCATTCGAGATTGCCAGAGAATTCATCAACGATCCCAGCGTGGCCGGCGCGAAATCGCGCCGCCAATAGGCCGCTTTGGGGAAATCCAGCCGGTCGATACCCATAATACGAAGGCTAGACCACGATCCCTGGAGTTGGGCCGAGCCTTCAAACTGGGCGAAGCGGGTCACGGCTTCGATCTGCGGCACGTTGAGATGCTCATGTACAGGCACAAAGGTCCAACTGACCTGGGCCGGTTCTTCAGAGGACGCGGCCGCGCCTTCGCCGCCGGGGGCCGCTTCGGGCGGGGCCGAGCCAAGCTCGATCAAGCGGGCATCGGCTCCCACGTTGTAATAGGTCCGATCCAAAAGATGATCGTCTAACGTTTGGGCCAGCGACGTGGTAAAGGCTACCAAGCTAAGCGTGAGCACCAGCAACAGCAGCGGCGCCGTATAAAGGCCACGGTTACGGGCCAGATAGCGGCTTGCCATGAGCAGCCCGACGCTGTTGGTATAGGACGAAATCCAGGCCAGGGCTGTCATGGCGCTGGGCAACAGCCGCAGCGTGACTAAGGCGAGGGCGAAGATACCCAGCGCCGGGACCAGGAAAAGTAGCGGATTTTCAAAGAGTGATTGCCCACTGGCCGCTTGCCCCCCCACGGAAATGCTGCCCTGTTGGCGCAGCATGTACAGTCCGTAGCCCGCCGGGATCAACAGCAGCACGTCTACCCACATGCGCTGCCACCAGGGGGGGCGCAGCGTGCGCGCCTGTTCTTGTTTATAGGTGACAATGGTGAAGCGAGATGCGCCAAAGGTGGGCAAGACTTGGGCCACAAAGGCAAAGCCCAGGGCAATCAGACCGGCGTTGAGCACAGAGCGGTTGAAGTTAAAATTGAGGTTGGCTTCGCCGGTGAAGTTGAGGAAACTGCGCGTCGAGCCAATCGCATTGGCAATCAGATAGCTCAGCGGCACAGCCAAAACAATGGCAAGCACGCCGAGCATCATCGCCTCTAGCCCAGAGATACCTGTGATCTGCCCCACCGATGCACCACGGCTACGCAAGACGGCCACCTCGTTGCGCTGGCGGTTGACGGCCAGTCCCACCACAAGGCCAATAAAGGCAATCAACAAGCCCAAGATGGGAATGCTAAAGGCATAGAGCAGCGTGGTTAGCACCCCCGCCGAGCGTTGATATTTACGTAGCCCGTCCACAGGCGAGACGCTTAGTTGAGTATTGGTCAATAAACTGGCCGCGCGCTGTTCCACCTGGCTGGTGCGCCGCAACAGGGGTCCCACATCCGAGGTGGAAATCTCAGAACCATCCATCACCAGATACCAAAGGGCGAGATAGGTCTCCTCCACCATAGCCGGAGCCACCCGATTGACATAAGTGGCCTCTGGCACAATCAGCAGATCGACCAGGGCGTTTTCGTTGTAGAACCAGAAATCGCTCTGGGGATCGGTGGCTTGCCAGATGCCGACAATACGCACCGGGATCTGGGTGGTGCGGCGGCCTTCGTCGGTGCGGTTGCTGTAATAGACCACATAGATTTCGCCGGTTTGCAGCCCCAGTTCGTCGGCCATACGGTTGCTCAGCAATACATCAATTGGCCCGTCGCCTTCGGTGGAAGGGGCTGGGAATGTACCCTCAGTGAGCGTAATGTAATTTTCAATATCAGACACGAAGCCGATGTTCACCCAATCCAACGGATCGGTGACATCGGCATAGGCTACATCTTCTTGGGGGAAAAGGCGCAGATTGTCGGTTTTAAAATAGCGCACAATGCGGCTGTTGGGCAGCCCCAACCCCTCGACTCCTGGCCCCGAAAGATAGGTATCTACTTGGCTGGCGTCTTCCAGATCAATGGGGCCATGAAACGCGCCGATATAACGAAACATGAAGACAAAGGGCGGGCGCTTCACATAATCGCTGCTGTTGGCAGTGGAAAGCTCTTCTTCCAAAATGCGATGGTAGACGGCATCGGCATAGAGCGGAATGCTGAGGACCAGCGCCACAGCGGCCACCAGCCCGCTCACCGTCGCCATGGCCAGCCAGCGTTGTGCCAACAAGCGCTTGGCCGCCACCACCACAATGGCCCAGGTGCGTAATAGAAATCCCATAGCTTATTGCCCGACCACAGTCTGGCCTGCTTCCAGCCCTTCGACAATTTCCACCTGATCCGGTGTCTGGATGCCCACCTTCACATCCACGTGGCGCTGGACATCGCCATCTTGCACCACCACAAAGCGGCGACCATCAAAGGTGCGGATAGCCTGGGGCGGCAGCCACAGCACCTCGTCTTTGCGCTCTAGCTCCACCTGCACCTGCACAAGATCCCCCAGCGAGAAGCCTGCCTCTTGGGGCGATTGATCCAGGCCAATGCGCGTGGACTTGTCCAGATCGTCGCTGCTGGCCCCGCCGCCTGTGCCATACGGATAGGGCAGGCGACGAACTTCGCCGTTCAGGGTTTCGCCAGGACGCCCCATCATCATGACGTTGACCGGCATCCCTTCCACCAACTCTTGCAACTGGGTCGAAGTTAGGTCACTCTTAATTTCCAGATCGTTTGTGTTCGCCACAATCACCACAGGGTTGAAGGCTTCCACCGGGCGTCCCACGGTCAACGATAGATTGAGGATCTGACCGTCGATTGGCGAAACCACGGTGGCGTCGGCAATCGAGCTTTGTAGGGTTTCCATGGCTAATTCGGCACGAGCCACGTCGTTTTGCAACAGCGGATCAACGCCACTGTTCAATCGATCCAGGGCCAGTTGGGCCAGATCTACCTGTTTTTGTTGGATGGCAATCCCGGTGGTGTCTTCGGGGCTGCTCTGTTGCAACTGTTCCAGCCGCAACTGGGCAATGTCCAAGTTGATCTGGGCCACTTGCTTGCTAAACGCCAGATCAGTTTCGGCTTCTGTCAAACGAGACTGGGCGCGTTCCAGCGACAATTGCGCCGAGGTAACTTCGCGTTCCAGATCGTCGATCTCCAGGTCTGCGATGACATCGCCAGCGCTGACAATCGCCCCGCGCTGGGCATAGATTTTGCGCACACGGCCCCCGGTGCGGAAGAAAAGCGATAATTCTTCCACCGGCGAGATCCGCCCTGAAAACGAGGTCTGGCGCAAGATTTCGCCGGATCGCACGTCGTAGGTCGGTTTCATGGCGATAATGGCGGTAGGGATCGGCGTGGGCGTGGCGTCGTCGGCAGCCGCACTTCCGCTGCTTGTGGACGAACTCCCCGTGGGGAGCAACGCACAACCGGACAACACCAACGATAGAAGCAACACAGGAATGGAAGAGAGAGGAAAGCGCATCATAATCCTTATCTAGTTGTTTCGGTGGGACAAAGTGGTTGCCGAAGCGTAGACACAATCGTGTGACCGGTATATTATCAGATCTGAATCTATCTTACTAAACTGCTACAGTAAACAAAAATTTTAGCCATGGCGCGTCTTTCATGAAGAGTGCCAATCCAACACCAAGCACGCAACACGTTTTACACTGTGTTTTACACCGTGTTCTGCAACCACGCCCGATGCACCGTCCACACATCGCCCGCGGGATCCCAGTGCAGTTCATAGGTGCTACTATCCACGGCTTTGATCAAAAAGCAGCGAATGCTCTTGCCCGCGATGCGCTCTTCCCACTGCCGGCCCACATCACCCACATAGCGGGTTTTGTCGCGCCAGACAAACGAGGTAGGGGCAATCTTGCCCGAAGGCAGGGCGCGGATCAACACGCGAATCGATTCATCGACAATCACTTCAATCGCCATCGTTTGCTCCTTTGGCATAGATTAACAACATTTCAAGAGCCTGGCGGGCGCTTAGCAGCTTATTCCCGCGCCGATCTGCCAGCCAGACAATGCGCTCGGCCCGCTCTGTGCCATCGCGCGCGCTTAGGTGAAAGTGGACCAAGCCCGTGGGCTTGCCGGGTGATCCACCGCCCGGTCCGGCAATGCCAGTGATGGAAACAGCCACATCAGCGGCATAGACACGCAACGCGCCTTGCGCCATTTGTTGTGCGACTTGCGCGCTCACTGCCCCTTCGCGCAGCAGCGTATCATGATCCACGCCTAAAACCGCCTCTTTGGCGGCATTGCTGTAGGTGCCGGCACTGCCCGCGAACCAGGCCGAGCTACCGGGGATTTCGGTGATCAAATGGCCGACCAATCCGCCGGTACAGCTTTCGGCGGCGGCGGCCATCAGTCCGCGTGCGGACAGCGCTTCGCCCATCCGTCGCGCCAGATCAGTCAGCGAAAATTCATCAACGGGCACATTCCTATCACTCATGGGCGTTCCTTTACACACGTCGCCCCAGCAGGGTCAGCCGTTGATCGCCCTGCCGGGTAAAAAGTATCGTGGCGGCGCGGCCGCCCGGCGTCAATTTCAGCCGGGGACGCAGACTTTCTGGTTCAATCGGCGCACCACGTTTTTTCAGCTCAACCGTGCCAATGTGCAAGGCCACCAGCCGTTGGTTAAGCTGTTTCAAGCTACTTGGCAAAATTTCTTCAATTTGAAAAGTCTGCACAAAGGGCGCTGCCAAAGAATCAGCGCTTGCCCCTTTGCCCACCAGATAGGCAATCTGGGCATCAAACAGATGGGCGTCGAGCATTTCGCACAGTTCCATAAAAGCCCCAGCGCGAATCACCGCGCCGTCGGGTTCGTGGAGATAATCCCCCGGCGCAATCGGTCCCAACGGTGGCGGTTGCAACGAGGCATCCAACCGATGCCAGCCTGTGCCATCATATACCGAGGCCCAACGGCGCACGCCATCTACGGCCAGCGGCCCAAACCAGAGTACGGCCTCTTTGCAGGTACGCTCATGGCTGATGAACTCGACGCTGCACCCAGCGGGGATCTCCTCGTCGGCCACACCGGGCGCAACCTTCACCCCCAGCGCCGGAATCTGCGCCTGTAGCTGCAAAAGCTGGGCAAGCGGTGGCTGCATCTGGTGCAGGCTGAAAACGCGGCGTCCATCTACACGGCGGGCGGGATCGGCAAAGGCCGCCGCCACAAGGGGAAGCGTACCCGCGGAAAGATCGTTTGTCCAATCGCTGGTGCGAACTTCCACACGGTCAGCATAACCCAGGCGCGCCACATTGGCTGCCGCCAGTCGCACACGTGTGGCCGACGTTTCATAGGCGATGACCGAGCGATGTTGGGCCAGGGCCAGGGTATCGCCACCGATGCCGCAGCCCAGATCAAGCACCGTCCCCATTGGGGCGCGAGCGTCGATCCAGCGGGCGCGATGCGCGGCAATGGTGTGGGTCGTGGCCTGTTCCAGCGCTTCGGGCGTAAAGTAGAGCACATGGGCATGAGGAAATTTGGCAGTGGCTTTTTGGCGCAGGCGGGCTTGGGTGAGCAACGCCCCGGCCTGTGTGGGCGAAAAAGTACGGCGCAGGTCGCCGAGCAAGGCAACAGTATGCACTTCGTGGAGATCTGCACTGTGTAGCTGTTGCAATGCGGTTTCACCCGTCGCCGAGAGCATAAAGTCAACTGTCTCCGCATCCCACTCGTGTGTCGTCATGCGCCTATTATAGCCTTGCAGCGGAGAGGCATCCAAACCGTATAAGGAGTAGAGCATAAGTCATCGTAGCTATTCAGGTCCAGGGTGCGACGCACTCGCCACGCAGAATTTCTAGCCCGATCTTGTCCTGGCGAGTGCGTCGCACCTGAACAGTTACCAAGAATCTGAATTGACCGGCATGGCGGCTTTCTGATAGCATGAACCATAGACCAATAAATCATGGCGGCGATCCGGCTGGGTCGCCGCTTTCCATTCTTAAAGGATTTGGGTGTGCGTTCTCAAAATTTATGGACGGTGTGGATGGAATGGCTGGCCCTGCTCTATACCGGGGCGGTCGCAGGGTGGATTGTGATGTGGCGGCTGTGGGGAGATGCCAACGGGCCGCTTTCTATGCTCAACGCCTGGGCATTTTGGGCACTGTTGACGGGGCTGCCAATGGGGACGCTAAGTCTATGGCGGCGGGCACGCCCATGGAGTCTACTCTGGCTGGCAGGCGTGGGCGCGCTTTTTTATGAACGATACCTGCGCCATTGGTCACCGCGCCACAGCGAAGCGGTGACTGGAGACAAAGGCGAAAGGCTTACAATCTTCAGCGCCAACATGCTCAACGTGGCCCGTGATCTTCGCGCAACGGTGGAGGCCATTCGCCGCGAAAAGGCCGACGTGCTGCTCTTTCAAGAGGCCATCGCCACCCACACTGCCCAGTTGGAACGCGGTCTGGCCGCCGACTATCCACACCGCTGTTGGGTTCCCTATCTGCCCACCAACTTGGGATTGGGCATTGCCAGCCGCGTCCCCTTCGCCGTGACTGGTTTCTGGCAAAAGCCGGGCCTCGAACCCTATGCGCTGCGGGTGACGTTGGCGCTGCCCGGCGGCCCCGTAGATGTCTATTGTGTCCACTTTATGGCTCCGTTACACGAGATCAAGACGTTGGGCGCAACGCGGCATCCTACACACGCGCCAGACCCAGATCCGCACTATTTTGGCCGAAATTGAGCACCGCCAACAGCCCGCACTGTTGGCCGGGGATTGGAATCGCACCGAAGCCGCCGATTCGTACCGCTGGACAAGCGCTATGCTGGTGGATGGCTGGCGCGAGGCAGGCCGTGGCCCCGGCTGGACATGGCCGCAGCATTTGGGCAAACATCCGCCGCGGCCCACGCCGCGCCTGTTGCGCCTGGATTATCTTTTCCACACGGGGATGCGCTATGATCGAGCGATTCGTGTGCTGCACATGGAGCGTGCGACTGCCGATACTGGCTCCGATCACAGCGCCATTGTAGCTCAGGTTCATATTATGTAGATTGTAGATGGTTTGGCATTTAGCGCACAGGCTGGGCAATGGAGGCTGTTAATTGCTCGACCTGGGTTGAGGTTAACTGCTTGCCTCGCTCCATCTCGTGGGTCCAATCGTGAAACGAGCGACGCAACGGGGCGATGATCTGTCGATCAAGACGTTGTGAATAGGGGGCTGCGCTCAAGCCAAGATGGGCGCGCAACGCAGCGGCTGCCCCAGAGAGCCGAGCCGCCAAATGAAATTGCTGGCGCATGGCTGCCACCCCTGCCAACCCTTCTAACACGATTGCCTCGCCATCTTTGCTGCCCACGGTTTGGTAGATTGCCAGCGCGTCTTGAAGATGGCGCGCAGCCTCTTCAGGATTGCTCGCCAGTAGATAGGCGATCCCCAGATCGCGCTCTGCCCATGCAATGTCAGCGCTGCGATTCATGCTGGCGAAGATCTCCATGCCTTCATAAATCGGGCGAATTGCCAGGGCCGGATCGCCATCCTCACGCTCAATATTTCCGCGCAAAATAAGGATGGCGGCAATGCTTCCTTGCGCGTCCCATGTCCGGTGAATAGCCTCACTTTCGGCCAGCAACAGACGAGCTTGGGCAAAATTGCACTGTTCGATTGCCATGATCGCGCGCTGAGTTTGGGCCAACGCAACATGCCATGTCATGCCTAGCCCGCGCCAGATCGCCTGGCTCCGATCGTAACAATGCCAGCCCTCGTCCAGATCGCCTTGCATCACCACACTGCGTCCCAGGTTGAAAAAGGACCACGCTGACTCTGCCGACGCGTCGACTGTGGCGGCCACCTGTAATGCCTGCCGATAGCAGATCTGGGCCTGTGTATGATTGCCCTGAAACGAAAGCAACACACCCAGCCCGGTCAGCGCGCGGGCATGGGTTGCCGGGGTGTAATTCACTGATTCTTGACCGTATCGCAATGCCGCTTCCAGCCAAGCGGTCCCCTCTCGCCATTGCCCGTGGACGTACCAAAAATGGGCGCTGGCCGCCGCAATTTTCAGCGCCAGATCGGGGGCAGATTCCAAACTCCATCCCAGGGCTGCGCGCAGATTTTCTTGATGACGAAGTAAGCAGCTTAACCAGCGGCTTTCGTCAGGCGCAGCGCTAAAAATCGGATGACCACTTTGGGCCACTGCGAGCATGTATTCGGCGTGGCGCAGGCGCAAAACCGAGACCTCACCGCTGGCGGCGAGCTTTTCCAGTGCAAAGCCCCGCAACGTTTCTAAGAGCAAATAGCGAGTTCCGTCTGTGGGGGTTGGATCCATTTGCACAAGGCTTTTCGCCACCAGTGCCTGTAGCGTATCGGCGGCGGCCACACCTGCCTCGGCCACAGCCTGCATGGCGGCTAGATCAAAGCCGCCGACAAAAGGGGCAAGCTGGACAAAAAGTTTTTGCTCGGCGGGCGAGAGCAGCGTATAGCTCCAATCAATGGCGCTGCGCAGCGTGCGTTGGCGCGGGGGAAGATCGCGCGGTCCATCGGCCAATTGATAAAAGTGGCTGTTTTCGCCCGACAGATCCATCACCACTTGGTGGGGTGTAAATTCCCGACAACGGGCCGCTGCCAACTCAATCGCCAGCGGCAGGCCATCCAACAGGGTGCAAAGTCGCGCTACAGTCTCAACATTGTCTGCGGTCAGGCCAAAGGAGGGCTGAAATCCCTGTACCCGATCCATAAAGAGGTGTATTGCCGGATTTTCGGCCAGGGTGACAGGGGGCAGATCGGCGCTGGGCAGCGGAAAGGGTTTGACGGTATATTCATGTTCGCCGGTGAGACGCAAGGGAACGCGACTGGTGACCAACGCTTTAAGCGACGGGCAGGCTTGCAGCAATTCGGCCAGTTGCGGAGAGGATTCCTCAAGATGCTCAAAGTTATCCAGCACCAACAAAACCTGTTGGGGGCGCAGATAGCTGATGATCACTTGTTGCAAGGTAGATTGTTCGCCTTCGCGGATGCCCAGCACTTGGGCCAATGCGGCGAAAATAAAGGTTGGATCGGTGACCGCGGCCAGCCCTACAAAGAAGACACCATCGGCAAAGTGGGCGCGTAAGGCGTGGCCCGCCGCTACGGCCAGCCGTGTCTTGCCCACGCCGGGCGTCCCCACCAGGGTTAACAGGCGTACATGCGAACGCAACATCAGCTCAGAGACCCGTTGCAGATCATCGCTACGGCCAACCAGCGGCGTCAGCGGATGGGGCAGATTGGTGGGAGCGTGCTCGGCTTCGCCAATCGGCGTGCGCGCCACTTGGACAAAATGGTCGCGTTCCGCGGGCGGAATTACCAGATGGTCGGCCAGAAGTTCGGCAATCTGTTTAGAGGGGCGACGCTGGCCTTCTTCAAACTTTTGAATAGTGACTACGGCACACCCCACCCGTTTTGCCAAGTCAGCCTGTGTGAGATCAAGCGCTTTGCGGCGCTGTTTGATCCATTGAGGAAACAAGAGATTAGCAGACATAGCCCACCCGACAAGGATAACAAAGCACATTTGTATGATTGATTGTATGGATTTGGCGATTGTCTGTCCAGCCATTTCCATAGGATAATAAAAAATTAACCGGATTTCTTACAACGGAGTCCGATACAAGAACTGCTGATAGTAAGTGGACAAAGCGGCTGTTCGACGGTAAAATGAACGTTGCTTTGTACCGGCCCAGAGCGCCGGGGATGGATTAGACGTCTGGTGTAGGCGTGTGATGCGCGCCGAGACCCCAAAATTTTGTACCAGGACGCTGGGGGCTTTGAGGCTGCCCGGCGTTTTTGTAGAGAACGATCACCACTTTTCGCACAAGGAGACAGTGCATGGAACAAACAGAAACATTGATGGAGGAAGAGACGGCTGTCCAGCCTGTGGATGAACGCACCTTATTGCGCTTTATCCCGCTGGGCGGGTTGGGGGAGATCGGCAAAAATATGATGCTCCTCGAATCTGGGGAAAATATCATCATTATTGACGCTGGGCTGATGTTCCCTGACAGCGATATGCACGGCGTGGATATTGTGATCCCCGACGTGGAATATCTGTTGGATCGCCAGGATTGGGTGCGGGGTATTATCCTGACCCACGGCCACGAAGATCACATTGGCAGCGTTGGCCTATATTATTGAAGAGGGCATCCGTGCCCCGGTCTATGCGACGGCCCTGACCCGCGGCCTGTTGGAGGGCAAACTTGTCGAGCATCGTCTTTTGGGCGAGGTGGAACTGGTCACCGTGACCGAAGACGATGTAATCGAGATGGACCCCTTCACTGTGGAATTTTTTCACACGTGTCACAGCTTCCCCGACAGCGTAGGGGTAAGTGTAAAAACACCCGCCGGACGCATCATTGCCACCAGCGATTACAAATTCGACCCTACGCCAGTGGACGGCAAACCCACGGAAGAGGACAAGTTACAGCGCTGGGGCGATGAGGGCGTGTTGCTGCTGTTGGCCGATAGCACCAATGTGGAGCGTGCTGGCACAACGCCCAGCGAGCGCAAGGTGGAAGCCAGCCTGGATGCGATCTTCTCGAAAACAGAGGGGCGCGTGATCTTGGCGACCTTTGCCAGCAATATCAGCCGTGTGCAACAGATTATCGACGTCTCGCGTCGCCACGGTCGTCGAATTGGGGCAGTGGGGCGCTCGATGGTCAACAACATCAAGATTGCCATGCGCCTGGGCTATCTCAATATCACCCCCGAAGAACTGCTTACCACCGACGAAATGGAAAAGCTCCCCGGCAGCAGCGTGACGATTATCGCCACAGGCAGCCAGGGCGAACCGACCAGCGCCATGGTGCGTATGAGCATGGCGGATCATCGCCAAATTACGCTGCATAAGGGTGACACGGTTGTGCTGAGTGCTGTGCCGATCCCCGGCAATGAGGAGCTTTTCAACCGCACGCTGGACAATCTCTATCGTCAGGGCGCGCGCGTAATCTATCACGAGCTGGCCGACAATGTACATGTCAGTGGGCATGGGGGCCGCGAAGATTATCGCCACATGCTGGAACTCACCCGCCCGCGCTACTTTGTGCCAGTGCATGGCGAATATCGCCATTTGGTGCAACATACCGAACTGGCCCAAGAAACGGGGATGCCCGCCTCTAATACCCTGATCATCGAAGATGGGCAGGTAGTGGAGTTTGGCCGTTATGATGACGACACCGATGCGGTTGGCGCGCGCCTGGGCGAACATGTTAACGCCGGGCACGTCTTCGTGGACGGGCTGGGCGTGGGCGACATTGGCAACGTGGTGCTGCGTGATCGCAGTCACTTGGGCAGCAACGGCTTTATTGTCTGCATTGTCGCCCTGGACGAATACGACGGCAACATCATCTTCGGGCCAGAAATCATTAGCCGCGGTTTTGTCTACATGCGCGACAACGAGGATCTGATCCGCCGCGCCGTGGAAACTGTGCGCACGAGATCACCAAAGGCGCGCCCGCCGCTGCCCTTTCCAAGAAGATCCGCAACGCTCTCACCACCTTTTGCGTCAAGGAAATGGGCCGCCGTCCCATGATCTTGCCCATGGTGATTGAGGTGTAGACTGTAATGCGTGATGCGTAACCTAATCACGCAGATCCATTGAGGCACGGATGGCAAGTATACGCATCCGTGCCTTTTTTGATCCACATTGCTTGACGGCAGCCCGCTTTCGTCTTACCATCAGGGCAGATCCATTGTGCTGGACATTGCGTGTTGGACATTGCTATCTTCAGGAGATCTATGTCGATGGTTAACCGAGAAGAGATCAAAGCAGCGATTGATGAAGTGCAAGATGAACATTTAGACATGTTATTTCGCATCATACGGGTATTCCGTGTGGCAACTCCCTCCCCGCGCCCACAGTTACATGAGAATGAGCCAGAAAATTGGCAAAGATTTGTGGACGCAACCGCCGGTGCATGGCAAGGAGAACCACTCGAACGAGGCGACCAGGGGGAGTATGAACAGCGAGAGACGTTAAGGTGAGTTATCTGCTCGACACCAATACATGCATCCGCTACCTCAACGATGCAAATTCGGCTGTGACACATTGCCGCCATTGCCCTGGCCCATGCCGCCATTCTGGTGACGCACAACACACGTGAATTTGAGAGAGTTGCGGGGCTGGCTTTGGTCGATTGGGAAAGCACCTCGTCTCTGTCGTGATAGTCCTGTCGCCTTCAGCCGTTTCGTATGCTATAATTTTCTAGAACTTTTGTTCGTGATTTTGTCTCGTTCTCCTTGAAATCCCATGCCTGCCAAGAAACGTCGTAAACAGTCGAATCCCGTTGATAATCTGATCAGCCACATGGCCGTCTTGACGCGCCCCGAAGTGATCGGGTTGACCCTGATCGTCATTTCAGTCTTTACCCTGCTCAGCCTGCTCACCGACAGCCGCGGTAGCCTGACCGGCTCGTGGATCGATCTGTGGCGCAGCTTGACGGGATCCGGCGTGTGGGGCGTGCCGCTGTTGACCGGTTCTTTGGGGTTGTGGATGGTGATCCGCGTGGTGGAGAAGATGCCCGATCTGCCCTGGCAACGGCCAGCAGGGTTATTTTTGCTCTTCCTGGCCTATATCACAGGGCTGACGCTGTGGACGCCAGCCCTGGAGCGCGCCGATATGGAGGCTGTCGGCGGTCTATTGGGTCTATGGCTGGCGGAAGGACTTTCGGCAGGGATCAGCGTGTGGGGTGCGTGGGCGGTGGTGACTTTTCTTGCCATCACGGGGCTGATTTTGCTCACGGATCGGCTGCTCGTTGATCTGGCACTGGATAGCTGGGATGCGCTGCTGGCGCTCTACGATGAACAGCAAACGCGCCGTCGGGATCGGGCCATTGATCTGCAACCGGCGCTGCCCATGCCCAGCGGCGAACTCCCCTTGTGGAAACGGCTGTTCAGCCGTGACCACACAGACGAGATCGACGAGCCGATTATCAACCGTAGCTCGGGTGCGAATCGGTCGATGGCGGCCCCGCCGCGCCAGCCCCCGCGCCACGAATCGAGCCACCCCCATCCCCGCCTGGAAAGGATCGCACGCGTCAGCCCCTCACGCGCCCCAGCGAAGAAGCGGCGTTGATGCCGCGTGTGGTGGGCGGTGGGCAGGCGTGGCAATTGCCGCGTATCGACGACATGTTGGCTAATTGGGATCGATACACAGACAGCGATGAAAAAATCCGTGCGCAAGGGAAGTTAATTGAAAAAACATTGGAGCTTTTCGGAGTGCCAGCTCATTTCCGTGGCAGTAATGTTGGGGCCACAGTCACCCAATACTTGATCGAGCCAGGATATATCGAACGCACGGTGCGTGGCGAAGTAAAAAAAACCAAAGTTAAAGTCGCCAAGATTGCCGGACTCAGCAACGATCTTGCATTGGCGATGGCTGCGCCGACGGTACGTATCGAGGCCCCGATTCCCGGTACAAATTACGTAGGGGTTGAAGTGCCGAACACCGAAAGCAACGTAGTGGGGCTAAAAGAACTCATGCAAAGCGACGAATACGCCGCCATCAGCCCCAAAGCCAAACTGCCCATCGCTCTGGGCGAGGATGTCAAAGGCAAGCCTGTGGTGGCGGATCTGGCGCGCACACCCCATTTGCTGATTGCTGGGGCCACGGGTTCGGGCAAGTCAGCCTGTATTAACTCGATTATTAGTTGTCTGCTCCTCACCCACACGCCGGAGACGTTGCGTATGTTGATGGTGGATCCCAAAATGGTGGAGTTGACCTCGTACAACGGCGTGCCGCATCTGCTCAGCCCGGTGGTAACCGAGGTAGACAAGGCGTCGGGCGTTCTCTACTGGGCGGTGAAGGAGATGGAGCGGCGCTATCAACTGCTTAACAAGGCCAACACGCGTGACTTATCCCGCTACAACGAATATCTGACCAAGCGCGGCGAAGAGCGGTTGCCCTTTATCGTGATTATTATTGACGAGATGGCCGATCTCATGATGACCGCCGCCGAAGAGGTGGAAAAGCATGTCTGCCGTCTGGCCCAGATGGCGCGTGCGGTGGGGATGCACTTGATCATTGCCACACAGCGCCCCTCGGTAGATGTGATCACGGGCTTGATCAAGGCCAACTTCCCCACGCGCATCGCCTTTGCCGTCACCAGCCAGACCGACAGCCGGGTGATTCTCGACACGCCGGGCGCGGAACGGCTGCTGGGCCGCGGCGATATGCTCTTCATGCCGCCCGATTCCAGTAAGTTGGAACGCTTGCAGGGGACCTATCTCAACGATGACGAGATTAACCGCATTGTGCGCTATTGGAAGGGCATCCGTAGTCTGGACAACTACACGCCGCCCCCTGTGCCAGACGTGACCGAAACGTTGGAAACCGACTTTCTGCCCCCCGACCAGAACAAGTTCAAGCCGCCGCCTGGGATGATCCCAAATTGGGGCAGAAAAGAGCGATGCCCAGCCAGCCGCTGGTGCAGCCGCTCTTTGAACAGATCGAAGTCATGAAAACCGTGGAAGGCCGCGACGATCTCTTTGACGAAGCTGTGAAAGTGGTGCAGAACACAGGTCGCGGCTCGGTAACCTTGCTGCAACGCAAACTGCGGATTGGCTATACACGGGCCAGCCGCCTTGTGGAGCAGCTAGAAGCCGCCGGGATCGTAGGGCCGGATCAGGGCGGAACCAATGGCCGCGTGGTCTATCTCGAAGAGCCAGTGGCAAAGCACCCCCGTGCAGACGCGCCCCTCACCCCGCGCATCATCGGCGATGACGATGCGCCGCAAATTTGGATGTGAGCTTTTGAACGAGAGACTCTATGTACGCCATTCGCCAGATTCAAGATGTTCACACCGGAACCGTCACCATTCAACTGCCGCCGGATTTCCCTGCCGACCGCGTCGAGGTGATTGTGATGGAAGGGGTTAAATTAGTTGTTCACCGCCGAAAGCAGTAAAATAGCGGTAGCGGCGGACGGTGCGTACCGTCCGCCTTTTTTATATCCCTTCGGATCATCCTATGACCTCCCATCTGCGCCAACAATTTGACCGTCTCCGCCGTCGGCGGCTGGCTTTTGCTGTGGCTGTGCTAATGATAATCGCCGCTGCGCTCTGGCTGATCGTTGGCAACATGGCCGACCGCGTCCCCGCTCCGGCGGAAGTGGCCGAGCGTATGACGGCAGGTCTGGTCGATCTGCGCACGGTGCAGGGAACGCTGCAACTGGTCAACGGCGAAGTGGCGACGGAGCAAGAACTCTGGGTAGAGCGCCCGCGTCGGTTGCGCACGGAGATTGAAGCGGGGCCGCCGATTCTGGCCCCCCAGGGCGAAAATTTCAAGACCACGCTGGTGCTCAACGAAAGTGACGCTTGGTTCTATAACCCCAACTTAAACCTGACCACCGTGGCGGATCGCTCGGACTATCAACCCGAAGCGGGATTGGATGTGGGCGGTTCGATTCTGGAGTCAATGGCCCAGGAGATCATCGGCGCGCTGGAGGCCAGCCGAGACATTCAAATTATCGGCGAAGAAGAGATCGCCGGGCGGCGGGCGCTGCGCGTACAACTGATCTTGCCCAACGCCGACAATGTTTTCAAGGCTCGAACGCTCAACGTTGCCCTGGATCGGCACTTTTACTATCCGCTGCTGATTGAAAGCGACGGTGGTTTTGTCCTGCGCTTCCGCACCGTGGAGTTTAACAAAGAGATTGACCCCGCCACCTTCGTCTTTGCGCCGCCGCCAGGCAGCACGGTGAATGAAGTGGCGCGGTAAAACGTGTTGCGTATCTGCAATGAAACCATCTCTGGGATACGAAGCACGGAATACGCAGCACGCAACACACGAAACGAGCATCTCATGTCCGCCCGCCCCCGTTTTCAGATCACCGGTTTTCGCCAGTTAATGGCAGTTGCCATTTCGACGCGACTGGTGGTGGATACCTTAACCCAATTTTTTAACTCATTCCTGGCGATTGTGGCCGTAGGCGTGGGCGTTGATGCGATCACGCTGGGGCGGCTGGTGAGCTTGCGCAGTGCGGTGGGGCTGGCGGCACCGGTCTTTGGCACGCTGGCCGACCGTGTGGGCTACCGGCGTATTATGCGGCTGGGACTGCTGTTGGCGGCCAGTGGCGCGCTGCTCACGGGCATCAGCACCGATGTGTGGATGATTGCGGGCGGAATGGTGCTATCGGGGTTGGGATTAAGTGCGTTTGTGCCTACGCTCCAGGCCTACATGAGCGCCCGCCTGCCCTATGAACGCCGTGCCCAGGGCATTGGCACGTTGGAATACTCGTGGGCGCTGGCGGGGATCATAGGGCTTTCCCTGACCGGGCTGCTCATCGGCGCGGCAGGCTGGCGTGCGCCCTTCTTTGTGATCAGCGGCGGGCTGATGCTGGGCTGGCTGGCCTTTGGCTTTCTGCCCAGTGCGCGCGATGGCGAAGGCGTGCGGCTGCGTCCCACCCTGGGGGCAGGGCGTGGTTCCACGGTGCAAAATCTGCGTGCGTTCTTTGTCCTGCCCCACAGCAACCGCTCCACGTATGCGCTTTATATTGCCAACGGGTTCTTCTTCTTCGCCCAATTCCACATTTTGATCAGCCACAGCAGTTGGCTAAAAACCGAGTATGGCCTGGGGCCAGAGTTGCTGGGCACAGTGGCGTTGATCCAGGGCGTGGCCGATCTGGTGGGCAGTGTGCTTGTCTCCACGATTACCGACCGGGTGGGCAAAAAGCGCTCTGTGTTAATAGGCATGGTCGGCTCGTTTGTGATTTACGCTACGCTGCCCTTTTTCAACACAGGGCTGCTGCCGGTGGTGATTGCGCTGGGGCTGATGCGCCTCTTTTTTGAGTTTGGCATTGTCAGCAACATCTCGCTGCTCAGCGAACAGGTTCCCGAACAGCGCGGCAAAGTGATGACCCTGGCCGCCGCCTTTACGCTCACGGCATCAACCATAGCGGGCCTCACGGGGCCGTGGGCCTACGCCACTTATGGCGTCTGGGGACTGGGCAGCATCTCCGCCATCTTTACCGGTCTGGCCGCGCTGATCCTGTGGACGTTGGTGCACGAGGGCGGAGCATAAAAGTGAGTGGGCGCTGATCAATGTCATTACGTGAGCAGACTTGAATTTACCATTCACTATTCACCCATTCTTTCCACACAGGAGAAACAACCCATGACCCATCCATTAGCGGGCAAAGTCGTGATCATTACCGGGGCCAGTTCGGGGATTGGCGCGGCCACGGCGCGGGCATTGGCGGCATTGGGATGTAAAGTCGTGTTAGCGGCGCGCTCGGCGGAGAAGCTCGACGCGTTGGCCGCCGAACTGGGATCGGCGGCGCTGGCCGTGCCCACCGATGTCACCTTGGGCGCGGATGTAACCGGGCTGGTGGCAAAGACATTGGACGCGTTTGGGCGCATTGACGTGCTTTTTGCCAACGCTGGTATCTACATTCCCGGCAAGGTGGCCGAGGGCGATCCCGATGCGTGGGCCAATCTGATGAACGTCAACGTAGACGGCGTGCTGCGCTGTGTCCATGCCGTGTTGCCCACCATGCAGGCCCAGCGTAGCGGCGATATTCTGGTCACCAGTTCCATCTCCGGCTTTATCGACATTCAGTGGGAGCCGGTTTATAGCGCCTCCAAACATGCCATTCAGGGCTTTGTCCACACGCTGCGTCGCCAAGTTGCGCCCCAGGGCATTCGTGTGGGGGCAATTGCGCCGGGCATGGTTGCCAATGAACTGTGGGGCTTTCACGATGAAGCCGCCATAGACAAACAGATCTCCAATCACGCCAGCCTGCGCTCGGAAGATGTCGCCAACGCTGTGATCTTCATGCTGGCCCAGCCGCCTCACGTCACCATCCGCGATCTGGTAATGTTGCCGCAGAATCAGGATTTGTAAAAAATATTGCGTGTAGCATGTTCCGTGTTGATTTTTCACGGAACATGCTACACACTTCTTCATCCAGGAGACCCTATGATTAACCCACTCACCGCTCTACCCCGTAGCACCCCCGCCGCGCAGGGTATCGACCCGACGGCGATTTTGGCCTTTATCGAGGCCGTTGATAGCCACATTCACCATCTGCATAGCCTGATGTTGTTGCGCCACGGACAGGTGGTGGCCGAAGGTTGGTGGCATCCCTATGCCCCGGAGTCGCCGCACATGCTCTTTTCGTTGAGCAAAAGTTTTACTTCCACTGCTGTGGGGCTGGCCGTGGAAGAAGGTTTCCTCAGCGTCGATGATCGGGTGATCGACTTCTTCCCCGATGATCTCCCGGACCAGGTCAGCGAAAACCTGGCCGCCATGCGTGTACGCCATCTCCTCGCCATGTACACCGGCCACAGCACAGACACCACCGAAGCGCTCTGGCAACGGCAGGATGGCGACTGGGTGGCGGCCTTCCTCGCCCAGCCCGTGACCCACACACCGGGAACCCACTTTCTCTACAACAGCGGTGCCACCTACATGCTCTCGGCCATTGTGCAAAAACTCACCGGCCAAACGCTGGTGGACTATCTGACGCCGCGGCTCTTTGCGCCGCTGGGTATTGAAACCCCCACCTGGGAAAGCTGCCCGCGTGGCATCAATGTGGGCGGTTGGGGCCTGAACATCAGAACCGAGGACATCGCTCGCTTTGGTCAGCTTTATTTACAAAAGGGCGAATGGCACGGCCAACAGCTTCTCCCCGCGGCCTGGGTGGACGAAGCGACGATGGCGCACAGCGATAATAGCCGCAACGAAAACACGGATTGGGCGCAGGGCTACGGCTATCAATTCTGGCGCTGCCGCCACAACGCCTATCGCGGCGACGGCGCGTTTGGTCAATTCTGCGTGATCATGCCAGAACAGGATGCCGTGCTGGCAATCACCGCTGGCATGAGCAACATGCAATCTTTGCTTGATCTGGTCTGGACACACCTGTTGCCAGCGTTGGGCAACGAGGAATTCTTTGCCCGATAACAGCGCTGCCCAGAATGACCTGACCACAAAACTGGCCCATCTGGCGCTGGCCCCGCAGTCGGGTCACCTCTCTTCGCCCCAGGCGGCGGCGCTTTCAGACAAGACCTTTACCTTTGCCGCCAACGAGCAGGGTGTCGAGGCAATCCGTTTACATTTTGGCGAAGCTCAGGACCAATGTATCTTGCAGGTGGAGGGAGTCGAGTACCCGATTGCCTGTGGGCATGGAACCTGGCTTCAAAGCCCGGCTGCGCCTATGGATACGTGGCGCGTGGGCAAAGTGGCGGCCAGTGGTGCCTGGACCGCCGACGATATCTATGCAATGAAGCTTTGCTTCTATGAGACGCCCTTTATTGCCACGGTTGTATGCCGTGTGGATGAGGAAACGCTCTTGTATAATTCAGCCGTCAACGTCTCGTTTGGCCCCACAACGCGGCCACAGTTGCAGGGCGAGCAATTGATTTAACGCGAAGACGCAGAGGTGTAAAGGCCCTCTTTGCGTCTCTGCGAACTCCGCGCTCTCTGCGTTAAATGCGTCCTTTTTGCAGTAGAGTTATCTTCTGAAAAATTGTTTTCACAAGGAAAGAGGTTTTCATGAAAGTTTTATTTATCGGCGGCACCGGCATCATTAGCTCGGCCTGTTCGCAACTGGCCCTGGACCGGGGCATCGATCTCTATTTGCTCAACCGGGGGCAGAGTTCGCGGCCTGTGCCGGCGGGCGCAAAAGTGCTGAACGGCGACATTCGCGAGCCGGAATCCGTGCGCGCGGCGCTGGGCGATCACAAATTCGACGCCGTGGTCAATTGGATCGCCTTTACTCCCGAACACATTGAGACCGATCTCGATCTCTTGCGCGGGCGCACGGCGCAGTACATTTTCATCAGCTCCGCCTCAGCCTATCAGACGCCGCCGGGCAATCTGCCCGTCACCGAATCGACGCCGCTGCACAACCCATTCTGGCAATATTCGCGCAACAAGATCGCCTGTGAAGAACGCCTGACCCGCGCCTATCGGGAAGAAGGCTTTCCCATCACGATTGTGCGCCCATCGCACACCTATGACCGCACGCTGTTGCCCATGCAAGGGCGCTTCACCGCCATTGACCGGATGCGCAAAGGCAAAAAAGTCGTCGTCCACGGCGACGGCACTTCGCTGTGGGTGCTCACCCATCATCGTGATTTTGCCAAAGGCTTGGTGGGGCTGCTGGGTAACAACCACGCCATCGGCGACACCTACCACATCACCTCGGACGAACTGCTGACGTGGAATCAGATCCACGAGATTTTGGCAAAGGCCGCTGGCACGGAAGCCCAGATCGTCCACATCCCGTCGGACCTGATCAACGCCTTTGATCCGGCCTGGGGCGCGGGGCTGCTGGGCGACAAGACCCACAGCATGATTTTCGACAACAGCAAGATCAAACGCATCGTGCCTGATTTCGTCTGTACAATTCCGTTTGCGCGTGGAGCCGAAGAGATCATGGCGTGGTATGATGAAGATCCGGCCCGCCAGGTGGTCGACGAAAAAGTTGACGCCTTGATGGACCGCATGATCGCCGCCTACGAGTCAATCTTGCCCTAAACGCTTGGCAAGGTGACAAGGCGACTTGTTGCTGCATCTTGTCACCTTGTCACATTCCTCCCGGGGTTCCTATGAAATTATTTCAATGTCAATACTGCGGGCAATTGCTCTACTTTGAGAACGTCCGCTGCGAGCGCTGCGGCCACGCCCTGGGCTACCTCAGCGAGCGTGTCGATGTCACGGCGCTGGTGCCGCAGGGAAACAGCGTTTGGCGCGCTCTGGCCGACGGCAAAAACTATCGCTACTGTGCCAACGCCCTCTATGAAGCGTGTAACTGGCTGATCCCAGCCAATGAGGGCTATACCCTCTGCCGTGCCTGTATTCTTAATCATACAATTCCCAACCTCAGCCAACCCGAGCATCGACTGCACTGGCAAAAATTAGAGAGCGCCAAACATCTGCTGGTCTATGGCCTGATCTGTTTGGGGCTTCCCGTGCGCAGCAAAGGTGCAGATGCCCAGCGCGGCTTGGCTTTTGATTTTCTCGTCCCCGACGACAGCCCAGAGCCAGTGATCACCGGCCACGCCGACGGGCTGATCACAATTAACGTGGCCGAGGCCGACGACGCCGAACGCGAACGGATGCGGCTGGCGATGGGCGAACCGTACCGCACACTGCTTGGTCATTTTCGCCACGAGGTGGGCCATTACTATTGGAATTTACTGGCGCTGGATAGCGCGTGGTTGGCGGATTTTCGCGCCTGTTTTGGCGATGATCGGGAGGATTACGCAGTGGCGCTGCAACGACACTATGCCCAGCCCGCCGCGCCCGATTGGATGGAACACTATGTCAGCGCCTATGCCGCCGCCCATCCCTGGGAGGATTGGGCGGAGACGTGGACTCACTATCTGCATGTGGTGGATACGCTAGAAACGGCCTATGCCTTTGGCCTGCAACTGCACCCGCAGGTGGCTGCCAACGCCCTGGCCGTGGCCGTGGATTTTGACGCCTACGGCCAGGACAACTTCGACAAACTCATTGCGGCTTGGTTTCCCGTCACCCATGTGGTCAACAGCCTTAACCGTAGCATGGGCCAGCCGGATCTCTACCCATTTGTGCTATCGCCAGAGGCGTTAAAGAAGATGGAATTTGTCCACAGCAGTATACGGTCGCTAACGAAGAGATTGGGGGAGTACAGGCTCGGTTAATCGCCTAATCCCCCAGCCTGCGGCAGCGTAAACTCCACCCGGATCCCGTTTCGCCCGTCCAGCCCCAGGCGATTGCGGGCCAGGCTCTGCTCATGGCCGACCACGGCTACGGTATATTGGCCCGGCGGCAGATTCTCGAAGGCAAAGATGCCCTCGTCGTCGGTGTCCACAATGCGGCGCTTGCCCCCCTCGTCGGTCAGCACCAGCGTAGACCCCTCACTGCGGTGAACCTTGCCATAGATACTCGACAGGTGCAGAAATCCCCGATCAAAGGGCCGACTGTTGACAAAGGTCACGCCCGTGGATCCGTTAAGCTGAACTATCGCCTCCACGGTTAACGGCTCGCCATTGGCCGTGGTAAGGCCCAGCACTTCGGCCCGATAAGCGCCGCTCGCCAGCGGAAAGATCTCACACGTACCCGCTCCATCGGCGCGGCGCGCCAGCGACACCACCCGCCCCTGCCCGCCTGGATCGTCCACCCGCCGCAACCGGATCGCCAGCGTGCCTGCTTCGGTGACTGCCGAGGACTCCACACGACAGCGCAAAAGGGTGCTGCCACTCTCGTTCAGAGGATAGACTTCGTGGCCCCATCCATCCACAGTCAACCCAATTTCGATGCCGGTATCTCCGTCCAAATCAATGCGTTCGCGGCGGCTGCCTGGGGGAGTTTCCACCCACAGCGTATAGCGCCCCGCCGCCAGATCCACAAAACGATAGCGTCCATCGGTTTTCGCCACTGTGCGGAAAAGCGTTCCATCGCTGCAAACCAGGCGCAAATGCGCGCCAGCGCCACCACGCACAAGCCCCGCAATTACCGAGCCTTGCTGTGCGACCGGGATTTCGGCTGGTGTGGCATGGGTGGATGTATGCCAATCTGGGTGACGCAGCCGTTTTGGCGCGTCTTTGAGCGCGGCCACAATGGGTAGCGTCTTGTGCGGCCAGATCTCGCTGTACCACGCCTGCGTTTCGGGCACACGGCTATCACTGTCCAGAGCGGCGTTGGCAAGCAGCCAGAATCCTGTGCAAAAATAAGCGGCTGGCGCGGGCGGATAGCGCTGGCTGTTGCCCATCATGGCGCGGCAGGCTTCCAGCGTGTGCGCCATGTGGACCAGCGGCGTGACGGCGGGATAGCGCGGATCTTCGCTGGCCCCCACCACCCAGCCCCCTGCCGTGGAGAGCAAGGGCAGACTTCGCCC
Source organism: uncultured Chloroflexia bacterium (assembly GCA_963721725.1). Lineage (GTDB taxonomy): Bacteria > Chloroflexota > Anaerolineae > Caldilineales > Caldilineaceae > RI-153. Next base: position 48,340 of record CAVRLX010000020.1, read on the forward strand.
CAATATTTCTTGAATTTGACGGTCTGTCTCCATATAGCTGAGCCAGCACAGATCGTCGGGCGGCAGATCGGCGCGGTTACCCGCCACGGCTTCGCGGCGCAGTTGGTTGACTGTGTGCAGCCGTCGCCCACCCCAGGCCCGCCCCGGCCACTCTTCGGCGGCCAGGGCGTGATAATAATCTTGGGTCAGGGCGATGCCCTCGCGGTTGCCCAGATCGTCGGGATAGCTGAGCGGACGATTGCCGCCAAAGTTGCGTACCGCTTGCCAGATCTGCCCGGCCAACAGATCTCGATAGCCGGCATTTTGTAATAACGCTACCCAGAGATCGCCCTGGTCTGGCGCTGGCGGCGGCAGACCAGGCAGCGCCCCGTGGCGGCGCAACGACTCCATACCCTGCGCCACGCGCGCCACATGGTTCTCCATGCGCTGGCCCTGGGGCAGGCCGATCTCCAGGCCGAAATAGCGCACGCCCATGTGTACCAGCGCGCCGATTTGCCCCTCATAGGCGGGATCGCCCTGGGATCCGTTCCAAACGCGGATCACCGGCATCATGCCCGCCGCCAGCAGATCGGCGGCCACGGGTAGCGCGTGGTGCGGCTCGGCAAAGATCACCCAGGAGACACCCAGATCGCGCAGTTCGGGCAGCCAAAATTCGCGCAACAAATGGGGGTCCAAACCACTATGGCCGGCGCACCAGTGAATGCCAATGCCTGTATCTTCATGGGGGCGTGGATAGCTGCTCAAGTTCATGGCTGCCATTATAGCATCGGGCGCACGATTCGCCCCGCAAGGCAATTCCAAAATCGCTGCCCCAGGGTGGATTGCTTTGCAAGCGGAATGATCTTAAGGTATTGTAGAATCATTCACATACCCACGCTTGCAACGGGAACGGGACACACCCATGAGTTCGTTGACATTATCTGCACAGCACCCAGATCGGGTCCCAGAGGGACTTGTCGAGCGTCTGCAAGATCGCCTTCGCTATGGGTTGCCCCAAAATTTGGGTATCGAATTTGTGGAGATCGCCTATGGTCGGCTGGTTTTGCAAATGGCCGTGACCGAGAAACACTTGGCTGTCAATGGCTATATGCACGCCGGGGCCGTGGTCACCCTGGCTGATACATCCACTGGTTTTGGCTGTATCGCCCACCTGCCCGAAGGTGCGGTGAACTTCACCACAGTTGAACTCAAAAGTAACTTTCTGGGCACGGCCACCCAGGGCATCCTGCGCAGCGAAGCCGAGTTGCGCCATGCCGGGCGATCCACCCAAGTGTGGGATGCCACAGTGCGCACCGATGCAGGCAAAACTGTGGCGCTTTTCCGCTGCACACAGATAATCCTGTATGCCAAAGGCTAAGCGTTTGTAGCGCGCCGTACACAAGCGCATCGGTCAATCCGCCATAATAGCGGGGATCTGTGCGCGAGATCTGCGGAGCAGTCTCCGCTTCGTTGTCGAATTTTTGAAGGAGTCTCCATGCAAACAGTGCGTTCGATTGCTGAACGAGTGATTCAAAATGTCGAAAAGGTGATTCTGGGCAAGGAACAAGAGCTACGCCTGACCCTGGTCGCCCTGTTGTGTGAGGGCCATTTGCTGATTGAAGATGTGCCGGGCGTGGGCAAGACTATGCTGGCACGCGCGATTGCGCGCAGCATTGGCTCCAGTTATCGTCGCATCCAATTTACGCCGGATATGCTGCCCAGCGACGTCACCGGCGTCAGCGTTTTTAATCAAAAAACCTTGGAATTTGAGTTCCGCCCCGGGCCGCTCATGGCGCAAATTGTGCTGGCCGACGAGATCAACCGGGCCACGCCTAAGACCCAATCGGCGCTGCTCGAAGCTATGGAAGAGCACCAAATCACTGTGGACGGCCACACCTATGAGATGGAACGCCCCTTTTTGGTACTGGCAACCCAGAACCCCATTGAGTATGAAGGCACGTTTCCGCTGCCCGAAGCGCAGGTGGATCGGTTTATGATGCGCATCCGCCTGGGCTACCCGCTCAAGCACCAGGAGATCGAGATTCTTGATCGCCAGGCCCGTCGTCATCCCATTGAGGTGCTGGAACAGGTGGTCAGCATCGAGGAACTGGTGGCAGCCCAGGAAGCCGTGAAGGACGTGTATGTAGACGCCGCCGTCAAGGAGTATATTGTCGATCTGGTCACAGTGACACGTGATCACCCGGACGTCTATCTCGGGGCCAGCCCGCGTGGCAGTTTGGCGCTCTTCAAGGCTACACGGGCCTGGGCCGCGGTGAATGGCCGCGATTTTGTGCTGCCCGACGATGTGAAACTGCTGGCCGAATCAACATTGGCCCACCGCCTGATCGTCAGCCCCTCGGCCCGGATCAAAAACGTGGATACCCGTCAGGTTGTGGAAGATGCCCTCTCCCACACGCCTGTGCCGGGGAGCCGCGTCCGCCCACGCTAATGTCTAGCCGCGCAACGTTTCTCCTGCTGGCGGTGATCTTTGCCTGGGTCTTCGCCTTTAATAGTGGCCGCGAACTGGCCTTTAACCTCGCCTATCTGCTTAGCTCCATCCTGGCGCTGAGCTATGCCTGGGCCTGGGCCAGCATCCGCTTTGTGCAGATCAATCGCTTCACCCGCGCCCGTCGCAGCCAGGTGGGCGAATTCTTTGAAGAGACCTTTGAGGTTCAAAACCGCAGCCGTCTGCCCAAACTCTGGCTGGAACTGCGCGACTATTCCACCATCCCCTTCCACGAAGTCAGCCAGGTACTCAGCAGCATGGGCGGCCAATCCACCCAGCGCTGGCAAGTACGCACGCTCTGCCAACAGCGCGGCTACTATCGCCTGGGACCAATGAGCCTGCACAGTGGCGATCCGCTGGGGCTTTTTTCGGTGAGCCAGCCGCTGGAACACAGCAGCAGTTTTGTGATCTATCCGGCTGTGGTGGATCTGGCAACCTTTCGCCCGCCGGTGGCGGATCTGGCCGGTGGCGAAGCGCTCAGCCGCCGCGCCCAATACCTGACCACCAACGTGGCCGGCATTCGCGACTATGCACCGGGAGATAGCTTTAACCGCATCCATTGGCGCAGCACAGCTCGTGCGGGTCGGTTGATGACCAAAGAGTTTGAACTTGATCCCTCTGCCGACATCTGGATTTTTCTTGATCTCTTCCGCGGCGCAGAGTTTACCCTGCCGTGGCGACCGACCCGGCCAGAGTTATCTGTCTTTGCGCTGGCGGCAAACCGCAAAAAGCGCGAACGCACCCCGCTCTTGCCGCCCAGCACCACAGAATATGCCGTGACCACAGCCGCCAGCATTGCCCGCTATTTTCTGCTGCGCAACCGCGCGGTGGGGATGATCTGGCAGGCTGACCGCCGCTATCTCTTGCAAATTGACCGCGGCGAACGTCAATTGCGTAAAATTTTAGAGGCGTTGGCGGTGGTGCAAGCGGTGGGGACGATGCCTTTTTCACAGTTAGTGGCGATGGAGGGGGCGCGGCTCAACCGCAATAATACCATTGTGGCAATTAGCGCCGATCCCAGCCCCACCTGGGCGTGTGCCCTGCGCGAAATGCGGCGGCGCGGGGTCAACAGCATTGCCGTGGTTCTAGATGGCGCAACCTTTGGCGGGCAGCGCCCCTATGTGGAGTTGCAGCACGAATTGCGTCTGCTCAGCATACCGACCTATCAGATCCGCGAGGGCGAGGCAATTGAGATGGCGCTGGGCGCGCAGATGGACGCGCCTGCAGGGCTGGCAGGGCAAAAATTGCGCTTTTGATCAAGCCTCACGCGCTTTCGCGAATGACCAATTCCACAGGGGTGATCTGGGGAGAAACCAGATCGGTTTCGTTGATTTGATCGTTGATTAGGTTAAAGAGCGTGGAGAGCGCAGCACGCACACGGCCCGGCAGATCATGCTGCACCGTGGTGAGGGGAGGGGTGGAGGTAGCGGCTTCGGGCAGGCCGTCGAACCCCACCACGGCCAGATCATCGGGGATAGTGATTTTGGCCTTGCGCGCCCCGCGCAGGATGCCCAGCGCGTGTACATCGCTGGCGCAAAGTACCGCCGTCGGGCGAGGCTCCAGTGCCCAGATCTTCTCAAACGATTCTACACCCGCCGAAAGAATCCCGCGTGTATAGACAATTTGCAGCGTCTCTGGCGGCAGCCCAGCCTCGACCACAGCCTGTCGATAGCCAGCCATGCGCTGTTCGAAGGGCGGGATGATGACGCCATCTTCTCGGGGGCCGAGGGTGGCAACCGCAATGCGGCGATGGCCCTTTTCAATCAGATAGTGGGCAGCTTGGCACGCACCGCCAAAATCATCCATGTTAAAGATCGGCACATCCAACTGCGCGTCCCCATTGAGCATAACCACGGGGCGACTGGTGCGTTCCACTGCCGAGCCTAGCGGGTGGCTGCGGTGGATGCTGAAGAGCAGAAAGCCATCGGCGGCAATGGTGGCAAGCGCATTGGGCGAGACGTCCCCGGCGGCGGGCACAAGCAGAATTCGCATCTTGTATTCATCGCAGACCGCGCCCATTTCGCCCAGGATTACACTAAAGAGCGGATCGTGCAGCAACCAATTCAGCCCTGTAGGGACCACCAACCCAATGGTATTGGTACGCCCTGTTGCCAGCGTGCGCGCCACAGGGTGGGGCTGATAGCCCAACTCATTGGCCGTCTCTAAAATACGTTCACGGGTGGCCTGACTCAACTGGTGGGGGGCGTTGTAGGCAAACGAAACCGCGGTGGGGGATACGCCCGTGTGCTTGGCTACATCACGGAGTGTCACTCTTTTCTTCTTTGCCACAGGTCATCCTTCTTTGCACAGATGTGTGCCCCGCTAGCCAGCTATGGAAACCCAGCACTTGCCAGGGCCTCTCGCTGTTTTTTGAATAACTCGTTAATCCCCAACTCGGCCAGCAACAGCATCGCATTGAGGGCCGCCCGGCTAAAGGCTTTGCCTTCGGCTGTGCCCTGAATTTCCATAAACTGGCCGCTATCCGTCATGGCAACATTAAAATCTACATCCGCGCCCAGATCCATCTCATAATCCAGATCCAGCACGGCCTTGCCGTCGATAAGCCCAACGCTCACCGCCGCAACTGCCTGCTGGATCGTGCCGGCTGGCACTTTTTTCTTGGCTTCCAGCCGTTTAATGGCAAGGGCCAGGGCCACATAGCCGCCCGTAATCGACGCTGTGCGCGTGCCTCCATCGGCCTGGATTACATCACAGTCGATAATAATCTGGCGTTCGCCCAATTTTTGCAGATCCACCGCGCCGCGCAGACAGCGCGCAATCAAGCGCTGGATCTCTTGGGTGCGGCCTTTGGGATAGCTAATCTCGCGCTGGACACGGTCTTGCGTGCTGCGTGGCAGCATGGCATATTCGGCGGTAATCCAGCCGTGGCGTTGGCTAGACTTGTGTAACCAGCGGGGCAGATGATCGTCAACCGAGGCCGTACACAGAACTTTGGTGTTGCCCATGCTGATCAGCACAGAGCCTTCTGCATACATGGTATAGTCCATCTCAAAGCTGACAGGGCGCAGTGCGTCGGCTGCACGCTCGGTTGGTGTCAAAGCGGGGACCTTTCTGCTGGGAGAGAACAGTGAAAGTGACGACCTAAACAGTTTAGTCATCTTTACAAGATGATACAGTGTAAACGAAAAAGGTGCAAGAAGCGATGCTGCTTCTGGAGAGAACGATTGCAACATTCTTCACACGGCATACAAAAAGGCCGACTCGTTCGAGTCGACCTTGAGTGGAGCTAAAGGGAATTGAACCCTTGACCTCTACAATGCCATTGTAGCGCTCTCCCAGCTGAGCTATAGCCCCTTATTTGTTTTTATTGCCAGAACGTTGTGCAGTATAGCGAACATATCCGTGACTGTCAAATTGCTCTGGCTTTAACCGCTTTCAACATGCAAAGCGAGAGTGGAGCTGAAGGGAATTGAACCCTTGACCTCTACAGTGCGATTGTAGCGCTCTCCCAGCTGAGCTACAGCCCCTCGTACTTCTGGGTAACGTGAAAAGTATAACAAAGGCAGGCATTTTTCGTCAAATCAGCACGGAAAACAAATCATGCCACTAGTGAATAGCCGCCGTCGATCTCAATCGTCTGGCCGACGATCATGGCGGCGGCATCACTACACAGCCAGGCCGCCAGTTCGCCCACATCGGCGGGCGTCACCAGCCGAGGTGCCGGTGTTTTAGCCGTGGCCTGTTCGATGATCTGTGCCTTGCTGGGGAAGAAATCCAGCGCGCCGGTGATTACCACGCCGGGGCTGATGCAGTTGGCAACAATGCCATCAGGGGCTAGTTCCACGGCCAGATAGCGGGTGACCGTCTCAATCGCAGCTTTGCTCACGCCCACCATGCTATATTCGTGTAGGACACGGCGACTGCCAAAACTGGTTACGCTGAGGATGCGCCCCCAGCCGCCACGGCGCATGTAGGGCACAGCCGCCTGGGCCGCGATCAAGAGACTGCGGGCGTTCACATCCATTGTCCAATCCCAATGTTTGCGCTCCAACTCCATGATGGGGCGCAGCACACCACTGGCTGCATTGGCGATCAGAATATCTACGCCGCCCAACGCGGCCGCGCTTTCGTCCACCAAGCGGCGCACCTCCGCTTCGTCGGCCATGTTGGCTTTGATGACGACGCTTTGCACGCCGTGGGCTGCGATTTCGGCGGCGGTCTCTTCGGCGGCTTCGCGATGGCGCACATAGTTCACGGCCACGTTGCAGCCTCGGCGCGCCAAGGCGAGGGCGATGCCGCGCCCAATCCCGCGCCCGCTACCGGTGATCAGTGCGCTGCGGCCTGTTAAATAACGCTCACTCATCCCTGGCTCCTTGCTGATTACCAATCCAGTTGTGCCAACCGTATAACTTCGTCGGCGCTGGTTGTGCCACGGATACGCACCCGGTTCCATTGGAAAAGTTGGTCACTGCTCTGTGTGTTGCCCTGGCGTGTGGTGACGCCCGCCCAATAGTTGGCGCTTTGAAAAATGCGCATTGTTTTGGCGTCATATTCTCCCGCCGGATACGAAACAAAATGCGGGCGAACGCCCAATTCGTATTCAATCGTCTCCATGCTGCCCAGTGCCTGCCAGATCAGATAGTCGTCATCCTTATTTTTAAGACTGACATGGTTGCGCCCGTGCGATTCAATCGCCATGCCTCCCGCGTGCATGGCGCGTGCCATCTCCCAGGTCAGATACTCTGGACGGCCCTGGTCGATGAAGTCGGTGACAATAAAAAAGGTCGCCTTCATGCCACGCGCCTGGAGCAGGGGGAAGGCGTTTTCGTAGTTGTCTCGATAGCCATCGTCAAACGTTAGGATAATGGGCTTGGGGGGCAAGGGCGCACCCTGGGTCAGATGCAAGAGCAGATCGGCCAGCGTAATCGTGGTGAAGCCCTCCGTTTGCAGCCGATCCAGATGGGCGGCAAAGAGGTCTGGCGTCACCGAAAGATCGCGGCGATAGATGTCTGCGTTGGCCGGCGGCACGCTCAAATAGTGGTACATGAGGATAGGGACTTTGGCCGTGCGTACGTTAGGATCCGGCGTGGGCATGGGCTGTGTTGTCACAGTGGCCGGCGTAGCCGTGGATTCCGGCGTAGCCGTGGGTAGGGCTGTCGGGGTTTCCGTGGGGACAGATTCGTTATTTTGCACCAGTGGCAACATCACCTCAACGGTGTTGGCTTGTGCCTTCTGTTTGGCATTGAGCATCAACAAAATACGCGCTCGCAACAAAACATGCATCTGTGAAAGGAGCGGCGGGGTGGCCGAAGGTGTAGGGGTCAGCGTCTGGGCTTCCACTATGCCGTGTATAGGAAGGGTGAAAGCAAGCCCAAATATGAGAAGCACCAACGCAAGCAATCCTGCCCCCTTGCGCCGAAATTGATCTGTTTTGCCTGAGACAACATTCATAGATTGGACTCTACCTCTCCTTATTTTATTAAAAAACGTCGACTCTGCTGACGTTGTTAATGATGAATCAGTTCCCTTGCCGAGCACATACGCTTCTCCAAAAGCCAATCTGCTTGGATTAGTCTTTCGTCAGAATTGTGTGAGATTTGCCCAGGCCATGCAACATTTGTAATCTTTTTTGCGTTATAAAATTGATGATTCTATCATTTTCTGCACAGTTGCCTGACGAGGCTCATGATTTTGTTGGGAATCTTGCACCCAGCCTATTTTCTGATGCTTACTAAGTAGCTATGCCGGAAAAATGGAAAACCCCTGTGTATCTCTGCCGTTTTTTCAAATTCGTGCAGATAGAATAAAAAAGGTAAATGATCATGTATCGCCAAAAAATTCGTGAATATTACGACCATTTAAGCCCTAGTTATTGTAAAGTTGCAGACTATGTGTTGAGCCACTATTACGAAGTGGCCTTTATGACGGCGGCTCAACTAGCCGACGCTGTGGATGTGGACACTACAACTGTTGTGCGTTTTTCGCAGCGGCTCGGCTACAACGGATATCCCGAACTGTTGCAGGATATTCGCCAACAAGTGAAAGGCGAGCTTTACGCCGTCTATGAACCGCAGACGCTGACCAAAAACGATCCAGCCGCAGTCTTTAAGCGGCAGGTTGAGCAAGACGACAACAATCTGCGCCAGCTCTTGATCCAGAACCCCCCCGAACATCTTCAGAAGATCGCAGAGCTTTGCCGCCAAGCGGACCGTATCTACTTCGTAGCTGAAGGCTACGCCAACACGGTGGCTGAACTGGTGGCGGCCCAACTGCGCCATCAAGATATTCAGGCCGAGGCCATGGCGGAAGATTCTGTGCAGCGGGCCGCAACCCTGGCAAACCTGAACAGTCGCGATCTGGTCATCGGTCTCAGTGCCTCAGAATATGGCGACAGTGTGGCCCGTGCGTTGGACTTTGCCCAGATGCAGGGCTGCCAGACGCTTGGCATTGTGGGCAATCTCGACAACCCGGTGAACCGGACTGTGGAGAAGGTGATCTATGCCCCGTCGGAGGTGGCTGGCCCCTTGCCCAGCATTGTGGCGCTGACGGCTGCGCTTACGGCGCTGGCCCAGATTTTGGTCAGCCGCGACACCAAAGGGCAGAGCCGACGGCGTTCGATGACCGATGCCTATCACTTCCTCACCCGCCGCTCGGAATCGTTAGATCGGGTTGCCGGGCTATAGCTCCGCTTCGCCTGTGTCATCAAGCCGCCGAGGAATTCCCTCGGCGGTTTTTGATTGGGGCTGATCCGCAAGATAGCCCACGGCCAAAAAGGCGAAAATGTAGCCCAGATAGTTTTCGTTGAGAAAGCGGCTGCCATAGAAAAAGACGGCGAGCAGCAGGGCATAGTGCCAACAGGCCAGGGCCAATGTGTTGGCCTGTTGTTGGCGACGCATCAGCCAAATTAAAATGGGCAAAGTCAGGCCGATCTCAAGCAGCCAGAAAGGCCACGGGGCGAAGCGGTCGCTGACCCAACCCGCCGCCAAGACAAAATTGCTGGCTCCCCAGCCCCAGATCTGATAGCCGGTTTCGCCCTGTCCGCTGCTCCAACGCCAGACGTCGTCATAAAAAGCCGCGGCATCCCAGAGCAGATAGGGGGCGACAAGCAGGGCAAAGATGGCAAGCGCAGGCCAGCCGCGCCGTATAATCAGCGGGATGCGTTGCCAGAGCGTGCGCCAGGAAGCCAACGCGCCGGGCTGATCGGCCACCAGCAACAGCGCATAGAAAGGCGCAAAAAACCAAGCCGTGGGTTTGCTGGCACAGGCCAACCCATAGAGCAGCGCCGAAAGGATGAGCCAACTTCGCGTAGATTTCTGCCACCACTGCCGCCAGGCCACAAGGCTAAAGAGCAGCCAGGCCAGCACAAACGAGTCATTCTGCCCAAAGAGTAGATCCAGCCCCATGAGCGGATTGAGCGCCAACAACATGACAAGCCCAAGTTTGGCGCGCGTGCCTGTTACCAGACGCGGTGCCAGCAGTAGCATTGCCAGCCACAAACCGAGATAGACCAGCCGCTGATCATAGCCACCCCACGATTGGCCGAGCAAAAAAAACGGAGCACTGAACACAAAGGTCCAGGGCAGATAGGGATAGTGATAGAGCGCCGTGCGGTATTCATCAAAACCCCATTCGGCCATCGGGGTGGCGGTGTAATCTTCTCGGTAGGGATTGCGTCCGTCCAAAAAGTAGCCGATGGTGGCTTCGGTCTGGATCACGCCGCCGTCGTGGGTATAGCTGGCGGGTCCGCTCTGGGCGCGTAGCAGCATCAACTGGACGGTAGGGAAGATTAAAGTTGTCGTCAAAATTAGCGAGAGCAAGAGCCACTTACCATGTGTACGCCAGCGCCCTGATCCGCCCAGATCGAGCAGCCAATAGAGAAAGGTTGCGCCCAGCGTAAGGGCAATCAGCACCAGCCCGATGGGATCTCCCGGCCAGGGACCCCGCTCGCCCATGGCAGCAATTCCGGCCTCTGGGAGCAAGCGTCCCAAGAGCGGGTGGCGGAGCGTATCCTGGCGCAACAGGGGCAGGGCAAAGGGCTGGGCCAGACTGGTGATGCGCAGGTGGGACAGCACAAGGAGCGCCAGCAACAGGGCATCCCAGCCCGGTTTGGGGATCGTGGTGGATGGTCTCATTCGTTTGCCTCGATGAGGGCATAGAGTCTGCCGTCAATGCCGGGAATGAAAATATGGTTGCCACTGGCGGCGGGCGAGCCAGCCACCCGGAACGGAATTGACGTGGCAAAGATCATGTTGCCGTTGAGGGCATTGAGCACCTGAATGGTTCCGCTTTCGGAGACGAAGAGCAGACGCCCCTCGCCCACAAGAATGCCGCCCATAATCCGATCTCCAAAGGCGTAGCGCCAGAGTTGCGTGCCGTTGCGGCGGTCAATGGCCTTGATAAAGCCGTTGCCATTGGCATAAAGATTGCTCTGATCCAGGGCCAGGGCATCGCTACGTTCGTTGCTGCCGTGCGTCCACAGTAGCGCGCCGGTGTTGGCGTTGAGCGCGTAAATATTGCCGTTGGCATCCGCTGCGTAGACTTCGGCCAGGGCAAGCGTACCGGGCTGGCTATAGATAGGCGGCGCAGAGACGGCAGTAAAGCGCGTATCTTCCCACACGACTTTGCCGCCATCATAGAGATCCAGCGCGCGCAACAAGCGATTCCCCACATAGACTAACTGATCGCCCACCACGGGATAGGCGATGGCGTTGCCCGGCACTTCGGCCTCCCAGACCGTGGCCCGGGTTTGCCGGTTTAATACATACAGGCGATTGTTCGTGCCCGTGACCAAGAGAAAATCGCCCCAAGCATTGAGTGGATTGGCGGGCACAATGCCTAGACCTGTGGTCCACAAGATCTGCGCACTGTTGCCCTGATCGCGAAATGCGGCAATGGTTCCGGTGTTGTCGATGACGTAGATGTCGCCGCCGACAACGGCTGGAGCATGGCGCATCACTTGGCTGAGTTGGGTTCGCCAGCGCTGTGAGCCAGCGTCCTGGCTGAAACTGTAGAGGTGCGAATCTTCGCTGCCTACCAGAACACTGTTCCCTGCCGCCACCACGCCCGAACTCATGGCCCCACCCGCAATGGCAGCAGGCCAATCGGGTCGATAGGCCGCGCCAAAGATGCGGCCCAGGTTGGCTTGTCCCGCCGGGTCGCGGCGATAGAGCGGAAAATCTCCGGCGCTGACAGGCGTGGAGGCGGGTGGCGGATTGGGCAGGGCCACGGTGGGCTGGCGTTCGACCAAGCGACGCGGATCATTGCCATTGGTCTCTGGTGGCGCGCCCATTGGCGTGGGATTGCCTTCAATGCGCACATTGGCTTGGTGTGTCCAGCCTTCCACATTGTCGGGCGCACAGCAGATATAGACCCATTCTCCGCTGACGGTGCGCCCGTGGACAAAGAGCGGTCGCCCGCTGCCGACGACCACTGTCTGTGTGAAGAGGCTGCTTGGTCCCATGCGCAACACGCTGTTACGAGCGGTGATGGCTTGCAACGTGACCACGGGCACTGTGGTTGAGGTGGAGATTAGCGTGGGTGGCACTTCTGTGGGCGTGGCGGTAGGAAGCGCGCCGACATCGGGTGACTGCGCCGGCGTGGGCAGCGGCGAATTTCCCAGAGATGTAGGCGTGTCGATCACCACGGCGTTATTGTCTGGCAGCGTGGGCGTGGGCAACGGCGACGGTGTATTCGTACTCTGGCCGAGAGACTCCACGATGGGAATAGAAATAGTGATAGTAATCGTTCCGCTTGGCGTCGCCGTAGGAATACCCATCAAGGTGGGGGTGACGGTGGGTTCGGGCGTGAAACTGGCCGTGGGCTGGGGCGTGGGCGTATCCATGCCGAGTAGTGCCAGCTCATAGGCCTGCTGTGTCGCCAGATCCGCAGCATTTTGGGTGGCCCGAAAATCGACGGTGGGCATGTCGGTGGCGGTTCTGGGGGTGGGGGTCAGGGTGGGCGTCGGCCCGATGACAAAGCCCCGCTCCAAAAACCAGCGTGTGCTCCCGACCAAGAGTAGTATAAGCACCAGCAAGCCGATGCCACTCAACGCCAAGCGTGCGTTGGTGCGCGTGGCGGTGTATGGAGGCGATGAATCTGGAATAGGCGGCTTGATCATGCCTTATTCTATCAACAACCAGAGAAAGCCTCCAAAAATGCTTTGATTTTCCACCATCCAGGGGTATAATAGGGGGACAAATCTCGACAGTCTGGGCGCTGGGCGGGTAAGAACGGTTACGGACAGCGCCCTGTGTGAAACCTAGGCTGAGGCAATGGCTGGAAATGGTCCAGCCTCTGGTCTTTAGGACCACTTTGTTGCCGCCAGCCGAGGAATTCATCATGGCCGACCGTCTACACCAGCCCTTCCCATCCCGTATGGACGGCGATCACCCGTCTGTTTGTGTTGAGATTTATGTGGCGGATCATTGTCATGTTTGCGCCTATACAGCCGAGATCGCCCAGTATATTCAGTCGAATTTTCCGAGGGTTGCGGTGCAGATTATCAATCTGTTCGATACCGCCCAGGAAATTCCAGAGGCCGTGTTTGCGACGCCAACCTATCTGCTCAACGGTGCGCTGTGGTCGTTGGGCAATCCCTCGTTGCAGGATGTACAGGCTCGTTTGCGGGCAGCCCTCGCCGCCACAGACTAGCGCCTTTTTCACTCAGACTTGTGTTGTTCCGGCAACACCCCGTTGCACAAACAGAGTATAAATCGTATGGACACCACCACAACAAGCAGCACGCAGCCCGCCGAAAAGATGAAATATCTTTCGGAACTGGCCGTCTTTCAAGATCTGACCCCCCGTGAGATGGAGGAGTTGAACCGGATCACGACCATGAGCACAGTTGCCAAAGGGCGTGTCTTTTATCGCCCAGAGGAACTAGGCGAAGTGCTCTTTATCCTGAAAGAGGGGCGCGTCCAGTTGTATCGAATCAGCCCCGAAGGCAAAAAACTGGTGATCACCACGCTGGGGCCGCATACGCTCTTTGGCGAGATGGCGCTGTTGGGCACAAAGATGCACAACACGTTTGCCGAAGCGGTGGAGGATTGCCTGATCTGTGTCATGAGCCGCACCGATCTGGAGCGGTTGATCCTGAGCAAGCCGCAGGTAGCCTTGCGCATTTTGGAGATCACGGGCAAGCGGCTGCGCGAGGCGGAAGAACGGCTGGAAAGCATGGCCTTTAAGGGCATCCCTGCCCGGCTGGCAAGTTTGCTCTTGCGCCTTGCCGATGAGCAGGGCGGTGATGAGGTGCGCGGGTTGACCCATCAGGATTTGGCGGAAAGTGTGGGAACCTATCGCGAGACCGCCACGCAAGTACTCAATGATCTCAAATCGCAAGGACTGATTGACATTGGGCGCAAACGTATCGCCATCCTCAATCGGGAGACCCTCTACACTGTTTCTGAAAGTTAAGGCGGGCGTGCTGTGTGAAAGCGTGACACACAGCACGCCTTCTGTTTTTGCTGGCATTCACCACCCTTCATAACGGAAGTCTCCCCTTGTCCGATCCCCTTTCCAAACCTGTCTATCAACGAATTCTCCACCTTGTGCGCCAGATCCCGCCGGGGCGGGTGGCAACCTATGGACAGATTGCCTGGCTGGAAGGTCACTGCACGCCGCGCATGGTGGGCTACGCGCTGGGCGGTCTGCCTGACGGCAGCGATGTGCCCTGGCAGCGTGTGATCAACGCCAGCGGCGGCGTCAGTCCGCGGCCAGGCTCGCAACGGCAGTATGAATTGTTGGAAGGTGAAGGGGTACGCTTTGATGCCGAGGGGCGGGTAAATTTCCAACGTTTCGGCTGGGGCGGGCCAGATCCCGCGTGGTTGGAGGCACATGGTTTCAGTCCCAGTCCACCTTTTGTGTTTGGGAGAAGGTGAGCGTTTGGCTCACTGTGGTCAAACGGGTCGAGTGGGGGTACGCAGCAAATAGCGGAAATAGATCAGTTCTCCGGTTTGAAACCTCTCAAAAATACCCGACCCCTTTACTCCGGCAAACTGAGCCACAAGACGCTGCAATAGTCTCGGCACCAGCTGTTGGATCAGATGGCGTTTGGCCTGATCATCGATCTCCATCGCCCTCAGGACCTGGGGGGTAATATCTTCGGTTTGGATAATCTCTAGGCCAGCTTGGAGCAACTGCGCATTCAAGCGGGTGTATTCTGCCGGCGTCCGAAAGTCGGCAAATAGAAAATACCCACCGGGGCGAAGCACACGCCTGATCTCCTGGAGAAACCGCGGCATCCTGCCGTAACAATGGGAAGCTTCCAGGTTGAGAATGGCATCAAAGGTGTGGTCGTCAAAGTGGAGCGACTCAGCATCGCCCTCCACAAAGGAAAGGTTCTGCACGGCGTGATGCTTGCGGCAGAACTGAATGGCTCTTGGATTGCGGTCCACGCCCACCATGGATCTGGGATGCAAATAGCGTGCCACATAGGAAGCGCCTCCTCCGTGCCCACAGCTAACCTCCAGCATATCCTGACCGGTCAGATCAACGGCGGCGGCCACATGATGGTAAAGCTGGATGTTTAACCGATCGGGTTCATCCACCGGGAGTAGAGTCAGCGTGTGCGCATCGACATATCCGTAGTTGAGAAATGGGAGGGGTGTGTCGTTGGCTAATTGCGTGAGATAGGGATACCAGTATTTCCAGATCACGCGACGTCCGTTACCCTTGAGATCCATTGTGTTTAGCATCCTTTATAGGGTGATGAGTTACATAGTCGAGCACTTTTTAAATGGGATCTCCTTTGGGGGAGTGGCGTCAAAGGCCACCCAGTGGGCCTGAAGCGGTGCTTTGGGAAGCTTCTTTATCCATTGTCTTAATCTTATCCATGGTTGAATAAATAACCAATCAGGGTGCAACGCACTCACCCCAGAACTCAGAATATCCATCTGTAGTTGGTGAGTGCGTCGCATCCTAGGCTGGATTTGTACGGTATTGTATGAGGGTGCAGTTTCGCCAGCGAACGGTGTTGAAGCCCATGTTGGTTGCGAGGTTTGCTAACAGTAAAGGGTTAAATCCTCAACTCTCTTTTACTATCCAAAACGCTCTTCGTCCCAGGGATCGCCCTGCATGTGATAGCCGTTGCGTTCCCAGAAGCCGGGTCGGTCGCCCACAATAAACTCAAAGCCGCGAATCCACTTGGCGCTCTTCCAAAAATACTTCTTGGGGACGAGCAGCCGCATAGGATAGCCGTGATCCGGTTCAATCGGCTTGCCCTCATACAGATAGGCCAGCATGGTATCGTCGTCGTCCAGCACATCCAGGCCCACGTTGGTGGTATAGCCTTGTTCGCAGTGGACCATCACATGGGTGGCGTTCGGATCGATCTCAAGCTGTTGGAGAAATGTGCGCCAGGGGATGCCTGTCCACGTGGTGTCGAGCTTACTCCAGCGCGTGACACAGTGGATGTCCACAGTTTCAGTGTTGGTGGGCATCGCCATCAGATCGTCCCACGAGAAGCGCTTTTCCGCAGCCACGGCCCCAAAGATACGCAGATCCCAATTCGCCAGATCTTTGTATTTGGGCGTGCCGCCATAGGTCAGCACAGGGAAGCGGTCGGTGAGAAATTGACCGGGCGGCACGCGCTCGTTGGTGCTGGGACCGGGTAGGTTCTTGACTCGTTTTAACCGTTCAACCTTTTTAAAAGGATTTTCAAACTGCATAGGAACTCCTTGAGATAAACGCGAAATGTCAGGATAACCATAGCAAATTTTCATGGGCAAGCGCGTAATCCATACTCCGCAGCCGTCCCCCTTGCGTCTATTCGATTCCCTCTACCGTCTCTGCGATCAGATGATCGACCACGGCTTTGAGATCGCCATCGTTGGCATCGTGGACGCGCAACTGGCGGTCGGCGCTGGTTCCGCTCTGCAACATGCGATAGATCGGCTCGATCTCGGCGCGGCTGCCCAGTTCGTCGATCTCCTCGGCCAACAGTTCCAACATTTCGCGCACCAATGAGCGCGCCGGCAACTCTACCTTTTTACCAAAGTCAATCAGTTTTCCGTCCAGCCCATAGCGGGCAGCGCGCCATTTGTTTTCGTCCAGCAACTCTTTGCGATAGACCCGAAACGAAATATTTTGGCGGCGCAGCTTCCAATGCCAAAGCACCATCGCCTGGCAGAGCGCGGCAATGGCAATGGCTTCGTCTAGACGCGTGCAGATGTCGCAGACGCGGAACTCCAGCGTGGGATAGTGATGGTGCGGGCGCACATCCCACCAGATTTTGCTGGCGTCGGGGATGCTGCCTGTGTTCACCAGCGTGCGGATCATGGATTCGTAATCGGAATGGGTGCGATAAATGTCGGGGATGCCACTGCGCGGGAAGTCCTCAAAAACCACCGCCCGATAGCTTTTTAGCCCGGTTTTGCGCCCCGCCCAAAAGGGGCTGCTGGTGCTGAGGGCAAGCAGATGGGGCAGCATGTAGCGCACCACGTTCATCGTATCGTGGGCAAACTCTGGATCTTCAATGCCAATGTGGATGTGCATGCCAAAGATGAGCAGCCGTTGCGCCAATACCTGCATTTCGCGCATGACGCCTTCGTAGCGCGGAAAGGGCGTCACCTGTTGATCGCCCCATTTGCTCATGGGATGGGTGGCAGCGGCGATAATCGCCAGATCTTTATCGCGCGCCAGTTTGTGGATGAAGGCGCGCTGTTTGCCCAATTCTTCTTTGGCCTGGGCCGGGGTGGCGCAGACCGGCGTGCCTAGCTCCACCATAGATTGGTGCAGTTCGGCCTTAATCTCGCGTTCCACCATGACGATCTTGCCGTCTTTGATAAACTGCGTGATAAACGACCGCAGCATCCCCGTTGTGGGATCGACAACCTGATACTCTTCTTCAATGCCAATGGTCAGGCTTGGGCGTTGGATCATGCCAGTTTCTCCGTCTCTGCAATCAGATAATCGACCAAAGCTTTGTTGTTGCGCCCGTTTGCTTCCCAAAAACGGATCTGAAGATCCGAACTGCTGCCCCGCTCGAGCATGGTGTGGATGTGCGCAATCTCACGGTGGCTGTTCAGTTTCTCGGCGATGGGTGCAATGCGGTCGAGCAATTCCCGGATCAGATCGACAATCGGCACTTCTTGCTCAATCCCATAATCAATCAATCGCCCTTCCAGCCCATAGCGTACGGCCCGCCATTTGTTCTCAGCGATCAAGATACGCTCATAGAGCCGGAAAGTCATGTTGCGATGGCGCAGATCCACGGTCCACGCCACCACCGCTTGAATCAGCGCTGTAATCGCAATGGTATCTTCTACGCTGGGCAGGGCGTCACAGATGCGGATTTCCAACGTGGGGAAGCGGTGGTGCGGGCGAATGTCCCACCAAATGTGGCCGGGACCGGGGATGCTGTTGGTGCGGATCAGGGTATCGACATACTCTTCGTAGTCGTGATAGCTGCGAAATTCGCCGGGAATGCCAGTGCGCGGCAGGGCATCCAGCAACACAGCCCGATAGCTTTTCAGCCCCGTGTTGCGCCCCAGCCAAAAGGGCGAACTGTTGGCGAGACAGAGAATATGGGGCAGCAGATAGCGCATGCTGTTCATCACGTCCATTGCCAGGTCTCGATTTTCCAGGCCAATGTGAACGTGTAGCCCAAAGGCCAGCAGCCGCCGGGCGATGATCTGCGTATCTTCCACCAGGGCACGATAGCGGGGAACGCTGCTTTCGCGGCTGCTGTCGGCCCAGTGACTAAAGGGATGTGTGCCCGCCGCCGCCACTTTGAAGCCGTAGGTTGCGCCCAATTCCAGCATCTTCGTGCGAATGCGGATCAACTCGGACCGTGCTCCCCCCACGTCTTCGCAGACCGGCGTGCCCACCTCAATCGAATCTGCGCCAATGCGATGGGCAAAATCCAGATCGGGGTGGCGCTCGCGCACCAACATGCGCTCGCGACTCATGGATTGGGTGAGAAAGCCCAACAACTCGCGACTGTCGGGATCAATCAGTTGATACTCTTCTTCAATGCCGATGTTAAAGGAGGGCTGTTTGTAATAGGTCATAGGACACTCCGTTCGTAGGTATTGGATATTGGATATTAGAGATCGGGTATTGGTCGTTGGTGGCTCAATACCTCATATCCAATACCTATTTCTTCTCCACCACAAACACAGGCACAATTGAGCCGCCGCCGGCGGTGACGTTAAGCAAGGTTACACTGCTGAGGCGGGTGAGACAGCCGGTAACCTCTTCGCCGTGAAAGAGAAAGGGATCACAGTCCACAAGCCGCTGCGAGATCGCCAGATTTCCCTCCACATCCAACGTGGGGAAATCTTCATAGGCGATGGTGGCCCGCTCTTGCACCACGCTGGGATGATCCAACGCCATTTGGATCGCAGCATCCCAGGCATCCTGCGGCGTTTCCCAGCCGATGAGCACGCCTTTGCCGCCGTATTCGTCGTTGGGCTTGAGCACAAGGTGCTCACGGTTTTGGCTCGTCCACGGCAGCAGATCAATGGCATGGCCCGCCTGATCAAAAGTGCGGCGATCCTCAATCGTGCGCGTCCACGGCACATGGGCCAGGATGGTCTGGCGCTCCTCGGCGGTGAGCAAGTGGGCGTTGCGCTCGTCGGTGGCAACGGCAAAGCTGGCTTTTTTGTGCAGCAATTTACAGGTGAACGGGTTCATCACACAGATGGCGCGGGCTTCTAGGGCCTCGACAATCGGGTGGTTCAGCCCGTAGCGCTCCAGCAACTCGGTAATCAACACCCGTTTATAGACGAAATCAACGGGCGTGCCGCTGGCGTACATGGTCCCGTTGCGAAATTCCAACTCGTCGGGCGTGCAGATCAGAGCGCGGATGCCGTTCTGCGCGAAGTAATCGAGAAAGAGATGAAACTCGCTGGTGGTGGGCACGCCCGCCCAATCCACAATGGCAATGTCGGGCAGTTTGTCGCGGTTGCCGCGCCACTCGTAATAGATACGCAGAATCGCGTCCAGCGCGGCGGCGCGGCTGTGCAACAGTTGCATGTTGTACTTTTTCGCCATCTCACGCATAACGGGGATCTCTTCAAAGAGCGCGCCCAACACATCTTGATAGGCCATGCTGGCCGGACTTTCGCCGTTGAACTCAATGTAGTTGAGCACACGTGTGCCGTCGCCTTTGCGGGCAAAAAAGCTATCCAGCCGGGCCGTGGGGATGGGCGTGCGGTAGCCATGTTCCAGCGTGATCAGGTACTCTTCTTCTGGCGTAAGATGGGCCTGAAGGCGCAACGTGGCATCATCGAGCATGAGCCGCCCCAGCCGATCAAAGACACGCAGCACCGTTGTGGTCTGGCGTTTCAGGTAGCCCCATTCGGCGGGGGTGTAAAAGAGCGGACGCAACACGGTACACAGCGGACGTCCGCCAAAGGTCAACTGCCGCTCGCGCAATTGGGGGATCAGCGCGTCCCAACTATCCTGGGCTAGGCCGGGACGATGCAGCAGGTCGTGATAGTCGTGGATAACGTTAAGGGATGAAAGCATAAGAAATCCTTTGGGAAGGCAAAAGGTCAGTCATCAAGCCGAGATAAATTGTCTGCATCGATTAAATCTTGGGGACGGCCCGATGCCCGTTTGGCAATGATGAGATCGGAGCGTGAGATAAAAGCAACAGGTGTTCCGTCAAAGTCGACCTCGATTCGTCGCTCCCATGCCTCTTCAAATTGTAGGCCAGGAATTCCCATTAAAATATCAACTCGAAGAGGCGGGACACCCATTTGATAAAAATATCCCTCTTCGGCGAAGTCTGTTTCTGTTAATTCAGAGAGGGGAGCACCAAATTGCTTGAGGGATGTGTAAACGGCAGCAGCATTCGACGCATCTGTGCTGATCCAAAGATCGAGGTCTTTGGTAAAGCGGGGTTCGGCGTGCTGAATGACCGCATATCCACCAATGACCATGTACCTAACGCCGTTGTCGTTGAAAAGTCTCAACAGATCGGTGAAGTCGGAGTTGACGAACATCTATCCCCTTAACCCTGGCGTAGTGAAGAACAAGTTCCCAGGCTGCGTCAAAGCGCGCAGATGGCGGCTGTGCCTGCCAGAACTGGAGATCAAACGAGCGATCCAGATCGGCGAGTTTCCCTTTACGTTCTGTAAATCCTGTTCGTGTCATGGGTAGTATTGTAACATGAACTGGCCTGTTGCCTTACCCCAAAAACCGGCTCCAGCGCATCTCGGTTTTCTGCGGCGGCGGGTTGTGCGCACGATCAATCGCCAACGTTGCCATCGCTTTCACCGCCCAGTCAAAGTAGTGCGGCGTCAGGCTGTTAACGTCCATATCGGGCGCGGGATTCGTGAAGTCAATGGCATAGGGAATGCCATCGCGCACAGCAAACTCAATGCTGTTCATGTCGTAGCCCAGCGCCCGGTTGAGTTTGCGCGCATCGTCCACAATGCGGTCGCCCAACTCCGGCGACAGGTGATCGTGTTGCACGTAGTAGCGGCGCTCTTGGGGATTGTACTTAATCGGCATGATATTCTCTTGCCCCACACAGACACAGCGCACAAACTGTTCCCAGTCAATAAACTCCTGTAACATCATACACAGCGTGCCGGTCTGGTTGTAATGGTAGATCAGCTCCTCTGGCGTGTGGACCACGTAGACGTGCTTCCAGCCGCCGCCCCAGGCATCTTTAAGAATAGCGGGCAGCCCAACATACTCGATTAACCGCTGCCAATCCAGCGGATAGTTGAGATTGCGCAAACTTTCGCTGACCACGCCGTCCACATAGCTGTGCGAGGGCAAGGCGACAGTCTTGGGGACGGCCACGCCCAGGGCCTGGGCCAACGACGTGCCGAAAAACTTGTCGTCGGCGCTCCACCAAAACGGGTTGTTGATCAAGTATGCCCCTTGTAACATGGCATTCTTGAGATAGGTGCGATAGTAGGGGATCTCGTGGCTGATGCGGTCAATGATCACGGCATAGGGGCAGGGTTCATTGGCAACTGTTCCCTCGAGTTTGACATATTCAGCCACCACACCGGCGTTGCGGCTGTTGACCTCTTCAATAAACGCCGGCGGGAAACTCCATTCACGCCCCACCATCAGACCGATTTTTTTGATGTCGCTCATTGTCTGCTCCCCATAAGAAATAGACCACGGATGGAACGAATTAGGCGGATTTTCAGTATCTATTCAGGTCCAGGGTGCGACGCACTCGCCAGCACAGCATTGCAAGCCCGATCTTGTCCTGGCGAGTGCGTCGCACCTGAACAGTTACGATTTTCATAAGTAAAGGGCACTTGTCAGGACTCGTGCTGTCCAGTATGATGGATCTATGCAAGCACTCACCTTTTGGAAAACCATCACCGTGGACAACGCTGATCTACTCGAAAAATTTATTACCTTGCTCGAAGAAGAGGCTGTCCGCTACTGCATTATCGGCGGGCAGGCAGTAAATGCGTATGCCGATCCCGTGGTAAGCCTTGATCTCGATCTGGTAATTGCCACGGAACAGTTGCTCCGACTCACCACGCTGCTGACTGAACACTTTACGGTAAAAGAGTTTCCGCATAGTCTCAATATTTCACTTCCAGATTCAGATCTACGCATCCAGATCCAAACCGACCCACGTTATGCGACCTTCCCCGAACGGGCCGATACACGCCCTGTTTTAGGGTTGCCATTGCCTGTGGCGTCGCTCCCAGATGTGCTGCAAGGCAAAGTGTGGGCGGTTAGCGATCCGGGACGTCCGCCCAGCAAGCGCCAAAAAGATCTGGCAGACATTGCCCGCCTGCTTGAAAATCACCCGCAGTTGCGCCCCCATGTTCCCGAAGCCATTTTGGATCGACTGTTTTTATAGTCACCACAAGCCTTGTCCTCTGGCTAGGCAACACGCAGCACGCAATACATTTGCTTACGCCCCGCTAATATAGTGCGTCACCATCTGCGCCCAATACGGCCAATCGTGCGCCCAGCCCTCCCATTCGCGCAGGGCGTTGCCGATGCCTTTGCCCCAGAGCGCCACGCTCAGACGACGGTTCTCCTCAATGTGCGGATCCGTTTCACCGATGGCGAGGATAATATCCAGATGCTGCAACTGAGCGATCATGCCCGCATCCGAAAGCTGCGACACCCAGTGCAGCGGCGTGTGATAGTAGATCGACTCATCATAGTAGCCGTCGAAAAAGCTCGTCATGTCATATTTGCCACTCATGCCGATCACCCGCCCGAAAAGATGCGGATGGCGCAACCCCAGGTTAACCGCGTGATAGGCCCCAAAGCTACACCCCAACGCCATTAGAAACGGGTTGCTGTTGCGCTGACGGCTCAGTGGCAGCACCTCATTGAGAATATATTCCTCGTATTGCACATGGCGCGCAATGCGCCCCGATGGGTGCGCCCAGCGGCAGTAAAAGCTCTCGTCGTCTACGCTATCCAAGCAGTAAAGTTGGAGCGCGCCGCTCTCAAGCTGTTCGCCCAGCGCCGCCACCATCCCCCGATCTTCAAATTCAAAAAAGCGCCCGCGGCTGGTCGGGAAAACCAGCGCCCGCGCGCCGCCGTGGCCGAAAACCAATAACTCCATATCCCGGTTGAGCCGGGGACTATACCAGCGATGATGCTCCCGGTGCATAAGCTCCTACAGTTTTGAGGGGACCTGCCAGGTTTTTTGCAAACTAGCCGGTCTATATTAAATGTTGATCACACTGTGCGGCTGAGTGTAGCCACTCTCAGCCCGACGGGGATTTTCGGGATCAGGCAGCCAGGATGCCTGGGCAGTTGCGGCATCCACCGCCAAAAAGCGGTAGAGATGCAGCCCAGCGGAGAGAGCTACGCCCAAGTGCCACCAACCGTTTTCCGCCTCCATCAGAGGCAGATCATCGTTGTGCCAGCCATTAAATGATCCCGTCAGGCTCACCGCGCTGGCATCGGGGGCATATAGCCCAAAATAGCAGATCCGGGGCGCGTCACTATTTGCTACTTTAACCGGAATTCCCACTTCTCGCAACCACGCTTCGCCGGGCTGGGTGGCGCTTTGGGGATAGCCATTCAGCGCGCCGCCAGGGGCGCGTAAAGCCGCCGCCACGGCCAATGCAGGCATCAACAACCCCGCGCCGCTCTTTTCCGCGGCCAAATGGGGCAACGGTTGCGCGCTCTCGATCAAGATTGCTTTGAGTTGGGCTGGCGTCAGCGTGGGATTGGCCTGGAGCATCTGTGCCGCCACTGCCGCCACCTGCGGCGCGCTGACGCTGGTCCCGTCCACATGTTGATAGTGGGCGTGGGTGAACTTGTGGGGATTCATGCGCAGACGCAACGCCGCCCGCAACGTCTGGGCGTTCGCCTCTTGAATGGCCGGCTCCAGCGCCAATACAGAGTGCCATTCCCACAAGATACGCTGCGCCGCCGCCAGATCATCCCGTTCCAGCGCGTCCCAGGCTTGGCCCAGCACCCACATCTCGCGGAAGATGGCGCTGACAGGCAAAATGGGAGCCGGCACCCACAGCGCCGGGGCCACAATCTCCGGCTTGGCAAGCTGCCCATCATCCACAACCGACACGCCCCAGTTATGGTGATACAGTTCAATATAGGCCAGATCCGCCGGATCAGGGCTATGCCAGCGCCGGTTGTGATCGTTCACACCGCCCACGGTCAGGGCCGAGGGCGATTGGGCCGGGGCCAGCAAATCGGCGCGGTTGGCGTTGCCCGATGCCGCCACTACCAACACACCGCGCTGGGTCAATTCTTCCACAGCCAGACAGACTTTGTTTTCGTCCCAATTTTGCGGAAAGTCGCCGCCCACGCTGACATTAAGCACACGCACGCCATAGCGTTTGAAATTCTCGTCGCGCAGCAGCCAACGCAGCCCATGCGCGATCTCGGCTTCGGGGATGCTGCCATTGGCGCGCCCAATTTTAATGGGCAACAGGCCCGCCTGGGGGGCAAATCCTCGATAGCGCCCGCCGCTGAGCAGCCCGTTGCCCGCGGCGATGGCGCTGGTCATCTGGCCGTGCCAGCTATTGGGCGCGTCGCTCCACAGGCTGGGCGCATCCAGCCCCACATATTCTTTGCCCTCAAACAAGTTCAAATATTGGCGAATGCGCAACGGCTGTTTTTCCATCAGGCGACGTGTGCGGCTGACCTCAGACTCGCTGTGCAACAAGTCTACCGGCATACGGTCGCCGTCAATCAAATCTGGGTGAGGATAGTAGCCACTGTCCAAAAAGGCAATGGTGATGCCACGCCCGGTGAAGGCGGGATAATCGGGCAACCGTTCGGGCAGGCCCAGGATGTGGGTTTCCTCAGGATGATAATAGGGGAAAGTGGTATGGGGAAAGCGTCCCATTTGTAGCGAAGTGGCGCTGCGGGCGGCGGCATATTGACCGGCATAGCGCAAGGCACACGGGGGGCAGATCCCCTGAGCGGGCGTCCATGCTGGGTGCTCGCGTTGAATCGTGCGCACAATTGGCGGCAAGAGTGTGCTGGATCGGGCCAACAGCGCGGCAGAAATAGGCGTGCCACAGAGCGGGCACTGCCCCACTATTCGCTCTCCTCGTCAGCGAAGAGATCATCCAGGCCGATGCCAAAGCCCGGTTCATCGGCTTCAGGGTTGCGGAATTCCAGCACCAGATCAAACGTGTGCTGATCGAGCATGCCGCGTCTCTTGCCCAAAGCCGCTGGAAAGCTGGGCTTCCACACGGTAGGTTGCGCCAGGCTGGAGGGGATCTTTCAGGTGTAGCGTGTTGTTGAGGCGGGTGTCGGTCTGGGCCAGCAGCACGAGGCTGTTGTTCTCCGTGCCGTTGGGATTATAGACCCGCAACTCCACGTTTGGCTCCGCGCCCTGTTTAGCTGGCAGCCAAATGCGCACCCACAGCCGCTTCAGATCGGGGTAGGGGTAGATGAGAATACGTTTGAAGGCTAGCGGTTCGTCGTCGTCGAAAAGGGAGATTTCGGTCATAGGTATTAAAAATTAAATCCCAAAAATGAAGAGTCAAATACTATCATCGGTACAAAAAGCATTTTTACTGATTCCAAACATTTTCTCTATGCCAGCGAAGTGAAAGCGCATGTCTATGGGACTAGCACTTCTGGTACACGGATAACACAGATTCGGCGACTTCGTCCGTGTACCCTGTCTCGACGGGAAGGCGTGGGAGTCGAACCCACCGCAGCCGGCTCTGCGCCGCCTGCCACTGATTTTGAAGACCAGGGCGCCCACCGGGACACATCCCCTCCCACAGCGTATTGTACCGTCAGCCAGCAAGGCGGGCAAAGACGAGATGGGGTAGTTGGGAGATTGGGTGATTTAGCTCTCTTCTGGCAATCGCCCAGTCGTTCTATCGCCTGATCTCTTCCCCGGTTCATTCTTTCTGCTGCATTCCTTCTTTGCTTCCCCCGTTTGACAGCCCCCGTGCCTTGTGTCAGGATCCAGAGGCAATCGTTCATCCACCGAAACCAAAGGAGACCCTATGCCGACCCAAGCCCGCGGGGCTATTGCCCGCATCCCCGACGCCCCTGTTTCCATTGAAGAGTTCACCGTTGATGATCCCGGTGTGCGCGATGTGCTGGTGCGCATCCTGGCCTCTGGCGTTTGCCACACCGACCTCGGCATCAAAACTGGCACCTATGGCACAAGCGGCTTTCCCTTTTTGCTGGGCCACGAAGGCGCAGGCGTGGTGGAAGCCGTGGGCAGCGCCGTGACGCGTGTCCAGCCCGGCGATCATGTGATGCTTAATTGGCGCGCCCCGTGCGGGGAATGTCGCTTCTGTCTGCGCGGCGAACACAACTATTGCGCTTCCAGTCTGCACGCCGAAGGCAAGATGCACGGCAAAGAGGGCGAAGTCCTCAACGCCGCCTTGGGCATCGGCACTTTTTGCGATTACACGCTGGTCCACGAAGTGCAGTGCGTCAAGTATGACGGCACGCTGCCCCCGAACCCATGTCGCTCATCGGCTGCGGCGTCATGACCGGCGTGGGCGCGGTGCTCTATTCGGCGGGCGTGCGCCAGGGCAGCAGCGTGGCCGTCTTTGGCTGCGGCGGCGTGGGCGACAGCGTAATCCAGGGCGCGCGCATTGCCGGAGCCACCACGATTATTGCCGTGGACATTGACCCGCAAAAGCTCGAATGGGCCAAAGGCTTTGGGGCAACCCACACTGTCAACGCCAAAGAGGGCGATCCCGTGGCGGCGGTCAAGGCTATCACCAATGGCAACGGCGTCAACTATTCGTTTGAAGCTGTGGGCACGCCCGAAGTGCTGAAACAGGCGCTCTTCTGCCGCGATCTGGCGGGAACTTGCGTGCTCATCGGCGTGCCCGGTCCTGGCCCGCGGTTGGATATTGAGTTGCAGCAACTCTTTGATCTGGGCGGCAGCCTGACTATTTCGTGGTATGGCAACTGCATCCCCGCCCGTGATTTCCCCATGCTGGCGGCCTGGTATCAGCAGGGCAAGCTCGATCTCGATGGCTTGGTCAGCCGCAAGATCAGTCTGGAAGAGACCGAAGCCGCTTTTGATGCCATGAAACGGGGCGAAACCTTGCGCTCGGTGATTGTGTTTTAATGTGTAGTGCCTAGTGCGTACTGCGTATCCCGGACTACGCAGTACGCACTAGGCTTTTGTTCAGGTGAACCCAATAGTTTGGCAGATATTTGCGGGCTATGTAAAAATATGGATTGATCGCTGATTCTGCCATGAGGAGGGTGCTGTATGGGCGACTTTCGCTTACGTGTGGATACCGATATCCAACAGGATGTCGATCTGGGATTAGATACGTCTCAGGAAGGCCCCTTCAAAATTCTGATCCACAACGATGACGTGACCCCCTACGAGTTTGTGATGCTGGTGTTGCGCCATATCTTCCGGCTTTCGCCCGAGCTGGCCGAGCATATTACGTGGCAGGCGCACACCAAAGGCGTTGCCCCTGTGTGTACCCGTCCCAAATCCGAGGCCGAACGGCTGGTGAACGAAGCCCACACGGCGGCGCGCGCCAATGGCTATCCGCTGACCTTTTCGCTGGAACCGAAGTAGCCGGTGGCCGAGAACGCGCAGGATCCCCTGCGCCCGCACAGCCACGAGCCAAACCCCGCGCCGCCGTCGCCCGACCCCGCGTTTACGCTGCGTTGGCCCGGCGGCGAGAGTCACCTCTCTCCTGACGATCTTGAATCCTTTCCCCAAACTACGCTAGTCGATTGCATGATTGTTAGCACCGGCCACGGCACGTCTGGCCCCTTTGCCTTCACCGGCGTTGCCCTGTCTCGCCTCATCGCCCATTTCTATTCTGGTGATTGGCAAGCCGTGGCCGTGATCAGTGCAGACGGTTTTGGTACGCGCCTCTACCGCGCCGAGATCGACGCCCTGCCCGCTGCCCGCCCGGCCCTCCTCGCCTACGCCATTGATGGCCGCCCCCTCACCCGCGCCCACGGTCTGCTCCGCCTCATCGAACCCAACGAAACCGACGACGCCCTGCGCCAGGTCAAATGGGTGGCGAGGATTGAGATTACTGATTAACGCAAAGAGGCAAAGGGGCAAGGGGGCAAAGGAGAGGCAATGAAGGCAGAAGACCGGATCAGCAGGGTGATTATTGGGGCAGCGATTGAAGTGCACCGCACGCTGGGCGGTCCCGGCCTTTTGGAAAGTGTATATGAGGAAGCATTGGTTTGGGAACTTCAACGACAGGGGTGTGCCATAGAGCGCCAGAAGCTTGTGCCGATCTATTACAAGGATCAACTTTTGGCTGCACCGCTTCGGATCGATTTACTTGTGGACGAACTCGTCATTGTGGAATGCAAGGCAACATCCGAATACAACAGCATTTTTGAAGTTCAAACCTGCACCTACCTTCGGTTGCTTCAACTGAAATTGGGGATTGTCATCAATTTTGATGAACGCTTGGTCAAAGACGGGATTCATCGTGTTGTCAACGGCCTCTAACCTTTGCAGCTTTGCACCTTTGAATCTTTGCGTTTTTCTGGAGAGAGCTTGTGTCCATACTTGTTGGCATTGACGTTGGCGGGACGTTTACCGATTTTGTCCTTTTAGACGAGGGCGCGTTGCGCGTCTTCAAAGCGCCCACTACGCCCGCGGACCAAAGCCAAGCGATTGTGGCTGGGTTGCGCGAGTTGGGCGTGCTTGAGGCTGATGGCGTGGAGATTGTCCACGGCACCACCGTTGCCACCAACGCCCTGCTGGAGCGGCGTGGGGCGCGCACAGCGCTGATCACCACCGCGGGCTTTGCCGATGTCATCGAGATTGGCCGCCAAAATCGCCCCCACCTCTACGATTTGCAACAGGCGCGCCCGCCCCAGTTGGTCCCCGCCGAACGGCGCTTCGAGGTGATCGAACGGCTAGACGTGGCGGGCAATGTGTTGACGCCGCTGGACGAGGGTTCGCTTGCCGCCGCGCTGGACGCATTGCTTGCCAGCGCACCGCAGAGCGTTGCCATCGCCCTGCTCTTCTCCTATCGAAACCCGGCCCACGAACAGCGCGTGGCCGCAGCGCTTCAGGCAGCGCCAGCCGGATCTGTTGCTTTCGTTGAGCAGCGATGTATTGCCCGAATACCGCGAATACGAACGCACCGCCACCACCACGGTCAACGCCTATGTGCGCCCCTTGGTGGATCGCTATCTGCGCCGACTCTCCGCGGCCTTGCCCGGCAACCGCATTCGCATTATGCAGTCCAACGGCGGCGCGATTGGCGTGGACGGGGCCAGCCGCCACCCAGCGCGGCTGGTCCTCAGCGGGCCAGCCGGCGGCGCCGTGGGCGCGTTTGCCCTGGCCGCTACGGCCTTGGAGACAGACAACCCGGCCATCATCACCTTTGACATGGGCGGCACCAGCACCGACGTTTCGCTCTGTCCGGGGCAGATTTTGCGCACGTCCGAGAGCGAGATCGCCGGGCTGCCCTTGCGCCTGCCTGTGATTGATATTCACACTGTGGGCGCGGGCGGCGGCAGTCTGGCCCATGTGGACGCGGCGGGCGGGCTGCGCGTGGGGCCAGAAAGCGCCGGGGCCGTGCCGGGGCCTGTGGCCTATGCACGCGGCGGCACACAGCCCACGGTCACCGATGCCAATTTGGTGCTGGGGCGGCTCAATGCCGGGCAATTTCTGGGCGGCAGTGGCGATCTGCATCTGGACAGTGCCGCCGCGCTGGCCGCATTGGCAACCCTGGGCGATGCCCTGGGCGGCTATTCGCCCCAAGCCGCCGCGCTGGGCATGATCCGCGTTGTCAACGCCAGCATGGAGCGCGCCCTGCGCCGCGTCTCTGTGGAGCGCGGCTATGATCCCAAAGCGTTTGCGCTGGTCCCTTTTGGCGGGGCTGGCCCACTGCACGCCTGTGATCTGGCCGAGGCGCTGGGGATGCGCCGGATTTTGTTGCCGCCCCATCCCGGCGTTCTCGAGCGCGCTGGGGCTACTCATGGCCGATGTGGTGCATGAAAATTCCCAGGCCGTGTTGCGCACCGCCGCCGACTTTGCGGACGATGCCACGGGGCTGGCCTCGCTTTATGCAACGCTGGAAGCAGGCAATCGGGCCGCACTCGCCGCCGAGGGGGTGGACGAGCCGCGCTGGGTTGCTACGCTGGATATGCGCTATCGCGGCCAGAGCTATGAATTAGCCGTGCCGCTGGCTGTGCCGATCTCGCCCCAAAACGTGGCCGAAGCCGTGCAAGCCTTTCATGCACTCCACGCCACCCGTTATGGCTATGCCATGGCCGGAGCCGCCGTGGAGATCGTTACGTTGCGCGTCCAGGGGATTGGCGACGGGGCGCGCCCACAGTTTGAATATACGGCGCCTGGGGCGCGGATGCCCGCGCCGCCCACCTGGGCAGACAGCCCGTCTGGTTTCGCGCCGAAGCGCCAAGCATGGTGGACGTCTACGCGCGCACACGCTTGCAGCCGGGCAATCGCTTCCCCGGCCCAGCCGTGGTCTATCAATTTGACACCACAACTGTGGTTGCGCCGGGATGGACTGCGCGTGTGGATGGCTGGCACAATCTCTGGCTGGAACAGGCTGGTTAGTGCAGCCCGAAGCGCATCCCCTGTTTTTTGAACACTTCTTTGCGGAAGATGGGGCTATATTTCAAATAGACGCCCAGTTTGTAGACACTGCGCAGATTGGTCTTCAAATCGAACATCCGCCGGATCAGAAAGCCCAGGCTGTTATACGTGGAGCGGGCCTGCCAACACGCTTCGGTGAGTTCGTCGGCGCTCATGTTTTTGGGCTGAAAGGCCGCGTAGTTGAAGCGGTAATTGGGGTGCAGCCACCATTTACCGTCATAGAGCAGCCGCCCCTCGGCCTCTAGCTTCTGATAGAGCGGCGTTTTGGGGTAGGGCACGAGGATGTTAAAGGCCGCCAACGGGAACTTGTTCTGCATGGCCCAGATCCAGCGTCTCACGGATCGAGTCTTGGGTGTCGTGATCATGGCCCAGGGTGAAGGCCGCCCACAGTTGCACCCCAAAATCGCGGATCACTTTGATCTGCTCTTTGTAGCCGTCGAAGCCGCCCACAAAGTTGGGTGATTTGCGCATCCAGCGCAGACTATCTTTGCTAATCGACTCGAAGCCTACCACCATCCCCACACAGCCGCTGCGCACCATTAGATCCATCAATTCGTGGTCTTGGGTCATGTCGATGCTGCCCTGGCTCACCCAATGCACCTTCAGCGGGATCAGCGCCCGAAAAAGCTCTTTGGCGGCGTCAAAATTGGAAAGAATGTTGTCGTCCACAAAGAAGATAATCTGCTTGTGTTCGCGCGCTTCGATCTCGCGCACCACTTCCTCGACACGGCGTGTATAGTGGCCTTTGTCAAAATAGGTGCTGACCGCGCAAAAGGTACACACGAAGCGGCAGCCGCGACTAAATTGCATCAAGGTAATGGGCAAATACCCTTTGCCTTTGAAAACATCGCGGCGGGTGAGCACACCGGGATGGGCCACCCCCACAGGCGCATCATAGAGGGGCTTGAGCGCGCCGCAGCGCGCATCGTCAAGCACGGCGTGCCATTTGCTTTCGGCATCGCCAATGAAAATACTGTCGGCGTGGGGCTGCACTTCTTCGGGGATGAGCGTGGGCTGCATTCCGCCCATGATCACCGGCACGCCACGGGCGCGATAATCGGCGGCGATCTCATAGGCGCGGCGGGCTGTGTAGGTTTCTACGGTAATGGCGACGAGATCCGTGGGCTTGTCATACGGGATCGACTCCAGCCGGTCGTCCCACAGGGCAATCTCCACATCGGGCGGGGTGAGGGCGGCGAGCACGCCCAATTGCAGCGGCTCCATGCGGCCTTCGTCCACGTAGAGGCTATGTTCCATGCGGCCAATGTTGGGTTTGATCAAAGTGAGGTGCATGTTGGCTCCAGGGGTTTGGGCGGCTGACGTTTTCCCATTGTAACGGGGAGATGGATTTCTACACAAACGCTCTTGGGGAGCGACAAAAAGCGTGGGCGAGAGAATTCTCTCGCCCACGCTTTTTGTCTTTGGTGCCGCAGGAGGGACTTGAACCCCCATGAGCGTAAGCTCACCACGCCCTGAACGTGGCGCGTCTTCCTGTTCCGCCACTGCGGCCTATCCAGTTGTACAGACAGACGAAATCTTAGCACGCGGCCTGGTGAATGTCAAATAGGGGAATTTCCAAAATAGAAGGAGCACGCTTGTCTTGCAATCGGCCTGATACGGTTTAGCGCCTGTGTTCCCATGTACGCCGCCTTGGCCTAGTTGGGGCCAGTCTCTTCCTGGCGCACCTGATTGGCGGGCACACGGCGAGCGACAATATACCGATCGCGGAAGGTGGCGAAGCGGTCGGCTGGCTGGTTGAGCATCCCGATCTGCACATTCTTCACACGTTCGCTGACGCCATAGGTGTAGGCCGGGTAATAGAGCAACAACGCCGGGGCTTCTTCGGCAAAGATTTTTTGAAACTCGCCATAGAGTGCTTTGCGTTTTTCGCTGTCCACCTTGCCACGCGCCTGAATCAAGAGTTCGTCGGCCTCTTCGTTTTGCCAGCCGCCATAGTTCTGCCCGTCTTCGGTGGCCTGGCTGCTGTGCCAGAGCGGATAGGGGTCGGGGTCGCCGCTGATGTTCCATGTAACCAGGGCGGCATCAAAGCGGCGTGGGGCCAGGAAATCGCTGACCAGCCCGGCAAAACTGACGGTGCGGGGCATGGCTTTGATGCCGACTTCAGCCCGATAGCCGCTGATCTGTTGGAGCAGGGCCTGCCGAATCGGATCATCATTTGCCAGCAGAATAAACTCCAGCCGTTGGCCGGCTTTCTCGCGCACGCCGTCGTTGTCGCTGTCCACCCACCCGGCGGCCTCCAATAACTGCCGAGCGGTGTCAGGGCTGTATTCGTATTGCAACACGTCGGATGTGTGCGCCCAATTGGTGGCAGGCATCACGGAATCGGCGACAACGCCCTGACCCGCCACGGCGGACGCCACTAGGGTTTGGCGATCCAGTGCATGGTAGAGCGCTTTGCGGACTGCTTTTTCCTGGAAGAAGGACGTGCTGGGATTGTTGAGATTGAGCACAATGCTAACGTAAACGGATTCCAAGGCAGAGAAGAGTTGGAGATCCTCACGTTCGCTTGCCAGGGGTAGATCCGAAGGCAGAATGCGGCTAATCCCATCCAGTTCGCCCCGTGTATAGGCTGTATAGATCGACGGGTAGTCTGGGTAAAAATGAAACTCAAGCGCGGCGATATAGGGCGTCTCTGTTGTATAAAATGGATTGGGTTCCAAGCGGATATACTCGGCGTTAACCTCGGTCACTTTCATGGGGCCATTGCCCACAGGCGTGGCGTTGAGCGGATGACCAGCCAGTTCGGCAGGGGCTACCTCTTCCCAGATATGCTTGGGCAGCAGCCCCACTGATGTATAGTCCAAAAATGGCGCAAAGGGTTGATCGAGGATAAAGCGCAGGCTGCGCTCGTCTATGCGCTCTACATCCACCGAGCGCCAGAGTTCAGCCAGATCGGGGATGACGGGGGTATCGGGGTTTTGCATCATATCAATGGTAAAGAGGACATCGTCCAGAGTGACCGGCGCACCGTCGTGCCAGAATTGATTGGGGCGCAGACGGAAGGTATAGACCAGGCCATCGGGCGTGGTGGACCATGCCTCAGCCAGATCTGGCACAATTTGACCGTTCCCCTCAAGGCGGGTTAGTCCTCGAAAGAGCAGATGGCAGAGATCTTGATCCACATCGTGGGTGTGGCAAAGCAAGGGGTTGATCGATTGTGGATTGCCCGCCACCCCCTCCCGAAAGATGCCACCCCGATCCGGGACCAGTTCTGTCGAGACGTTATAGGCCGTGACACCGAGCAGCAGGGTGAGCAACAAAATGCCCACCAGGGCCAGCAGAAGTTGCCAGCCAAGATAGCGGCCTAGCCGGGCTTCGGGCGTGGGGGGGCGACTGGAATAGGGAGGGGAGTTTTGCATCGGTGTTTTAGCGCGGCCCTCTGTGGAGTTGGATCAACACAGGGGCAAAGGAACGATGCGAAGGGGCCAAGTTACTGAATCGCAACGGTGATCAGGCTTAAGATCAGGAAGATGGCTGACAGGATTACCGTCATGTTGAACAGGGTGCGCTCGACACCGCGGCGGGTGCGATAGATACCGGAATCGCCACCAAAGGAACTGCCCAGGCCGCTGCTCTGCCCTTGTAAGAGGACCACACCGGTCAACGTGATCGAAATGATGATCTGGGCAATCATGAGATAGTTTTGCATCGACAAAGCCTCACTTGGTTAAACAACCACTTAAACAAAAAATTGAGATGACAAAAGTTTGTGCAGTATAGCAGGGCTTTGGATAAGTTACCAAATCAGGCCCGATCCAAATGGGTACAGGACGTCTGTGCTATATAAGGATGTAAGCGGCTCGCAGGGAGTTTTACCTTTGGAACGGGGTCATACCTAGAGGTTGTTATATTCTGTCAGTGAATTGTAACGCACGCTGAGCAAGAACTGTATATACTAACATTTAGAAGTAATCCGCATTCATGCGTATTTTTTTGTTTTCCACCTGTCGGCCTTCGCTGTTAAAAATTTTTACTGTACTCTAAGGCTGGGGAGAGTCAGTATTAGTGTGCCAAATAGAACGGGAGTTCAAGATGCAAACCAAAATAATTGCCCACACATTGCTCCATCGTACCCATTGGGTGTTGGCTGCGCTGCTAATCGCAACGCTGTTCG
Source organism: uncultured Chloroflexia bacterium (assembly GCA_963721725.1). GTDB lineage: Bacteria > Chloroflexota > Anaerolineae > Caldilineales > Caldilineaceae > RI-153. The sequence continues at coordinate 82,900 of CAVRLX010000020.1, forward strand.
GTGTTGTGTCGCCGCCAGCGTCCACCGCCTTCGCCGCGCCTACCGCCGCTTGCACAACGTTGCAGCCCAATGAGGCGGCGGCCAAGGATGCCTGGATCAACCAGGAAAAAACTACTGAGAACAAAAACGACTCTACTTTGCTTGTCAAGACCGAGAGCGGAAAGTTAAACCGTTCTTTGGTCCAGTTCAATCTTGCCTCATTGCCCTCCAACGCCAAGATCACAAGCGCAGTTCTGTCGCTCTATGTGGACGACGTGAGAGATGGCAACAGTACGGTGCAGGCGCACCGGGTGACCAACGCATGGAGCGAAACCGGGGTCACCTGGAACAGCCGAGACAAATCAGCCTCCCTCAGTTGGACTACAACCGGCGGCGACTATGACAGCGCCGTGTTGGATTCTGAAGCGTTTGTCAGTGGTGTTAAAGACTACTGGGCAACCTTCAATGTGACCAACGCGGCCCAAGTCTGGGTAGCCGACCCGGCCAACAATCATGGCGTCATTTTGGAAGCGGCAGTAACATCGCCCAAGAGTGAGATTAAATTCCTGAGCAGCAACGATGGCACAGCTAGCGAACGGCCTAAGTTGGATGTTTGTTATAGCATCGGCGTGGGCATTTCTCCCGACAATCTGGCCCAGGCTAATCCCGGCGATACCAAAACCTACAAGCACACCGTTACGGTGAAAGACTTTACCAATGAATCGGTGGGGCTGACCGCAGTCTCTAACCAGGGGTGGACGACACGCATCTATGCCGACACCAACGGTGATGGTGTCAAAGATAACAACACGATTATTTCGCAGACACCTGCCATGGGGCCGAATGGCTCTTATGGCATTGTGGTTGAGTTGGTTGTACCCGCCGGGGCCAACAATGGCGTCAAAGATATTATGACGGTGACGGCCACCGGCTTTAACCAGGGAACCACGCAAAAAGCCACCAACACCACCCAAATTGGCTACCCGCCTGTGCCTGATCCGGTCTTGGATGGCAAGCGTGACGATGCGTATACCCAAAATCTGGAATCCAATACCCAGTCCTATTGTGATGTCAACGGCAACGTTCTTGCTAAGTTGATGACGCTCTACGATCTGGCGAACCCGGACTATGTCTGGGTGGTGCTGGAAATGGAACGTGTGCATTCCGATAATACCTATGGCGTGAATTCCCACCCCAGTTGGGGCGGCACTCATTCCTTGGGCAGCCTGTTGGGCAGCGACAAAGGCCAAGTGATCCTGCGCGACAGCAACGGCAATGTGGTCTTTGATGTGACGGCGGACTATGTAGAAGATGGGCTTTCGACGCCGTCTGGCTATGGTTCGGCTGGTGTAACAGGCGGCGAAGGCAGTATTGCTGTGGGCAGTGCCAGCCAAGTAGCCGTGGAGACATCGACTGGCTATAGCCTGAATAAATATTGCAACAGTTCGGCCAGTTGTAACGTCAGCGGTGTCAATCTCTTCCAGGATTCGCCCCCGCAGAACAACTACGTCGCCACCAATCCGGCCTTTAGCGATTGGCAGTTTTCGTACCTTTATGAATTCCGCTTTGATGCGAGTGCGTTCGGTTCGGCAGGGTTCGGCAGCGCAACCATTAACAATGTGCATGTTTCGCCGAACAAAGTGGGCAGCAACGAAATTCTGGTAACGCCCTGTAACGGTAGCATCGGCGACCGTGTCTGGTTGGATCATGACGGCGACAAGACCCAGGAAGCCGGCGAACCTGGCATTAACGGCGTGCTGTTGCAGCTTTACCAAGACAACGGCGACGGCAACTTTGACACCAATACCGATCTGTCGGTGGACACCATGTTCACGGCTGGCGACGGCGACTACGACTTCAAAGGTCTGGGGCCAGCCACCTACTGGGTCAACGTGGTAGAGAGTACGATTCCGGCTGAATATGTGTTGACCACCGCCAACGAACCGCTCAAAGTCACCCTGGCAAAAGGGCAGGACTTTAACGACGCCGACTTTGGCTATCGCACCCTGCCGGGGTTGGCGATCAGCAAACAACTGAGCAGTGCTAGTCCCGCCGCTGTGGGGCAGAATATTCAGTTCACGATTCGCATCACCAACACAGGCAACACGATCATCGATGTGCTGCCGCTCAAAGACTATTTCGATCCAACCGTCTTGGAATTTGTCAGCGCTGCCCCGCCCCAGAGCGCTGTTTCCGGTGGGGTGATTACCTGGAACGACCTGACCACGACTGCCGGGAATCTGGCAGTGGGTCAATCAACCAGTGTGGTAGTCACCTTCAAGGGTAAAGTTGCCACCACAACCACCGTGCGCGCGGCTGAAGATAGCGCGGCCATAGTAGAGGTAACCATTCAGCAGCCGGCCCCCCGTGCCGGGACTGCGGTATCTGCTGAACCAGTCGTGGATGGTCTGCTCGACGACGGTTATACCTTCGTCGCTCGTAGTAATCCGGGTTCCGATGCGCCTGGAAATCTGTATAAATTCATCGGAGCTTCCCAATGCTACTTCGCATTTGTGGGCGACCGTGCATTCAATGACAACGTCTTTGCCGAGAATGACGATCCCTATCTGGCGCAATCCGGTTGGGACAGCCACACCTATGGCAACTTGGATGGCAGTGATGAAGCCACCTTCGCCATCAGCTATGCTGGTGGGTCTTACGAAATGACAGTTGACTACATCACGGAAGACAATGGCAACTATATTGTCGAGAGTTTTGATGCGCCTATCAACAATGCCAAGACTTCAATGTCCTGGAATATGAATGATTCAGGGTGGGATGGCGTGGGGCCGACTCCGCAGTACAACGGCGATCCTGAATTTCATTCACCGCCCTACAACTGGAATGATACCCCAGGCCAGTATTGGGAATGGCACATTCTGTATGAATTTACCATTAACAAAAGCTCGCTGGACAGCACATGTGGGACGGTAGAGTTGGCAGGGGCACATTACTCCCCTGACAAAGACAACGACACCAGTTTGGGCACCATTGGTGATTATGTATGGGTGGACAGTAACGGTGATGGCATTCAAAATGAAACCAACACCGGTATTCCCAATGTGCGCATCTATCTGAAGCAGGGGAACACCACCATTCGCACCACGGAAACCGAACCGGGCACATCGGGCTACTATCTCTTCAACAATGTCCCGGCGGGCAACTACACCGTGGACGTGGACGAAACCACAGTTCCGGTGGGCTACACGCTGACGACCAATAATGAGCCGAAATCGGTTACCTTGAGCGCAGGTCAGGACTATCTCCAGGCCGACTTTGGCTACGTTCCCGGCCAGGGCAAGATCGGTGACCGTGTCTATTACGATCTCAACGGTGATGGTGGGTCGGATAATGACGGCGAACCGGGTCTGAATGGGGTCAAAGTCAATCTCTATCAGGGCGCTTGCCCCACCGGGGCCGGCACAGTCTTCAAAACACAGACAACCTCGGGCAATGGCGACTATCTCTTCACCAACCTGCCCGCCGGTCAATACTGTGTCAATGTAGACGAGAGCACACTACCGGCTGGGGTCTCGCTGAGCACGGCCAATGAGCCGCACGCCAAAACCCTGGCCCAGGACGAAAATTATCTACTAGCCGACTTTGGCTACCGAGGCACTTGTCCAGAAGGTACACTGGATCTGGCTGTGGTCAGCGGCGCTGCCGATCAATATGGCAACCCGCCCAAGGGTGTCTCGGATGATGCCTGTGTGCAGGTCAAACAATCCGCAGCCGTGATTGTGACCAAACAACTGAGCAGTGGCGATCCGGCCTATGTCGGTCAGGAAATTCAGTTCACCATTCGTATCACCAACACAGGTGACAGCGCCATTGACATTCTGCCACTGGACGATTACTACGATACCAGCAAGCTGGACTTTATCGGTGCTTCGCCAGCAACGAACGACAACACGGATGACGGCACACTGCGCTGGAGTGATCTGACAGCGACAGGGCCGGCTGGGTTCGGTCAAAATCTGGCTCCCGGCCAATCGTTCCAGGTAATCCTGCGTTTCACAGCAGTCACCGCCACCACGACTACCGTGCGTTCGTCTGCGATGGCGCGAACCACACTGGGTGGCGTGGATCTGGGCGATCTCACCAAATATCTCTTCTTCTTTGCCGACGCCCGTGACGATGCCAACTGGCAAGGGGCCACCAAAGGCTTCGTGGGTGATGTAGCCGTGGATGGCATCCAGGCGGACGAACGCACCTCAGGCGGTGTGCCTTATGCCGGGACAATCTATACCAACGACAGTACGCTGAGTGCGTGGCAAGCCATTGTCACCCAAAACTCATCGCAGGCCACTGGCTCGACGGGGCAAACTGGGCGTATTAGCGGGTTGGAAGCCAACTTGGTCAGCGCCTTCCAACAGATCAATTCGCTACCTGCCACCGCTGGTTACACAGGTGTGGCCTCTACATCTCTCAATAACCTGAATACGCAGAACAACATCGTCGAGACCTTTGTGATTAACGTGACTTCTGGGCTTGGCTTCTCCAGCCAGATTAACATTACCGGCGATGCGGGTGATATCTTCATTCTGCGCTGGGATACCGATGGCAACCCGAACAACGGTTACCAAGGGCAGGTGAAACCGCAAAGCGGTGGCGCCATTGTGCCGCTGGGTGGATTGAAGGCTTCGAATTTCATCCATGTGGCCGGTGATATTAACTCTTCCGGCGGGGGCGGCACACCCACCGCCAATGGCTACCCGCAAGGGCCACGCCAGAACAACGGACAAGGTGCGCTGATCACGGGCGGTAGTGACTTTGGTGGTGGCGGCTTCTTCACAGGGTATTGGCTGACAACAGGCAGCCCCAATACCTTAAACCCATCCACCGGTCTCTATACAGGCCCCAGTTCATCGCTTAGCAATGGCATCTTCGTGGGTGGCTGGTACTCGCTGAACACCAGTTTCAGCATGACATCAGGCACGAGTGGTGTCTATGTTGCGCCGCCGGCCAACGTCGGCCAGGGTTCCATCGGTGACCGGGTCTATTCCGACACTAATGGCGATGGTGGCCTCGATAATGATGGCGAGCCGGGTATTAACGGCGTCAAAGTGAATCTCTATCAGGGCAGTTGCCCCACCGGTTCGGGAACGGTCTATCAATTCCAGGTAACCTCAGGCAATGGTGGCTATCTCTTCACCAACCTGCCCGCTGGTCAATACTGTGTCAATGTCGACGAAAGCACACTGCCCGTGGGTTACACGCTGACCACGGCGAACGAGCCACATGTCAAGAATCTGGCGCAGAACGAGAACTATACGCTGGCAGACTTCGGCTACTTGCCGCCCGCCGTGGTCGGCCAAGGTTCCATTGGTGATCGCGTCTATTATGACCTTAACGGCGACGGTGGGCTGGATGACGACGGCGAACCCGGCCTGAACAGCGTCAAAGTGAATCTTTATCAGGGCAGTTGCCCCACGGGTGCGGGTACAATCTACCAGTCTCAGTTTACATCTGGCAACGGTGGCTATCTCTTCAGAAACCTGCCTGCCGGTTCGTACTGTGTCAATATCGATGAAAGCACACTGCCGGGTGGTGTTTCGCTGACCACAGCCAACGAGCCTCATGCCAAAACGCTGGGACAGAATGAAAACTATCTGTTGGCAGACTTCGGCTATCGGGTTCAGGAACCTGAAAAGACCTGTGATATTGCGATTGTTAAAGACGCACAGGATGTCAACGGTGGCAAGGCTCCCCAGGTTTCGGACGATGCCTGTGTCACCATCAAACTGGCAGGCGGTGCCATTGGTGACTTCGTCTGGTACGACACCGACAGTGACGGCATTCAAGATGTTGGCGAGCCGGGCATCCCCAACGTGACGCTGAATCTGTACAAAGATGCCAACAACAACGGCACGTTGCAGATCGGCACAGACACGCTCATCGGCACGCAAACCACCGATGCCGACGGCGGTTATCTCTTCACCAATCTGGGGCCGGGCACCTACTTTGTAGATGTTACCGATACCAACGGACGGCTGGCCGGGCTGACCCACATTGTGGCGAACCAGAGCAAATCGGATCCCACCCCGGCCATTGTGCTGGGCACGGGCGAAGTCTACAAAGATGCTGATTTCGGTTACGTGCGCCAGCCGGGCAGCGGCAACGCCATCCTCGGTGACACGGTCTGGTACGACGACAACGGCGACGGCTTCCAACAACCGGGCGAGCCGGGGATTGCTGGTGTCGAAGTCTGTGCCACGCCCAGTGGCGGCGGCACGGTGCGCTGTGCCACCACCAATAGCAACGGCATCTATCTGATCGTCGTGCCGGCGGGGACATACAACGTTGCCCCCACCAATTCGACCACCAATCAGACAATTCTCACGGGTCTCACCGCCACCACACCTGTGCCGCATGGCCCGGTCACGGTGACAGCAGGTCAGCAATATCTCGATGCCGACTTTGGCTATAACGATGCCCCAGGCAATCCCAAGCTGGGAACCATTGGCAATCTGGTCTTCAACGACCCCAACAAAGATGGCATCTTCAACACAGGCGACACGCCTCTGGCGGGTGTCAGTGTCAGCTTGATCCGTGATACGGACAACGACAAAATCTGGGATAGCGGCGAACCAATTATCGCCACCACCACCACAGGCGGCAGCCTGGACGCGAACAATGGCAACTATCTCTTCACCGGCGTGCCTGCGGGCAATTATCTGGTGCATGTGAGTGATACCAACGCCGTCTTAATCGACTTTGTGAAATCGCCGCTGGGGGTACAGACCACCGACGGACACAACAAAGCCGATCCCTTCGCGATTACCCTGGCGGCCGGAGCCAGCAATCTACTGGCCGACTTTGGCTACTATCAAAGCAGCGGCCCCGGATTCAGGCGTCATCGGCAACCAGATCTGGGTGGAAATCGACGGCGATGGCCTTTTCAATCCGCTCAGCAAAGATGCCGGCCAGCCCGGCGTGACGGTGGATCTCTACAAGGGTGGAACGTTGGTTGCCCGCACCACCAGCGGGGCCAGTGGCGACTACAGCTTTGTCAACCTGCCCTCTGGCAGCTACACCGTGACGGTGAGCGATCAGTTTAACGTGCTGCGCGGCTACATTGTCACCAAACTGGGACCGAATCCGGGCCAGGACAACAACAATCAGCGGCAGCCCTACGCCGTGACGTTGCCCGCCAACGGCATTAATCTCACGGCTGACTTTGGCTACATCCAACCGGCCGCCATTGGCGATTACGTCTGGTACGACGCTGATCAGGACGGCATTCAAGATGTCTTTGAACCGCCGATTGGCAATGTCAAACTGGAACTCTGGATCGACAACGGCGATAACACCTTCAACACAGTCAGCGATACGCTGTTCGGGACACAGGTCACCGATGTAGATGGCGGCTATCTGTTTGCGCCGCTGGTGCCCAACCTGCCCTACTTTGTTAAGGTGGCGGATTCTAACTTCACAGCGGGCGGCGTTCTGGAAGGGCTGACCAAGACCAGCGGCCCCCAAAGCAAACCTACCCCGTTTGGTACGATTACAGTTGAGCCGGGCGATGCTTATCGCGATGCCGACTTTGGCTATGTCAAGCTGCCCGGCGGCAACGCCATCATCGGCGACACCGTCTGGTATGACGGCGACGGCGACGGGCTGCGCGATCCGGGCGAAGCGGGCATCCCGAATGTGATCGTCTGTGCCGTGCCGGTGGGCGGTGGCACAGCCATCTGCGACACCACCGATAATAACGGTATGTATCTGGTCTCGGTACCGCCGGGCAGCTACACCGTCTCGCCCAGCAACCCGCCTGCCGGCTATACGGCTACTACGCCCGTGCCACACGGCCCGGTGACTGTGGCGGCGGGCAACCAATATCTCGACGCCGACTTTGGCTATCGCAATCCCAGCAATTCGGGCAGCATCAGTGGCACGGTCTGGAACGATGTCAACGATAACGGCCTGTTGGAAGGCGGCGAACCCCGCATCGGCAGTGTCAGCGTCAGCCTGATCCGCGACACCAATGGCAACGGCAAACTCGATACTGGCGAGCCGATTATCGCCACCAACACCACCACTGGCAACGGTGATTACGACTTCACTGGCCTGCCGGCGGGCACCTATCTGGTGCAGGTGACGGATACACAACGTGTGCTGGACGACTATACGCTGGCGAAGTTGGGGCCGAATCCGGGCCAGGACAACAACAACCAGAAGCAGCCCTACGCCATCAACCTGCCTGCCAACGGCAACAACAGCACGGCTGACTTTGGTTATCTCAAGTTTGGCCCCCCTGGCAAACTGGGCATCATTGGTAACCAGGTCTGGTTCGAGCGTGTTATCAACGGCATCTACAGCCTGGACAACGGCGACCGCGGCATTGCTGGCGTGACCGTGGACCTGCGCAAGGATGGCGTTTTCTACAAACGCACGACGACCGGGGCCAGTGGTGACTACATCTTTACCAGTCTGCCTGCTGGCAACTACAGTGTGCTGGTCAGTGATATCAACGGCGTGCTCAGCACCAATGCGCGTGCCCTGGCTGCGACGACATACATTCCCACGGTGCCAGGGCCAAATCCTGGGCAGGACAACAACAATCAGGTGCCGCAGCCCTATTCCATCATTCTGCCCAACGGAGGCACGAATCTCACTGCCGACTTCGGCTATCGGTTAGTCAATAACAATGACTATGCCATCACCAAGCGCCTGAAAACGCCGGAACCGATTCGCCGTGGTGACCTGCTCACCTTCACCATTGTGATTACCAACATCGGCACATCGCCGATTGTGAAACTGCCGCTGACCGACACCTACGATGTCAACTATTTGACCTACGCCGGTGTCAGCACGCCGCAGACCAACGACTTTGTCAATGATGGTGTGCTCAACTGGAGTGATCTGACTGCGGTCGGCACCAAGGGCTTTGGGCAGCCGCTCAACCCCGGCCAGAGCTTTACGATCAACGTGCAGTTCATCGCCTATGCTGACACCACCAACCTGGCGGCACAGGCTCCGTGTATCCGCAATGGCGAAACCTGTAACGTGGCCCTGGTCAACGGCGCATTCTGGGATCCCGACGGCGTGGGTGGTACACCGCCACAGTCTGGCCTCCCCGCCCTGTCGGACAAGGACGATGCCAACGTGCTCTCGCCCACATCTGTGGCGCTGGCCGATGCTTCGATGACCTTTAGCGATGCGGGTGTGGCTCTGCAATGGCAGACACACGATGAGAGCAACTTTGCTGGCTTCGAGCTGCAACGCTGGGAGAATGGCACAGCCACGATCATCACAACCATGTCCGCCGAGAAGGCAGGCCAGCCCGCCGGGTCAACCTACCACTATCTGGACAACACGGTGGAAAGTGGCAAGATCTATGTCTATGAACTGCGGATCATGTCGTTGGATGGTTCGTTCTACAGTGCAGAATTGGGGCAAATCAGCACAGGCCAGCATCTCTATCTGCCCGACCGTTTCCAGCCGCTAAGGCGCGAGACGGACGGTAACAAAAAAGCTCGCCGGACATCTGTCCGGCGAGCTTTTTTGATTGGTATCAACCTTACCCCGGCTGATTTTTACACAACAGATTCCAACTTCCCCGCTGGCAGACTTCATCTTTCTGGTTGAACACTTCCATTTTGAAGGTGATCTGCCCGCCGCCCAGCCGCTTCATCTCTTTCTTTTCCTCAATTGTCGTGCGCAGCCGCACCGTGTCGCCAATCAGCACGGGACGGCGAAACTGCCATTCCAGCCCCATAAAGGCCTGCACCGTCTCTTCCATAAATCCCATACGCACGGCCAGACCGCTGGCAATGCTCAGCACCAAAAGGCCGTGGGCAATACGCTGACCGAACATCTGCGACTTGCTATAGTCGGCGTCGGTGTGGATGCGGTTCCAATCGCCGGAAAGCGCCGCAAAGTTCACAATATCGGCCTCGGTGATGGTGCGGCCTACGCTTTCGGCGCTGTCGCCGATCTCGAATTCTTCAAAATAGAGGCCCTGGGGTGGTGTCATTTTTCGGGTCATGGTTCGGTCACTTTCTCTGGTTATCTGGACAGAAGGTGGGAAGAATCTCACTGACGGCTACCCCTGGGTCGGATAGAGTAAAGACGACCAGCGCCAAAATTCGCGCTGATTGACTATCCCCCGGGCTGCGCCGTGTTATAAACGGTAAAGGCTATAAACGGTAAAGCCAAACTGAAAGGAAAATAATAAATGATTTCAGACACCACAAAACAGACAAGACTGGATCGATTGGAACGGCTAAGCCGTCTGATGGATACGGCGTTTGCCATTCCTGGCACCAATATCCGCATGGGCATTGATTCACTGGTGGGGCTGATTCCAGGTTTTGGCGATCTGGCCGGCCTGTTGATTTCGCTTTACATTATCCGCGAAGCCGCGGGCCTGGGCGCGCCGCGCCGGGCAGTGATGCGCATGATCTTCAACGTCATACTAGAAACATTGATCGGCGCAGTGCCTGTGCTGGGCGATATGTTTGACATTGCCTTCAAAGCCAATCGCCGCAATGTCAAGCTACTGCGTAAGTATACTGCGTAAATAACGCAACCGCGCCACAAAGGAAGCTCTTTGCACTTTGAAAAATCTCCTTTAGGGCTTACCCACTTGCTCGAGTTTTCAGGAGACCTGGCAGGTTTTTGAAACCTGTCAGGTCTAGTTCAACTGCGCAAGTTCTATCTTTGTGTGCTGCTGCGGAGTATATACGGAGTCAACTTTCTATACGCGACTATTCGTCGCTTATTTTGTTTTTGATGAGCGTAAAGACCTGCAGCACGAAAAAGTTGAGAAGGCTGATCCCGATAGCAATTTCATAGGCATCATAGGCGACGGCGGCCCCGATAATACCCGTAGACCATAGGCTGGCTGCCGTCGCTGTGCCTTTGACGCCGTCATCGGTTTTAAGAATGGCTCCGCCGCCGATAAACCCCATGCCTGTAATCAAGCCCTGGAGAATACGTGCCTGCGCCTGTACATCGTCTGGGGCAAAGCGCAGCCCCACCAAAAGATAGCCACAGCTTGCCACTGCCACCAGCGGAAAGGTACGCAAGCCCATGCTGCGGCTTGCCATTTCACGCTCCCAGGCAACAGGCAAGGCCAGCACAAACGCGGCGCTGATGCGGAGCAAAAAAATAAGAATCTGACTCCAGTCCACCTCAAATGGCAATGATTCCACCGTCGTTCCCTTCCAAACAGTTGACTGTAATGGCTGACCTGTGGCTCGTTCTGGCAAGGCCCGCCTTGTGGGGTATGATACATCAAGAAGAGTTTGGTTGCACCCCGTGAATGTAAAAACCGACGAGAAAAGAGCAATGACCATGACAACGGCAGATGCGCCTCTCCTCCTCGCTGTGGGCGGGTTGCCCGGCACTGGCAAAACAACCGTCGCCCGTAGGCTGGCCCTGGCCTGTGGCGGGGAATTGATCCGCACCGATGTTGTGCGAAAACTGCTCTATCCGCAACCAACCTACACTCCAGCCGAGGTAGAGCAAGTCTATGCCGAAGTGATGCGCCGGGCTGTCGGAACTCTGCGCCGCGGGCAGTATGTGGTCATTGACGCCACCTTTCAGCGCCAATCCCAGCGCGACGCCGTAGAGGAGATCGCCCGCCAGCACGGGTTCCCCTGGCGTTTTGTGCTGGTCACTGCGGCGGAAGAAGTGATTGCAACCCGGCTCTCCCAGCGCCGCGGTGACGCCTCCGATGCGGACCTGGCCGTCTATTTACACATGCGCGCCCACTTTGAACCCGTGAACCAGCCGCATAGTCTCCTTGAGAATAGCGGCCCTCTTGAGGCACTCGAAAGCCAACTTGCGCCCTTGTTTCACCTGCTTGGGCTTCCACGCTCACAGTCTGTACCCATGTGATTCCCACACCCATTCCCAAAAAAATTACCACCATGACTTACGCACCAAGCAGTTGCGAGAGGAGACGTTGAACTTTTCTAAAAAGTTTAACGTCTGGGACGACTACGTAAGTCCTGACCAAGACCAGCGTACATCCTGCCCTATCCAAGTCGCACGTTAAGGTTTTGCAAAAATTTGGTTAACCTGTCCCTTTCAAATGAATTGGCCTTTGTTTAGGATAGCTTTATACTTGACGTGTATCTCTGTGCAGACTATAGTTTGGGTGCGAGATCACTGTAGCCCGGAGTGGGAGAGACTATGAAAAATGAGTTGGTCAACCAACCAGCTTCGACCAAGCGAGTATTTGCCAGTGACTCAGATATGAGTGTTCGGCCCCGTTTTGCACTCCTCTCAGGGCGTCAGGGGCGACGGCTGCGTGAATCGCTGCTGGCCTATCTGTTTCTCTTTCCCGCTTTCCTGATCATTAGCATGTTCGGGATCTTTCCGCTAATTTTTGCCGCCTATCAAAGCATGTTGCGCGGCGTCAACCGTATCATCGGCACCTATGACGGCTTTGGCAACTACATCAAAGCCATCGGCGAGCTAACCTATGTGCTGGGGTTTGGGGGGGCGCTTTTGCTGATTGTGCTGGCTGTACGCATGGTGTGGGCGGCACGCAGCCAAGCTATGTTGACAAAGAATGCGTTTGCCATGTGGGCGTTGCCGGGCGTTGTGTTGGGGATCAGTGTCCTGGCTTGGCTAAGTTGGATTTTTCGCCTCTTGCCGTTGCTGCTTGCCATCCCCGATCAAATGCGCGTGCGCCGGGGGACGCCGCCGCCTTTTGAAGAACTCGCCCTGAGCGCGCTCACCGATCCCAGTGTAATAGGCACGTTCGGCGTGGCGCTGGGCCTTTTGATCGGGGGGGTGGCGCTCAACATTTTTCTCTCGCGAGGGCGCAGCCTTCAGGCCAAAAACTTTACAGGCTCATTCACCGCCGCCACGGTCATGATCGGGGCGGGGGCCGTAATTGGGCTACTTACATGGACGGAGTTGCAATTTCGCACAGCCCAAGCTGCCGAGACAGGCGGGCTGGATGTCTGGTCACAGGCGGTGCTAATCGGCACAGGCTTTCTATTGCTCTGGCTCTCCTGGCAAGTTTGGCAAAGTGCCTCGGATCGCTCCTCGAATTTGGAAACGGCCCTGCGCTTGGCTGCCGGGGCCATGCTGTTGGTGGGCGCGTGGCTGTTGATCGCCGAACTGCCGCGGGCGATTGGCTCCGGGGATAGCCTGTGGCGCAACAGCTTGATGGCAACCTTCTACTATGCCTTGGGCACTGTGCCCACGCAGTTGATCATTTCGCTGCTGCTGGCGGTGCTGCTTTTCCAAGAGATCAAAGGGCGCGATTTCTTCCGCGTGGTCTATTTTCTGCCCTACATTGCCCCCTTTGTGGGCACGGCAGCGGTTTTCAAGATTATCTTCTCTAGCCGACCCTCAGCGCCCATCAACGCCATCCTCAACTTTTTTGGCATCTCTTCGCTCCAATGGCTCAACGAACCAGCGGGCATCACCAACATGCTTACCCCAGGGCTAGACCTGCCGGGATGGGCGATTGGCCCCAGTCTGGCGTTGGTGGTGATCATGGTCTATGGCGTGTGGACTTTCTTCGGCTTTAACACTGTGGTCTTTTTGGCGGGCTTGGGCAACATCCCCCCCGAAACCTACGAAGCCGCCTCGATTGATGGAGCCAGCCGTTGGGCACAGTTCCGCCACATCACGCTGCCCTTGCTCTCGCCCACCATTTACTTTCTCACGCTCTATTCGGTCATCGGCACCTTCAAAGCCTTTAACCACATTTATGTGCTGCGCACCGGGGCGGCCTTGGGCACAACCGACACAGCCAGCGTGGTGATCTTCCAAATGTTCAAGCGCGATACTCGCTACGGGTATGCCTCAGCTTTGGCGATCTTGCTGCTGCTGATTATTATTATTTTGACGGTGATCAACAACCGTGTTGCCAGCAATCGGGTGCATTATGGCTAATTCCTTCACCAACACGCAGCCAACGCCAGCGACCAAACGGCAGCCTGCCCACCAGCCCCGCTTCATACGTAACCTGGGTATCTACCTTGTGTTGGGCATTGGCGCGGCGGTTGCCATTGTTCCCTTTCTCTACACCATCAGCGTTTCGCTTATGAACCTGACTGAAGCCAGCGGCGGGGCATGGTATCCGGGCCAGTTTAACGTCAATGATTGGTCGCCACGCTTTTTACAATGGGGCAATTATGCCCAAGCCTGGGAACAAGCCAACTTTTCCGACTATTTCTGGAACAGCGTACAAATTGCCGTCTATCACGATTAGCGGCGAGGTCGTTTTTTGTACACTTGCGGCCTATGCTTTCGCTCGCATGGAGTTTGCTGGCAAAAACTTTCTCTTTGCTCTGTTGCTCTCCACGCTGATGTTGCCCGAAGCCGTGACCTGGGTTCCCAATTTTATCACCGTCTCATGGCTGGGGCGGGTTGGCCCCGTGCCGTGGATCAACAACTGGCCGGCGCTGACGATCCCATTTATGGCAAGCGCGTTTAGCATCTTCCTGTTGCGCCAGTTTTTCATGCAGATCCCCAACGATCTCTGGGATTCGGCACAAATTGACGGGGCCGGGCACATTCGCTATCTCTTACAGGTCATGGTCCCGCTTTCACAGGCCGCCATTATGACGCTGGTTCTTTTTGCCTTTATTGGCACGTGGAATTCGCTGGCCTGGCCGATTCTCGTCACCACCACGCCGGAATGGCGACCTATTTCGTATGGTCTCTTTTCGTTTATCGACGAAGCCGGCTCACAATTCCACTTGCAAATGGCAAGTTCGGTGATTACCATGGCTCCGGTGATCCTGCTCTATTTCTTCACACAAAAGACTTTTATCGAAGGTATTTCCACATCAGGCATCAAAGGGTAGCAACGCTCCGAGGCAACCCCTCTGGAGTTTGCCATATTTAGTCCAGTTCTGTTTCTCCCACCCAAGCATAAGGAGTTCAATCCATGAAACAAAGAATGCTAAGCATTGTCATGCTCTTGCTCGTCGGGGCATTGGTGATCAGCGCCTGTGCTGTCCCCACCCCCGCCCCCGAAGCCCCGGCTGCCGAAGCGCCGGCGGCTGAAGAAGCTGCCACCGAGGAACCCGCCGAAGAAGTGCCTGCCGAAGAGATGATGGGCGACAGCTATACCGATGTCGATCCCGCTGGTCAGACTGTGGTTTGGTGGCACAACCACAGCGGTGGCCGCGAAGAAGGGCTGAAGACGTTGGTGGACGAGTTCAACAGCACCAACGAGTGGGGCATCACGGTGGACGCCCAAAATCAGGGCAGCTATGATGACATCCGCGACAAAGTCAACGCCAGCATCGCCGCCGGCGAACAACCTGCCACGCTGCTCGTGGGCTATCAAAACGATCAGGCTTTCTACCAACTCAACGACACATTGGTCGATCTTAACCTGCTCATGGACGACCCGACCTGGGGCCTGACTGCCGAGGAAAAGGCCGATTTCTACCCTTCTTTTATGGAACAGGGCATTCAGCCTCTGTTTGACAACCAACGCCTGGGCTTCCCCCCCAACCGCTCCATGGAAGTGCTCTACTACAACCAGACCTGGCTGGAAGAGCTTGGCTTTGAGGGTCCGCCCGCCACGCCGGAAGAATTTCAGGAAATGGCCTGTGCTGCGGCTGCGGAAAAGGGCGACGGCACGGGCGGCTACATCCTGCGCGATGACGCCTCGGCCATTGCCTCGTGGACCTTTGCCTTTGGCGGCGATGTGCTGACCGAAGATGGCACAGCGTATGTGTATAACAGTGATGCCACCGTCGAGGCCATGCAATTCCTCAAGGGGCTGTACGACGAAGGCTGCGCCTACTTCTTCACCGAAGGTTTCCCGAACCCGCAATTTGCCGCTCGCAATGCGCTCTTTACCCAGGGGTCCAGCTCTGGTATCCCGTTCTATGCTGGTGATGTGAATACTGCCGCCACGGATCAGAGCCGCGAAGCCGACGAATGGGGGGTGACCGCCATTCCGTACACCACCGACGAACCCGTGCAGAATCTCTACGGTGGCGATATTATGATCACCAAGACCACGCTGGAGCAAGAACTGGCGGGCTGGCTCTTCATCAAATGGCTCACCTCGCCGGAGATCCAAGCCCGTTGGGACGAGATCAGCGGCTACTTCCCCACCCGCGCCGGCACCAACGAATTCTTGACCGAATATCTTAGCGACAATCCCCAATGGGCACAGGCCGTGGAATTGTTGCCCTATGGCGCGTATGAACCCCAGTTCATTTCGTATCAGGCCGTGCGCGACCAAGTGACCGCGGCTTTCAATGAGATCATGCAGGGGGCCGACATCCAAACCACGCTGGACAACCTGACGACTTCGGCCAACGAAGCGCAGGCCACCATGATGGCGGAGATGGAATAGCGATGTGTCTCAGACCTGACAGGTTTCTGAAACCTGTCAGGTCTACATAAAAACGACGCCGGGATCTCTCGGCGTCGTTTTTGATTGGCGCAGCACGGGGATCAATCCCGGCGCTAAAACCAACCATCTCCAAACCGCATGGGGATCAATCCCCGTGCTATGAGCAGCGCCCCGTCAACGGGGCTTTGGGAAACCAGCCCCATTCATGGGGCGCTGCTTCTAGCCGGGGGACTTCATCCCCCGGCTCTCGTCAATCCACAAACCCTGTTGGACAATCTAGCCTACGGCCCGCTACACTATCACCCCAACATTCATCTTCCCATCTGCCCAGAGGTCCGCCATGACAGCCACCCAGCCTGCGCGCAAGCTCTCCACCTTCACCAAGTTCACCTATGGTCTGGGCGACTGGGGCGCAGCCGCGGCCACCACGGCGCGCAGTCTCTTCTGGCTCTATTTCACCGTCAGCGTTGTGGGCGTGGATGTAAGTTTGGCTGGCTATGCCTTCATCATTGGCCGCATCTGGGACGGCATCAACGATCCCCTCATCGGCACGCTCAGCGACCGCTTCCGCAGCCGCTGGGGTCGCCGCCGCCCGTTTATGTTGTTGGGGGCGATTCCGTTTGGCGTGGGCTTTTTCCTCATGTTCAATCAGCCGCCCTTTGCCAGTGACTGGGCAATTGCGCTCTATTACGGCGTAGTCTTCATTTTGTATGATACTGCTTTTACCGTAGTCAACGCCCCCTATGCGGCGCTCACCTCGGAACTCACCGATGACTATGACGAGCGAAGCAGTCTGGCGGGCTGGCGCATGGCAAACTCGATTTTTGCGTCGTTGCTCACCGCTGCGCTCTTTAAGCTGCTGGCCGAAAGCGTTTTTGCCGGTTGGTTCGCCGGTCCCCATGCGCTACGCAGTGGATACGCCGTGGCAGGCGCGCTGTGGGGATTGGTCATCGCCGTGACGCCGCTGTTGGTCGTGGCCTTTGTGCGCGAACCCGCCCGCCCGTTGGAAGCCGAAACCGAACCGATCAACCTGATCAAACTGGGCCGCGAGGTGATGGCAAATCGCCCCTTTCGGATTGGAGCCACCATCTATCTGCTCGCCTTCACGGCAGTGGACATTATTACCGCCGTCTTTGTCTGGTTTCTGATCTATTACATGCAACTCAATCCGCCCTTCGATAGTCTGGTGCTGGCCCTGGTGCTGGGCGTTGCCTTCCTTTCCATGCCGCTGACCGTGCG
Organism: uncultured Chloroflexia bacterium; assembly: GCA_963721725.1. Classification (GTDB taxonomy): domain Bacteria; phylum Chloroflexota; class Anaerolineae; order Caldilineales; family Caldilineaceae; genus RI-153. The sequence goes on from CAVRLX010000020.1 coordinate 100,415, forward strand.
TCTGATGCAGCGCCACGGCAAAGGGAGAACGTACATTGGCATGATGATCTTTTGGGCAGCGGTGATGATGGTGATCAGTCTCGTGCCGCCGGGAAATGTGGGGCTGGTGATGGGACTGGCCGCGTTGGCGGGTCTCGGCTACGGGGCGGCCAACGCCATTCCCTGGGCGATTGTGGCCGACGTGATCGAAGAGGATGAGTGGAATACAGGCAAGCGCCGCGAGGGGGTCTATGCTGGCTTTCTGGTCACGTTCCGCAAGCTTGCCACCGCCTTTGCCGTGGGCTTTTTGGTGCCACAGGTATTGAAAGCAACGGGCTTTCTTGAAGGAGCCACAACTAGCCAACCGGAAAGTGCCGTGCTGGCTCTGCGCGTTTTTATGGGGCTGGTCCCGTCTTTGCTGCTGATCCTTTCCATGGTTGCCGCCCGCCGCTATCCGTTGGATCGGGCGGCCCACGCCGAACTACGCCGCAAACTGGAAGCGCGCCGGGCTGCCTCCATTTAATTCAGGGCCTTATGCCCACAACTTTGTAATTTCGTCGGCGGCGAAGGTGGGCAGGGCCACGCGTTCGCCCCGCCACAAACCATAGACCGTGTTGGGATCAGGCAGAATGCGCCCGATCACCGCGCCGTCCCAGCCCAGATTCGCCCAAAGTGCCAACAGCGCTTCAACGTGACGTGGTTCAGCCGTTGCCAACAGCGCGCCAGAGGCAATCGTTCCCAGCGGATCTAGCCCAAACTCGGCGCAAAGATCAGCGGCCAGCGGCATGATGGGAATGGCATCTAGCGCCACCTCCAGCCCGCAGCCTGCTGCCAACGCCAATTCGAGCAGCCCTGTGGCAATGCCCCCTTCGGTGGGATCGTGCATGGCGGTGACCAACCCGGCCTCTGCCGCCGCCAATGCCGGACGCAGCACGCTAATCCCTGGCCTGTGCAGATAGCCCGCCGCTTCGTCCAGACGTGGCGCAGGCCAGCCTCGCTCCAACAAAAGTGTCCGCTTCTCACGGGCGATAATGCTCACTCCTTCCACCGGCACACTCCCCGCCAACAGAATCTGATCCCCGGGACGACAGCCGCTGCTGCGGAGATGGCGACCGCGTGGTACTTCGCCCAGCATCGTCCCGGCGATAATCGGTTGATTCACGGCGTGGGTGATCTCGCTGTGCCCGCCCACCACAGTAATGTTCAACTGGGCGCAGGCTGCGGCAAGCTGGGCAAAGATTCGCGAAACATCGGCGGCGGACGTGGCGCCGGCGGGGAAAAGCAGAGTGGGCAGATAGAAGCGCGGGATCGCGCCGCTGACCGCCAGATCGTTGGCACAGACGTTGACGGCATAATAGCCAATTTCGTCGGTAGCAAAGGTGATGGGATCGCTCTTGGCAACCAAGAGCTGATCAATGGGAAAATCGATGACGGCGGCATCTTCGCCAATGCCCGGCTCCACCAGTAAGCGAGGGTGACGCGTAGGCAGGACAGTCAGAAGCTGGGCCAGCAGCGTGGCTGGCAATTTGCCCCCTGGTAGCAGCGTATCATCATTAGTGGGGTTTAGGTCTGAGGACAGCGTCATAGAAATTCACCAAACGGGAGGAGCGAGATGGGGCGCTGTTTTGGATTGACCTTAGATTCCAGGCAGTTGACCACTCGAAGAGAGCAGTAAGAAGGTGAGCAAGGCCAATGCAAGCATAACATCAGAGAGTTGATAATCTTGGTTTTTCAACATAGGTTCCGCTTTGTAGAATACAGCGCAGACCTGGCATGATGCGCTTGAAAGTTGGGTGTTGAGGCGATGCCCTCAACTATACGGGCGTTTGATTCCAAGAGGAAGAGTCTATATGGCCCAAGTCTGGGGGTAGTATAGGCTTGACCGTTGCCAACGGTTGGACCGTTAAACTTCTGCTCGTCTACACACTTCGGACCGTTTTCCTACGCAACCCGGCCTTCCAATCACTCATTCTATTCTACTAGGCGACGTCAGCGACAAAGCGTGCCCATTTCACACAGGCACTGTGCGCTACTCCACAACGTGGACGGGCATGCCAATGTAGGCCAGATCAAAGAGCGTAGCCGCGTCTTCATCCAAGAGCATGGCACAACCAAAAGTGGCAGGCTGCCCCACCAGTGTATCCCAGAGCTTTTCGCCGCTTGCCCAATCTACAGGCAAGCCGTGAATCCCGTTCTCATAGGTTCCCACGTCATAGATTCCCAACCAATAGGGCATATCCAACTGATAGGCCGTGCTTTTTGCCATTTCCAACTTGGTCTTAACGTGGAATGTGCCCGTGCGCGTCATCCATTTGCCTTGTCCTGTGCTGCACTTCCATTCATGTACAATCCGATCCCCTGCCATGACCCAGCAGCGCTGACGGCTGATGCTGACCACAAATTCTGTGCCCGAATGGGGAACCCGGGGCTGACGGCGCTCCAGCACCGGCGGGCCAAACGGAATGCGGACCTCTAGCCCGGAATAGACAGTGGATTCGTCGGGCAGGTTGTTATAGCGCACAATGGCCTGGGGCGTGGTGTCATAGAGCGGGGCAATCTGCGAGAGGGTCTCGCCCGGCTGCACGCTGTGATAGTAAAAGCCCGAAAAGGCGGGGCCAACCTGTGGCGCGGATCGCAGTTCCACGGCCTGGGGAACCAGCAACTCCTGGCCGGGGCGGATGAGATTGGCATCACTAATGCGGTTGACAGCCATCAAAACCGACATTGTTACATCTAAAGATTCGGCAATCAAGCCCAAGCTGTCCCCTGCTTGCACAATATAGCGTTCGGCCACAGGCATAACCTTGAGTTCGTCCTCGGTGGCAGGCAGGATCAACGCTTGCCCAATGTGAATTGAACTCCCATCGTCAATCCGGTTAATTGCCTTGAACGCGCCCAAGTCCACGCCATAGCGCAGGGCTATCCAGGGCAGCGTATCGCCTAACTGCACTGTGTAAATCCTGTTCAAGGCGGCCACCGAGACTGTGACCGGCGTCGCGTTTGGCTCTGGGGTATGCACAGGGGTGGATGTTTCAGGAAGCGTCTCCACGGGGATCAAGAGAGATTGGCCGACATAGATGGCGTTGGCATTTCGTATGCCGTTCTCATCCATCATGCTTGCAGTAGAAACGCCATACGCTTGGGCGATCTCGCTCAGCGTTTCTCCATAGCGCACAATATGCGTCGCCTGCTCGCCCTCATTTTCCTGGGCAGAGATTGGCGTCGTCTGTATAAAGCTCAGGAAGAGGATAAATAGTCCACTCCCGATCCAAATGGAAAGACCGCGTCGTTTGACAGTCAATTTCATGGTGAAGATATGCCTGTGGTAAATCCGTCATTCACAAAGAGCAGGGGGTGTCAGAAGTTGCCAAAATAGGCTACTCGGTTTGGCAAAGACTGTCAAACTGATTGCGACCTCTACCTGGACTATGCTATGATACACCTACATCAAGAGTCGTTCATCTTCTCGAAAGATCTGCCGCCCGTATGTTACAGCCCAAACGTTACCCTCAAATGCTTGGTCAGGCGCTGGTTTTTGAACCAGATCCTGCTTTGGTCATGGTGGATGATGATAATCCCTGGGTGGAGGGACTCTTCTTCACTGCAGTGATTGGTTTCCTGATAGGCTTGGCAAAGCTCGTGGGTGGACTGCTGTTGACGGCCACTCTACCCCCTTCGGCAGCTCTGCTCGAATCTGTTGTCCACATGCTGCGCCAGATCCAGCCAGCAGGCGTTTCCGGTGCAGAACTCGTCGCGCTGGAAGCTCAAATGCGTGGCTGGTGGCCGGTGATTACCGGCATGGCGAACATAGGCACAGGCTGGGCGTCGCTCCTCTGGTTGATTGTCACCCCCCTTCTGTTTATTGTCCAATGGGTGGTGTATGGTCTGTTGGCCCACGTGACGGCGCGCTTGTTGGGCGGCCAGGGCAGCCTCAGCCAGACGTTAGGGGTCACCGCGCTGGCAGTGGCTCCGCGTATTCTTTCCTTATTTACCATTGTGCCTTTTGCCATGATTACCCCTTTGCTCTTTCATGTCTGGGGAGTGCTGATTGCCTACCGTGGACTTGAAGTTGCCCACGAGCTGGGACCGCGTCGGGCTGTAATAGCTGCGTTGCTGCCCTGGTTTGTCCTGGCCTTATTAACACTGTTTCTCGGCCTTGTCGTCATCGGCAGCCTGACTTGGGGAGAAGGATTATGAACTGGAATCGCTGGCTTCCGGCTCCGCAACAAATGAGCGATGCCGTCCAATTGCGGCGTAATTCCTATACCAACATCACGATGCAGCAAGCCCTGGGTATGATTGTGAGCTTGGGATTGCTGGCTGGCGTCTTGCCCTTTGTGGGCAATTGGATCGTGGCGGCGCGCATGAACACGCCCCTGCCGTTGGCATTGGCAGCGCGTGGCACGCTGGAGATGCGCCAGCTCTTCCCCGACTTGCTAATTGGGATTCCAGGCATGGCCCCCACGGCCCTCTCCGATTTTCTGCTGACAGTCGCGGGCATGGATCAGCCGTTGCCTAGTTGGATAGTCGGCGGGCTGAGTGCGTTGGGCGAATGGATAAACTGGCCGCTGGGATGGCTGAGCCTTTGGATCATCTACGGCGCGCTGGTGATAAGCGCCAGTAAGCTTTTTGGGGCACACAATACGCTGCAACGATTTTACGCGGCCACAGGCTATGCAGCGGTGCCGCTGCTGCTGACGGGCTTGGGGCCTGTTCCCTGCCTGGGCACGCTGGCAACGCTGGCGGGCGTTGTGTGGGCGGCAGCGGTCTATGTACGCGCCACTGCCGAGGTCAATAATCTTTCCCCGTTACAAGCGTTGGCCGCCGTCTTCTTGCCGCTCGCTGTGCTATTGCTGGTTGCCATGATTGTGCTGGGCGGCACTTTCTTAAGCACTTTTTTGCTGGCCCTCTAGGATCCTCTGCTTTCCCCGTTCGTGCCGATTTTTTGACACCGTTTTTGCACCTATGCTACCATCGTCCACAAGAGTGTAAGTAATTATACACTTTTGTGCGCATATCCATTGGTCCCATTCACCCGCTTTTTCCCCATTATCCAAAGTTTGAGGAGCCTCAATGTACCCAGAAAGCGAGATTCTTTTCCCCTACCGCGCCATTGCGCCTCTCCGCAGAGAGCGTGGGGGCGAATGGCAGGAGCTAGTTGATCAGGTATCCAACCAGCGCGATGGCAACGAAGATACCCTCGCCTTTTCGTTAATGATGATCCGCCTGTGTGATTGTTTGAACTGTGATCAGAGCAGTTACAAGGCATCGTTGGGGTGTACTGCCTGTGCCCGCCGCACCGTCTCGGCTGAAAAGACATCCGATGGCATGTTGCGACAAACCTTTGAGCATACCCGCCAGGAGATCCGGCAGCATCTTAGCCTGCGTTAACCTTGCCCAAACAAAAAAAGGTCCGTGCAATCCACGGACCTTTTTTGTTGCCTGCATTTTTAGCCTGCGATGATCTGCGTAATCTCGTCGCGCACTCGCCCAGCCTCGGCAGCCTCCAGCGCGCCCACCTCATAGTGACAATAAAAATGCTCGCCCGCCCCCAAAATGTGGGCGTTGCCTTTGGCCTTCTCCGCGCTGTAGCCTTCGGGTTCGCTGGTCCCCACTTCGGCCAAGGCGATGGCATCCTGATCGGGCGTGCGGCTGATCCAGCGTGTGGCTTTGGGCAGTTGCGCCGGACGATGACGAATGTAGTCGGCTCCGCCGTCGGGGTGCAGTTGCAGGGTATGCGCCCAGCCCTCGGCATCGGCCAGATAGTCAATAAAAAAGACCATTTCGGGATCAAAGGGCAGGTCTGGCGAAAGCGTTTCGTGGCGCATGGGATCGGCCTTAAGGTCGTCTACAAATTCCCGGTAGCCTGGCCCCGGCTGAATATGCGACGGAATCGACGACCGCACCCGGATATGCTTGGCACTACGCGGCGCGCTGTAGATCAACTGTGCGCCATCCACAGGCCGAAAGTTCACATGGGCCAGATAGAAGATCTCCATAGGCGAGCGCTTGCGGTTGGTCACCGTCATCTCCACCGACAAAATGGTGCTGTCGCGATAGAGCTTGACCAGCGGCTCGGCTGTGTAATCAAACGAGAAGGCCACTGTATGGCGATAGAGTCCGCCCAGGCCGATGTATTCACCGCGCGCATCTTGGCCCAAAACAAGATAGGCCGAAGCATAGGGAGCGTTGGGCAATTCGCCATGTAACGGGTGATGATCACCCGGTCCCGGCCCGCCCACAGCCGTGACGCCGCAGTGTTGCAGAAATCCGCCAAAGGTATGCAGAAATTCCTGGGTGGGATAGGGCTGGTCAAACATGGAACGCATGGTCAGATTGCGCCCCCCAAAGGTCACCGACCAGATCTGCTGCCCCTGGAAGGGCAAAAGCACCACTTCGCCCTGATCGTTGTGCAGCTTCACCCCAGCCACACCGCTGGGAAAACGAAAGAGGCTGGCCCCCAACGGGCCAGATTCAACCAACGGGCGCTCCTGTGCGCCAAAGTAATCTGCGGCCAGATCAATCCGAGTTTGCATAGCCTGACTTTCTGGGTGGGGTTGGGATTAGATAAGTTTAATGGTGGGCGCAGTGCTCACGGTGTACTGATTCAAACGTAGGGCCACCAACCGCGCCAGCCGAACCAATGACTGTGCTGCCGGGCTGGTGGGATTGGCGATCACAATGGGTTCGCCCAGATCGCCCCCCACGCGCACGGCTGCGTCTAGCTCCACGCTGCCCAGGAAGGGCACATCCAATTCACGCGCAGCACGCTCACCGCCGCCTGTGCCAAAGATCGCTCCCGACATATTTTCAATTACGCCCAAGATGGGAACCTCTAGCTGTTGGAAGGCCGCTGCGCCGCGCCGTGCATCAGAAAGCGAAACATCTTGGGGCATGGTCACAATCACCCCGCCAGAAAGGGGCGCAGTCTGGGCCAATGAAAGCTGGGCGTCGCCTGTGCCAGGGGGCAAATCGATAATCAGATAGTCCAACTCGCCCCAGCGCACATCCACAAACAACTGTTGAATCGCCTTGTGCAACATCGGCCCGCGCCAGATCAACGCTTTGCCTTCTGGCACCAAAAAGCCCATGCTCATAAATTTCACCCCGTGGGCTTCGGCAGGGATCAACTTCCCGGCCTGGACAGGGGGCATGGCGGCCACGCCCATCATCATCGGAATGTTGGGACCGTAGATGTCGGCATCCATCAGCCCCACACGCAGCCCCTCGGCGGCCAAGCTCACCGCCAGATTCACGGCCACGGTGCTTTTGCCCACGCCGCCCTTGCCGCTTGCCACTGCCACAATGTGTTTAATCGGCATGTTGAGTTTGGCAGCAATGCGCGCATCACCTTGCACTTTTGTATCCATCTTCATGTCCACGCTCATTGTCACTCCAAGTGCGCGGAGCGCCTCTTGGCTCTTCTGTATGATCTCCGCCTGGAAAGGGTACTCGGGTGTGGGCGACAGCAAGGTTATCGTTACCTTAGTATCAGCCATGTTGACACTCCGCACCATGCCCAGCGTCACAATATCCCCGCCAAGTTCTGTCGCCTGCACCCGCTGAAGGGCCTGCATGATGGTGTCATGGGGTAAGCTGCCCGATTTATCGTTTGCATCCATAAAACAATGTTCCTTTTTGGCTATAGTCCGACAAAGAAAAATGGCCCACAATCAAATTATTCCGAACAGTGGGTGAAAAATAGGACGTATGGCGGATAAATGCCCATATTCTGGTCCTGAGTGTATTGATAGATTCGATTGCCCACTCTTTACGCTTGTATCTTTTTTGACTAACAAATCTGTAAACAAGTAGCGCTTGGGTAATTGGTCCCAATGGCTAGCTGGGGGAAATCTACTTTTGCCTCCCCTGCGTTATTTAAGGTGTACGTTACTTTTACCACTTTCAGATGTCAAGATTTCAGATGTCAAGAACTGAGCAGTACAGTTTGCGTCGGCTATCGAATCAGACGTTACAGGGGGAAATTATGGAACAGTTTGTAAAGCAGGTTCATGGGCAGTCCAAATCGACATCGCTAATGCAGGTAGGGTGGGGCATCCGCTTCTGTCTGTCGCTAGTAACGGCGATCTTGTTTTGGGGGATAGGCCTGGGAGGCGCGCAGCCGCAGATTGTACGCGCCGAACCGCGTGTGGGAGAGGCGGTAACAGGCAACACTGTCAATGGCGATCCGCAATCGACCATCCCTGCTAATCTCACCGGCTGTGGCGGAGTGCAGGTTTCCACCGCCAATGCTGAATTTGAAGAGAAAATTTTGCAATTGACCAACGACATTCGCCATGCCAACGGGCTGTTGCCCTTCAAACGGGTCTCCTTTTTGGACGATGCGGCTCATTTCCACGCCACAGATATGGGACTGGATGACTATTTTTCGCACACAAGCCACGACCGGGTCAACGGACAGTTGGTGGAATCCTGTCGTTGGAACGACCGTGTAAAGTTGTATTACCCGAGCTGGGCGGCCATTGCCGAAAACATTGCGGCTGGCTATCAGACGCCAGAAACCGTAGTCCAAGGATGGATGAACAGCCCGGGTCATCGGGCCAATATTCTCAACGCCAATAACTGGGAGATTGGGATTGGCTATTACACAGGCTCCGGCAACTATCGGCACTACTGGGTACAGGATTTTGGCCGTCGTTATGATGTCTATCCGCTAATTTTGAACCGTGACATTGGCAGCACTACTTCGGGAGATCTGACCGTCAATCTTTACGGCGAATGGCAGGATGTGCGCTTTCGCACCGATAATGGCATCTGGTCGGGTTGGCAGCCCTTCCAGACAAGCATGACATGGCGTCTGTTGGGGACTGTCGGTCTGCACACGGTTCATGTGGAGATGCGCAAAGATGGGGAGATCTTTTCCAGCAGTGATACTATTCATTTGGCCCAGAATACCTTGCCTGTGGAATTGGCTTCGATGCCTTCAACGTTGAACTTTTTCTATATTGAAGATGAGCAGCGCCTCTCGCCTGATATGCATGTACTCTATCCACTCAGCGATGCCCCAGCCGGCCATGTCTGGCGTACACTTGTGGATGGAAACTGGCTTAACGTTTCGCCCAGCGAGGGTGGCGTGGCGCAGCAGACCGAGATTCGACCGGTGGTCAACAGCGCAAACACGGTTTCGCCCAGCACGGCCAAATTGATGTTTTTGCTCTATGACGACAACGGCAACGTGGTGGACAGCCACAGTGTAGACGTCTCTATGCAGAGTGTGAGCAACCTCTCGAATCAGATCTTTTTGCCAGCCATTACCCGCACTTCTCGATAGCCTCTTGGCGGATGAAAAAGCCCGACCATTACACGGTCGGGCTTTTTTTGATCCTGATCAGAGTCAACTCAATGGTCTGCACGCTGGCTGGTCACCCCAAAATCATGGTGTATCTCTGCGGCCACGCGCTGCCCCATTTCAACGGCGTAATTAGTCCCCCGATCCCAGGGATAGACCTGGCTCATGGAGGCAAAATAGAGACCGGGCAGCGGCGTGGAAATCGGCGGGATCATGTCTGCATAGCCGCGCACAGGCACAGGCTGCGCATAGGCCACGCGGTGCAGCCACGCCCCCGTCACCCAATCGGGTCGGAAATCCGGATTAAAGCGGACAAGCGCGGGCAGAAACTCGGCCAGCAACTCGTCTTGACTCAAGCGGAAATAACGGTGCGAGGGGTCCAAATAGTCGCCCACATAGATCAGATGATCGCCGCCATAGTGTTGTGGGGAGATCATATTGGTGTGTTCGACCAAGGCCAGAAAAGGCAATCCCTCGGACTTGGGCACGTTGATCCGATCAGATGTCGCGGGTCAAGCGCTGATTGAGCGCCAATGTCATCACCACTGCGCCCATGCTTTTCAAGTTCTGCAACTGGCTCAGATAGCCATCCGGCAGATCCGGCGTCATGCGTTGCATCAAATGGGGACTGACCGTACTGAGGACGAGATCCGCCTGGAGCGGCGCGCTGTCTGCCATCTCGACGCGGAAGCCGCCTTCAGGCTGCGGCACAATGCGCTGCACGGCTTTGCCGGTCTCAATGGTGACCCCACGCTGGCGGACTTTCGCCGTCAATTGATTGACAAATGTCTGGAAGCCGCCCTCATAATAGCCCAGTTGTGGCGTGCGTTTATAGATGCGCGCCCAAAACCACGCCAAGTTGACCTCTCGAAAGTGGGGTCCAAACTTGCCTTCGAGCATAGGTTGCCACAACATGCGATAGCCTCGGCTACCCATCCAGCGTTCCAGCCAAGTATCAGCCACGATTTTGTCAAAGCCCTGCCAGGGCGGGCGCGGGTGATATTTGAGATAGGCCAGCACAGCCCCCATGCGCAGCTTTTCGGGCAAGGAAAGGTGGGGAAATTGCAGCAGCCGCAATGGGGTGTCAAAGGGGTAGTCTTGTCCCCGATAGTGCATCACCGTGGTGGGGCGGTGAAATTGGAGCAGATGATCAGCGCCAATCGCCTTTGTCAGGTTGATAATGGCGTCGTCGTTGGTGAAGAGATGATGATAGAACTTCTCCAACGGCCAATCCCAACTGTCGCGGCCTTTGAAGCCCGCAGCCGATCCGCCAATCTCTCCGCTTGCTTCCACGATGTGAATGGCGTATATCCCCTGCGCCGCCAGTTCGTAGGCCGCGGTGAGACCCGCCAGCCCCGCGCCGACAATGACCAAGCGCAGGGGCGATATAGGTAGGTTTGCTGTCAACAGTAAAATCCTCAAGTATGGTGGCAGAAACGCTCAAGCAGCCAGCGGATAGCTTCCCGTGCCGCCGTGCAAATATTGCTCGATCTCATATTGCGCCGTGTAGTAAAGCCGAATCAACTCAGCATCGCTGCCCTTGAACGATTGAATCGATTTGGTGGAACAGAGCGCGCAGCCACGCAGAAATTGGAAGTGGTTGCTATGACACTTGATGCACGGCCCCAGTTTGATCATCATAAGCACAAATGCCAGCGTGTCGGGGTGGGTATGGGGCAACTCGGACACATGGTCAACCAACTTCTGCCATTGCACCCCGCGCAGATCGCGCAAAAGGTGGATCAAGCGTGCCGGGAAAAAGAGTTCGGCCTTGGCATTGATCATATTGTCTGTGAGATTTTCCATGTGATCCTCCATCTTTCTTAGCGTAAATGATATCTACAGGGCGTTCATTCCTTTTTGCGTATGTATTGCACACCAGCACACAATGACATTTTTCAAAGAGCAGAAAATGGTCCTTTGTGGTGATTGGTCTATTTAGAGACTGAGTTCAATATTGGGTAATTTTACCCGTTCAATGCCATTGCCAGATTTGCCATTGGACCCGGCCAAGACGTTAAGATTGCTGACTACCTGCATCACATCCACCCCACTGTTGCGGCAGATCTGTTCTAGGCGGTCATTAGAATCCACGGCACAGCTATCGCAGCCGCCCAGGTGAAACCCAGCCAGAATTTCCTGGGCCTGAGGGTGAATGGCTTGAATCTCGCGCACCGTCATCTGTGGTGTAAAGAGCAAGTTGCCCGTGCTGCGGGCAATTTCGCCACGCACCTGGGCAATCTGCATTGACATCTCTTCTTGCAAACGGCGAATCTCATCATTGGCGTCAAAAAGTGCTCGGTTATAGCGATCCAGGCGGCGATTGGCCCGGCTGATCTCCTGCCGGGTAATCCACGCATAGAAAAAGGCTCCACCCGCCAACACCAGCGCCACAATTATCAGAAATGTATCCATGATTGCCTCATCTACTCTTGAAAAATGAAATTAGAGGGTATCTATTTAGGTGTAGGTGCGATGTATTCGCCACACAAGTTTTTCACAACGAATCGATGCTTGGCGAGTGCGGCGCAAACCTGTACAGTTAGATTTCGTATGAATCTCCAGGATTTAAGACAATGCCTTCAATGTCCGTCTCTTCGCGCAACTGCTTCACAAATTCCGTCGCATCCTGGGCAATCGGCGGCCAAGTGTTGTAGTGAATCGGGATCACACGCTTGGCTTTGACAAACTGGGCTGCGGTCATGGCATCGTCTGGCCCCATGGTGAAATTATCTCCAATCGGCAACGTCGCCAGATCTACTCCGCCCCATTCACCGATCAAGCGCATGTCATAGGTCAGCGCCGTGTCACCGGCAAAATAGATATCGGTGCCATCGTTAAAGTAGACGAGGAAGCCACCTGGATTGCCGCCATAGCTGCCATCCGGTAGACCACTGCCGTGGTGGGCAATTGTCATTTTGACGCGCCCAAACGGAAAATCATAGCCGCCACCGATGTGCATTTGATGCACATTTTCGATGCCTTTCTCCATTAACCAATTGCCGATCTCGAAGTTGCAGATTACCTTGCAGCCTGTTCGTTGGGCAATGGCAATCGCATCAGCCACATGATCAAGATGGCCGTGGGTGAGCAGCATAAAATCTGCTTCCACAGTTTCTGCCGTGGCAGAGTCGGGGGCCAACGGATTGTTGGGTGCAAAGAAGGGATCGAGCACCAGTTTCGTGCCGTCTATGTCAATGGTAAACGTGGAATGGCCGAAATAGGTCAATCGCACAGACATGGTTGTGTCTCCTTCCGATGGAGGTAATGGCGTCATTTCCAATCAAAAAGCCAGACTTACCCGGCGGCAAGTCTGGCTCATGATAACGACTGTATAGACCGTGTGTCAAGCGCTGGCACAAACCCGCTTACTGGGACAAACAAACGTACGGCTCGATTATTCGCCGCTTTCCTGTTTGCGCTGAGCTGTGCGCTCTTGGGCTTTGCGCTTCAATTCTTCCATGCGCGAGAGTTTTGCATCTGCTTCGCCACCATTAGCCTCGGTCACAGGGGCAGCGTCGTCTCCCGCCGCCTTTGCTTTGGCCGCGGCGGTGCGTTCCTGGGCCTTCTTTTTCAGCGCTTCGGCGTCTCCCGTCGCTGGTTTCGCAGCGGGGGCCGCTTCGGCTTTCTTGGCCGCAGCCGCGGCTTTGGCGGCTTCCTGGGCTGCCTTCTCTGCCTCTTCCTTACGCCGTTTTTCTTCTTCCTGGGCATATTGGCGCGGCCAGAGCGCCGCGTAATATTCCACCGGCACGGTCAGCTCTTCCATATCATAGACAAGCTGCGGATAGCGGTCATAGACAGCCAGCTCAAAATCATGGTTCATCTTGATGGCATCAAATGGGCAAAACTCCACACAAAAGCTACAACTCATACAAACCGCGGCGTCTATGTAAAATTCTGACGGGCGCGTAATCGGCTTGCCGTTGGCGTCGCTGTCGCGCACAATCCAGATGCACTGGGGCGGGCAGACTTTGGCACAGATCCCACAGGCTGTGCACCGATCTTCGCCGCGCTGTGTATCCCAGATTAACATGGGAATGTAGCGGAAGTTTTCGGGCAGCAAGCGCCGCTCTTCGGGATATTGGATCGTCAACAGACCTTCTTGATCCACAGGCTGGTTGATGATGCGGCGGCTGTTGCCCAGATTGAGACTGCCCTCATAGCGGCTGGGGATCTCTTGCTGGTCATCTTTATAGCTATCCACAAAGTGCTTGAGCGTTACACCCAGACCCTTGAGTAATCCTGATCCAAACATGGTTTGCTCCTCGTTGCAGGTGGCAGGCGGCAGGTTGCAGGTGTGGATAGTGTGCAACTTGCTACCTGCAACAGATTTATCGGTCCACTTCACCCAACACAATATCAATCGCCCCCAAAATCACAATCGCATCGGCCACTTTATAGCCCACGCTCATCGGTCCCAGCGCATTTAAGTTAATGTAGCTAGGGGCGCGCACATGATAGCGCCATGCATTGGGCTTGCCATCGCTGACCAAGTAGAAGCCCAGTTCCCCTTTGGGCGCCTCAATGCGCGAATAGATTTCACCTTCGGGCGGACGCAGATTATAGCCACCCTTGCCGCCCATAATCGAACCAAACCCCTGGCTCAACGTCGCCGAAGCATAGGCGGGCGCGCCGGTGATCTCGCCGCCGGGCAGGTCGCGTAGAGCCTGTTGCAAGATTTTGACGCTCTCACGCGCTTCTAGCAGGCGAATATAGTAGCGGTCAAAGATGTCGCTGTTGGGCAGCGTCGGAATGTCAAAATCAAAGCGATCATAGATGCCATACGGTTCGGCCTTGCGAATGTCATAGGCCAGCCCCGCCGCCCGGATCATCGGCCCGGAGACACTCAAGGAGATGAGATCCTCAGCAGAAAGATAGCCCACGCCGCGGCCACGGGCCTTGACAATTTCGTTGCCAGAGATCAGATCATCCAGTTCATCCAACGCACGCGGCAACCGCTCGTGGACAATATATCGGGCCTTTTCCACCCAGCCTGGCGGTAGATCGCGCACCACACCGCCAAAGCGCATATAGTTGCACATCAGGCGCGCCCCAGAGACTTCCTCAAACAGGTCGAGGATCATCTCGCGCTCTTCAATGGCATAGAGCGCTGGCGTTTGCAGCGCGCCCAAGTCGTTCAAAATAAAGCCAATCGACCACGTATGGTTCACCACACGGGTCAGCTCAGCCATGATCACCCGGATATATTCTGCGCGCTCTGGCACTTCAATTCCTGCCAGCTTTTCCACAGCCAGGGCATAGGCCCAATTGTTGCTCATGGAATTGATGTAATCCAGCCGGTCGGTAAAGGGCATGTTCATCAACCACGTGTTGCGCTCGCCGATCTTTTCGTGGTTGCGGTGCAGATAGCCCATCTCCGGCTCCAACGCCAGAATGGTCTCGCCCTCAATCCGCGTGATCATGCGAAAAACGCCGTGGGTGCTGGGATGATGCGGCCCCAGATTGACCACAATGCTTTCAGTGTCCAAATGGGCAGTTTCCGCACTATGTTGCGGGGCCTGGCTCACCGGCACATAGGCAACCGGCTCTTTCCATGTATCAGGGTTCCAGCCGATGGGATAGTTGGTGTTCTTGCCCCAGGGCAGTGCGTCCTCGTGCAGTTTATACTTGCCGTTGGGATGGCGGCTGCGGAAGGGCTTAGCCTCTTCGTCGAAATAGGCTTCTTTCCAATCTTTGCGCATGGGGTGGCCGTTGAAGCCATCCCACAACAAAATACGGCGCAGGTTGGGATGACCCTGGAAGTGAATGCCATACAGGTCGTAGACCTCGCGCTCTTGCAAATTCGCGCCAGGATAGATCGCCGTGGCTGTGGGGACCGTATCATTGGCAGGAACGCGCACATGCAAGTTGAGGTGACCGCCGCCTTTTTTGGTGCTGTAAAGGTGGTAGACAATCTCGAATCGTTCGGCAATGCCCTTGCGCATCTTGCCGTTGTAGCCCAGATAGTCGGTACAAGTAACACCGGAAAGGAAATCGTAGCCTTCCCGATCGCGCAAATGGGTCAACAGCGCAATCAGTTTATCGGGTGCAATAATGTACGCTTTGTCGGTGTCGTCTGCCCATGTCCCCAGCACCGCACCCGGTACGGCGTCGTTGTAGGGCTGCCCTGTCATGGTGGCGTCTGCTACTGCTTCAGTCATGCTCGGCCTCGCTCAATGGTAGATACAGTTCTTCCCGGAAAGGTATCCTTTGCCGGGAAGTATAATTGACCTGTTGGTTTGTGCTATGCGCTCTGTTTGGACTGATGGCGGCGCTTGGCTTCTTCAATCCGCGATTTCGCTTTGTTGGAGATCTCGCGCGGGCCTTCGGCAACGGCCCCGCCCCCTTCGCCGCCCTGTTTAGCAGCAGCGCTAACGCTTTCGGTCACCTTCATGGTGTGCTCTTTGATCAACTCCACTTGGCGTGGGTCGAAAATATCGGGACCCAAGCGGGGAACCGGCACAAAGCCGGATTGATCTTTTTGATACCAGGAGACGGAGGTGATGCTTTGGCGCTCGACCTTCTCGTGAACTTTCATGATGCCATAGATCAGCGCTTCGGGTGTGGGCGGGCAGCCTGGCACATAGACATCCACGGGGATGTACTTGTCGATGCCGCTGACCACATTGTACCCCTCTTTGAAAGGGCCGCCGCCTGTGGCACAAGCACCCATGCTCAGCACATAGCGGGGTTCGGCCATCTGGTTATAGATGCGCACAATCGCCGGGACCATCTTCTTGGTCACCGTGCCAGAGACAATCATCAGATCGCTCTGGCGCGGGCTGGGGCGCATTACCTCCATGCCAAAACGGGCCAGATCAAAACGGCTGGACGCCGTGGCAATCATTTCGATGGCACAGCAGGCTAGGCCAAACAGCAAGGGCCACATGCTTGATTTTCGGCTCCAGTTGTAGACCTGATCCAGCGTGGTAACCAAGACATTAGTCTGTAGCTCGTCCGGCACCACAATGCTGCTGTGCAGATAGGGTTGAAGCTGCTCATCTTTGAGTTGTCGGAAATCTGCAGGAAGGCTCGCCATACGGTTTTATCCTCATGAGTTCGCTGTTATAACAGCCGATACAATCCCCGCAGGTAAAGAGAAAGCGATGCGGGATACGACCAGATCACTTGTGACGTTCAGCACAATTAGTGCCATTACTATACTGTATCTACGTGGGGAAAGCAACTTTTGTCAAACCGATAGCCTTTGAAAATATCCCCTCAATTCACGTTCTCCCCTTGGTCTTCAGTGTAGCTTTGCCGCTGCCCTATGGCGGTCTCATAGGAGCGACGATTGAGCGCAATCCTCTATTGAACGTCCTCTTTGCGGCGAATGTAGAAGCTGATCCAGCCGCTTTCGGGCAGATATGATGCACCTACCAGGCTGATACCCATTCATCACGGATCTTTTTGGGAAAGGGTATTCAGGGAAAGCATAGGTGAATCGTGAGTGACTCTGCCCTAGCGCAGTGCAGTGATAATGAGGGCCAGCACAATGAGGAGTACGGGGAACGAAAACAAGATCAGGGGAACCCACCAAAGCTGCCAGCGCTCTTCCAGCCGTTCAGCCAGCCGACCAATAATATCGAAACGATAGGCCAGATCGGTCCACCAGCGCGGGCGGCGATCACGCGTGGGTTCGCGTTTTTTGCGAGGAGAAGGGGATTTTGCCTCAGGCTGCGGTCGATTTCTTTTGCTCACGGCGGGGGGACCACCAGTTGTTGCCCTGGCGAAAGCAGAGTCGCGTTGGTGAGCAAGTCACGATTGGCATCCAACAGGCTTTGCCAGCGTGTCCCGTCGCCATACAGTTCCAGCGCAATCGTCCACAGTGTGTCATTTTCGCGCACAGTATAGGTTTCGGGCAGACGCACGAGCAGATCGATGCCGTCTACATTGTCTACGCCCGGAACAGCCGTGGCAATCGCCAACAAGGTCGTGCGCTGCTCGGTCGAGGTCACCACCCCTTCCAGGATCAGCTTGCCCCCTTGGCGGCTGACACGCACATTAGTATTACTCAGGTCGGGCCGGCCCACGCTGAGCAAATGGGTCGCCCAATCGAAGATCTGGCGGTCATTGGCAATAAGGGCGATTAAGGTGCTGGGTGGGCCACCGACGGCCACCGCTTCAGGGGTTATCGCCGCTGTGGGAAGCGTCACCATGTTAGGCAGTGGCGTATCCGTGGGCAGCGGTGTGGGCACTGTGGTTGGGGTGAGCAGTGGCGTGGGGACGGCAATGGGCGTCTGCCCGGCGACTTGCGGTGCGTTGCCCTCCGCTGGATTGGCAATCGCCTCCCCGCTTCCGGCCCACTGATTGGCCTGTGCGATCCAGGTTTCTGCCCATCCCAACAGCCGCGGCGACTGCCAGCCCGCCACGAAGATCAGGGTAAGCAGAAATAAAAACATTGTGCGTTGCACATAGCCGCGATTGCGCGGCGGCGTGGGCGGCGCTGTCGCCCCGAATTCCGCCATTAAAAATTGATCGGCAGGGTTGTCCGCAGTGGGATGTCGTTTGATGGTGTGCGGGCGACCAGGGTTGGTGGCGGCTTGGCGCAACAATCGCTGTTGCTCTTGATGAGAGCGCAAGAGCCATTCAGCTTCGCCGCGCAACGAATCTTCCACGGGAATCGATGCCACATGGCGACGCATTTGCTCATACTCGTTGCGACGTCGGTGTAAAATGGCGGCAAGCAAATGCAACTCGGTGGCGTTAAAATAGGTTAACCCTTGATCAATCACCGCCAACGCATCGCGATCTTTTTTCGCCAGCGCCAGTTCCGCCGCCTGTCGATAGTAGCCGCGCACATCGTCGTCGGGCAAAATGAACGGACCGGCCTCGCGCTGCATCTGGCCGCGCAGATCCGAGCTGCATTCTGGGCAACGATAGTTGGGTAGAGAGATGTTGACGGATGTACTACACTGGTGGCAAACAATACGCATGGCGCTCACTGTCGGCAGAGGAATGGATACGTTGCAAGTCTAACACGCTGTCAAGATGCGCGCAAACGTTTTTGAGTATCTGTGCAAGTACGAAGAATTGTACCTATTCAAGTGCGTCGCACTTGCCAGGAGGAGAACAGTTGTGAAAAGCGTGTGTGGCGAGTGCGTCGCACCCTACACCTGTATCGATACGAATAATTTAGGAATGAGGAATTGATGACATCGTTATGCATATCACATTGCACTCACTTTATCGGCTTCCTTGTTAGGAGGGCGTTATCGGATGGGTCGTCGTACGCGCAAATACGCATGGGGGCAGGTGCGGACAGCGATACACCATGGGCATCCCGCCGTGGATCTGCGCCAATATCCGGCCCACCTGTACATTAACGTCGACGTCAGCGCCCGTGGGCATGAAACGCGCCTGATCACCCCGCCCAACGTGCTGACCCGCACCCCGCGTCGTCTGGTGGCGCGTATTCCGCTGGAAATGCTGGGCAACCCCGAACGGCTACTGATTAGCAGCCGTACCTATTTGACACAAGTTCCCCTGGATTGGTCGCCCTGGCGCATTGTCGAACTGGCCGAAATGCAATAGCCGTGCTGCGCGGTGATCCGCGCAGCACGCACGCTTCCCTATGTATTGCGCGCAACCTGTGCCTTCAACCCGGCCATCTGGGCTTTGGATTCGGCGCGGGCGGCCTTTAATTTTTCCACAGTGGGCGTGCCCTCGCGCAATGCGTCCAAGATGACCATTTCGGCGGCCACAAAAGCATCGCCGATGTCGGCCACTTCGGCGGCAATCTCGTTCGGGATTGTGGTCACGCCGTTGCAATCGCCGTGCAGCAAATCGTTGGGATAGACCATGATGCCGCCCACATGCACAGGAATATGAATGCTCAGCGTTTGTGGGTAGCCGTGTGAGCAGATTGTGCCGTTGGTAAAGCAGGGGAAGTTGATGGCGCGCACCTGATCCATATCCCGCCCCGCCCCGCTGGTGATCAACCCCACCGCGCCAAACGCCTTGTATGTCGTACACATCACCTCGCCAAAGGTCGCCGCCGCCACTGGATTATCCAAATCTTGAAAGACCACCACCGGTGGCCCGGCAAGTTCGCCGAAGCGTTCCACCTGATCGACCATTTCTGAATACGTATTGGCTTGATGAGGCGCGCCCGCCGAGCGGAAAGTGGCCGTTGCGGCAAAGCCTACCATGGGCGGCATTTCAGGGAAACAGGCGGTGATGCTGGCCCCCATATAGCCGAGATTTTGGGGGCGCACAGCGAAGAGTTCGATTATGTTGCAAATGGTGGGGGTGTCGAAGGTTGCCAGTTTTTGCAGGGTGGCAGCACGAATGCTCATTAGCTCTTTCCTTTGCTTGCTGTGGGTGGAGTGAATCGGATAGATCCCGATTTTAGCGCGAAGCTGTAGGATTAACCAACCGCGTACCTTACCCGTTGTTAAAACGTAGGTATTGCGAACGAATGTTCTTGCCTCTTTTACCGAGATACCCTGTCAATTTTGTGCTATAGAGATATCTGTGGCTCAACCAGCATAGAGAAAGTGAGAAAAAGATGCGAAAGTTTCAAAGGAAGTGGGCCAAACCGGCGCACCAAGCTGTGATCTTATTGCTCTGTTTGGGAATCTGGCTAGGAAGCACACCTGTGCAAGCCCAGGAAACAACACCCCAGCGTGATGACGGTGTAGCGGCTCCGGCCTGGCTGGAGCCGCGCGGCCTGAATGTAGTTGATCTGGTGGGGCTGGTCCCAGAAGCACACCTGCGCGATGCCATTCTTAGCTATAACGGCGCGGGCATTTTGCAATATGTGTCGGGGCAGCGTTCAGGCAGCACGGTCACGCTTCAGGTGAAAGCGTCTCCGCAGTATTGGAGTGGCAATACCCACATCGGCTGTCCGGGGCAACAGGCCGACTTTGACCAATGGCCGTCGCCTGTGCCCGCGGGGACGGTACGGGTCTATGCCGCGGGCAAGGATATTACCTCGTCGGCGGGCTACCTGGAATACTGGGCCACAGGGCAGATCTGGCCGGAGCGCAACCCCTATGGCAACCCGGCACAGCGCTATGGCAAACAGGGCACAAGTCAATTCACCTTTAGCGGTGGGGCGTTGCAATTGCCCGCCAACGCGGGCTGTATTCTCTCGCTGCGCGGCATTCACGAAAATTTAACGGCTACCTTCACCTATCAGACTATCAACCCAATTGTGGCGCACCACCTGGGCAGCCAGACTTATCAGTTTCACTCGTACATTGGGCCGGGTGGGGCGGGGCGGCTCGATTCCTTGCGCCAGCAGATGCAAGCGCGCTGGCCGCATCGCCACGATAAGTTTCCGATTACGCCCCCTGCCGAGGCCGATTATGCTCTGGTGATCTTTCCACCCTCGCCTGTAACTGTGGGACCGTGGACCGAGGTTGACCGTAATTTCCCGCAGCCATCGGGCGGAACCTATCGGCTATCGGGGCCAGTGAATAATGTGCTTTCGGTGGATCATATTAACAGCATGGGGCTACCGATTCGCGGCCAGTGGCAGGACGCTGACCAAGCGCCGGGGACAAGCTTTTTGCCCTTTTTCAACAATGCCGCCATCCTGGCTTCGCCTGAATATTTCTTGCCACCCGGTGTGCCCTATCACCCCTGTATGACCAACGGCGGTTGTTCCAACGCTATTTTAGAGCAGGTCTACTCCGCGACCGCACCCATGACGATCCATTATTACAAAGTGGAACGTACCCAGAGTGGCCTGACCCGCATCCCGCTCAAACAGGTTGGCCCGGCTTGGTCAGGGGCGCGTACGGCCCAGACAACAGTTGATCATCGCTTTGCGCCAACGGCAAAAAAAGAGAGCAAGATATACTTGCCTTTTGTCATACGCTACATTCCGCCCCCGGCGCCCGAACCCGACAACCCCAACGGCTGTCCTTGTGGATGGTTCGATGATCTTGGGCGCATGTTTGACTATATCCCGCCGCAATAAAAGTGGGGATTGGCTATGGGCTGGGATGTCCCAGCCCATAGCCAATCCCCACGTTTTATACTCCGCAGCAGCACACAAGGACATGGTTCAAAGGGCCGAATATGGTCCTTTGTGTATAACTCACACCCGGTCGATCACGGCTAAACAGCGGTCGATCTCCTCTAGCGTGTTGTAGTGGGCGAGGCCGAGGCGCAAAAAGCCGCCGCTCTCCTCAACGCCCATGCGCTCGCTAATGCTCAGCGCATAAAAGTTCCCGTTCCAGGCGAAGATATTCTCTGCGGCCAGTGCCAGCGCCAGTTGTTCGGGCGTAGTGCCGCTTTTGCGAATTACCACAGTGGCAACGCGCTGCTCCCAATCGGCGCGGTCGGTGAGGCCATAGATACGCACACCAGCAATGCTCTGTAACCCTGTAATCAGCCGTTCGACTAACATTTGCTCATAGGTGTGGATCACCTCCCAGGCGGCCATCAACTTGGTGCGACGGCTGTCGCCATCCCGTGCGCTGCCATAGACTACGCCGATCCCGGAAAGGTAGTTGACCGCCGCCGTGACCCCCGCCATGGCTTCGTGATTTTGCGTACCGGTTTCCCACTTGCCCGGCGGTCGATTGTCGGCGGGGCGCACTTTATAGGCTTCGAGCCGTTCCAAATGTTCGCGCTTGCCATAGAGATGACCCGCATGGGGGCCAAAGAATTTATAGGCCGAGCAGGCCAGGAAGTCACAATCCAGGGCGCGCACATCAATCAGGCCGTGGGGGGCATACTGCACGGCGTCAATAAAGGTCAGCGCGCCCGCTTCGCGTGCCCAACGGCAGATGGTCGCCACATCGTTGATCGTGCCCGTGGCGTTGCTGGCATAGCCCACCGCCACCAATTTCGTGCGCCGTGTGATCTTCTGGCGCATGTCTTCCATGTCCAGCGTGCCGGTTTCCACATCAATGTCCACCCATTGCACCTGCGCCCCCAGATCCTCGGCAGCCATCACCCAGGGCATCACATTGGCGTCGTGATCCAGCCGCGTGACCACGATTTCATCGCGTGGGCGAAACTCCGTCGCCAGCGAGCGGCTGAGGTGAAAGGTCAAACTGGTCATGTTATTGCCAAAGATCACCTCGTCGGCGGCACAGCCCAGCAGATCGGCCATGGCGTTGTGCGCTTCGGCGATCACGGCATCGGTGCGGTGGCTGGTCTCGAAGACGCCGTGGGTGTTGGCGTTGCGACGGATCATGTAATCGGTCATGGCCTCGATGACGCTGCCGTGGACCTGCGTGCCGCCGGGGTTGTCAAAGAAGATGGCCGGGCGACCGTTAAACTGTTCTTGCAGGGCCGGGAAGCCCCGCCGAATCTCACGTGGGTTTAGCATAGTCTCCCCAAATCGGTGATGATAGAGTTATTTTCAGTGATATAATGAAGCCTAAAAGCTATTGTATACTCTGCAACAGCACACAAGGACAGTTTTCAAAAAGCAGAAACTCTTCCTTTGAGGCGCTGCTTAGAATAGCATGAACCGAGGAGCGAGATCGATGAAATACGCTGTGTTGATCACCAAAGAAGTGCAAAATGGTTACGTGGCCCAGGCGCTGGCCTTTCCCGATATTGTTGTGTGCGGCCACGCAGAAACGGCAGTACTGGCGGAAGTTCAGGCGGCCATCGCAGAAAAGCTATCCACCGGGCGGGTGGTCCAGGTCGAGGTTCCCAGCAACGCAGAGAGTTTCCACCGAGGAGCATCCCTGGCTGCGTTTTGCCGGCATGTTCGCCGATGATCCCGATCGGGAGACTGTGCAAGAGGAGATCGAAAGATATCGACGGGAAATTGATGAAAATACAGGAGCACTTGATGCATAATGCTGTACATTCTCGACACAGATCACGTTACACTCTTGCAGCATAGCCATATACCAGTTGTAGAGAGAGTAGGACAAGTGGCATCACGGGATTTGGCTGTAACCGTTGTCACTGTCGCAGAACAAATGCAAGGATGGCTGGCTACAATTCGGCGTGCTCGGAATGAACAAATGGCGTTACACCCGTTTTATCAACTTCGGCAAACCGTACTTTTTTATCTGACTGTGCAGGTATTGCCCTATACAGAGCAAGCCGTTTCCGAGTTTGCTCGCCTGCGTCAGCAAAAGATCCGGATCGGCACACAAGATCTGCGCATTGCTGCAATTGCCCTCAGTTTGGGATCAGTGGTCGTCACGCGCAACGCACGTGATTTTGGACAGGTTCCCGATCTGCGCGTGGAAGATTGGTCTACCTGATGCGGGGCAAACCATCGGCCCAAAACCAGATGCGCTCGTTTCCCAGCAACGCTTCCCGATCCCGTCGCACCACAGCCATGATCGTCTCCACCCACACCCGCCGATCCTCGTTCAACCCCAATTTCTGCGCCGAGATGGGCAGTTCCGAGCCGCCAGCCTCCAAATTCACCACACGCACGCTGCCATCGTTGGGCAATTCGGCCAGACGGCACGCGGTCTCCACTGCCACCCCAAAGTCTCCCACGCTGTCAATGAGACCGTGCGCCAGCGCCTGTTTGCCCGTCCACACTTTGCCGCTACAGATGGGATCGAGTTCATCATAGGGAATGTTGCGCCCATCGGCCACGCGCATTTTGAACGCTCGGTAGTTTTCTTCCACACTGGCTTCGACCACTCGGCGCGCTTCGCCCTCCCACGGCGTCTGATCGCTGTAGAGATCGGCGTGCTCGCCGCGGCGCAACGAATAGCGATGGGCCTGAAGTTTGTCGTAGCTGCCTGTGGTCAAGGGCTTGCCAGAGATCACGCCAATGCTGCCTGTGTAGCTGGCAGGCTGGGCCACAATATGGCGGGCTGGCGTGGCAATGTAATAACCGCCACTGGCGGCCACATCGCCCATATAGACGACCAGCGGCACTTTGCGCGCCAGCAGCGAGATCTCCCGCCACATGAGATCACTGGCCGCTGCCGAGCCACCCCCAGAGTCTATATGCAGCACTACTGCCGAAAGCCCCACATTGTTCAGCGCCGCGCGAATTTGTTGTTGCACTGTGCTGCTGCCGATGGTTTTGTCACCCAAGATGGGCAGTTCTACGGGAAAGGTGCGACTTTTGCCTGGCATAATCGAACCGGTTAACGAGATCACGCCGACAAGGCCGGACGAGCGGCGGCGCGGACGGCGCAACAGATGGCGATGGGCGCGAGCCGCGCTCAGCAAGCGAGCTTCTCGCGCCTCGCCCTTTTCGTGAACGGTCAACAATCCCGGCAATTGATCTTCGTACCCAATCGCATCAATCAGACCTGCCTCTTGTGCCGCCTCTGCGGTGAGCGGCGCACGGTTGATTAACGTTCGCACCGCCTCTGGGGCAAGGCCGCGCCCGTGGGCAATCATCCCCACCAACTCGTCGTAGATACCATCGAGCAGCCAGTTGACTTGGGCGGCGTTGGCCTCGCTTATGGCCGATTGGCTAAAACGGTCAAAGGCGGTCTTCCACGGCGCAATTTTCACCACGTCAAAGCGAATCCCCGCCAGCGCCAATGTATCGGCCAGAAAAGTGGGTTCGCTGTGCAGCCCAATCACATTCCAATCTGACTGGGGTGGGGTGATAATACGGTCGGCGGCGGTAGCCAGTGCATAAAGACTATTGGTCGTGCTTTCCAAATAGACGATGATTTCTTTGGCTAGAAAATCAGGCTGTGTGCCGTTGATCTCGTGATCCCAACGGCGGAAGCGGCGGAAAAGATCCGCCACGCTCTGGGCTTGGGCCAGACTAACACTGGCCCCTTTGACCAAAAAGAGCACGCCGCGCAGATCGGGATCCCCCGCCATGACGCGCAGTGCCGCACTCAGACTCTCCAGCGAAGTGGGCGAAGTGGCAAAGGGCAGGAATGAATAAAACCAGGGCTGTTGGGGCGTGCGTTCGGTCAGCGCGCTCTCCAACGTAAAGAGCAGATAATCGGGGCGCCGCCGCCGAATCAGCCGGCGGCGCAGGTTGAACATGGCACACAACAGCCGTTGCCAGAGCCGACCAAGCCAGCCTAGGCCATGACCTATGCCCTTGCCAATAGTTTTGAGCCACATCATTTATTTCCATCCTGACTGCAACGATTCCTCATCGGTTAATACTTGGTTAATACGTAGCGTGAACTATACCCTTTTCTCTCTGGTTCGGACAAAGTCCTTCCCGCAAAAATCCTTTGTGCCTTTAGTTTTTGGGAAAAGTGTGTCAAACTGCCTGTGGATCGTCTAGCGTCAGTATGCTTTCATCGTATTCTCCCTGCAACTGTTACCGGGAACGAAGGATTTATGGATTCACGCCCAAGCCAACGGCCCACCAATGCCGTTTTAATCGATCAATGTCTCCACGGCCAACAAGCTGCCTGGCAAGAATTGATCAAACGTTACGCCAATTTGGTCCACTCTGTGCCCGTGCGCTATGGCCTCAGCCCGATGGAAGTAGACGACATCGGCCAGGAAGTCTTCCTCATTTTGGCCCAAAGCCTCCATCAAATTGATGATCCCGAACGGCTGCCTGCCTGGCTTATGACTACCACACGCCGGGTAACTTGGCGCGCCATCCAAAAGCGGCGGCGCGAACAGCCTGGTAACGCCGCAGAATTCACCGAGGAATTCCACACTGAAGAAAACAGCGGCACAGGGGCAACCAGCGGGCAACTGTTAAGTTCATCCATGCCTACCATGCAAGAGGTGCTGCAAGAATGGATCCATCAGGAAGCGCTACAAGCGGGCATGGAGCGATTGGAAGATCGTTGCCGACAGTTGCTCTCTATGCTCTTTCTCGATCCAGAAGAACCCTCGTATGACGAGATCAGCGCACGCCTGGAGATGCCGCTAGGCAGCATCGGCCCCACACGCAATCGCTGTTTGCGCAAACTGCGCGATATTCTCGCTGGGCTGGGCTTTACTGATCTGCTCTGATGTCTCTTACATGGGTTGGGAAATTGCGCGGACAAAATCATCGCAATATGTATTTTTAGACAAAAAGCGCCACTCTATTAGCAGGAGAGAACAGACCCGCTTCAACCTTTTCCAGCTTGCCAGCGATTGATAAAAGGGTATCCCATGAACCATCTGTCCGATGCACAACTTTCTGCTCACGTCTTGGACCATATGCCGTTGTCCGATCTGGCGGCGACTCATTTACAAAGCTGTGACCATTGTCAGCGAGAGTTTCGTGGCTTGGTGGTGTTGAACCAACATCTAGAGGTCGCACGGCGCTGCCATGTTTCACCAGGGCAACTTCAACGCTACGCCCAACTCTTTGAACACGTGCAACAGAAGCCCTCCCCGCTGGCCCGGCTGGCCGCCCACGTGATGTCATTGGCCCAGGATAGCCGCCAGCGTATGGGGTTACAGGGATTACGCAGCGGTGGCAACCAGAGTTATCGTCTGCTCTATTCAGCTTCTGCCGCCGATGTGGAACTGCTGGTCAAACCCCAAGGCGCGGTCTGCTCGATTGAGGGGGAGGTCTTGCCATTGGACGAAGATCAATGGCGCGCGCCGGTGTTAGTGGAATTAAGCGCCGCTACACCTGGAGCCGAGGCGCTTGATCTCTCGGCCGAAAGCAACGCCCAAGGTTATTTTCACCTATCCAGTGTAACGCTGGGCTATTATGATCTCGTTATTACTCCCAGCGAAGGTCCATTTTTACAGATCAAGGGAATAGATATTACGTGACTCCACCTGTGCAGAGCTTGATTTCACCGGCTCTGCTGACACAACTGGATACCGAACACGTGCCTACTGCTCTTGCGCTTCTCGAAGCATCGCAACTAGCCACCCCAGAGGTGGCCGCTGCTTTAGTCGAGATCGCCTTGGAACGAGCCGAGGCTTCTACGCGTTCGGCCAGCCATTGGCTAGCAGTCGCCTCCGCGTTGACTCAGGCCCAGGGAGAAGATCCCGCCTTTCAGGCCCAGATCCGCTATGCCCAGGCGCGCATTCACCTGCAACAGGGCGATCTGCAAAAAGCTGAACAAGCCCTGCGCGAGGCTCAAGCGCGTTGGCACAGCTTGGATGATGGTGCGGCGTTGGCTCGCAGCTATCTGGGGTTGACCCAAATTTTGGCATTGCAGGGCCACTTTGATCAGGCCGAGGATGCTATCCGTCAGGCCATTGCCCGCCTGCCCGCGGAAAGCGTGCAACTGGCCTGGGCCTATGAAAATCTCGCCAACCTGCGTGTACGTCGTGGTGATTACAGCGCTGCTTTGGAAAGCTATCACCGCGCCCATGCCATCCTCTCCGCCCGGCTGGCAACCAGCAGCGACGAGCAACTCCGCCAAGAGATCGCCACAGTTGATCTAAACCAAGCCAACGTCCTTGTCGCCCTGGATCAGCCACACGAAGCAGAGAGCCTCTATCAGCGGGCGTTGGCCTACTTCGACAGCGTGGGAGATGCGCTCAACCGCGGACGCATTAAGACCAATTTAGGCAGCCTCTTCCTGCGTACAGGTCGCTATGCCGCCGCCATGGAGCTTTTCATCAGCGCCGAAAGCGATCTATTGGGTGATGCCCTGTTGCTTGATCAGTCCGATCCCGACCTGTTGCGCCAGGCCGATATTCTCTTGCTCGATCA
Source organism: uncultured Chloroflexia bacterium (assembly GCA_963721725.1). Classification (GTDB taxonomy): domain Bacteria; phylum Chloroflexota; class Anaerolineae; order Caldilineales; family Caldilineaceae; genus RI-153. Next base: position 128,203 of record CAVRLX010000020.1, read on the forward strand.
GGCCAACGCCTATCTTGCCCTTAATCTACTCTCCGAAGCTACCCACGCGCTTAACCGCTGCCAACAGCTTTTTCGCTCTGCCGATCAGCCCTACGAATTGGCCCAAAGTCTTTATCTCTTGGGGCTTCTCCATCTGCGTACCAAGAAGTGGGAGAGTGCCGAAAGCGCACTGATCACAGCCCATACTCTCTTCAGCGAACTTGCCAATCACCCCTGGCGGGATCGGGTCAATCTGGCCCTGGCAATTCTGGCCGCCCAGCGCGGGGATGCGCCCACAGCCATTCGCCTGTTGGATACCCTGCTCCGCCGTCAAGAGACTACGACGTCGGCCTGGGACTTGAGCACGGCGGTGGAGGCACGCCTGTTGAGAGTGCAACTCTTTGTGGATGCTGGCGAAATTGCCCCTGCCCGGGCCCAGGCTGTGGAGATTGAAGAAGAACTGGCCCATTTCATCCCCCTGCCCCATCTACATCTGCGCCTGGAAGGGGCGAGGGGCACTATCGAACTGGCTGCCCGCCAATATACACAGGCACGCCAGCACTTCTACCGAGCGCTGGAGATACTGGAAGATCAGCGCACATCGTTGCCTTTGGAAGAGTTTCGCACCGCCTATTTGGTGGATAAATTTCACATATACGGCGCTCTGCTCTGCTGCCTTCTGGATGGCAGTTCCGACCCATCAGCCGAGACAGTAGACGAGGCTTTTGGTGTTATGGAGCGGGCACGTTCACGTGCTTTGTTGGAACGCTTGCAGACTACCCTTCCTGATCGGGACGAGGTCAGCCCCACCCAGAGTACCGACCCATCTCAGCCTTATCGCCGCCTACATTGGCTTTACAACCAATTGTTAGGCAGCGCAGCGCCCCATGCCCAACATGATGCCGAGTTGCGCGCCTATGAAAGCGCGCTGGAGCGCATGGCCTGGAAATCTGCCCAGCCCCTGCCCAACAATACGCTTTTTCAGCAGGCTCGCCCAGCCACACTGACTGAATTTCAAGCCAGCCTTGCTGCCGATCAACAGGCGCTGCTTTATTATGTAGTGGAAGGTCAACAGGCCGATGGCGAGGTTTTGGCCTTTTTAATCGACCGTACCCGTCTCCAGGTTTTTCGCCATCTTTGCACGCCAGCCCAGCTAAACGCCGCCCAAGATGAACTGCGTTTTCACATGGGGCGCGCCGAACTGGGGGACGAATATATGGCGCGCCATGGTCGCCGTTTGATCCAGGGTTTGCAGGGCGCGCTGCATACGCTCTATGGATACCTCATTGCGCCGATGACCCATAAACTCTTGGCTTCTCGGCTGCTGATTCTGCCCCACGGCTCGCTTCATCTTTTGCCCTTTCATGCCCTGTGGGATGGCACGCAGTATCTGTTAGAACGCTTTACCTGTACGTATGCCCCCAGTGCCAGCGTGGCTGTCCACTGTGCCCAAGATCGACCTAATCTCCCCTATCAGTCGCTGGCTGGGTTGGCCCTGGCTGATCCCGATATTCCCCAAGCGCAGCGTGAAGTGACCTTGGCTGCACACCATTTTGACCCCGCCTGGCTCTATTTGGGCGAAGATGCCAACCGGGCTGGGCTGATGCAGGCCGCACAACAGGCCGATGTTTTGCACATTGCTACCCACGGCCTCTTCCGCCCGGACAACCCTTTCTTCTCGGCGTTGAAACTGGCCGATGGCTGGATCGATGTGCGCTCGCTCTATACGCTGCCCTTGCGGGCAAGGCTGGTGGTATTGAGTGCCTGTGAAAGCGGCACGGCGAATATTCACGGCGGCGACGAGGTGATCGGGTTGGCACGCGGATTCCTGGGGGCTGGCGCCCGTGATCTCTTGGTTAGCCTTTGGAACGTCCACGATGCCCGCTCCGTTGAACTAATGACTGCTTTTTATCAACATCTGGTGGGCGGGCAGGATCCCGCTGGCGCGTTGTGCAGCGCCCAAAAAATCGCCATTGCACAGGGGCAACACCCCTACTTTTGGGCCTCTTTTCTGGCAATTGGGGCCTAAGCGATTTTCCGCAGCCGCACACAAGGACATTTTTCAAAGAGCAGAAACTTTTCCTTTATGGCGCTGTTTTGTCTATTTAGATTGTTTACGGAGCCGGACAATGAATCTTCAATCCCATTCTATCCACTGTAACAGCAAAAACCTCGTTGTATCCATCATCTCGTTCGTCCTGATCGCTGGCCTACTATGGGGAGCCTCAGGGGGCGTTTCTGTGGTTTCGGCGGCAGGTCCATTCGAAGAGACCGCAGGCAACAAACTAGAATTTAGCGGCGTCATCGAAACCCTGCCCAGCAACGGCCTCGAAGGCACGTGGTTTGTGAGCGGGCACACCATTTACGTGGATAGCAGCACCAAAATCAAACGTAACAAAGGTGAGATCGCCGTGGGGCTTCGGGTCGACGTAGAGGCGACTCAGACGGCAGATGGTACACTGCGCGCCACTCGCATCATTGCACTTGATGATGGCGACGATGCAGACGATGAAAATGAGGTTGAGATTCGGGGCATTGTGCTGTTGACGCCTAGCACGTTGACGGGACTGGGCGAGTGGCGCATCCAGAAAAATCGCAATCATGCGTGGCGTGTCATGATTACGGTGGAAACCAAACTCGAGCTGCCCCTGCCGCTGATTGGCGATTGGGTGGAAGTCCAAGGCGTTGCACAGCCCGATGGTTCAATCTTGGCCGATAAACTGCGCCTGGATGATTATGCAGAAAGCGAAGTGGTGGTGCGGCTGGAAGAAGGCGCCAATGCCACCGCCGTGGCCGACCGTTATCAGCTTTTGGTGCGCCAGACGTTGATGGCCTCGGCCAATATCCACCTTTTTGTTACCAGCGACAAGACACGCAAGACAAAAACTCTTGTGGAACGCCTTCAGGCGGATGCAGAGGTGCGCTGGGCCGAATTGAACTATCGCGGTGGCATCCCCGTGGCCGATCCTTATGATGTGTGGAAATGGGGCGGGACCGAGCCAGATGGGTATGTTAACCAACAAGCGTTTAGCCAGATCCATTTGCCCGCCGCCCATCCCCTTTACACGGGCAAGGGGGTGATCGTGGCTGTGTTGGACACAGGCGCAAGTCTGGATCATCCCCAATTGGCGGGCAAATTCCTGCCCGGTCGTGATTTTGTGGCTGATGATAACAACCCCAGCGAGGAGGGCGATGGCATCGCCCTAGGGCATGGAACTCACGTCAGTGGCATTATTTCTCACATGGCCCCCGATAGCCGTATCCTGCCCCTGCGTGTACTGGATGCCAGCGGTCGTGGTGATACATTTGTGGTAGCCTATGCGATTGAATGGGCTGTAGGGCAAGGTGCAGACGTAATCAACCTAAGCCTGGGTACGGTCTACGATTCTAAGGTGCTGCACGAATCCATTGAATATGCTACGGCCCAGGGGGTGTTGGTGGTGGCGGCGGCTGGCAACGAAGGTGGCGACGCTCCCCAATATCCAGCAGCCTATGCCGAAACCCTGGCCGTGACCGCAGTGGATGCCGGAAACCACAAAGCCCGTTTTGCCAATTTCAATTCCTGGGTCGATGTGGCTGCCCCTGGCGTGGGGATCACCTCCACCATCATCGGGCCTGAAGGCAACGGTTTTGCCAGTTGGAGCGGAACCTCTATGGCAACTTCGTTTGTCAGCGGGGCAGCGGCGCTGGGCAAATCCAAGTGGCCGGGCATTACAGCCGCAGCCCTCCAGAGTCGCTTGATAGATACGGCTGTTGACATTGATAGTGTCAACAGAGACTACGCTGAGCAGGTGGGAAAATTGATCAACACCAGTGCTGCCCTGGGCGTGCCTGCCGTGACCATATGGCTTTACATTCCTGTGGTCACGCGTAGGTAAGCGGGACGGAATGAGGGACGCAAAATTCTCTAAACAAAGCAGCCCCGCCGAGATCTCCCGGCGGGGCTGCTTTGTTTCTATTGCGTTGTTTCTCGTCCGCTACTGTTTCACATCCACCCGTTGCGGACCTTGCAGCGCCCGGCTACGATCCACAAACCAGAGCATACTTTCGCCGAGGGTGGCGGTGTGTGCTTCAAAGCTGAAGGCGCTGGCAAACTGGCCGGTGGGAAGGCGGCCCAGCGGCGCATGATCGGTCAGGCGGAAGCGTTCGATGCCGGTGACAGTGCTCACCAACAGTTGGCCGGTGGCTGTGTCCAGCGCAATGGCTTCGGCGTTTTGCAGCGGACGGCTCAGCGTCGGTTCGATCTTGCTGAGAATGGTGCCGCTTTGGCCGTCGATAATGGCGATCTGCCCATAGCGCGGGGCCAGCAGATAGACAACGTAGAGCCTATCCGTGCTGGCATCATAGGCGATGTCCTGGGGCAATCCCAGCCCATCAAGTTCGGTCTGCCAGCGGATATTCCCGCCGTTGTCGATGAATGCCACCCGATTGGCCCCCGGCGCAGCCACAAACAGCCCGTTGTCGCTGCTCGCCACACTATAGGGCGAACCTTGCAGCGGGATGTCCAGGCGGCGGCTGCCGTTTTGTGGGTCCACCAATAGCACTCTGTCTGCCCCTGTTTCGGCAATCCACAACCCAGCGCCATTGATGGCGATCCCGCTGGGGCGGTTGAGATCGGGGACCACCGCGCGGACGGCTCCCGTTCCGGCGTCTCGGATTTCCACCATGCCCGCCAGTGGCGTCAGCGATTCCAGGCTGCGCCGTTGATCGGTGATAACGCCGATCCAATCACTTTGCGGTTCGTCGCCCCAATTGCTCAGATAGAGTTGCCCCGCCGCCGTTATGATTTGGCGCGGGCGCTGGGCAATGGGCATCTCGGCCCGCAGCGCCCCATCGGCGTTGTGTAGCCGCAAGAAGCCTTCCCCAGCGGTGTAGATGCCCCCATCGGTATCCACAGCCAGGGCTTCGGCAGCAGCGGGCGGCGCAGCCAATTGTGGCGCATCGCTGGCGCGGGCACTGCGCACAACGCCACCGTCTGTGCCAAACAAGTTTGGAATGTAAAGAGCATGATCAAGCGCTTCAATGGACGTTGCGCTCAGGCTATACAAGCTGTGGCAGTCGGCATAGTCGCTGGCGTTGCTCACCCGCACATAGAACATCTCGCTGCCAGCGGGAACTTTGACCACCATGCTATTGAAGCCCATTGCCAGCAGGGCTGCGCCGCTGCTATCGAACGCTTCCACACGGATCAGAAGATTCGCATCGGCGCGTGTCGTGTCAAAGAGGTAATAGTGATCTTCCGCCTGCATCATGCCATCCACACGATACCAATCAGCATCGCCCGGTGTGTGCAGTGTGCGGTTGGGGCCAATGGCTCCCATGTCCAACTTCTTGGACTCGCCTGGGCCATCATCCGGCTCGAATGTATCGGTAAAGGCCAGACACGAAGTCTGCGCTGTCGGTTGCGGTGTGGGGGTGGGCGTGGGCTGCAAAGCTGGCCCGCCGTCGGAGATCACGGTGATCGTATCGCTGCCGGCGTTGCTAAAGAAGAGCCGATTGGTTACAGGGTCCACGGCCACGCCTTCGCCCGCGCCTCGGCCCAGCGGCAACCAGCCAACATAGCGATAGCTGCGGTCGGGGCTGTAATAGATGTGGGTGCGGTTTTCTTCTGGGCAGACGGCAAAGAGATGACCGCTGGCCGCATTGACGCCCACGGTCCACGGGCGACAGAGTAGCTTCACATCGCCCAGATGCTGCGCATCGCCGATCTCGTCGAGGGCGAAGACGCTGATATTTTGGGAATCAATGTTGGCCGTATAGAGCAGACGGCGCTGGGCATCAAAGGCCATGCCATAGCTGCCCGCGCCGGTGGGCAGTGTTTTTAACAATTTTCCTTCCCAGTTAAAGACGCTCAACGTGCCATCCAAATGATTGGTTACATAAAGGCGGTCGCTCAGATTGTCGAAGACCAGAAAACTTGGCTCGCCCCCGGCGGGGACATCCAGTTTTGCGCCATCCTCCAGGCGCACAACCGTGAGTGTGCTGCTGCCAAAGTTGGCAACATAGGCCAGATCGCCAGTTCTGTGCAGCGCCACGCCATCGGGCCAGCTTCCTGTGGCAACCTTCCAGCGCATCGGTTCAGATTGGTTACTCTCAGTACTTAGCGCACTCAGATCGTTGGTGAATTTCGACGGGATGTAGAGCGTCTGCCGGGCCGGGTTGACCGCAATCCCATTGGGGCCGAGGGCATCAGGCAGCGGCATTGAGCGCAGCACTTCCAGACTGTCGGCGTCAATCACCGTAATCGTATTGCTGCGGTGATTCGCCACATAAACGCGCCGTCCAGCGCTGTCCACCGTGATGCCGTGTGGCTCTTGCCCCACCACCACTGTTCCCAGCACGCCCAGTTGCACGGTCTGCACAGGCACAAGGGTCGGCGTGTGCGTCGGCGTGTGGGTGTTGGTGGACGTAGCCGTCGGTGTATGGGTCGGCGTCGGCGTCAACGTCGGCGTTGGCGTCGGGATGGTTGTCTCCGTGGGTGTCGCCGTCGGCTCTGGCGTATCCGTTGGTTCTGGCGTATCCGTTGGCATAGGGGTGTCCGTCGGTACAGGCGTGTCCGTCGGTAACGGCGTTTCGGTTTCTGTGGGCGTAGCCGTGGGCAGCGGTGTTTCAGTGAAGGTTGCCGTCGCGGTGGATGTCTCCGTGGGCGTGAAGGTATGTGTCGGTGTCGCCGTTGGCGTATGTGTCGCCGTTGGTGTATACGTCGGCGTGCGGGTGGGAATCGGCGTCTCCGTGGGCGTCGGTGTCAAGGTCGGGGTATGGGTGGGCGTAAAGGTCGGCGTCGGTGTATTCGATGACGTCGGTATAAGCGTCGGCGTGTGGGTGGGCAGTGGCGTTTGCGACGGGTTTAGGGTATGCGTCGGCAACGGCGTCGCTGTATTGGTGGGTGTTTCCGTTGGCGTCGCCGTATGTGTTGCGGTGTGTGTCTCCGTCGGCGTCTGCGTGGGGATAGGTGTCCACGTGGGTGTCGCCGTCCAGGTCTGTGTTGGAATAGGCGTAAACGTCCACGTTGGTGTTGGCGTCCGGGTCGGCGTATTGGTGGGCCTCGGCGTCCGGGTCGGCGTATTGGTGGGCACGCGGGTGGGGGTGTGCGTGGGCACGCGTGTCGGGGTGCGTGTCGCCGTGGGTGGCGGTGTGCGCGTTGGTGTATTGGTCGGGCGCGGTGTGTTCGTCGGCCGCGGCGTGTTTGTTGGGATGGTGGTGGGGGGCGGCGGCGTTTCTACAATGGGCGCGCTGCCGTTGAAATCAGTATAGACACGCGCCAGCCAGCCGATCTGCCCCGTGGACGCGCCGCTGGTCATCTGTACCTTAATCCAGGTGTTGGTGGCTTCTCGGCCCAGCACGCGGAACATGTTGCCATAGCTCAAGACGCTAAGCCTGTCATAGTCAACGCTCGGCCCCGCGCGCAGATTCAACGCCGTCACCACCACCATGCCCAGGGCCGGATCACGGGTAGGTGCGGGCGTGTTGGGGGCTGGCCGCGTAGCGGTTGGCTGGGGTGCGCTGGTACGGGTAGCGGTTGGATTAGCAGGCGGCGTATAGGTGGCCGTGGGCGGTGCGCTGCCTGTGCGAACGCTCACTGGCGCAGCACTGCCGTTGCCATTGACCCCACCGTTGGAAATCGACGCCGATAGATCGGCATAGTGGGTTCCGGCCACGTTAGAAGTGTAGGCTTGAAAGACCACATCCACACGGCTGGCAACATATGGGTTGCTCTTGTCCAGATTGTCGCGCACCCGCTCATATTGTGGGCGCGGGCTGCCAAAGGACGCCCCATTGCCATCAATCCAGTTCCATTTGGCCCAGGTCCCCGATGGATCGCTCAATTGATAGGGCGCGACGCCCATGATCTCCGCCCATCCGCGCCAATAATCGCGATAGGCGCGCACCATATAGTCGGCGCGGTTCCATTCGCTCACCGCCGGGAAGCCTTCCCAAGCAAAGGTTCCATTCCATAGATCATAGCCCGTTTCGCTGAGAAAAACGCGCACGCCGCGCCGTCCCCAAGCCGCCAGTTGTTCCACCTGATCCATATACGAATCAATCGTCAACTGCGGATGGGTGGCGGTGTTGCGATGCACATTATATTCGGGCGGGTGGTTGGCCGGGTAGGGGTGGACGCCGTAAATATCCCAGGCCCACAGACTGGCAGGCACAGCGTTAAACATCTGCGTGTTAAAACTCAGCGGGTTGATATTGCCGCCGGGGGCCATGGGCGCGCTGACCAACACAATGCGCGAATCGTTGAGGCTGCGAATCGCGTTGGCCGCGGCCACGGCAAAGCGGCCAAATTCCACTGGATTGGCAGCGCCGCCCCATTCAATGTTTAGATTTGGCTCATTCCAAACCTGAATGTAGAGTTTGAGGCCATTACGGCGCGGCAACCCTTGGACTACGCGTCGAAATGCATCGGCCATGGCGTTAATATCGGTGGGCTTTTCCCAGTAATCGCCACGGTGGACGCCCTGGAGGCGGATCACAGGCTGCAAATTGTGGTCATAGGCCGCGTTGACAAAATCGATCCAACACTGTTTAGGACCGTTGGTATCGGTGCGAATGCCGTGAAAAAGCTGCTTCACATAGGTGTGCCAGCCAGTCAGACCATAGGTACGATCCAACTGCCAGTTGCGGTATTGGATATTCTCGCATTGATCCTGCACAAAGGTATTGATGCCAAAATAGGTATCACCGCGACGACTGGGAAAATTGACCGTGCTAAACGAAAGTGTACGCCCGTTTACGGCTGGGTCTGCACTGCTGACCTGCGCGTCGTTAATATAGACTTTTGTGCTGCCGTTGCGATAGCTAAAACCAGCGGGCAGGGTAAAATTGACGCGAAAATTCGAGCCATCGCTATTGCCATTGTTGCTGCCCGTCACTTGATAGGTAATCAGTGATTGACTTTGCACCTGCGAAGGCGAGGCTGCCGCGCCCACGGTAATCGCCGGCGCATCTATGGCCCCCTCTTCGCGGGGAGGGGCGGCGTTGGCAACACCCGCTGTGGGCAATGCCAGCGACGGCAAAAAGAGGGCGAGGACAAGCAAAAGGTGAAGGAGTTTATGTTGGGTTTGCATGAGTATTCAATCAGTGGTAATCCCGCAATGTCGACCGTTTCGTAACTGCCAGTGCTTGCCAGGAATAAAGTAGGAAATTCTAGACATACTCTATTCTATAACGGCCCTCTTGCAGGACAGATTACAATAGACTGTTGATTTTTCGGGCCGACCTTGACATGGAACGGGGAACGGCCCAGACGCGCAGAACCGGCTCTTTTCCGAACCGGTTCTGCGGGATAATATGAGTTGTTAATCGATTTACAAACTATGAATGAGTGGTGACAAACTGTCCAAGACGACGGCCAGTCTCATAGCGCAGGGAGCGTTTTGACAGCGGGCGGTAGCCGTTGCGGCTAGCCCCCGCATCTTTGCGCCATCCACGTGTCGATCGATGTTTAACATCGCTGGCACGCAACACCTGGCGAATGGTCTCTACACTAATCTGCTCCACAATATCATTTTGGATTAGATATTTGCGCAAACGTTGCAAAGACCACTGCGAAAAGTTCAGACCCAACTGGCGAGGATCAGCGCTGGCAGCCTCTACAATGGAATCGCGCTGTTCAGACGAAAAGACGGGGGGCCGCCCTGGCGATTTGCCACTGCGCAGACCGTCAACGCTCTCTTCGTTAAAGCGGTGAATCCATTTGCGGACGTTGATCGGGTGGAGATCCACCTCGCGGCCAATATCCTGTACACGCTGCCCTTGCGCCGATAGGAGCACAATCATCAATCGTTGCGAAGGCACATCGCTTTCGGGTTCCTGAACCAATTCTTCGAGTTCACCCCATTCTTCGTTCGTCAACTCACGTACGAACAATGCCATCTTTCCTTCTCCCTGGTTTAATCGGTGAAGATTACTCACCACCGACGCTCTGCTGTATTGATTAGCAAATGTACACGTTGGATAACTTGCTGAAACACCTACCACTAGAGGCAATACTGCCCGCAGTGTAACAGTAGCGTAATAAAAACCCTATAGTACTTTGGCGTAAGGAAAGAGGGGGTTTTTCAAGGAACTCAGGAGAGAAAAAGTGTATATCGTACTTGAATAGTACTGAATGCTTACGGTTTAGCAAATAGAAACTCCTTCCTGAAATTTGCCCTTGACAGGTAAATTTCAGGAAGGAGTAATCCGCAAGGAAACAGGACCTAAAGGCAAGTAGACAATTCCAAAGCATAAACTACGCGGCCAAACTCCCCGGCACTTTCTGTACCAGCGAGTCAGTATGGACATCAAAACCAAAAAAGAAGTCGAACTTTTGTAAAAGTTCGACTTCTAGATCTACTTTCTAACTACGGTAAAGGCTACTTGGCGCTGCTGTAGTTCTTGGCAACCTGATCCCAGTTGACCACATTCCACCACGCCGCGATGTAGTCAGGGCGGCGGTTCTGATAGCGCAGATAGTAGGCATGTTCCCACACATCCAACCCAAGAACCGGAGTGTCGCCCTTCATGTAGGGGCTATCTTGGTTTGGCGTGCCATAGACATCTACACTGCCGTCGCTCTTCACCACCAGCCAGGCCCATCCACTGCCAAACTGACCGGCGCCAGCCGCAGAGAATTTCTCTTTGAAAGCATCGAAGCTGCCAAACTTCTGGTTAATCGCATCGGCCAAGGCACCGCTGGGCTGCCCGCCACCGTTCGGCCCCATAATATTCCAAAACAGGGTGTGGTTGGCATAGCCGCCACCGTTGTTGCGTACGGCGGTGCGAATGTTGTCGGGCAGTGAATCGATATTGCGCAGAATCTCTTCAATCGACTTGCTTTCCCACTCGGTGCCCTTGATGGCGTTGTTCAAGTTGTTGGTATAAGCCGCGTGGTGCTTGTCGTGGTGAATTTCCATTGTTTGGGCATCAATGGATTTTTCCAATGCATTCTTGTCGTAAGGCAGGGGAGGAAGTTCAAAAGCCATAATGTGTTTTCTCCTTGTGGTTGTTGATACCGTGGGAATCGGGGTTTACGCGGATGTCGCTACAAAAATTATAGGGGAACCGTTGCCAAAAGGTCAATATTTCTAACCATATAACCCGACTCCACTGTCTATCTTCCAATAAACACTTGACACAAAGAAGGAAGTTCTATTACATTGTTTCCCAACATCGCTGCTCACACCACTGCCATTCTCCGCGACGCCGTGTAACCTTCTGTATTTTTTGCATCGTTTGCAGGAAAACACATATGCAACCCTATTCTGTTTTGGCCCGAATGGCCCAGCTTCTTCTTGTCATTCCGTTCATTCTGTTAGGGAGTTTGCCACAGGGTCTCTTCACTGCTGCCCAAGCCGCACACACGCCAGTGCGGATTAGTCAGGTGTACGGAGGCGGCGGCAACGCAGGCGCGCCCTGGCAGGCAGATTTTGTAGAGATCTTCAATGCCAGCGAACTGCCTCAAGTGGTGGATGGCTGGGCAGTGGAGTATGCCTCGGCAGAGGGCGATCAATGGCGGCCGGCGCTCTTCCCAGCCCTGACCCTGCCCGCCTACAGCTACGCACTGATTGGGCTGGGGGCGGGCAACAGCGGTGACGGCGCGCCCTTGCCCACGCCCGATGTAGTGGGAACGCTCACCCTCAGCGCCAGCGCGGGGAAGGTGCGGCTGGTGGACAGTGCCGGAACCGTCATCGATGTGGTGGGGTATGGCAATGCCAATCAATTTGAAGGCGCAGCTCCCGTGACCGAGCTTTCCAACAACACCGCGGCACTGCGCAAGGGCAATGGCTGCACCGATACCGACCAAAATAGCGATGATTTTGAGCCGAGCGTGCCCACTCCGCGCAATAGCCTGGCCGCCCCTTCGCCCTGTGGCGAGTCGACAACCGCCACGCCTGCCCCAACCGGGATTATCACGGCAACGGCAACGCTCACCGCCACCGTGGCTGTGACACCAACGGCAACCCCTACAATCACGCTCCCCTTGCCACCGCTCTACATCAGCGAATTTCTGGCCGATCCCGCCGCCGTGGATGACAACGCCGGCGAGTGGATCGAAATCCATAACCCTGGCGTGGAGCCGCTCAATCTGCGCGATTGGATCCTGGCCGACCGCGGGCGAGATGAGCATGTGATCACTGCCGATCTTTGGATTGCGGCGGGCGGATATGCCGTGCTGGCGCGCAACGGCGACCCGACCCAAAATGGCGGCGTCAACGCCAACTACGTCTACACGGGCCTCTCGCTTGCCAACGGCGATGATGAGTTGATCCTGCGTTCGCCTGATAGCCGCGAGATCGACGTCACCGTGTGGGGATCAGGCAGTGGCCTCAGCATACGCAGCGGGCGCAGTCTTTATCGCAACGCCCCCGGCGATCCCTGGCAAAGTGCCGAAAGCCCCTGGGCTGGCTCGGCGGGCGATTGGGGACACCCCGGCGGACCGCCCGGCGTTGTCGTCGCCACGCCGACGCCTGATCCCGCCAGCACGCCCACAGCCTCCCCCACAGAAACGGCTACAGCCGGCCCCGCGATTATGATATACATCAGCGAAGTCATGGCTGATCCCGCTGCCGTCAACGATAGCGGGGGCGAGTGGTTTGAGCTTTTTAACCCACAACCCGCTGCGGTAAATCTGCGCGGTTGGAGCATTTTGGACGACAACCGCGATCGTCACATTATTAACACCGATCTCTGGATCGAAAGCGGGACCTATCTTGTGCTGGCACGCAACGGCGACCCGATTCAAAATGGCGGCGTCAGCCCCGGCTATGTCTATAGCAGTTTGACGCTGGCGAACAGCAACGATACCCTGCTGCTTGTGGACGCCGCCAGCCGCGAGATCGACCGGGTGGGCTGGGGCAGCGGCACTGTGTTGACTATCGACGCCGGAGCCAGCCTGGAACGTAGCGACTTTGGCGCCGTGGCCCAATGGCAAATTGCCCACTCGGCCTGGCCCGGCTCTCTGGGTGATCGCGGCTCGCCTGGTGCGGCCTATACCCCGGCAACGGCGATTACTGTTACCCCCACGCCCACCCTTTCGCCGACGCCCACCCGTACGCCAACGCCGACGCGTACGCCCACCGTCACGCCGACGCGCCCGCCCTCTATTTGGCCGTTGCGTTCTGATCCGGCAGCGTTGCAGATCGAAGAGGTCTACTTTCGCGGCAGCGACGAGGAATTTGTGATCTTGCTCAACGTGTCCGATCAGCCGCTCGATCTGGCCGGTTGGCGGCTGGGTGATGCGCAATTCCCCGGCAGCGGTGAGGGTGTCCACGCCTTGCCCGCCGGCCACGTCATGGGGCCGGGCGCGCTCTTTGTGGTGGCCCGCAATGGGGCGGCGTTTCAAGCCCGCTGGGGGACAATGCCCCATGCCCAGACCGAAGAAAGCGCCGCATCCGTGGCCGTACTGGCCCGCGAACGCGAACTGGCAACAGGATCGATGGCCCTCAATGACAGCGGCGACGAAGTGATCTTGCTTGATCCCGACGGACGGCTGGCCGATGCCGTGGCCTATGGCGCGGGCGATTGGGCCGTAATCGGGCTATCGGCGGCTTTGCCCACCGCTGGCGACGCCAGCCTGCAACGCATCCCCGGCTTTGCCTTCCCCGCCGAACGTGATCCACGCCAGCGCTTTCTGTGGGCAGTGCCCGCGCTTTCCACCGCCTTGACCCTGCCCGTCGCCCAGCCCCTTCCACCCAAACCGCTGCCCGCTGGCTATCTCGCCATGTGGGGATCGTTGGGCGCAAGCAGCAACTTTTCGTCTGGCGGCCATGCTCCGCCCCATTGGATCGAATGGGCTGCGGCGGCACATGGCTTGCACTTCATCGCCATCGCCGACCCCATCGATCCGGCGCAGCGCCCTTCCACGGCTGCGCCGGTTTTTTCTTTGCCTGCTTGGCGACATCCCGGCAGCGATGCCGTGATCTATAGCCCTTTCGCCAATGTGGGCAGCGATCCGCTCTCGCTGTTGGATTATCTCCGCGCCAGCGATGGAGTGGCGCAATGGTGGACCTCGCCCTTACCCGATAGCCGCGCTGTGGTGGCTGTGGCCGGTAATGGTGTGAAATCGCCCGCCGATCTTTGGAAACTCTGGCGCGAGCGCATCGCCGATCCGCCGCTGGTGGTGGGCAATACGTTGCCGCCGCTGCCTGGCTACCTTGACCCCGCTCCCCGCTACACTGGTCTGGCTGTGGCGTCGGCGGATATCGCGGGGATTGTCGATGCGCTGCGCGCTCGGCGTGGCTGGCTTGCGACCAAGCCCGGTCTGGCGCTGACGTTGCGCACTGAAAGCGGTGTCTGGATGGGGAATGCCATCCCCAGTACGGGTGAGATTACGCTGTTAATTGACTATGCCGACGGCAACGGTAACCCCGCTGGGTTGGCCCTTTGGCAAGACGGCGCGCCCATCCGCCAATTGGATAGCCCACCCGTGGACGGACAGTGGATCGTGAAGGTGCCTGCGTCGCCGGGCGCGTTGTTGTACGCCGTTGCCACGCAGCCGGACGGCAACTTTGCCGTCAGCGCGCCGCTGCGGGTGCTACACAACGAACGTACTACACTTTGGATCAACGAGATCATGCCTGTGCCGCTTTCGGATTGGAACAGTGACGGCACGGCTGACACAAGTGACGAATATATTGAGATTTTCAATGCCGGACCTGCCCCGGCTACGTTGGCTGGGTGGCATCTGGAAGATCGCCCACTAGACGCGCCCACGGTGCGGCGGCGCTTTCAACTGGGCGCACACCATTTTGTCCCCGTGGGTGGCCGGCTGCTGATCTGGGGAGACGAGAGCGGGATTGGGTTGAACAACAGCAATGAACGGCTGGAATTAACCGATGCCAGCGGAGCCGTGATTGATTTCGTCGAGTGGGGCAGATCGTCCGGTGGAGATCGAACCTATAGCCGCGTGCCGGATGGCGGAAGCTGGCAGATCTGGTCACCTACGCCAGGGCAGAGCAACGGCAACTTTGTGATCACCGTTCCCACGGCCACACCGCCTGCCTGGGCCGTGGCGGGCAGCGCTGCGCCCGGCACACCCGGCGGCGAAGCGGTCAGCACTTTTGGATCGGTGACCCAGGCCAAGCTGGCCGGAATGCAAGAAGGAGTACGCTTTGTGGGGGTGGTGGTCGTGCCGCCGGGGCTGTTTAACGCTGCCATCTATGTGGCTGATCCGGCGCCTTCGCCCAACGATGCCACGGCTTGGTTGGGCGTACATGTCTATCTGCAAAGCGGCAGTTTTCCCGAACTACAAGAAGGGGATCGGGTGGACGTACGCGGGGTGATGCGCTCGTTTCGAGGTGAACGTGAGATCCGCGTGGCCCGCCCAGAAGAGATCTGGCGGGTGGGGCCGGGCGTGCCATTGGCCCCGTTGCCGGTGACTGTGGCCGAGATCGGCGAACCATTGGAAGGCCGCTTGGTGACGTTCGAGGGAGTTGTAAGTCGCTGGCAGGGCAGCAGCATCTTTCTGGCTGATCCGGCCAATCCCAACGCCACGCCGGTAGAGGTGCATGTACGCAGCAGCCTCTCGTGGCGGCGGCCTTTTGTCAACGAAGGCGAACGCTGGCGTGTGGTGGGCGTCGTCAGCCAGTTTGCCCGCGCTGCCCCGTGGAATGGCGGCTATCGGGTGCTGGTACGGTATCCCGAAGACTTAATTGAACTGCGCGATTGAACGGTCTGTGGTGGCCGTAGTCTCTGCGGCGCGGAGTGTAAAATAGGTAACTTCTGGCGGACAGTTGAGACGGGCAGGGATAACGCTGAAGCCGATGCCGCGGTTGACGTAGAGTCGGTTTCCCGGCGCGCCATAGCTGGCCTCGATCCACCCGTCTGCATGAACCTCGTTGTCACGCTGATAGGTCATCCATGTCCACTCCGGGGTAAAGGGAATGCGAACCTGTCCGCCATGCGTATGTCCGGCCATGGCCAGGGGCGCAGCGTCGGCGGGAATCTCTTCATACGAGTTGGGGTTGTGCATTAGCACGATACGAGCCGCGTCGGCGGGGAGATCGGCCAGGGCCACGGTTGGCTGATCTAATCCGGCAATGTGCGAGTCGATCCCGACAAGATAGACAGGGGTATCGGCATCTGGTGAGAGATTGACCGCTTCATTTCGGAGCACCCGAATCCCTGCTTCTTCCAACGTATCGAGCAGGGTTTCAACCTGTTCTGTTGCCATTTCATCCTGTGGCGTTGGCATGCCGTAGTCATGATTCCCCAACACGGCATAGGTAGGAATGCCTGCGGCGGGCAGCGGACGCACAAAGTCAACCACGGTGTTAATATCTTCACGCCAGTTGCCCTGGAGGTGGTACACAAAATCTCCGGCAATCAGCACGGCCGCGGGTTTCTCATCAATGAGTTGCGCAACCGCACGCTCAATGGTCGCCGTGTTTGCCATCCACATGCCATATTGAAAATCAGCCAGTAGCCCCACGCGCTGCCCTTCCCACTCGGCGGGCAAGTGTGGAATGGTGACCTCGTGTTCTTCTCTATCCAGCCGGTATGGCTCAACGAAAACCCCCCATACCAGCGTTAGCAACAGGAGACTCAGGATTGCCAATCCTGCATAGCGCAAAATTTTGCTTATCACGGTGCGTTCATCCTTTCGTATTAATTTTTTGAGGAGAGACATCTGTATCAACCCTACCCACTGAGAGAAACACCGTCAATGGGTCAGGATATAGCTTTGCGATAGAGGTGAGGATAGGCAGGTTATGGGGATGGGGAAAACCAGCGCCTTTCTAAATCGGCCAGCACCCCCTGATCGCGGCAGGGTGGTGAGTGCGCTTTCCACGGCGGCATGTAGCTGCGGGGATGGATCGGCAACGCCGATCACGTAGGGATCGCCCTCTAGGGGTTGGCCCACAGCGCGGAGCGCAGCGCCGCCACCCTGGGCCAGCCGCAGGGTAACTCCATCCACAATCAGCGCGTCGCTATCACCGGCCAGCAGGGCGGCCAGGGCTTCGTCGGGGGAAGGCAGCGGCAGCCGTTCCAGCCCAATGCCTTGGCGCTGAAGCTGGCGCGCTTCAGCATCTCCAGCGCTACCCCACTCGACAGCCACAGTGCGCCCGGCCAGATCCTCCACGCTGGCAATCGGCGAATCGGTGCGCACCACCAGCCGTGTGCCCGCCTCAAAATAGCTTGTGGTGTAGCGTAGATCCTGGGTCAGGCGCGGATCATAGGGCAAGGCGCTGATTACACTGTCCAAACGGCCCACGACCAAGGCATCGGTAAGCCCATCAAAGCCTGTAGCGATGAGTTCCAGCGTCACGCCCATCTCGGCGGCCAGCGCCCGCGCCAGATCCACATCATAGCCAATCATTTCGCCGCGTTCGTTCAATGTCTCAAAGGGTGGAAAGCTGGGATCCATGCCTCACACGCCAGGCGCGCCCATTTTGGATCTCTTCCCAGGTGCGGTCGCCGCGCCGAAAGATCGCACCGTCGGTCAGCCAATGTGTTGCCAGCCCAATCAGAACCACGCCAACAACCAAACCGATTATCCAAAGCTGTTTTTGCTTCATGGTGCGTTGCCTTTGCCCCTGGCATACGATTGCACCTCCAAATAGATGGGCTTTGGCTCAAACTCTGTATCCACAAAGGTGTAATAATCCTGATAACTTTTGGCATCCCACGGATAGCGGAAGGCCCAAAAGCTGAGGCTCTCTAGCCAGGGCCATTCGTTCTGGGCGATCTCGTAGGCGCGTAGGGTGTAGAGGATGCGCTGGGCGGGGCGCACGGCGCGTGTCCAGCGCGGGTGATCGTTCCAGCCGCCCTCGGTGATCATCATGGTTTTGTCGCCGTCGCCGTTGCGCACCATGATCTGGCGCAACAACTCGGTGCGGCGAAAGTTGATCACCTGGGCATCAGGCGGGTCGTCGGGGTCCGAGTGCCAGCCATAGGCGTGAACAGCCAACACGTCGAAAAAATCCGCCGCGCCAGCCTCGTACATGCGTTGCAAATAGAGCAGATCGTCCATGCCCCATTCGCTGTCGGGCGGGGCCAATGTGGGGGCCAGCGCGCCACCCAATACTTGTACGTCAGGGTTTGCTGCTTTGATTAGCGGATAGACCACCCGCAGCATTTGCGCATAGCTCTCGGGGTCCACCGGGCGATACCCCCATTCCAGGCTGAGATCGGGTTCGTTCCAGATGATGACATCGTGGACTTTGCCCTGATAGCGGCGTACAAACTCGGCGGCAAAACGGCCAAAGTCGGCGTAGTTTTCCGCTGGCAAGAGCAACGGCGTGCTGCCTTTGGGGCGCGCCCACTCAGGTACATAGCCCAGCCGTGCAATCACGGTCAGCCCCTGGCGGGTGGCGTGATCAATCACAAGATCGGGATGGCTCCAATCAAACTGGCCGGGGCGCGGTTCGTAATAAGCCCAGGGAAAATACTCGACAATCCAGGGCGCGCCCATCTCGCGCACCATCTCCAACGTGCGTTTAATCTTCCACGGCTCGGCCTCGTCGGTTAACCGGGTATGGACGCCCATTTGGGGATTGATGGTCTGAACCTGTTGTTGGGGACCGAGGGGGAGATGATCGGAAAAAAGCGTGGACAGCCAGAGAAGCGCAGCCGCAGAGAGAAAGATGGCTAATCCCAACAAAAGCAAGGAAGCTCTGGGCCAGTGGGCTGGCTTGCGGAAAAATGGGCGCATAAATTCTGCACTATCATTGCCAGCGGGCCAGCGTGGCCTCAGGCTTTGATATCCTCGTCGGTGACCTCAACGACTTCATCTTCGTGGGCGTCATTATCGGGGGTGACGGGCGGGGCCGCTTTGGGGGTAACTGCGGCTTTGGCCTCGGGCATGTCGGGTTCGTCACGGCTCTCTTCAATGGCATGGATGCCGTTTTCGGCTTGGCGTAGTGATGCCCCCAATTGAGTCGCCAATTGACGCAACACATCCAATGCGTATTCTTCCGACTCCTGAATCATCCGCATCCCTTCATCCTGACCCATGTTAACAATGCGCTCGGCTTCGCGGCGCGCCTCTTGCACCACGTAGTGATCGCCCACCCGTTTCATGGCCTCTTCTTCTGCCCGTGTCACAATCGCCTCGCCACGCAGTCGGGCATCGTGGAGGATGCGATCGCGCTCGGCGATCATGCGCTCGCTCTCTTTGATGGCACTGGGCACGCTGATGCGCATCTGGTCGATTAAACGCAGACATTCTTCTTCATTGACCATCAGCGACGAGGTGAACGGGACACGCCAGCCCTGATTGAGAACCTGTTCGAGTTGATCGACCAATTGCAGAATTTCCATGATGCATCCTCTAAATTTGGATGAAGTGGGCCGAATACTTAGCCGCGATGGGAAAGCTTGCCGCGTGTTTTGGAGATGCCCTGCGCCTTGGGCTTCACTTCCGGCAGATCGGCGGCGGGCCGGCCGGCAAAGCGCTCAGCAAGCGCCGCTGCTACATTAGGCGCAACCCAGGCTGCAATATCGCCGCCTAGACCTGCCACTTCCTTGACAATCGTAGAACTCAGATAAGTATAGTCGGTGCTACAGATCAGACAGGAAAGCTCAATGTCGGGGGCCAAATGGCGGTTTGCCAGCCCGATTTGGGATTCAAACTGATAATCGGCCACGTTGCGCAGCCCCCGCACAATCACATTTGCATGAACGGCGCGGGCACATTCTACCGTTAATCCGGTAAAGGAAACAATTGAGATATTGGGCAAATCGCGCAATGCATCCTGGGCCAGAGCAACGCGCTCCTCGGTGCTGAAGAGCAATTTCTTGGGCGGCGAATGGTAGACCCCCACCACCACTTCTGCAAAGATAGCGGCGGCGCGCCGGGCTACGTCCAGATGTCCATTGTGCATGGGATCAAACGTGCCTGGATAGAGTGCCCGTGTCATAGACTGCCTTTCCGATCTCTTGAGGGGAGGGTCAGGGTAGAAATGCCGCAAAAATGCCGTTGCCCACCATCAGCCCGCGCCCAGTTAGGCGCAGACGGTCACTCTCCAGCGTGAGCATGCCCAGATCCACAAATCGGGCAATTTGCGCGGCATAGACGTCAGTCAAGTCGCGCTCATAGCGTTCGTGGAATCCGGCAAAAGAAACGCCCTCTTCAATCAGGCGTAACCCCAACATCATGGTTTCGCCCATTGAGGTCGCTACATCAATTTCCTCATGAAACTCTTCCACAGAATCACCTGCCACCATTCGTTTAATATAGCCCGGCACAGGTTTGCGATTGCTCCAGCGCAGGCCAAAGGGAGCCTCCGCCGTGCGTAAATAGCTGTGTGCGCCCGGTCCCAGGCCCAGGAAATCTTGATTGCGCCAGTAGAGCAGATTGTGTTTGCAGACGAATTGCGAATGGCGGTCCGTCTTCGTCCAATTGGATACCTCGTAGTGAGTATACCCAGCCGCAGCCATACTCGCCATTGCCATTTCATAGAGCAACCCGGCGTGATCATCGTCCGGGGCGTCTACGCTGCCAGTTGCCACCCAGTGATGGAGCGGTGTGTTGGGTTCAACAATCAAGCTATACAGGCTAAGATGTTCCGGGCCAAGCGTTAGGGCTGTGTCTAATGTGCGCTGCCAGTTCTCTACAGATTGATGGGGCAGCCCAAAGATAAAGTCCAAGTTGATGTTGCTGAACCCAGCCTCACGGGCGGCAGCAAAGGCCGTGTGTACATCGTCTACGCTGTGAATGCGCCCCAGAAATTGGAGTTCGTCGGGCTGGAAGCTCTGTACGCCCATGCTCAGGCGATTGACACCCAACCGGTGGAGGGCCTGAAACTTGGCCTGATCTACGGTGCCGGGGTTGGCCTCGCTGGTAATCTCACAGTTGGCGGTCAGATCGAACGATTGTCGTACTGTGTTGAAAATCTGCGCCAACGCCCGTTCTTCCAAGACAGTGGGCGTTCCTCCGCCCAAGAATATAGTCTCCACCTGTCGTCGCTGCAACCGTTCGCCCCATTGTGTAATTTCCAAACAGAGCGCGTCTACATAGGCATCGAAAAGATTGTCCAACCGGGCATAGGTGTTGAAATCGCAGTAGGGACACTTTTGTTCACAAAATGGGATATGAATGTACAGCCCAAAGGGATGGGGCTGGTCAGCGCCCGCAGGGGAAAGGATGGAATTGGGTAAGGAAAACGGCATAGATACGGTCATGGCCGAGGTTAGCGGTTCTCCAGGCGGAAGCCATGTCCGCGCACGGTGACAATATAGCGAAATTCCTCGTCACATTCGGCAATGCGTTCGCGCAGGCGGCGCACGAGGGCATCAATGGCCTGTTCGCTGACCCCTTCGCCGCTGGTCTCCGGCCAGACACCATCGACGATCTGTTCACGCGTGACCACACCACCGCCCGCTTCCCACAGACCATTGAGCAGCCGATATTGATGCAGGCTGAGGGGCGGGTCGATCATTTGATTGTTCACCCAGACTTGGCGCGTCTCTTTGTCCAGACGTAGCCCGGTTTGGGCATCGTCTAAAGTGAGGGGCGCGGTGGCCCCGGCATCCACAAAGGCCAGCTTAAAGCGTAGCGCAATCTGGAGTTCGTCGCCATCCTCCAGCCGCATGACCGTTGCAATATCCTGTCCGTTAACGTGGGTTCCATTTTTGCTACCCAGATCCTCGACAAAGTAGCCATCCTCGTGCCAAAAGATACGTGCATGGTTGCGGCTCACTTGGCGATCGGGCAATGTAATATCACAGTCCACATCGCGGCCAATGTGCAGCGGCGCAGTGCGGCTGAGTACCCAACGCCGACCGGCCTCGCTGCCATGGCGCAGAATCAGCATGGCGCTCTCCCGATGGGCGGTCGCTGTGTTGCCATTCTCGCTATAATGTACGGCATCGGCGGGGGGGACAGATTGTCCGGTTACATGATCCATTAGTATAAATCCTGATTCTCCTCAAGCGCACAGACAGAACGGTATCAACCATTTTTCAAAGTGAAACCGGCTCAAAAAACCAAGTTTTTAACCCGCAGTTTCACTCTGATAGGCGAACCCAAAACTCTGTTTCTCAAAACTAACTTTACTATAAGATATAATCTGTGCGGATAAACCCTGATGATCGAGAGACCGCGGGGAATTTTAACCCAATCCTACACTACTATATAATAGCGCCTGCTGTGTGATCTCTTGCACGGAGCCTATTATACCGAAAATCGTGGGCTTTTGCACAAATGCTTTTAGAACCATCCCGGCTTCGCCCTATGGATGCCACATCTTGCACTGTCAAAGGATGCACTGTCAAAGGGGCTGATCTGTGAGCTATCTGCTGGAAAATGGAATCGTGCTGCGCGAGCGCTACGAAATCGTCCAACTTGTGGGGCAAGGCGGCATGGGCGCGGTCTATCGAGCCAACGATCTGCGCTTAGATGGGCGCATCTGTGCGGTCAAAGAGATTCTGCCCCATCTGTTGGGGGGATCAAGCAAGGGCGATATGGCTTTTGATCAGACTGTCGAGCAGTTCTATCAAGAGGCCAGCACCCTGGCCCGGCTGGATCACCCGAACCTCCCTAAAGTTTCCGACTATTTTTCCGAACATAATCGCGAATATTTGGTGATGGATTTCGTGGCGGGCCGCGATCTGCAAGAGGTCTTATCGGAGGCGAAGCGACTGGACAACCGCTTGACAGAATCCCAAGTGTTGACCTGGGCCGATCAACTCTTGGATGCGTTGGCCTTTATGCACAGCCAAGAGCCGCCTGTGCTCCATCGGGATATTAAGCCGGGGAACATCAAGGTAACGCCGCAGGGTCGCATCAAACTGGTGGACTTTGGCTTGGTCAAGGTATTACAGTCGGATGACAGCCGTACGGTAACTGTGGTGCAGGGGCGGGGCACTGCCGCCTATACCCCGTTAGAGCAATACGGCGGCGATAGCGGGCACACAGATGTGCGCTCGGACATTTACAGCATGGGAGCCACGCTCTATCATTTGCTGGCTGGCATTCCACCCCAGGATGCCAAAGAGCGCTTTTTGCATCCTGGCTCGCTGATTCCCTTGCGCCAATTGAATCCGGGGGTGTCGGCGCGTACCGAGCGGGCTATCTTTGGGGCGCTGGCGATGCACCCTGATGAGCGGCCTCGCAGTATCATGGCTTTTCGGGCCTTGCTCTTTGGCGAGAATAGTAGCACCGACGATATGCGTACACGGTTGCCATCGCTATCGTGGAGCGAAGTTCTCACCCAAAACCGCTGGCTGATCAGCGCGATTTTTGCGCTAATTGCCGTTGCCACTATACTCAGCGTTTTGTCTCCCCCAATTGAAGGTCCATTCTTTTTGCTTCGATAGTCTAGGTGTGCGAAAATATTAGTTGGATTAACTTGACCATCATAGGCAAAGCAATTCCCATCGTCTCCCCTCATCCAATCCAATCGACCTTTGCCTCCCAGTGGATGCCTTCTCAGACCCATCAAGGTTGGACCTGGGTGTGTCGAGGCTAACTCAATAACCTTCAACTCATCCCAAAGGGTTCCTTTCGTGGAAACAGTTGTTAAATCACCGACACAGACGGTTATCATCAGCCCCAATCATCCTTTCGTCATTATTGGCGAACGGATTAACCCCACAGGCCGAAAAAAACTGGCTGCCGAAATGCAGGCTGGCGATTTTAGCCGTGTGGTCAGCGATGCCCTAGCCCAGGTAAAAGCGGGCGCCCAGATCTTGGACATCAACGCTGGCGTGCCCAGTGCCGAGCCGCACAAGGTTGAGCCTGAAATTATGGTGCGCGCTGTGGAAATCGTACAATCTATCACCGATGTACCCCTCTGTATTGACAGTAGCGTGGTTCCTTCTTTGATTGCCGGGCTGAAAGCCGCCAAGGGTCGCCCCATTGTCAATAGCGTCACTGGCGAAGAAGATCGCATGGAGAGCATTCTGCCCGTGGTGGCCGAATACAACGTGCCGGTCATCGCGATTAGCAACGACGAAACAGGCATTAGCTACGATCCCATGGTGCGCTTTGCAGTTGCCAAACGCATTGTTGATCGCGCTGCCCGCTATGGCATCAAACCAGAAGACATAATCATCGACCCGTTGGCGATGCCTGTGGGCGCTGTCAACAGGGCCGGTCGCGATCTTTTTACCATTGTGCGCATGATCCGCGAGGAATTGGGCTGCAATACCATGTGTGGGGCCAGCAACATCAGCTTTGGTATGCCCAATCGACCATTGCTCAATGCCACCTTTTTGGCAATGGCGATGACCGCGGGCATGACCTGTGCCATTACCAACCCTATGGAAAAAGAGATTCGCTCCACGCTCTACGCCGCAGATGTGCTCATGGGCAATGATGAATCGGCCATGCGCTATCTCACGGCTATGCGCCAGTTGGAAGGTGGCGAAGCCGCCCAGACCGATGACCGCCGCGCTGAACGCGAGGCCCGGCGTGCAGCCCGCCGACGTGGGCGCGACTAGCCCATTGTTTGGCGCGCGTAACTGTGAAAATTTGCGCAATTAAAATCAGCACGTTATAATGCCGCCCAGAAATCAGTACGAGTCCCTTCTATAGTTTGACTCTGCCGAAGCGACAGAGCAACCCCGCAGATTCACTGTGTTACTGGGTGAGTACTTGGTTGTTCTTGTTGCCACGGTTGTGGCGCCAAATCGTTAACAGGGAGCCTTTCTTGTCATCTGTTCGCATCGATCTTCGACGCCTAACCTTTGTCTATGCAGCCAGCATTCTGCTGCCGCTGTTGATTGGGGTTGTGGCCGAGCTTTTTATCGATGCCAGTTTCTCCCTTGTGTTGTTGGCTGCTTTTGTCTCGATGCCGTTGGTTGTCTTTTTTGTATGCCGCTCTGCGCTGGCAGAGATGGAGCGAGTTGTGCAGATTGTTGCTCCGCCTGAAGAAAACGAAGCCGAGCCGATTGCTAAAAGTTTGTAGCTTTCTGATTTGACCCAATCTATTTACCCTTGCGTTTCGATCATCCGCTCAGCCAGGAGGATGTAAGACAGTGGAACGAATCCAGCCAATTATCGACAATTTGTGGGAGCGCATTCAGCGCTATTTTGAAAACAAGACGCGGCGCAATTGGACGATTGCCATCTTTTTGTTAATCGTCGGTAGTTTGATTCTCGATGTTCCTACCCCGCATGTTTCAATTGCCGCCGAACCCCTTTGGCCTACTAATGCCTTTTTTACCAACTCCCTGTTGACCACTTTCATTGTGGATCTGATCTTGATCGGACTGGCCTTTGCTGCTCGTTCGCAGATCAAGGAGATCCCCACAGGACTGGGCAACTTTATGGAAATGGTTGTTGAGTCGTTGTATAACCTGACGGAAAGTGTTGCTGGCAAAAATGCCCGTAAATTCTTCCCTTGGGTCGCCACGATTTTTCTCTTTGTGATTATCAGCAACTACTCTGGTCTTATTCCTGGTGTGGGGAGTATCGGTCTGGAATATGCAGATGCCGACGCTTACCATGCGCTGTTAGAGGGCGATGCTGCCGGTCATGCCGATGTGATAGTGACTGAGGATGCGGTAGTGGTGGCAGAGGCCGAACATGGGGCAGAGGCCGAACATGGGGCAGCCGCTGAATCTGTGACTGAAACCGAAGCTGAACATGGCACGGAAGCCGTGGCAACAGCCGAAGGCGAACATGGCGAAGCAGCCGAGGATGCCCACCATAGCCTCTTTGTTCCGCTCTTTCGCGCTCCCAGCGCCGATCTGAATGTGACCTTTGCCCTGGCCCTGATCACGATGATTCTGGTGCAGTACTTTGGCTTCCAGTCGCTTGGCTCAAACTACTTCACCAAGTTCTTTAACTTCAATACCGGCAAGGGCTTTATGCGAGGCATCTTTGCCTTCTCCGGCATTTTGGAGTTGGTCAGCGAGTTTGCCAAGATTATCAGCTTTGCTTTTCGTCTTTTTGGTAATATTTTTGCAGGCGAAGTGCTGTTGGGGGTTATGGCCTTCCTGGTGGCCTTCTTGGTTCCCGTGGCTTTCTATGGGCTGGAACTCTTCGTTGGCTTCATTCAGGCGCTGGTCTTTATGATGTTGGCGGTGGTCTTTTTCTCGACGGCTGTGGTCAGCCACGGCGATCATGGTGACGATCACGGCGAACACCACTAAGCGTGTTACGTGTTGCGTATTCGTGATTTTCCACGGGGCACGGAACACGATTTATAGCAGGTTTCTCTGAAATCAGTACGATTTATTCTTCAATCGATTCATGTTTGCAAAGGAGTTTACACGATGGAACTGGATGCAATGAGACAGTTGGGTGCTGCGCTGGCAATCGGTCTGGGTGCCATTGGCCCTGGCATTGGCGTAGGTATGATCGGTGCGAAGGCTGTGGAAGCCATGGGCCGCAATCCTGAAGCGGCAGGTACCGTGCAGACGAATATGATTCTCTCGATTGCGTTTGCTGAAGCCGTGGCTATTTATGCCCTGGTTATCGCGCTGCTGATCAAGTTCGTCTAGTCGCAACGGCATCAGGCCTTTCTGCCCTTGGGGCAAACGAGGCTACGTAAGGAATAGGAGGCATAATTTGGACGCTGTATTAGGTCAACTAGGCATTAGTGGTCCCCTCCTGCTCTCTCAGATCATTAACTTTGTGATCTTGATGGTGCTGCTGCGGCTCTTCCTCTACCAGCCTGTGCTGGATATGCTGGAACGCCGCAAAGAGCGCATCGCCCAGGGCATCCGTGAGGCCGAAAAGTCCTCACAGGCAGCCTCGGAGGCTGAGAAGCAGCGGGCAGTCGTATTGGATGAAGCACGCCGAGAGGCACAAGAAGTGCGGGCGCAGTCTACGCGTGATGCAGAACGCATTGCGCAGGATATTCGCACCCGCGCCGAGCAAGAAGCATCGGACATTCGCCGCAAGGCACAAACCGATGCCGAGGCACAGGTCGAGACCGTTTTGGCAGATGCTCGCCGCGAAATTGCGTCGTTGGCGATTGCCGCCACCGAGCAGATCTTGGGGCGTGAATTAAAAGACAAAGCTGCCCAAGAGCGTTTCGTGTCTGAATTTTTGGCACAACAGAGTGAGAGTGGCCGATGACAGAGCAGCGCGCAAAAGCAGATCGATACGCACAGGCTATCCTGGAAGCGGTTCTCGAACAGTGGCAATCGAGCCTGACGCAGGTTTCTGATGAGCTTACCCGCAACGATCAAGTGCGGAGCACATTGGAAAGCGCCCAGGATAGCGAAGCCAGGCTGCAAGCGCTGCAAAGCATTACCCCGAAAGCTACATCGCAGGAAATCCAGAACTTTCTGCAACTGCTGGCCCAAGAAGGTGATCTAACCCTGATTCCTCAGGTGATTGATCAATTGCGCAGTGGTGTCGGGGGGCAGCGAGTACCTGTCAAGGCTGAGATTGTCAGTGCGGCTGAACTGAGCGAACAAGAACAGAGCGACATTCGACGTCGGTTGAACGAGCAACATGGCGATGGATTGATCTTCAGTTTCCGGGTAGATCCTTCGTTGATGGGGGGCTTGCGTGTACGTGTCGGTGATAGCTTGATCGACAACACAGTAGCGAGCCGCCTTGCTGCCCTACGCGAGATGGTCAGCGCTTCTGTGCGCTAGGGCCGCTGGTGTTGTGGGCAATCGAAGGCGATAGCTCCTTGAAATCTGTGTCTTTTGGGAACCCTGAGCGGGTGTGTGGGCGGTTTATATGCCTTGATCGCCATGTCTCGGGGTCTCTATCCACTCAATCTCGTGCCGGCGTGGCTGTTGTAACGCCCATTTGCTGGTCATCCAGCCCAAACCTGCCCGTGCAGAGACTTGTACAAGGAGAACGAAATCCATGGCGATAAAAGAAGATATCACCAGAGATTTTACAGATTTACTGAAAAAACAGATCTTGAATTTCCATCCCACACCTCGGCGGGTAGATGTGGGAGAAGTGACCGAAGTTGGTGATGGGATTGCCATTGTCAACGGTCTACGCGGGGCAATGTCCAGCGAGTTGGTGGAATTCACCAAGTCGGGTACGCTGGGGATGTGCCTGAACTTGAACGAAGATTCCGTCGGTGTCATCATCATGGGCGAATTTGCCAACATTGAAGAAGGCGATCTTGTGCGTAGCACAGGTCGTATTGCTTCTGTGCCTGTGGGTGATGCCTTGATCGGTCGTGTGGTCAATGCCTTGGGGCAACCTTTGGACGATAAAGGCCCTATTGAAACCGACAAATTTCGCAATATCGAGCGCATCGCCCCTGGCGTTGTCGCCCGCCGCTCGGTAAATACCCCCGTAGAAACGGGTATCACGGCCATTGATGCGTTGATTCCAGTTGGCCGCGGCCAACGTGAGTTGATCATCGGCGATCGCCAAACTGGTAAAACGGCGATTGCGATTGATACGATCATCAACCAAAAGGGCAAAAATCTGATCTGTATCTATGTTGCCATCGGTCAGAAGCAATCCACTGTGGCCCAAGTGGTGGGCATTTTGGAACGCCACGGTGCCATGGACCATACGATTGTGGTGACTGCTTCCGCTTCGGATCCGGCTGCTTTGCAATTCATTGCGCCTTATGCCGGTTGTGCCATGGGCGAAGAGTTCATGGAGCAGGGCCGGGATGCGCTGATCGTTTATGACGATCTCTCCAAGCATGCCCAGGCCTATCGTCAGGTGTCGCTGCTCTTGCGCCGCCCGCCTGGTCGTGAAGCCTATCCTGGCGACGTTTTCTACTTGCACAGCCGCTTGCTGGAACGTGCTGCGCGTTTGGATGCTGAGTATGGCGGTGGTAGCCTGACTGCGTTGCCCATTATTGAAACGCAGGCTGGCGATGTCTCTGCCTATATTCCCACCAATGTGATTTCCATCACCGACGGCCAGATCTATCTGGAAAGCGACCTCTTCTATGCTGGTATTCGCCCGGCCTTGAATGTAGGTCTTTCGGTGAGCCGTGTGGGTAGCTCGGCGCAGACCAAGGCCATGAAAAAGGTGGCGGGTCGCCTGAAACTGGAGTTCAGCCAGTTCCGTGAATTGGCGGCGTTTGCCCAGTTCGGCAGCGATTTGGACGCGTCAACCCAACGCCAGTTGAACCGGGGTCAGCGTATTCAGGAAATCCTGAAGCAGCCGCAGTACCAGCCCGTCCAGTTGGACAAACAAGTGATGAGCCTCTATGCCGTCACCAATGGCTATCTGGAAAATGTGGCCGTTACTGATGTGAAAACCTGGGAAGCAGGTATGCACGCCTACATGGATGCAAATCATCCCGAGATTGGGCAATCAATTGTGCGCACGAAGCAGCTTGACGATAACATGATCGATTCGCTGCGGTTGGCACTGGAAGACTTCAACCGCACGTGGAGTGCGTCTTGACAAGGTGACCCGATGACAAGATGACCTCACAGTGAAAAAATTTCTCTCGCTTGGTCATCTTGTCACCTTGTCACCCCTTCATCGAACGGGAGGAATCCTTGGCAAGTACACGAGAAATTAGACGCCGTATTCGCTCGGTCAAGAATATTGCCCAGGTTACCAAGGCGATGGAAGCCGTGGCGGCTTCGCGGATGCGCCGTGCCCAGAATCAAGTATTAGCGACTCGGCCTTATGCCGAGAAGGCACAGGAAGTGCTGAGCTATATTGCACGCCTGCCCACATTGGATGCGGATGGCCTGGATACGTTGGTTACTCAACGTGCAGAGGTCCGGCGTGTGGGGATCTTGTTGGTAACAGCCGATCGCGGCTTGGCTGGTGGCTTCAACGCCAATGTAATGCGCCGAGCGGCACGCTTTATCAAAGAGAAGCGTGCTCAGGGCGCAGAAGTTGAAGTGGTATCCGTGGGCAAAAAGGGCCGAGACTGGCTCTTGCGCTACGATCCTGTAGTGCGCGCCGAGTTTACTGGTATGGCCGAATCGCCCACTACCAACGACATTGCGCCCATCACCCGCGTAATGGTGGATGATTTTACTTCCGGCCACTTTGACGAGGTTTACGCTATCTACACAGATTTTGTGAACACGCTGGTGCAAACACCAACCATTCATAAACTTCTGCCTATTGAACCGGCAGAGCCTTCGGTGACGATGGCCCCAGAGTATATCTTTGAGCCGAATCCGCAAGTTGTGTTGCAAGAAGTTCTCTATGGATTCACTGAAGTGCAGGTGCTTCAGGCGATTTATGAATCGCTTGCCAGTGAGCACTCTGCTCGAATGGTAGCCATGCGCAACGCCACGGAAGCCGCGAATGAATTGGTAGATGATCTGACACTGACTTATAACAAAGCACGTCAGGAAAATATTACACGCGAGTTGATGGATATTGTGGGCGGTAGTATCGCCCTGGAATAGATCGTGAGTCACGTACGCTACGTGACGATTCACTGAAGCCATGAGCGAGCTGCGTCTTGAACGAAGCCGACTTTAGAGGAGTGAACAATGGCTGAAAATGGCAATAATGGAAGAACCGTTGGCACTGTAAGCAGTGTTATCGGTCCGGTGGTAGACTTTTCCTTCACCGGTGAGCATATCCCCGAAATCTATCACGCCGTCTATGTTGATATGCAGGATGGCAGTAGATTGACCTGTGAGATTCAACAACATCTGGGCGGTGGCAAAGTGCGCGCTGTCGCCATGAGTTCTACTGACGGTATGCGTCGTGGCATGGAGGCATACTCCGACCTCGCGCCGATTACCGTGCCTGTTGGCCCCGCAACCCTGGGCCGCATTTTTGATGTAACGGGTCAAGCAATCGACAATCGTGGCGATGTTGATACCCAGGAACGTTACCCCATCCACCGTAACCCGCCCTCTTTTTCTGAGCGCAGCACCCAGGCTGAGGTGTTTGTGACCGGTGTTAAGGTGATTGATCTGAGTCGCTCCTTTTACCAAGGGTGGCAAGACGGGCATCTTCGGTGGGGCTGGTGTAGGCAAAACTGTGGTTATCCAGGAATTGATCCACAACGTGGCCGAGTTCCATAGTGGCTATTCCGTTTTTGCTGGCGTGGGCGAACGTACCCGTGAAGGCAATGACCTCTGGCATGAAATGCAGGAGTCTGGTGTGCTAAGCTCCACGGTAATGGTCTTTGGGCAGATGAACGAACCGCCTGGCGCGCGCCTACGTGTCGGATTGACCGGCGTTACCATGGCTGAGTATTTCCGTGATGAAGGCCGTGATGTGTTGCTCTTCATTGACAACATTTTCCGCTTCGTACAGGCTGGCGCTGAAGTATCTGCTCTGTTGGGGCGCCTGCCCAGCGCTGTGGGCTATGCGCCTACTTTGGGTACGGATATGGGTGATCTTCAGGAGCGCATTTCCTCCACCAAGACAGGCTCGATTACGTCGATGCAGGCCGTGTACGTGCCCGCCGATGACTATACGGATCCAGCCCCGGCGACTACCTTCGCCCATCTAGACGCTACGATTACGCTGGAACGCGCCTTGGCCGACCAAGGTCTTTACCCGGCTGTGGATCCGCTTGGCTCTACTAGTCGTATTCTAGACATTAACATTGTGGGCGAGGATCACTATAACGTAGCTCGGCGTGTGCAAGAGACTTTGCAGCGCTACCGCAATCTCCAAGACATTATTGCCATTTTGGGTGTGGACGAGTTGAGCGAAGACGACAAATTGACTGTGGCGCGTGCACGTAAGGTTCAGCGCTTCTTGACTCAGCCATTCTTCGTCGCCCAACAGTTCACTGGCACACCAGGCGTCTTTGTGAAAATCGAAGATACCGTGCGCGGCTTCCAGGAAATTCTCGATGGTAAGTACGATAGTCTGCCAGAAGCAGGCTTTTTACATGGTTGGCACCATCGACGAAGCCCTCGAAAAAGCTGAGCGACTGCGCTCTGAATAATCTGGTCCCGGCCCGCTTTTGGAGAACGGTCTGAAAGCAGGTATCAATGTTGGGAGAGACCTATGCCAATCGAAGTTGAAATTGTTACACCTCGTCGCCAACTGTTTAGTGGCAGTGTCGATATGGTGACATTGCCCGGTGTGGAAGGCCAAATGGGGATTATGCGCAATCATGCACCCCTGTTGACCATCCTGGACGTCGGCGAAGTCACACTTCATCACATAGGCGGACGGCAAGAATATATTGCTGTTACCGGTGGTGTCGTAGAAGTGCGCCCTAACAAAGTCATTATTCTGGCCCGTGCTGCTGAGCGTGCTGAAGAAATTGACTTGGCGCGTGCCCAGGACGCTCTACAACGTGCGCAAGAATCCGTACGTAACCGTCCGCCGGGCGAACGCAAGCCCATTGAAGCAGCGCTACAACGCAGCCGAGTACGTCTCAAAGTGGCGGCCCGACGGCGACGTTCGGGCGGCCCGGCTGGCCAGTCTATGGGTGATGCGGAATAGTTCCAGCGGTATGATTTTATCGGCAAGTGATTTAAGACAAAGCCGGGATCTGCACAGATCCCGGCTTTTGATGCTATTGACTCGTACGAATATCTCCTTTCGAGAATTTGATATGCCTGTCCTGTGTAGGTATAATGGTCGATATGCCCTGCTTTCGTGCAGTGTATCTGCTCTGTGGTTAAATCTGGGAATTAATCCTCTATGCTAGAGAAGCACATTGGTATTGACCTCGGCACTGTTAATGTTTTGGTGCATGTGCGGGGCCGCGGGATTGTGCTCCACGAACCCTCTGTTGTAGCCATTCGTCTGCGCGATAACAAAATGGTGGCTGTGGGTCACGAAGCCTATGATATGTTAGGCCGTACCCCCGAAAGCATTGAAGTAGCGCGCCCTATGCGTGATGGCGTTATTGCTGATTTTGTGGTGACAGAGGCCATGCTACGTTATTTTATCCGCGTGGTGGCGGGTCGTTTTAACCCCCTTTTCAAACCCAAAGTGATGATTAGCACGCCGCGTGGCGTCACCAGTGTAGAAGAGCGCGCCGTTCACGACGCAGCTATGCAGGCTGGTGCGGGCGCGGCTTATTTGATCCCAGAGCCACTCGCTGCTGCCTATGGGGCAGGGCTACCCATCGGCACGCCTACAGGCAACATGGTCGTCGATATGGGCGGCGGCACCACAGAGGCGGCCATTGTCTCCATGTATGACATTGTGGTGTGGAGCAGCGTGCGTGTGGGCGGCAATCGGCTGGATGAGTCAATCATCAACTATGTGCGCAAGAAATATAATCTGCTTATCGGTGAACAGACGGCCGAAGAGATAAAGATCGCCATTGGCTCGGCATTGCCACTGGAAGAAGAGCGGCGCATTGAAGTGCGAGGGCGTGACCAAGTTAATGGCCTGCCCAAAACCATTGAGATCAACAGCAGCGAAGTGACCGAGGCTATGTCCGAGCCGCTTCAAGCGATTGTAAGCACCGTGCGCGCCACACTGGAGAAGGCTCCACCCGAACTTGCTGCTGATATTATTGACCGTGGGATGGTAATTACCGGGGGCGGAGCACAGTTGCGGCACATTGCCCATCTGTTCACCCGTGAAACCGGTGTTCCTGCTTATGTAGCTGAGAACCCTATGGCCTGTGTTGCCTTAGGCGCCGGACGTGCTCTAGAAAACTACGAGATTATGCGTCGTAGTCTTCCCACAGTCTATTCCTAAAGCTATACCCCTTGAAATTTGAGAAAACATTCAAAGTGGTGTAAACCTACTAAAGCGTTTTACTTAAGGATTGAAAACAGCTTGTTTTGTGGTCATCCTCTAGAAACGCAAAGGCACACTAAAAATGTTTTGTTCATCTTAAAGGTTTGACATTTGGTGTAAGGTGCAATACAATATTGCGGTGTCTTGTACGAGTTCATTGCAATAATAATTGCTATTTCCTCCTATACCCCGTTTATGGCTAGGGTCCTCTTCGGATGAGGCCCTTTATATGTGAATTTTGAGAGAAATAACTATTGGATCGCCACGTTATACAGACAGAAAAAGCACCCGCTGCCGTAGGCCCCTATTCCCAGGCCATCAAAAGTGGGAACTTTGTATTTACATCCGGCCAAATCGGTATTAATCCATTGACCGGTCAATTGCGTTTGGGCATTGAAGAGCAGACTCGTCAGGTTCTCTCGAATTTGCAAGCCGTCTTAACAGTTGCGGGTTCTGGAATGGATCGGATTCTCAAAACCACTATTTTTCTGACGGATATTACAGAATTTAGCACGGTTAATGCGATCTATGCCCAATCATTTAGTAATGAACCACCGGCACGCAGTACTGTTCAGGTTGCGGCGTTACCTTTAGGCGCGTTGGTCGAGATCGAGGCTGTTGCCTTGTTGGAGTAATATCCCCACTTTTGGAAACAATACAGTCCCTTGACTGTTTTTTTAACCTTGTAAGTTTCTTGTCGCATCATTCTCAGAATGAGCGCGGCTACAATCCCGTGGATTCTATTTTTTTTGTATCGGAGGAAGTCTCGGATCTATGAGCAATCAGCAGGCACTACTCGAAAAATCGTTTATGGGCAGCTACATGTTTGGGTTTGATGACGTTGTACAAGACGAGAGTGAGCATCCAATGGCTCAACTTTTGGCAGAGTTTGACGAAGCATACAACGAGCCACAGACTGGAGAGATTCGTCAGGGCGTCATTGTTGACAAACGTCTGAACGAAATCCTTGTAGACATTGGATTCAAGTCGGAAGGTATTGTCGCTGGTCGTGAATTGGATCGACTTGGCGATGAAATCGACGAGCTAAGCATCGGTGATGAAGTGCCCGTGTATGTACTACGCGAGGACAAAGATGGCAATCTAATGCTGAGCATTGCTCGTGCCAAAGCCGAAGAGGACTGGGCACAGGCCGAGGAATTGTTGGAAAGCCAGGATATCTTTGTGGGCACAGTCAGCGGTTGCAACCGCGGCGGCGTGATCCTGCGCATTGGTCGGGTGCGTGGCTTTGTGCCAGCCAGCCAGTTGAGCAGCGAAAGCCAAAGCATGCAACTGACTGATATTGAAAACGATGACGAACGCTGGCACGGTTTGATGGATACCGAAATGCGCGTCAAAGTAATCGATTTGGATCGCCGCCGTAATCGGCTGATTCTTTCCGAGCGCCAAGCCATGCGTGAATGGCGCAAGGAGCAAAAAGAGAAGCTCTTGCAGGAACTGGGTGAGGGTCACGAGATCGAAGGCACTGTCAGCAGCTTGGCTGACTTTGGCGCTTTCGTCAACTTGGGCGGGGCTGATGGCCTGATCCACTTGAGCGAACTGAGTTGGGGCCGTGTCAATCATCCCAACGAAGTTGTTAAGATCGGCCAGAAGGTCAAGGTTATGGTCATCAGCGTGGATCTGGATCGCAAGCGCATTGGCTTGAGCCTGCGCCGCTTGCAGCCAGAGCCGTGGGATACGGTCACTGATAAGTATTCGGTGGGTCAGGTTGTCCCCTGCACGATTACCAAGCTGGTGAACTTTGGGGCGTTTGCACGTCTGGATGGGGATGCCATTGAGGGCCTGATCCACATTAGCGAGCTTTCTGACCGCCGTATCACCCACCCCAAGGAAGTTGTTTCCGAGGGCGAACAGTACGATCTGCGCATCATTCGCATTGATATTGACAAGCGTCGCATGGGGTTGAGCCTGAAGCAAGCACTGCCCGAAGAGGAAACCGCAGGCTTTGATTGGGCCCCAGCTCCCGCTGGTGAAGAGACGATTGCTGAGACTGTAGCGGCAGAGGTTGTGATGGTTGAGGAACCTGTCCGAGAATTAGCATAGGCTTTCTTTTTAACCTGTTAGATTAAAATGCGTGGCACAGCGTTAAGCTGTGCCACGTTTTATTTCTTGCTAAAATGGGTGAACTGGAACCAGAGAATCAGCTTGGCCGTTCAGGGGAAGGCAAGTGGAGTGAATGGTTGCCATAAGCGCCGGGCAGGGGTAATAGAAGTGCCGGGGACATCTCCCAGGGAAAGAGGACGATTTCGCCACTAAAGTCGACGCCAGCCCTAAAATCACCGCCACTTTTCGGCGATTCGGCCCCATTTTGAATTATCCCTGTGGGGTTTTGTCGTATTGACAAAGTGAATCCCCGCTCGTTACAATAAAGAGGCTTCTTGGCTTATGCTGAGTTTCATCTGCCTGTGCCACATCATATAGGTTGACATCAAGCTGGCTCTTTCCCCCTCTATCAAAGCGGAACTCTCATTACGGCAGGTTGGTAAACGTTGTGTTAATTTATTCCTATCCACTTTGTGGGTGGGAGAGATGATAGCTACTTTCGAGGTATAGAACTCCATGTCTGACAAACTTGATCGTTTTACAAAACGTGCCCGGCGTGTTTTAACCCTGGCACAAGAAGAGGCGTTACGACTTAACCATAACTATATAGGCACGGAGCACCTGCTCTTGGGGCTGGTCCGCGAGGAAAATAGTGTCGCCGTTAAGGTCCTGAAGGAATTGGGGGTAGAGCCAGGTCAGGTTGTGCGAGCTGTTGAGCGAACTGTTGGACGAGGCGAACGTACGCCGTTTGGCAAACCAACCTTGGCGCCACGCACCAAACGTGTTATCGAGCTGGCAGTGGAAGAGGCCCGCATGATGGGCCATCACTATATCGGTACTGAACACCTATTACTGGGCCTTGTGCGCGAAGGGGAGGGCATTGCGGTCAATGTCCTGCGCGGTTTAGGGATTAACTTAGATCGGGTCCGTACCCAAACGGCTCGCAACATCTTGCAAAGCCAAGCGCAAACCAAAGATAAGCAAAAGAAAGAATCAAAGACCCCCCTGGTCGATCAATTGGGGATGGATCTTACTGCGGCGGCTGAAGAAGGCCGTCTCGACCCTGTGATTGGTCGTCAGAATGAAATTGAACGAGTTATCCAGATTCTGAGTCGACGCACCAAGAACAACCCTGCGCTTATCGGTGAGCCGGGCGTTGGCAAGACGGCTATTATTGAGGGACTTGCCCAGCGCGTGATTGATGGTAATGTGCCAGAGCCGCTGCTTAATAAGCGCATTCTGATGCTGGATGTGGGCAGTCTTGTGGCTGGCACCATGTACCGTGGTCAGTTTGAGGAGCGCTTGAAGAAGGTAATCGATGAGATTATCAACAGTGGTGCTATTCTCTTTATTGATGAAGTCCACATGTTGGTGGGGGCCGGCGCAGCCGGTAGCAGTGTTGACGCCGCTAATATCCTAAAACCGGCTTTGAGCCGCGGTGAGTTGCAGGTCATCGGCGCAACTACACTCGATGAGTATCGTAAGTATATTGAGAGCGATGCCGCCCTGGAACGCCGTTTCCAACCGGTTTTGGTGGAAGAGCCAGGCATTGAAGAGACGATTGAAATCCTGCGTGGTGTCAAGAGCCGCTATGAAGAGCACCACAAATTGGTGATCACTGAAGAGGCGATTGATGCAGCCGCCCATCTGGCCGCGCGTTATGTGCCAGACCGGTTCATGCCCGACAAGGCGATTGATTTGATCGACGAGGCTGGTAGCCGTGTGCGTATGTACAAAGCGCCCCATGCTGCCAGCCTGCGCGAGACTTTTATCAGCTTGAAGAAGCTGCAAAAAGAAAAAGAAGAAGCTTTGGAAACACAACGCTTTGATGATGCGATTGATCTGCGTTATCGAGAGGTTGAATTGCAAGCGAAGCTGGAGAAGTTGCGCGAGGGTTGGCAACAAGTGGCAAACCGACCGCAAGTAACGGCCGATGATATTGCTGAAGTGGTCTCCATGTGGACAGGTATACCGGTCCATCGTATGGCAGGGGAAGAACGTGCGCGCCTGTTGGAGATGGAGGGTCAACTGCACAAACGTATTATCGGGCAGGAAGAACCCATCAAAGCGATTAGCAAAGCAGTGCGCCGCGCCCGTGCCGGTTTGAAAGATCCGCGTCGGCCCATTGGTACCTTTATCTTTTTGGGACCAACAGGGGTAGGTAAAACTGAGTTAACCAAAGCCCTGGCTGAATTTCTCTTTGGTAGCCAAGAAGCTCTGATCAAACTCGACATGAGCGAGTTTATGGAACGCCATAACGTTAGCCGGTTGGTGGGTGCGCCTCCAGGGTATGTGGGCTACGAAGAAGGCGGTCAACTCACTGAGGCTGTGCGCCGTCGCCCGTACAGTGTAATTTTGCTAGATGAGATTGAAAAGGCGCATCCTGAAGCCTTCAACATGCTTTTGCAAATTATGGAAGACGGACATCTCACCGATGCCAAAGGGCGGCGCGTGGATTTCCGCAATGCCCTCTTGATTATGACCAGCAACATTGGGGCGAAACTCATTCAAGGCTCTAAAGGGATTGGGTTTGCCATTACCTCCGACGAGCAGACGTTGCAAGAGAATGAGTATCAACAGATGAAGAACCGGGTTATGGATGCCTTGAAAAAGACTTTCCGCCCTGAATTCATCAACCGCCTCGACGGCATCATGGTCTTCCGCAGTCTTAATAAGGATGAAATTACTCAGATCGTCGAATTGGAGCTGAAAACGCTGCGTAAGCAGTTAGAAGAGCAAGAGATGGACTTGGTTCTGACTGAAGAAGCCCGTCTTGCCATTGCTGACGCTGGTTATGATCCTGACTATGGCGCACGTCCTTTGCGCCGTGTGATTCAAAACGAAATTCAGGATCCATTAAGTGAAGCGTTGCTTTCGACCCGGTTTGTGGCAGGCGATACCATTGAAGTGGGATACAAAGCCTTTGAGAAGCCAGAAGCTGGGAAAAAGGGTGAGTATGTCTTTGATGCCATTGCGCATCGCGAGGTAAAAGCCGAAGACACAGAAACGACTGACGCCATCGAAGCCATGTTGCAACAGTAGCGAAGTTGATTCCACGAAAGTAAGTATGCACAAGTCTCGGCACTTCACGGACTTACGACAGAAAGTGCCAAGACTTTAGCCAGATAGTTTATTCTTTGGCGTAGCCTACGATCAGATAAGTTGATAAAGGCGGATCTGTTTATAATACAGATCCGCCTTTTTTGGTCGATTGATGTGGTTCCCCCTTTCAACCACTATTAAGCTGAACCTCCCCAGCTAGTGATCTTCCTAATAGCTTAAACACGATTACTCTGGTATGAAAATATCATAAAGCCGAGTTCTTGAGGTCATATTCGCTTTGAAAATAGAGATCGATTGTATGACAAACTCGGTTTTTAGATTGAGCAACCACGCTTACATCATCTTTAGAACGCAAAGCTAGATAAGGCATACTGACCATGAGCCACACAAAATTGCCGCCCGTGACAAATGTTTATCGGCGCCAGACCTCTCAGTTGGATCTGCCACCACGGCTACTCTTTGGTGCGGGACCATCGAATTTGTATCCGCGTGTGGTGCAAGCCATGGGGATGCCTCTGGTGGGCCATCTTGACCCCAGGTTTGTTGAGGTGATGGGCGATATTCAAGATCTATTGTGCTACGCATGGCAGACAGATAATCGATGGACATTTCCTATTAGCGGCACAGGTAGCGCTGCCACGGAAGCGGCTATAGCCAATATGATCGAACCCGGGGATGTGATGTTGGTGGGGGTGAATGGATACTTTAGTGAACGGATTTGCACCATTGCGGCCCGCTATGGGGCGGATGTACGGCGACTGGAAAAACACTGGGGAGGACTATTTACACCTGAAGAAGTGCGCGCTGCCGTGGAACTTTATCGTCCGGCTGTGCTGGCATTGGTTCATGGCGAAACATCCACCGGAGTGGAACAACCGTTGACCGACATTGGCGATATTTGCCGTGCGCATGATTGTCTTTTTCTTGTCGATTCTGTGGCAAGCCTTTGTGCTCTGCCGCTCTATGTAGATGCCTGGAATATTGACATCTGCTACAGCGCCAGCCATACATGTCTGAGCGCTGCACCGGGAATTGCCCCAATTACATTCAGCGCCCGGGCTGTGGAGAAAATTCAGAGCCGCCGGGAACCGGTACGCAGTTGGTATTGGGATGCTGTTTTATTACAACGCTATTGGGCAGAACCCCACGTCTATCATCACACG
>CAVRLX010000021.1:0-15394 GCA_963721725.1 uncultured Chloroflexia bacterium
GATTATCAGCAACCACCAATTCTGGCGAATTGATCAACTCGCTTGAGCGCCAGCCGATAGTCGCTGCCCAAGCATGGCCGTAGAAAAAAGAGTATTCAAAATCAAAATGTAGGTCGGACTGTCAGTCCGACCTACAACGGCTATTTCCCCATCAGCCGGGAAAGTGTGGAATTTTTTGTGGAAAAATCCCTTGCATCAGATCGGAGGAATCGCTAGACTTTTCACTGCCGTGCCATTCGCAAAATTGCTCGTTCACCCACCTGCATTATCACAGAGAGGAAATCCCTATGCCTACCCCAGTGTACATTGCACCCGGCGCAACACCCATCATCCCGCTTTTTCCAGGAATTACGGTTGAGATCAAACTGAAGCACACACAGACTGCCGATCTGTTTACCAGTATAGAAGTCGATGTCGCACCCAAAACCATGGGACCCGCACCCCATCTCCATCACGTACTGGATGAAATTATGTATGTGGTGGAAGGGGAAGCGTCGGTTCTCGTCGGCGACGAAGTGACGATAATTCCCGCGGGCGGCTGGCATCTGCGCCCCCACGGCATTGTCCACACCTTTTGGAATGCATCGGACACCCCCCTGCGCTTTATTGACATCTACCCAAACCAGAATTTCGAGGACTTCTTCCCCGAACTAACAGAACTGGTAGGCGGGCTGATGAGTAGAGGCGTCTCACCCGCATCCGACGACTTTCTCCAGCCCATGCGGGCGCTGGACGAGAAGTGGGGGATGATTGCCTATTACGAGCAGCGCCAGCCGTTGGTGGAGAAGTATGGACTGCGCTAGATTGCTCTGATTTCGGGAATCGGCCACAAAAGCTCTCGAATGTCCCTGTGCGTTTGGCCGATTCCCGGAAGGCTGGCAGCGAAACCACTAAGCGTAAGATCAGGAGAATCCAATGACTTCTCTCCCTTCAGCACTGTTGTGGATGTGGGAGGCGGCTATGGTACACTGCTGGCAGCTATCCTGCGCGACAACCCTACTACACGGGGCATTCTTTTTGATGTACCCCACGTAATTAAGGCTGCTGAAGGTTTTTTGAACACAACAGGCGTGGGCGAACGCTGCGCACGCATCGTCGGTGACTTCTTTGACGCACTCCCTGGCGGGGGCGATGCTTATGTACTCTCGCAGATCCTGCACGATTGGGAAGACGAGGGAGTGCCTCACGGTTCTGGGCCACTGCCGTGGGGTGATACCGGAAAATGGCAAGCTGCTGATGGTCGAACTCGTCATCCCGCCGGGCAAC
Source organism: uncultured Chloroflexia bacterium (assembly GCA_963721725.1). Taxonomy (GTDB): domain Bacteria; phylum Chloroflexota; class Anaerolineae; order Caldilineales; family Caldilineaceae; genus RI-153. Next base: position 1,267 of record CAVRLX010000021.1, read on the forward strand.
GAGCCATCCTTCGGCAAGTGGCTGGACCTGCATATGCTGGCGATCCGCGGTGGCCGCGAGCGTACAGAAGCGGAGTATGGCGCGCTCTTCCGTGCAGCGGGTTTTGAATTGACGCGTGTGATTCCCACAGCTGCGGGGCCGAGTGTTGTGGAGGCGGTGCCGGTGTAGGAACGATTTGAATCCAAGACCAAGGAAAAAACGATGACAAGCACAGATCCAACTCTCAGCGATAGCGCCGAGGGCCATTACGCCGTGACCGAAGCCAACCTGTTGCAGGCGACGGAACGCAAGCGTCTGCGCGCGTTGGTGGCAGCCGACATCGAAACAGCCGATCTGCTTCACGCCAACGACTTTCAACTCATCAATCCCGGTGGGGGTGCGCTCTCCAAAGAGGAATATCTTGGCGAGATCGCATCCGGCAATATCCATTATCACCTGTGGGAGCCGGGGTCGATTGCCGTGCGCGTGCAGGGCCAGATGGCAATCTTGCGCTACCAGTCGCAGATCGAAATCAGTGTTGATGGTCAAACGGCACCTCTGCGCCGCTACTGGCCTACGGATTCCTATGAAAAGACCGATGGTCGCTGGCAGATCGTCTGATCGCAAGCGACTGAAATTAGACGATGAGAATTCCGGAGGAACCTCGATGGCTACACAACTACCCCAAGTGACCCGCACCTATCAGAATTACGTCCTGGACAGCACCCGCTGGCAGCACTACCAGCCGCGGGCAGACGATATTGTCATCAGCACCCCACCCAAATCGGGCACAACGTGGACGCAGGAGATCGTGCGCCAGTTGGTCTTTTGCGGACAGTCGGATGCACCCGAACGGGACAGCCTTGCTCTCCGTCAGGTTTCACCCTGGCTGGACCATCGTCGGTTCCCGCTGGACGAAACTTTGAACAGGCTGGAAGCACAACAGCACCGACGCTTTATCAAGACCCATCTTCCGTTAGATGGCTTGCCCTTCTTGCCACAGGTCAAATATATCGTAGTCGGACGTGATGCCCGGGATACAGCCATGTCCATGTGGAATCATTACACCGAATTCGTCGCTGCTGCAATTTGAGACTTCCCGTAATTTGCCCGAAGGATTTGGCGAACCTATGCCGCCCCCGCCAGCGGACATTCACGCCTTTTGGCATAACTGGATCACCCGTGGCAGCTTTGCCTGGACGAGTGAGGGATATCCATTTCAGGGCGTCATGCACCACATTCAAAGCTGGTGGAATTATCGCCATCTGCCCAATATCCTCTTTGTTCACTACAGCGATCTTAAAAGCGATCTGAGCGGCGAGATTCGACGCATTGCCGATTACCTGACGATTTCACTGGCGGATGAATTGCTGCCGTCAATCACACAGGCGGTCAGTCTGGAGGCCATGCGCGAGCGGGAAGAACGGCTGGACCCGGGAATGAAGAATATCTGGAAAGAGGGCGCTAAGTCCTTCTTCTTCAAAGGCACCAATGGCCGTTGGCGGGATGTGCTCTCGGCGGAGGAAGTGCAGATGTACGAGGAGAAGGCCAGCCAGGTGTTGACGCCGGAGTGCCGGGCGTGGCTGGAGCAGGGGCGGACGGCTTTCGCGTGATGCGGATAGCGGCCCCCCGCTTTCCACTGATTATCCAGTTACACATTGGGAGAAGACCTATGCCTACAGATTTATATTCCAAACTCAGCCAAATAACAGTAGATGAACTGAAACCAATTCTATCCCAACTGCTCAGCCCAGAGGCCAGCCCCGTCGATGGTTAGCCGGTCACCGAAATTGGGCAGGGTATGGGTCATCCACCGGGTTGCCGGAAATGCCCATACGCCGACGGGGCCACAGCCCTGGTCGGCAGTGGTCAAAGTGCTAGGCCCATCCAGAATGCCGGGACAAGGATTTGACGAGGTGGGTGCTCGTCGTGAACTGGAGGTCTACTGTTCTGGTCTCCTTGCCTCACCCCAATACAGCCGCGCCCTGCAATTGGCGCGGCTGTAGTATCCAACCCGTTCTCATCCGCTTAATCTGCGTCATCCGCGTTCTTATCTTTTCTCAGAGGAGAATCCAATGACAGAAATTTTTATCTCCCTCTGGCTGTGAAGACTACTCGTAATGACTCTATAGGCGCAGCACTTTGACGGTCTGTTCTACTTCCAACTTGATAGACAAGGCGATGCTGGATGTTGATGCGGCGGGAACAGGCTCCGGCCAGGTCGCCGACCAGTTTCTCATAAGGTGGGGGATTCTGACAGGGGTTCTGGCGCAGGATTTCCAACAGTTCCTCGGCTTTGATGAGGGAATCGCTATAACCCAGCGCCGCAGCCAGATCGCGCTGGGTCATGCCGGCGCGTCGGCGCAGGTGTTTTAGCAATGCCCCAAAGAAATGTGTATCAGCGGGAAGCGAGGGTGTCGTGGTCATGTATAACTCTCCAAGAACGCGCCGACCTAACTCTGTAGCTGATCCAGTTTATCATAAATCTGACCAACCAGCGTGAGGGGTTTTCTGACGGGTACGCAACCTTGTTTGTTCAAAGAATTTCTCTTTGGCCCTCAGAACAGCCCGCCCTGCACCAGCGACTCACCGCTTTCTTCGGGGTCTGGGGTGGGGGGGGCTGTTTCTTCCACAACATCCAGCCCCAACTCCGCTTCCAGCCACTCAATCTGCACGCTTAACTCGTCGGGCGTGCATTGGGTCACCGGCTTGTGATAGCGCGCAATCAGCAGCCCGTTGACCTTGCGAATGGTCTCGCCGTTCACCGTCCCATACTGTTTGGCGGCATACTGCCCCACCAGCCCCTGGCGACGGCGGCGCAGTTGTTCGCGGACTTCCTTGTCGGTGATCAGGGCTGGCTCTTCGTCCTCCAGATCCGCCGAATAGCCGCCGTGATCAAAGCCCAGCCCCGAAATGCCGTCTAATTCCACGCCGTTGTAGACCAGCCGCGGCCCATAGCCGCCGCCGCTAAAGACCCCGGAACTTTCCTCTTCTTCCTCGTCCCGCAACTTGATGGCGCGGCTGGATTCCTGCCGTTTGGCGTTGACATATTGACGCATGGCGCGGTCATTGAGACCGAAGATCCACGCTGTCTGCTCACTGCGCGGACGTTCCGGCACAATGCGACCGGCGCGCATGGTGAACTGATCCAGCCAGTTATATTCGCGCACGCCGTTGAGCACGGCAGCCACGGCAATCGGCTTATAATCGTAGCCCACGTGCGCCATGCCCACCGTCACCAGCATATCCCAGCCGCCGCGCTTAAAGAGGCGCAAATTCTCGTGGGCGTTGCTGTCGTCGGAGACGGCAAGCAGGCAGCGCGCCCCCACCCCCTGTAAATAGTCGGCCACTTGGCGGGCATGTTCCTGGGTGGCACATCCGGCAATGCCACAATAGCGCGGCCACATCTCCTGAAGTGCTTTCACTTTCTCAAAGGCATGGCGCGCCGCCACTTGCCAGAACTGTGGATCCGTGGCAACTTTGGTCAACTGTTGCGACGTGTGGCGCAGGTCCACGGCCTCGTGCGAATAATAGGTGCCGCCATCGCGCTGCCGCCGCCGGGTTTGATAGAGCGTGCCGTCAAAGAGCGTGGCATCCAACGGGCGCAGAAAGCCCTGGGCCACGCCGTCGCTATAGGTAATCTTGACGTCGGCGCGGATGTTGCCGCCGTCGTCATAGTCGGCAAAGACAATCGGGTTTTCGTCGGCGCGATAGGGCGTGCCCGTCATCACGATTTTGATGGCGGCGTACTTTTCCATGTTGGCGAGAATTTTGGCGGCCTCGGTGGTTTCGCCGCTGCCGTACAACTTTTCGCCCAAATAGTGGGCCTCGTCGCACACAATCGCCAGCCGCCCCGCCCGCCGCCGCGCAAAGCGCCGATGTACCGTGGGATCGGCACAGAGCGATTGATAGCTGGTGACATAGCCAAAGCCGCGCAGGCTGTCGATGCTGGCGTTTTCGCGGTGGACGACACTCCCCATGGCTTCGGGCTGAAAGTGTTTGCGCACCTCTTTCCAGTCCAGTTCAAACTGCGAACAGAGGCCCAGACGCGGCGTCAGCACCACGGCGGCGTCAATGCGCCCGATTTTGCGCAGCGCATCTAGCACGGCCAGCGCCAGAATCGTCTTGCCACCGCCGGGGGGAATCACGGCTGTCAGCGTGCCGCCAGAGGGTTTGGAAAGGGCCGCGGCAATGGCCTGTTGTTGGTGTTCACGGAGGATAAACATAGGATAATCACGTTTCTAACGGGAGATCTCAGAATAGAACACGGATGGAGCGGATCGGGCGGATCGCACAGCGCCCGTACCCGGCAACACGAAATTAAGAATTTAACGCAAAGTCGCCAAGATGCAAAGACGCAAAGGGCTTTTGATCGCTTCGATTCCTTCTCCTTTGGTGATATGATGGGCGCAACGTTTATAAACCACAAGGGGCGAGGGCATGATCTCAACTGCATTGCTGATCTTCTTTGGGCTGGCGGTGCTCTTCCGGCTCTACAGTCTGGTGCGCTCCCGGCGCAACGAACGCCGCTTGAAAGCCGACGGTGCCGTGGAATATGGCGCGGCCAACAGCACACGGCTGGCGATTCTGCACATTGCCTTTTACGTGGCGGCGCTGATCGAAGGCTGGTGGCGGCAAGCCCAGGTAGACGCCCTCAGCGTGGCTGGCATGGTGCTCTATCTGCTCTCGGCGCTGGCGCTGCTCTGGGTCTGGCGGGAGTTGGGCAACGTGTGGACCGTGCGCGTCTATCTCGCCCGCAACCACACGCTGAACCAAAACTGGCTTTTCCGCGCCGTGCGCCACCCCAACTACTTTTTGAACATACTCCCCGAACTGATTGGGCTGGCCCTGGCTCTGCACGCCTTTGGGACGCTGCTCGTTGGCCTGCCGCTCTACGCCATCCTCTTGGGCATCCGCATTCGCCAAGAAGAAGCGGCCATGCGCGGGCGCTTTGCAGGGTATTAGGGATTGGTGATTGAGGTTCTCGGTTCCACGAACAGTTGAAGCATGTTGATGGAGGTGAACTGTGTTAAGGACGTACAAAGCTGTATTAAAAGGGGACATGCTTGAATGGGATGATGAAGTCCCCATGCTGGCAAGCCCAGAGCACCCTGTGCAGGTTTATGTAACAATTCTGGATGAAACGGAACCTTTGTCCGAGAGAGAGGGACAAGGTCAACAAATGGCCTCTGTATTACAACGGCTTGCGGCACAGGGAGGACTGAAAGCGATCCCTGATCCTATCTTATGGCAGCAAGAAGTGCGTCAAGAGCGTAACTTGCCAGGACGAGATGAGAATGTTGATAGATAGTAATATCATCATCTATGCATTCCAACCCGATTATGAAAACCTACGCCGCTTCATCGCCGAACATGCCCCTTCTGTATCTGCGATTAGTTATGTCGAAGTGCTGGGTTATCATCAGTTAAGTGAGTTGGAACGCAAGGAACTAGAACAGTTCTTTGCGACTGCAAATATTTTACCTCTATCGAGTGCAGTATTGACCCAAGCTGTATACCTGCGCCAGAAGAAGAAGATGACTCTGGGGGACTCACTCGTGGGTGCGACTGCTCTAGTTCACCGTTTGACACTTGTCACTCGTAATACTGAAGATTTCAAGTGGATACCAGGCTTGTCACTTCTCAATCCATTTGAAAGATCGTCATAAATCTCATGGATCAGCTCATCCAAACCCAACTTATCTCCATCGACGCTGAGAACCCGGACCGCGCCATCCTCCAACACGCCGCCGCTCTGCTCGCACGCGGGCGGCTGGTGGCCTTCCCTACGGAGACAGTCTACGGCTTGGGCGCGAATGCGCTGGACCGGGCCGCCGTAGCGCGTATCTTTGCGGCCAAAGGGCGTCCTTCCTCCGATCCGCTCATCGTGCATCTTTATTCCATTGCCCAACTGGAAGAGATCGCCAGAAATATTCCCGCCATCGCCTGGGATCTGGCGCGCGTTTTTTGGCCTGGCCCGCTGACACTGGTGCTGCCCAAAACCGCGCGCGTGCCGGGCAATGTCTCCGCCGGGCTGAACAGCGTCGCCGTGCGCATGCCCAACCACCCCATCGCCTACGAACTGCTCAAACTGGGTGATCTGGCCGTGGCCGCGCCCAGCGCCAACCTGTTTGCCCGCCCCAGCCCCACCACCGCCCACCACGTCTGGGACGATCTCCACGGGCGCATTGACCTGATCCTCGACGGCGGCCCCACAGCAATCGGTGTCGAGTCTACTGTGCTGGACCTGACTGGCAAACTCCCTACGATCCTGCGCCCTGGTGGGCTGCCCAGGGAAACGCTGGCTCAGGTCATCCCCGATGTGGTTTATACCCCGCGCTATGCCGCCCTGAACGAAGCCGCCTTGCCCGGCCCCGGCATGTTGACCAAACACTATTCGCCCAGCGTGGAGCTACGCCTCTTTACCGGAGCGCGGGCGGGAGTGTTGGAAACGATGAGGGTAGCCGTACAAGATCTGCAAACGAACGGGCGAAAGGTGGGGATGCTGGTGGCCGCAGAGGATATGGCAACGTTTGCTGGCCTGAATGCCACCGTTGTCTCGCTGGGATCTGTAGATGATCTGGCGCAAATTGCCCAGAACCTCTTTGCCGGGATGCGCCAGTTGGAGCGCGCCGATGTGGACGTCATCCTTACGCGCACATTTGGCCGCGACGGCCTGGGGCTTGCCATCTGGGATCGGTTGCTGCGCGCCACCGAGGGCCAGATCATCGAGGTGGACGAGTGACAGATGTGCTGGTAATCGGGGCTGGCCCGGCGGGGCTGGCAATTGCCGCCGCATTGGGCAACGCCGGTCTGCGCGTAGCTGCGCTTTCGCCAACGCCCGCCGACACTCCCTGGCCCAACACTTATGGCATCTGGTGCGACGAACTGGAGCCGCTGGGCCTGACCCACCTCCTCGGCCACCGCTGGCAGAATACCGTCGCCTTTGTCGATAATCGTGCCATCCCCCTGCACCGAGAGTACGCCCTCTTCGATAATGATGCCTTGCAACGCCATCTATTGCGCCAATCTGAAGAGGCCCATGTGGATTGGCACATTGGCCTCGCCGCCGAGATCCGCCACACGCCCACCCATTCCACAGTGAAAACAGAGGATGGCACGCAACTCTCCGCCCGCCTTATCATCGACGCCAGCGGACACACCCCTGTTTTCGTGCGGCGTCCTGCGGCCAGCGCCGTGGCCTATCAAGCCGCCTATGGCATTGTGGGACGCTTTTCGGTTCCACCGGTCGATCCCAACCAACTTGTGCTCATGGACTGGCGCGCCGACCATCTTGACCCGACAGCGCAAGCAGACGATCCTACTTTTTTATACGCGATGGATCTGGGCGACGGGCGCTTTTTCGTCGAAGAGACCTCGCTGGCGCGCGATCCTGCCTTTCCGTTGGGCAAATTGGAACAGCGCCTATACCAACGATTGGCGCACCGGGGCATTGTCATCACCCAAATCGAGCATGTGGAGCGCTGCCTCTTCCCCATGAATCTGCCGCTGCCGGATTTGGCGCAGCCTGTGCTGGGCTATGGCGGCGCGGCCAGCATGGTGCATCCTGCTTCGGGCTATCAAGTGGGGGCCGCGTTGACCATGGCTCCCATCGTGGCGGAGGCTGTGGCGCGCTGCTTGGCCGATCCAAGACTGACACCGGCCCAGATCGCCTGTGCTGGCTGGGCGGCGCTGTGGCCGCAACCCCGGCTGCGCAACCGTGCGCTCTATCTTTTTGGGCTGCACAATTTGCTGCGTTTTGATCGGCAACAGACCGCCGACTTTTTCCGCACCTTCTTTGCCCTGCCCCGCCCGCTGTGGAGCGGCTACCTCTCCAACACACTCTCCACCCTGCAATTACTGCAAACCATGCTGTTACTCTTTGGGCGCACCTCGCACCGGGTGCGCCTCTCTCTTGTGCGTTCGCTGGGCAGCGGCGGCGGATTACTGAAAGAGATGTGGTAGGGGGAGTCTTCACCGCAAAGGCGCGAAGAGCGCAAAGAAGAGGGGGAAAGGCAAAAATTGCTGAACCTGTACATTCAATGCTGGAATTCGTCCCCTTCGCGTTCTATTCCGCCCTTTGCGCCTCTGCCCCTTCGCGCCTTTGCGTTAAAACTTGCGTTAAAACAATGCGAATTTGGCAAAAGTTGGTTATCTGCGCGGGAAGGGTCATAATAGAGAAATACGATTCATGAATGGATTCACCCACAAAGGAACTGAGAATGGGCATGTTGCGCGCCGGCCTAGATGCCGAAGCTTATGACCGCGAATATAGCAACCGCGAACTGATCAGCCGCCTGGCGGCCTACTTTCGCCCCTGGCTGGGGCGGTTTGTGATCATTGTGATCTGTGTAACGCTTTTCACCGCTGCCCAAACGGGCGCGCCCTTGATTGCCGCCCGCGGCGTCGAGTTTATGTCCGACGCAGAACGCGGTGTGGCAATCTCTGCCAGCGCAGTCTATCTGTTGGTGGCGGTATTGATTGGGTTGGGCGTCTTCATCTGGGGCATCAACTGGGTGCGGCGCTTGCTTACCACCATGCTGATTGGCGACGTGGTATTGGCGCTGCGTAAAGACGCGTTTCAAGCCGCCATGAATCACGACATGAGCTTTTACGATGAATTTCAGTCGGGGCGCATTGTCAGCCGGATTAGCAGCGACAGCGACGAATTTGGCCGCGTCGCCACATTGGTCACCGACGTGGGCAGCCAATTGCTGCTCTCGGCGGTGCTCTTTTTTGTGCTGCTCAGCATCGAATGGCGGCTGGCGATGCTGGTGTTGGTGATGGCCCCGGTGGCTTTTTGGGTGGCGAATCTCTTTCGCGGGCTGGCCCGGCGCATTACTAGCCAGAGCCAACGTGTGATTGCCGAGGTCAACGTCAGCATCCAAGACGCCGTGACCGGCATCAATGTTGCCAAAAACTTTCGCCGCGAACAGGGCATCTACGACGAATTCCGCGGCGTCAACCAACAGAGCTACAGCATCCAGACCTCGCGCGGTGTGGTGCTGGCGACAGTCTTCCCCACACTGGCCTTTTTCAGCGGGCTGGCTACGGGCATCCTGCTCTATGTAGGCGGCTATAGCGTTTCGCTGGCGATTATCACCACCGGCGCGTGGTATCTTTTTATGAACAGCCTGGATCGCTTCTGGTTCCCCATGATCCAACTTTCGGCCTTTTGGAGCCAGTTCCAGGCCGGGTTGAGCGCCACGGAACGCATCTTTGCCCTCATCGATGCCAAGCCCGTGGTGGTGCAGCGCCAGGAGCAACCGGTGGGCGACCTGGCTGGTGAGATCGAATTTCGCGAGGTTAGCTTCCGCTATAGCGAAAAGGAGCAGATCCTAAACCGCTTCAATCTGCACATTGCCCCCGGTGAGAGCATCGCCCTGGTGGGGCATACCGGCGCGGGCAAGTCGAGTATTGCCAAACTGGTCACGCGTTTTTACGAATTTCAGGACGGGCAGATTCTGGTTGACGGTCAAGACATTCGCACGTTGGATCTCAAGGATTACCGGCGGCAGTTGGGCATTGTCAGCCAGGAGCCGTTTCTCTTTGCAGGCAGCGTGGCCGATAATATCCGCTATGCCAGCCCCGACATGAGCGACGAAGATGTGGAGCGCATTGCCCGCCAGATCGCCAACGGCGAATGGCTGGAGACGCTGCCCGATGGCTTGCTGACGGACGTGGGCGAGCGCGGCAGCCGCCTGAGCATGGGGCAGCGGCAATTGGTGGTCTTGGCGCGCATGTTGGCCCAGGACCCGGCCATCTTCATCTTGGACGAAGCCACGGCCAGCATTGATCCCTTCACCGAGTCGCAGATTCAACGCACGCTGGATCTGCTTTTCCGCAGCCGCACCTCGATTGTGATCGCCCATCGCCTCTCCACGGTCAAGGCCGCCGACCGGATTATTGTGCTGGCAAAAGGGCAGATCATCGAACAGGGCAGCCATGATCAACTGATGGCGCAGGGCGGCCATTACGCCGAACTCTACAACACCTATTTCCGTCATCAGAGCCTGGACTACATCAACGAGCGCCGCTATCACCCGCAAAACGCTGAGGCGCGCGTCAATGTGCCGACGGCGGACTGAAGTTATTTCAACGCATAGGTGCAAAGGTGCGGAGGCGCAAAGCTCAGAATAGAACACGGGTTGAGCGGATTTACACGGATATCCGCGCAGAGCCTCAACCTCTTTTGCACTTTGCGCCTTTGCCACTTTGCGGTAAATCTCTGCCTTCACTTTCGGATCCACATTTTAAAAGAAAGGCCCAGGCCATGCGCCAGATTATTTTGCGAGAACCATTGCAGTTTGAGATCCATTCCGTGGACGAACCAACCGTCGCCGCCGGGGATGCGCTGGTGCGTGTGCGCCGGATTGGCATTTGCGGCACGGATCTCCACGCCTATCGCGGGCGGCAGCCCTACTTCACCTATCCGCGCGTGTTGGGGCATGAACTCGCCGTCGAGGTGATCAACATTGCCGAAAACAACGCTGCGGGTCTGAAGGCCGGGGATTGGGCTGTGCCGCTGCCCTATCTTTCCTGTGGCGAGTGTGTGGCCTGTCGGCGTGGCAAGACGAACTGTTGCGTAAAAATGCGCGTGCTGGGCGTGCATCAAGATGGCGGCATGCAAGAGTATCTCAGTCTGCCCGCGGATCTGCTGATCCGTGCCGATGGCCTCTCGCTGGATCAAATGGCGCTGGTAGAAAATCAGGCGATTGGCGCACACGCTATACGCCGCGCCGCCATCGAGCCGGGTGAATTCGCGCTGGTGGTGGGGGCCGGTCCGATCGGCCTGGGCGTGATCCAATTTGCCAAAGCCGCCGGGGCCGAGGTCATCGCTCTGGATATTGACGACGGACGCCTAGGCTTTTGTCGCGAGCAACTGGGTATCGAGCACACCATCAACGCCAGCACAGATCCCCTGCCCCACCTTGAACGCATCACAAACGGCGATTATCCCACCGTGGTTTTCGACGCCACGGGCAACCCACAATCAATGATGAACGCCTTTCGCTATGTGGCCCACGGCGGGCGCTATGTGTTGGTAAGCTTGGTCAACGCTGACATTACCTTTTCCGATCCCGATTTTCACAAGCGCGAGACCACGCTGCTCAGCAGCCGCAACGCCACCCGCGCCGACTTCGAGGCGGTGATCTCGGCCATGCAACACGAGACGATCCTCACCGCGCCGCTGATCACGCACAAAGCTGATTTCACCGAGATGATCGGCGACTTTGAAAGCTGGCTGAAGCCAGAAAACCGTGTCATCAAGGCAATGGTGGAATTATAAAACGCAAAGGCGCAAAGAGGCAGAGATGCAAAGACCAGAATAGGACACGGATTGAGCGGATTTACACGGATAGTCTCGCAGAGTTTCAATCCATCTTGCCTTTTCCGTTCTCTGCCTCTTTGCGCCTTTGCGTTAAATTCTTGAATTTCAGAAAGGAAGATGAAGATGGATCTCTCGACCCCGGAAAATTTAGAGATCACCGATCACCTGCTCATGACAACACGTTCGGTGCGCAAACGGCTGGATTTTAGCCGGCCTGTGCCGCGTGTGATCATTGAGGAGTGCATTGAGATTGCCACCCAGGCCCCCAGTGGCTCGAACCAACAGGGCTGGCATTTTGTCGTGGTCACCGACGAGGCGATGCGGGCGCAGATCGCACACTATTACCGCGAAGTGGGCAAGGTCTACTTTGCGCGCACCCAGAGCGCGACACAGCCGGAACAGCCCAACGCCGAACAAATGGGGCGTGTGCGCAGTTCCGCCCAATATCTGGCCGATCATATGCACGAAGTACCGGTGATGATCATCCCTTGTATTGAGGGGCGAGTGGATGGCAAACCGTCTAATCAACAGGCGGGCTTTTGGGGATCGATCTTGCCGGCCACGTGGTCGTTGATGCTGGCCTTGCGCGCCCGTGGCCTCGGCTCGGCGTGGACTACCTTTCATCTGAGCTATGAAAAGGAGATCGCCGCGCTCTTGGGCATCCCCGACAACGTGACCCAGGCCGCGCCGCTACCCGTGGCCTATTTCCTGGGCGACGATTTCCGCCCGGCGGCGCGCCAGCCCCTAGTTGAGCGGACGCATTGGGACGGGTGGTAAAAAGTAATGCGTACTGCGTGTTGGGAGTACGCAGTACGCATTACTCCCCCCCGCTACGCCGTTGCGCCTTCACCGCGCCGGTGCTGCTTTTTCGCTTGTAATCGTCTCTCCCGCGAACCGGCGGTGGGCCGTGTGGGGCGACGGCTGCGGCGGGTAACGGTGACGCTACGCACCAGTTGCGCCAATCGACTGAGCGCTTCGTCCCGGTTCTTGATCTGGCTGCGGTGTTGCTGTGCTTTGATCAAGACCACGCCTTCGCCGGTAATCCGGCTATCGCTCAGGGCAAGCAGCCGCTCTTTGTAGAGATCGGGCAGCGATGACGCGCGGATATCAAAACGCAGCACCACCGCCGTGGAAACTTTATTTACATTTTGCCCGCCCGCCCCACTGGATCGCACCGCTTCCAGTTCAATCTCCGCCAGCGGAATGGCAAGCCTCTCTGTAATCTGCAACATGGTCAACCTCGTTTCTCTGTTTCCTATCTGTTGTCCCCAGCGTACCACAGATCCCCCCATGAACAGGTGAGCCACTTCTCCCCTTGAAATTAAAAGTAGCCACAAAGATGCGAAGGTCACGAAGAATCATCTATGACATGGACAGTTGCTTCGGATCGCTTCGCCTTTTTCGTGACGGTGCGGCTACGCTTCAAACCGTTCTTCATTCAACCCCAATTGCCAGCCGCGCCCACCCCATGCTATGATCCCCGCATCAACAGCCGCTACCCCGCGCGGAGACTGTCCCACATCTGATCATGCAAGCACGCGGGCACATTTCAACGAAGAAATTGTATGCTTGCTACCCTCAAAAGCCTGACCCATTCTTTCGAGCACTCCTTAACCGGTTCACTTAGCCCCGATGTGCGGCGCAATATGCATGTCGAGATCCTCATGGCCCTGGCCTATGGCGCATTTTACGCGATTGCCCTGGGCTTTATCCCGGTGGTGTTGCGCCGCATGGACGCCACGCCCACCATGTTGGGGATCTACAGCGCCACCCAATTTGTCGGCGCGGTCTTTGCGTCGATGAGTATTGTGCTTATGCGCCGCCGCCGACCGCGCCATGTGATCTTCGGATCGTGGTTCCTGGCCCGCGCCCTCTTTTTGCTCACAGGGTTGATCACCGAGGCATGGTGGATGATTGCGCTGGCCGCGGTCTTTTGGCTGCTAGAGGTCTTCCCCTCCCCGGGCTACACGCGCGATTATCCAGCGCATCTATCCTAATCAGATCCGCGGCAAGATGATGTCCATCTCGCGGATGGGGCGGGTCACGGCCATCTTAGTGCTGACACCGCTGGCGGGCTGGGCGCTGGATCAGTGGGGCTATCGGGTACTCTTTCCGCTGGCAAGTTTGCTGGGGATCGCCGCCGCCTTTATCTTTATGCATATCCGCGTGCCCGAAGATCCACTGCCGCCGCGCCAGACGCGAACCTTTAGCGATCTGCGCCAGATCCTGCGCGAAGATCGCCGCTTCTGGCACTATCTCACCAGTTACGCCATCTTTGGAACCGGCACAATCATGTCGTGGACGCTCTATCCGCTGGTACAGGTCGATCGGCTGCACCTTTCCTATTCACAACTAGGCTGGCTAGGGCTGATCCAATCGATCTTTTGGCTGGGCGGGTTTTGGATGTGGGGACAGCTTGTGGATCGACATGGGGGGCTGTTTGTGGTGCGGGCGACGGCAGCGGTGGCGATCTTCTTACCGATTTCGTACATTTTTGCCCAAAACATGTGGATGTTACTGCCTGCGTTTGCCATCCAGGGATTGGTCAACGCTGGTTTCGACATGGGACCCGTGAACAGCGGTATTCAACTGGCCGATCCCAAACGCATCACCGAATATGCCGCGCTCCAATCCACCAGCATTGGATTGCGCGGCATTATCATGTCTATGGTCGGTGTGGGATTTTTGGAACTGGGGCTGCCCATTAATGGCATTTTCGCCCTGAGTGCCGTGTTGATGGCCGTTTCGTGGCTCATGTTGGGGCGGATCCGCGCCCCGCTGCCTGGGCAGCCCGAATTTGAAGTACGCGCCCAACTC